>JAFLSR010000001.1 GCA_022510845.1 Treponema sp.
GTCATCTCGAAAATCCTGTCGAACTGGTTGGAGGAGAATGTGATTGTCGTGGACTCCGCGTCCTCCTTGAACTGCTGGTCGTCCGCCCATTTGTGCTCTTTTATCCAGAACTTCGCGTAGCCAGTGAAGCGGATTTTGTATCGCTCCACCTTGCGCCCTTTGAACGCGCCGAGCCTTCCGCCCGCGCAACGGCTGAAAAAGTCGAAATCCTTCGGCAGCTCGAACGTCTCGTCCGTAACAACGATGTCCGCCATGCGGTTGAGCGTGTAGAGGTTGTCCACGTCGTGGTAGTCGCTGTGCGCAAAAAGATAGACCGTGCCCGCGGCGTTGTCGAGCAGAAGCTGATACGGACAGATTGTGCGCACGGCATCCGTGTTCGCATAAGGCGAAGTGTAGCGGAAGCGGATTTTTCGGTTCTCGTGGATTGCCTTGTAAACCTTGTCCCAGTTCCCGATGTTGATGCTGTATTCCATCTGCGGCGGAACGGCGATGCGGCTTGAAGAAAGAAGCGAGTCATCCTTCGCGACTTTCGGCTCCAAAAAATAGATGAGCTTCTGCACGCTCTCAAAAAGCGGCGTTCCCCGATACTGCTGCAAAAGTCCTTTCATGCTCGCGACAAGCGTGATGTTCCGGCGTGTTTCGCTTGAATAAATCTGCTCGGCTTCTTTTTTGATTGCATAAGAGCCTTTGAGTTGCTTCTCCTCAATCAAGTCCAAATCTTTCAGTTTTCGTATCGCCCTCAGAACCGTGACGTTCGAGACTCCGAAATGCTTTTCAAAGTATTTGGAATTGTACTTCACCTCGGGATGCGATTCCGCCTCGCGCAGAATGAGCAGGATTTCGTAGCACCGCTGGTCAAGGTCGGGGTTAATTTCTTTTTCTGTTTTCTTTTCGTCGCGCAGAAGCAGCCTCTGCCGTTTTTCTTTTTCGGAAAGTTTGTGGCTCATACGGATATTATAGCACGACTTTTTGCATTTTTGGCGTTTTTTTTTGCAAGACTATCATAAAATGATAGCATTATGATGCTATCATTTTATGTAAAGTGAGGTGAAGCAGTGGAAAAGCAGATTGTGGGAAAAAAACTCAGATGGAGTGTAGCGAAGGCAATGTCATGCGTGTGTGAGACAGTGCAGGATTCCAAGTTGCGGATAAAAGAAACGAACGACTACAAGACCGCTATAAAACGGCTTACGTCGCTGTATGACCTTACGGCTGTTCGAATTTGGATTCTCTGCCTTGTATGCGAGCGATATTTTAATAAAAACAAAAGCACCAGCATGAAAGATCTTTCAGAGGCAGTGGGAACGCCAGTAATGTCCATTATATGGTGGAAAGCCGATGTGCAGTCGCTCATCGAGCGGGGCTTCCTTGAATGGGACAAGTACAACGTGGAGTTTCAGCCGGTGAGAGAGTTCTGCGATTCGCTCTATGATAACGCTGTCTTTGTGCCACAAAAACATGAAGTAGATGAAATCGAATTCCTCAATACTTTTGCCGAAAAGTATGAATCCCGCCGCCGCGAGGATATGAGGGCGCGGCAGATACAATATGAATTGATGAAGTATGAGCACAACTATGAGAACCTTGATATGATAAAGCGCGTGATTAAGGAAATCGAAACTCCAGTAAACCGCTTCTTCCTCTATGATGTGGCGAACGATGTCCTTGAAGGCAACGAGTCGGGTTTGAACGCAACGATTAGCGACCTGTACGATGGAAACGAGCGGTACAATGTGGCAAAGGACATGATGGAAGAAAGGCACGAACTGTTCACGAAAGGCCTCATCGAATTCACGCAGAAAGGCAGTCTCTCCGATGCGGAAATCTCGCTCACGGAAAAAGGCAAGAAACTTGTTCTCGGCGAGAAAGCGGCATTGTTCGAGGATGCCCTCAACGACAAGAACCTCATCAAAGCGGACTCCATAAAGGCGAAAAAACTTTTCTACAGCCCCGAGAACGAAAAGCAGATTGCGCGCCTGAAAAACGCCCTTGCGGACGAAAGGCTGAAAGAAATCCAAAAGCGGCTTGAGGCGGACGGTCTTCCCGTGGGCATCGCGGTGCTTCTCTACGGCGCGCCGGGTACGGGAAAAACGGAGTCCGTCATGCAAATCGCCCGGGAAACCGGAAGGCACATCGTCCATGTGGACATAAGCGAAAGCAAGTCCGCATGGTTCGGCGAGAGCGAAAAGCGGATAAAGAAAGTTTTCACGAGTTACCGCAATGCCTGCGAAATCTGCGAGAAAAAGGGCGAGAAAATCCCGATTCTGCTTTTCAACGAGGCGGACGCAATCATCTCAAAGCGCAAGGACTCCACGGCAGGAAACGTGGCGCAGACCGAGAACGCAATGCAGAACATCATTTTGGAGGAGCTTGAGAATCTAAAAGGAATCTTCATCGCGACGACGAACCTTGCCGAGAACATGGATGCCGCGTTCGAGCGGCGTTTCCTGTTCAAGATAAAATTCGAGAATCCTTCCGAGGAAGCGAAGGCCGCCATCTGGATGAGCAAGCTTTCATGGATGGACGAGCGCGGCGCGAGGTCGCTCGCCGCGGAATACGATTTCTCCGGCGGGCAGATTGACAACATCGTGCGTAAAATCGCGATGGACGAAATCATAATTGGCAAACGCCCCGATGAGGAAGAAATCCGCGAGATGTGTCGCAGCGAAAAACTGAACTTGCAGGGCGTGGGGAACAGAATCGGGTTCGGTGTATGATGGCAAGAATGAATTTTGTGCGGGTGAAGAGCATTTGCAGGTCATCGGCGATTGCGCGCTTTTTTAGGCGGCTTATCCGTTGGTCGGATTCTTCGGGCAAAAAGAGCGTGCACACGTCGAGTCGCAGGGCGTTCGCGAGTTTTTCTTGCGAGATGAAACGCTGCCTGCGGGCTTCCTTTATGTTGCGCGAGGGCGTTTCTGCAAGAGTTCGGGGGTCATTTCCTTATTTTAGGCAAGTTATGCTCAGGCATACAATTGCTTAAAATAAGTGTGTGTGTTATAATGTTCTATATAAATTATAAAGTACGAGGCAGAAAAATGAGCAATATTACATTGAAATCTGTAAACAATTTACTAGATAAAGAATTTTTGATACCTAGTTATCAACGAGGATATAGATGGACAAAAGATGAAGTCGAAGCTTTGCTGAATGACTTATATGAGTATTCGAAAGACATAAAGCGCGGCGGAATCTGTAGCAGAAAGTTCTATTGCTTGCAGCCTCTGGTTGTAAAAAATGCCGATTCTGAATCTGAATATGAAGTCATCGACGGGCAACAGCGGCTCACTACCATTTATTTGATTTTGAAATTCCTTGAGTCACACGCAAAGAATGCCCTCGGAGTACAAAAATATCATGTGTTTTCATTGAATTATGAAGTCCGTAAGGATTGTATCGAGTTCTTTAAAACGAAGCGTTATGAAAAGAAATCCGATGATAACTTGGATTTCCTGCATATATCAAAAGCATACAGGACTATTCAGGAGTGGTTCGGCACAGACACTACGTCCGCACAGAAAAAAACAGAATTCTTCAATCTGCTGTTTGCCGATGATTTCACAGCAAAATTCATTTGGTATGAAGTGCCGTCCGATGAGAATGCCTATGATGTTTTCAAAAGGCTCAATTCCGGAAAACTTTCTTTGACGAATTCAGAACTAGTGAAGGCATTGATTTTGAATGATGAAGATAAAAGCAACGATTTTAATCAGGAAGACATTGCGCGTGAATGGGAGTTCATAGAAAGTCGTCTGGAAAACGATGACTTCTGGTATTTCATCAACTCCAATCCGGAAGATGAAAAATACCAATCTACTAGAATGGATTTCATACTTGAGGCTTTATTGCGAAGTCAAAATATTGAGATAAAAGATAATTATTTTATATTCTCAGAATTAAGCAACAAAATGAAAATCGATGGCTGGAAAACTATTTGGGAGGATATAAAGGCCACCTACAGAACTTTGCAGGCATGGCACGATGACAGAAAACTCTATCATTACATCGGTTTTTTGATGAATGTCAAAGGCGGCTGTCCTGTCGGAAAACTTATAAATGACTACAAGACTTTGAACAAAGTAAAGTTTTTTGAAAACATAAAGGCGCAATGCAAAAAAATAATCGTCGGAACGAAAATGCTTTCCAAGTTGTGCTACGGCAGTGAGGAGGACAATGCTGCGATTCACAATATCCTGCTTGCTTTCAATCTTGCCACGACTTTAAATCAAATAAGCGAAACTTCCCGCTATCCGTTTAAAAAGCATTTTGAGGCTAGGAAAAAACACTGGTCGCTTGAACATATTCATGCGCAGAAAGAGCGTCGGAATAACTGGAACGAGAATGAATTGCAACAACTGAAATCAGACATGGAACGCATAGCGAATCTTTCTTCGCAAAAAGATGAAATACTAAAATTTATTGACTTCATTGATGCTAAGAGTTTAAAAGACGACGAAACATACAATGCCATGATGGCTGTCTTTATGGGAGAGAAAATTACATTAAACAAAGATGAAAACGGGAAGATTTTACAAGTTTCGTCAGATTTTGAAAAGGATGATACTCTTATGAACCTTGCGTTGTTGCAGTCAGACAAGAATGCGTCATTCAACAATAAGACCTTCCTTGAAAAACGGAGGATTCTCTCAGGCTATGAGAATGCGGCGGAAGAAACTCAGTTCATTCCCATTTGCACTCGAAATGTCTTTTTCAAGCACTATTCCCCAGAATCTACTAATCCTCTTGTTTGGGATAGAGCCGCAGGAAAGGATTATGTGAGGGCAATAATAAATGTGGTGGGAAAATTTGTCGGTGCGAAGCCATTTGATAGTTTCGATAAAAAGACTGACTTGAAATATGGACTTAAATAAGAACAGGAGGAAAATTACTATGAGCCATGATGACATTTATTCTTTTTACAAGCTGATTTCAGAATACAGAATTACAATTCCCGTAATCCAAAGGGCATACGCAGAGGGGCGTAAAACAAAACAGGCAGAGGATGTAAGGAAATCCATAGTCGCATCAATTATTGAGGCAGTTTCTAAAAAAGGTAAAACTCTTTTCTTTGACTTCGTATATGGAAATGTTTTGCCGCCAGAAAATAAAGGCGCAATAAGCAAATTTGTTCCATTCGATGGGCAGCAGCGGCTTACGACATTGTTTCTTTTTCATCGGTATGTTTTTGAGCGGGCAGAAGAACCGCGTGATATATTAAAAAATTTCAGCTATGAGACCCGCGCTTCTGCAAAAGAGTTTATTGAAAAACTGTGTGACAATGATATTATTCCAGCCGATAAGTCAGATGTGTCGGATTATATAAAAGACCAAAAATGGTTTTACAACGATTGGCTGAACGACCCGACGATAAGTTCAATGCTCGTTGTGTTGGATGAAATTCATAAACAGGCTTGCGAGCAAAATATAGATTTTGGCAAGGCTTTGTCGCACCTGAAAGACAATACAATAACGTTTCATTTTGTGGACATGAAAGAGAACGGTCTTCCTGCTGCCACGTATGTAAAGATGAACGCTCGTGGAAAAAGTCTGACTGCATTTGAGAATTTCAAGGCAAGCCTTGAGGAATTCTTGAAAGACAATTACAAGAATTTTTATGATAAATTAAAGGATAACATTGACGGAAAATGGCTTGATTTGTTCTATGGACAAACAAAGCCCGACTTGCCCGATGCGCTGATTATGGCTTTTTTTAACAGGCATCTGCTTAATGTATGGGCTTTGGAATTTTCCAAAATTAAAAAGACCGCATCCAATGAATTAAAAGTTTTTGATGATAGAATTGAAAATGATTTGATTTCGTTTCCAAAAATAGATACTTTTATTTCATGGGATATATATAAGACGATTCTTGCAAAGTGCCCGATAAAGAAAACGATTCGGCCTATATTCAATTTCCTAGAATATGCCTGTGATAAAGATACGATTATCGAAAACATCCGTCCATACCAAAAGTGGGATGTATTCAAAGGCAAGGACAGCAATTTTTCTGAAACATATCCTTCCAAAGTCGCTTTCTATGCTTTGATGTCTTATTTTGGGCAGGATGAATATGATGCAAAATCTTTCTCTAACTGGATGCGCATTGTATGGAATATAGTCGAAAATCAGACAATAGACAAAGATTCATATCCGTCTGCCCTCAGGCTCTTTGACGAACTTGCGAAAAATTCGCACAGAATCTACGAATTCCTGTCCGACTCCAATAATAAAATCACTTCTGGTTTTGCAAAAGAGCAAGTAGAAGAAGAACGTTTGAAGGCAAGAAAGATTCTCGCGTCTTCCGCTTGGGAAGAAAAAATTCTTGAAGCCGAGCGATATGAAATTCTGCTTGGAAAAATAAACATACTTTTCCAAAGTGGTGAAAATACCACAGAAGATGAATTTGAAAGGAGATTCACTCTTTTAAAATCGCTGCACAAAAATAAAGACAAATATCATATTGTAAAAGTTTTGGTATCATACTACAATAAGCAGATTCCTTCTGAAAAAATAAATTTAATAAATACCCCGGAAAATTTAAAGCAACTTGTCACCAAGGTTTTTTCCAAAGAATTTAAAATCATCGAAACGGATACAATCAACCCTGCGATAAAATATGAATGGATAAAGGAGCTTGCAAGAACAACTCTTCTGAATGAAAGCAGAGAAGATGAAGGAAGAAAATATCTAAACAAATATGGTGACAGAATTGTACTTTGGGGAACAAAAGGATGCAAATGGAATGTTTTCGGAAATGAAGTTGGGGGTAATGTAATCTTGGGCGATTCAAAAAGAAATGCCGTATTGAAAAGTCTAGGTCTACCGAATAATGCGTTTGTAACAGATTACAACAAACAAAATTGTATATTTTTTTCAGGATGGTATACGAATTTTAAATTTAAGGACAATTTTTTCCAGTGGTGGACAAAAGAAAACACGGAGCAATGTGACATTTATCTTATGGAAAAAGATTGGGAAGATTGGAAAAAACGCGGAAAACCTTTGACAAACAAAACGAATACCGAGGCCGATGAGTATTTTGCGTTCAATGTCACAGACGAAATGCTGAAAAATCCCGAACTAGTTAAGGCTGAACTGAGAAAATTGATAAAGGAATCTTCGAAATAGTTTCCACTACGGCGCATCATATCAGATTATTTTTCTCTTTATTCCATGTCTTGCTGTCTAATAACTTCAAGACTAATGTAGCGTTTCCTAATTTTTAACAACGAAGTGAGAAAATGACAATAAATAGCCGATTTTTTCTGAACTCGTGGAATTCTTTCACAGGCTATCATAGTTTGATAGACTGTACTTGCTATTGTATGCGAAAGAAGGATTTGCCTCGGTTTTTGCCGGCGAGATACTGCTCCACGGCGCGTTACTACTTATTATACAGTTGCTTAAAATAAGTGCGTATGTTATAATTTTCTTGCCGACCGCAAGGAATTTTGAATAAAACATTGCCAAAGCAATGAAAAATGACTATGCCAAAATGCGTGCGGACGCGAAATTTCGCGGTAAATGAACAGTTGGAGGAATCCTGTGTCCAAGAATCTATCGGAAAAATTGAGAGAACTGCGTGTGTTCGCTGATGGTGAAGCCGACACGCCTTACGAGTATTTCATGCTTTTTGTCATCGTTGTCAACTGTGCTTGCTTGGGGCTTGACACATCGGAGAACCTCACCCAAGGATTCAGGCAGATTCTGTTCTGGACAGACAAAATCTGCCTCGGCATCTTCATCCTCGATCTACTGTTCAAGATGATTGTCTACAACAAGGACTTTTTCGGCGAGCGGAAAATTGACGAGAACGGCGAACCATATTTTTTCGTGAACAAGTGGAACATCTCCGATGCGCTCATCGTCTTTGTGTCCATCTTTTCGTCGCTGTCGTTCTTTGCCGTGTTCCGCGCGTTCCGACTGTTCCGCTCGCTCAGGGTACTTCGCGCAATCCGCTCAATGCGGGCAATAAAATCCCTGAAACTGGTAAACAGTTTTGCGGAACTGCGGCATACGTTCACGGCGCTCATTCGTGCGATTCCCTGCATCCTGTGGACATTCTTTTTCCTCGCCATCTTCTCATACACCTATGCGATAATTGGAACAAATGTGTTTGGCAAGTCGTTTCCAGTGTTTTTCGGAAACCTCGGCGCATCGCTTCTGACACTCTGCCAAATTATGACGTTCGACAGTTGGGTTTCTGCGGTGGCGCGGCCAGTAGGCAATGTGTTCCCATTTTCGTGGATATATTTTGTGAGCTATTCGTTCACTTCCGCCTATGTTATTATGAATTTTATCGTTGGTGTCATCGTGGACTTTATGCGCGAGAAGCAAGAAATGCGAACGGGAAGTCAGATTTAGGGATTATTTTTCGCAAGACTATCACCAAATGATAGCCTTGCGTTGATACAATGGGAATGTTCGCTGCGGAAAATTGCGCGAGAGAGAAAAAAAACAGTCGGAGGACTTTAAACTCGGAGGATTTTTTTATGGCAAATTATTATTGTGAGTATTGCGGACACAAAGCATCATCAATCCAGAATTTGACAGTAAACAATTGTCCACGCCATCCAAATGGAAGCTACAAAGGCAAGCACAAACTGTACGAGGGAGATGAAAAATCGCAATATATATGCAAATACTGCGGACATAAAGCATCATCAATTCAAAATTTGACAGGTAACAACTGTCCGCGCCATCCAGACGGAAACTACAAAGGCAAGCACGCGCCCGCATTGTAGGAAACGGCAGACGGCAGTAACATCGTCTAGATTTGTTTTAACTAATATTGTGGAATAAAGTGACTTTGATGTCGCTTTATAAAACAACTTGCCGTGAAGGCGGCGAAAGGAGAAAATTATGAGCAAAGATGCCTTAGAGAAAGTGAACAAACGTCTGCTCCAGCACTTCAAAGAAACAGGCGTGGAAAATGCATATTATTACGCGCCCGTGGATGACCACTATTGGCAGAAGACTGCCACAAGCAAGCGCGTTGCGTTCTGCAACCTTGAGCCGTACACACGAGGTCATGGCGATGTCAAGCAGGGCTATGTCCTGCTTGACAAGGAGACGCTGTACGAGAGCTGGTTCTACACACGGACATCGGGCAAAGTTATTGCAATGAATTACTGCCTAAGCAAGGTGCTGTACGACGGCGAGGAAATCTCCGAAAGCGACATCAGAACCATCGTGTTAAGCAGGGGGCATAAAGAGGACGAGCTTTGGGAGGACTTTGACTATTCGTTGTATTTCAACTTCCGCCACACCTGCTCAAAGACCGTTCGCGCGGACACCGCCGCTATTGCGCGCCTATACAACGACCCGTTCTACTGCCAACACTACCGCGACTTTGTTGCGGCGGCAGAAATCGACATTTTGATTGTGGGTGGAAAATACGGCTGCAACCTGCTCAACAAAATCTACCCCGACTTGCACCTGCAATACAAAGGCAAGCCCGCAAAATATGATGGCAGAATCTTTGTATCGATGAAACATCCGTCACGAATAAGCTACGCGGATATGGTCGAAACAATTTATGACATCGCGGACGCGGTATACAAGAAGTAAATATGAAAGAATGTTTGATAATGATGAGTATCTTTAAAGAGGCTCAATAACATAATCGCCGGAAAGCCTTTGGGCGGCATTAACACTGCCGCCCGATTTTATGTTGCAGACCATTCGAGACTATGAAAATCCTTGCGGTGGCGGACAGCCACGGAAGCCCGGTTCCGCTCGTCATTGCTCGGGAAAATGTCGGGCGGTTTGACAAAATAGTTTTTCTCGGCGATTTTTTTGACCACGAGGACGAGGAATACTGCGAGCAGAAACGCAATTTCCTGAGTACGATGGACTTCAAAAAGCGGCACGGCGGCAAAGTCAGCGTCCTGCTCGGAAACCACGATGCCAACTATCTTCTTCCGAATATGCGCAAATGGCAGCCTGAGCACGCCGATGAAATCAAGTCGCTGATTGTGTCTCACCTTCCGCTTCTCGAAATCTTCTTTGTGGACAAAAAATGGCTTTTCTCTCATGCGGGCGTTTCGGGCGTGTGGCTTTCGAACTTTGCGGCGGATGACGCTGGCACTTTCTTCGCGCAGACAAACGCGGACTTTCATTCGGGCGACTTTTCAAGGCTCGCTTTCTGCGGCACGGACGGTTATGGCGATGAGGTCACTCAGAATCCGCTTTGGATTCGCCCGTACTCATTGCAGAAATCCGCGATTTTGGGCTTCAACCAGGTTGTCGGGCATACGGCGGTTTCCGATTCCGAGCGGGTCAAGAAGAGTGAGGACGGCGACACCCTTCTTTTCCTGGACTCCGAGCCTTTTCTGCGCAATGTGTACGCCGAAATCAACACGGACAAAGATTCATTTGAAATCAAAAAATTCGCAAGAATTTGGGAAAAATTTTAGTACCCTATCATAAAATGATAGCATTGCAACGATACAATGTATGTCATAGCACATTTCCAAAAACAAATATAAGGAGGAATACAATGGCAAATAAAAAAGGAACACTTAGCATAGCGGTTACTCGTTGCGACGAAAAAGCGACGGAGGTTGTAATTCCTGAAATGGTGACGGAAATTGGCGAGGAAGTATTCCTTGGCTGCTATTTCCTTGCGTCAGTTACTATACCTGAGAGTGTGAGGAAAATAGGCAGTAGTGCGTTTGCGAGTTGCATATCACTCACATCAGTTACTATACCTGAAAATGTGAGGGAAATAGGCAGTAATGCGTTTTCGGACTGTACATCGCTCACATCAGTTACTATACCTGAAAATGTGAGGGAAATAGGCAGTAATGCGTTTATGGGATGCACATCCCTCACATCAGTTACTATACCTGAAAATGTGAAGAAAATAGACAGCAATGTGTTTATGGGATGTACATCGCTCACTTCGGTCATTATATCCGAAGGTGTTAAGGAAATAGGTATCAATGCATTTAGTTGCTGCGACTCGCTTGCGTCAATTACGATACCCCAAAGCGTAAAAAAAATTGATGAGGGGGCGTTCGAGTGGTGCGAGACGCTTTCGGAAATCCGCTTTGCCGGAACTGTGGCGGAATGGGAGACTGTGGAGAAAGGTAGTTGTTGGTGTAAGAACACAGTGTCAACTTGCGTAAAATGTACGGATGGAGATGCGTCACATCCAAAATGCATCATTGAAAATGGCGTTTTGAAAGAATGGTGTCATATTAGCACGAAAGCTGTTATTCCTGAAGGTGTGACGGAAATCGGCAACAATGCGTTCTCATATCTCTCCTCGCTCGTGTCGGTTGTCATTCCCAAAGGCGTTGTAAAAATCGGCTGGAACGCATTCGATGGATGCGACTCACTCGTATCAGTCACTATTCCTGAAGGCGTTACGGAAATTGGAAATAGTGCGTTTATGGGGTGCAAATCGCTTGCGTCAGTTGCGATACCAAAAAGCGTGAAGGAAATCGGCAACAGTGCGTTTAACTTGTGCACGTTGGTTACAGAAATCCGCTTCGGTGGCACGGTAGCGCAGTGGGAAGCGGTGAAGAAAGGCGATATCTGGTATGGGCAATCCGCCGTTAACTGTATAAAGTGCGCGGACGGCGATGTGCCGCTCCCGCAGTACATCGTTGAGGACGGCATTCTGAAAGAATGGTATCACATTAGTACGGAAGTTGCAATTCCCGAAATAGTGACGGAAATTGGGGAAGAGGCGTTCTCGAACTACGAATCGCTTACATCAGTCACAATACCAGAAAGCGTTAAAAAAATAGGTCCTTCTGCGTTCTCGAGCTGCGTATCGCTCGCATCGGTCACTATACCAGAGAGCGTTAAAGAAATAGGCAATGCTGCGTTTTATAACTGTAAATCACTTGCCTCGGTTGTGATACCCAAAAATCTAAAGGAAATCGATGCAAGGTCATTCGGATGTTGTACATCTATCGTGTCGGTTACGATACCTGAAAGTGTAAAGAAAATCGGCCATCATGCGTTTGAAGGGTGCGTGTCGCTTTCTGAAATCCGATTCGACGGTACTGTGGCGCAGTGGAAAAAAGTTGAGAAAGGCGACTTGTGGTTCAACCATACCATCGCCACCTGTGTAAAGTGCGCGAACGGAGAAGTGCCACTTCCGCAGTATCTAATTGAAAATAATGTTTTGAGATTTTGGTATCACGCTGGCACAGAAGCCGTCATTCCCGATGGCGTGACGAAAATCGGCAATAGTGCGTTTTACGGGTGCACATCGCTTGCTTCTCTTACGATACCTAGCAGCGTCAAGAAAATCTGTGAAGGTGCGTTGATGTGGTGCGTGTCACTTTTGGAAATCCGCTTCGGCGGCACTATGGCGCAGTGGGACAAGATATCGAAATGCTCCGACTTGGGTACAGGATGGGGAACATGTATGGTCATGTGCGTTCCAGCAAAAGTTGTGCAATGCTCGGACGGATATACAAGATTTCCTTGGTAATAACGTTGACGGTCGCTAGGAAAAGATGGACAAGCTTTTCCTAACGCGCAACAATGACATTCAAATTACGGTAAGCATAAACAAAATTACAGTAAGTATAAACAAAAATATCCTTACTGTAACGCCATTTATGTAAAAGGATATTTTTGTTTATGCAAAGCATAAATGGATTTGTCCTTTACATAAATCTGCACGCCACGTTTTTGGGGCACAAATTTATGTCTTTGAATAAAGCAGGAAACGGGGCGTTTTTTGGCTGTATCGCCCATACTATTATTATATGTGAGGTGAAAAAATGACCGTACCGATTTATGCAGGATTCAGGAACTTGAAGAACCAGCGCATGGTTGAACGGCGTTATAACAAATGGATGGAAGAGCACTGGTGGAGCGACGCGAAAGACAAATTCATCTGGACAGATGAGAACATCAAAAGGCTCTTCGCCCTAAACGATGCCATTATCGAAAAGGAGAACAGTCTCTACAAACTGCTTTCGGACGTGAAGGCAGACATCGAAAGCCTGCTCGCCGCCGGAAAATCATATTATGAATACTACGACATTGAGGCATGCTTGAGCTATGAAGCCGATGAGTACGCCATCCCCAGCGGCGATGAAAATACAATGTTTGAAGTGTATCGCTGCACAAACTTTCAAATATGCATGGGCTTAAGCACCATGGCGGGCAGACCGCTCAGAAGCATAGAGCAAACATTCTCGCGCGAACTGAACTGGAATATCGAATTTTTCCAAGACATTCCAGACCGCGAGCATTACATCTCGCGTTCGCTTCACTGGCTTGTGGAACAAAGAACCTACACAATGGAGGACTTACTTTATTTGAACCCTGATTATTTCGTTGAATGCATTCAAATCAGAAATTAGGCGACCTTGCATTCCGTGATATATTGTAAGCAAAATAAACCTGTGGTTTTTTGCAAAAAATCCATTTTTTCTACCCTATCATAAAATGATAGCGTGCTACGATACAATATGTATTGTAGCCTTTTTTGTTGTGTGGCGCAAGAACGGGATGCGGCAGCCCATAAACAAAATTTTCCCTACGCGGTACATTGCAACGCACTCTCCATTGTGGTATGATTTTCCGATGAGAAAAAATTCGCAAAGCAGGATTCAGATTCTTTACCAAGACAAAAATATCGCGGTGATTTACAAGGCAGAAAATTTGCTGAGCGTTCCTTACGAAGGATGCCGTGCAAAAACCGCGCTTGATTTGCTCGAACAACTTATGCGCAAACGAGGAACTTATTCTGCCAAATGCAAGCCGTTCGCCGTGCACCGCCTCGACCGCGACACTTCCGGCGTGATGATGTTCGCGCTGAACGAAAACGCAAAGAAAATAATCATGGACGGCTGGCAGAAAATCGTTACAGTTCGGACATATCGCGCCGTAGCCGAAAACCCAAAAAATCCCAAAAACGCATTGCCGCAGTCCGGCACGATTTCAAAGCCGCTCGCCTACAATGCCTACAACTTGGCGTTCGTTCCAAAGGAGGGGGAAAAGTTCAAAACCGTGAGCGCGGCCACGGACTACAAAATTATTCGGCGCGGCACACATTACACTTTGTTCGAATTAGATTTGCAGACAGGAAGAAAAAATCAAATCCGCGCGCATTTGGCAAGCGAAGGCTATCCGATTGCGGGCGACAAAAATTATCGCGCCAAAACCAATCCTTTCGGAAGGCTCGCATTGCACGCGCGGACTTTGGAATTCGAGCATCCTTTCACAAAAGAAAAACTGCGCTTTGAAATTCCCGAGCCAGAAAATTGGCAGAAGTTCATCGAAGAAAATACAGAACGCGCAGTCGCATCCTCACACATCGGAAAGCGATGAATTTATTTATGCAGAAACGTTGTTTCCTCGCGTCGCGTCAAATTCTAACAAACCTGTCCTCGCCCACTTTTTCAAAATACGCGCGGAAATTTTCCTCCGCCTCTTCGCGCGTGCGGCTGTTCAGCATTTTTGTCTTGATGTAATGCGCGAACGAAAAATTGTCGCAATAATATGCAAAAAATCTTTGCATTCGCGTGCGAAAAAATTCCGCAGGCTGGAAGTTTTGCAAGTTTTCGATGTACTCAAGCCCGAGTTCAAGCAAGTCGATTTCAAAGCCGCCGCTTTTTTCGCGAGGACTTTCACCAAAATACTTTTCATTCGCCGCCCGCACTTGCGCGAAAATCCACGGTTTTTGCACGGCGGCACGGCTTATCATTATTCCCGAAACACTCGGGCATTCTTCAAAAACTTGGACCGCGCCTTGCTCATCGCGCACATTCCCATTGAACACCACATCCACGCCTTTTTGCGCAAGGCGTGAAGCAAGTTCTTCCGCAAAAAATTTTCTCACAGGGCGGCTCAATTTTTCCTTTTGCGTGCGAGGATGAAGCGCGAGCCGTTCCACGCCGAGCGAGCAAAGCCCTTCGCAAAATTTGAAAAATCTCTCCGCGGAAAAATCTTCGCCACCCAAGCGGAGTTTTACGCTGAGCCGTTTTTTCGCGCCGCTATTTTCCATCGCCGATTTCACCTTTTCGACCATGGAAAAAGTTTCGCGCTCGTCTTTCAGCATCCAAGCGATTCCCGCGCCGCTTTTTACGATTTCGGGAGCGCAACATCCCATGTTGATGTCGATTCCGATTCCGCTCCGCCGCGTCAAAAACGCCGCCGCTTCCGCCATCGCGTCCGCATCGTTCGAAGTGAGTTGCCACACTATTTTTTCGGGACAAGGGCCGTCCATCAAATAATATTTTTCAAACGGGCCGCCTTGCAAAAGCGTGGGCGCGTTTATCATTTCCGTGTAATGTTCGTCCACGCCGCCAAAGCGTTCCACAATGCGGCGGAAGGCTTCGTGGCTCAAAGTGGCCATAGGTCCGCAAATCAATTTTTTCATATAATTTCCAAGCGAGAATTCAGTATAGCATAATTTTTTCTTTTGTGATACAATATTTGAATGTTTGAGCTTGAACTCAAAGCGCACGTGCACGACCGCGCCGCAGTAATACAAAAACTGAATTCATTCGCACGCTTTGACCGCATCATCATCAAAGATGATTTGTATTTCAAGCTTGAGCGTCAAGGGCAAGAGCAAGTTACCACGCGAATCCGCACCGAAGAACATCGCGCCACCGAAGACTTCTTCAATTTTACAGGCCAAAAGACAATCGCAAAAAAAGCGTTCCTCACCTACAAAAAAAAAGAACGGCGGCGCAAAGAATCGGACGGCATCGCAATCGAAGTGAACGACGAGCGCGAAACGGAACTCTCGGACGCGGAATGCGTGAAGGAACTTTTGCTTGCAAGCGGTTTCGCCGAACATTTTTCAAAGCACAAGGATTCGTTCGGATGGTACGCGGAATGCCAGGGCGATTTTTTTTCGAACGCGCATTTGGAACTATGCACCGTTCCGCCGCTGGGCGATTTTTTGGAAATCGAAATAATTTCGCCGCGAAACGACGAAGAAGCCTTGCAGAAAATCGATTCCGCGCTAAAGGAATTTTTGCTGAAATCGGGATTGGAACTTTGCGACATCGAAGAAAAATATTATTCTGAATTGTTACAGGAGAAATGACTTTTTAAAAGTTAGGAGAAACAATATGTTTGAACGGAAAAAATTCAAATCGGCGGCTTTAGCGCAACTCAAAGGCAGATGGAAAATTCCCGTCCTTGCCACGCTTCTCACTTGCGCGTTGCTCTATATTTTCGCCGCCGCAATGTTCGGCCACTACTTGCGCGACGCCAATTTCATCACAAGCGCGCATGACAACGGCAAAATTTTTATCCAATACAATCTTCCGCAATCATCACGAATTCTCGGAATGATTTTGTGCGCGGTGACAACAATTTTCACCGTGGCTCTTTTGAGCGTGCACAATACGATGCTCAAAGAAAGCCGCAAAATTTATTTTTCGGATTTCACGAACGGCCTCAACCAATGGTGGCAGTCATTCCGCGGCGGGCTTTGGTTTTGCCTTTGGGTTTTCCTTTGGTCGCTTTTGTTTTTCATTCCTGGAATCGTAAAGGCATATTCGTATTCGATGATGTTTTTCATCATGGCGGAAAATCCAGAAATCAGCGTGCGCAAAGCGATGAAAATCAGCAAGGAACTTACGCGCGGCTACAAAGGCGAACTTTTCGCGCTGAACTTGAGCTTTCTCGGCTGGACAATCCTTGCTTCGATTACGGGCGGGATAGGATTCATTTGGCTCGTGCCGTATATGCTTATGACACATACGAACGCATATCAATATTTGAAGCAGGCGGCGTTGGACACAAACCGCATCACGCTTGCGGATTTCGAATAAATTTAATTTGGAGAAAAATATGGAAACGCACACAGACAACCAAGAATTAGACATTCCTGAATTTGGACAAGATGAAGCCATGGGCGAAAAAACGGAGTCGCAAAAAACTGAAGAGGAAATGTTCGGCGGCACGTTCGAAACGGCAGAAGAAATGCAGAGGTCGCGGCAGGAAAAGCCCAATTCGAAAGAGCCGGAAAAAGAAATCAATGACGCGGAGAAAAAAAACGGCAGCGGAAAACTTTTCCTCATAATCGCAATCGTGCTCGCGGCGTTGGCTTTGGTCTATGTCGTCCTCAACCAAACCGGAGTTATCAAAGGCGAGTCGCCAAGGCAGGCGCGAACTCCGTCCCAAAAATCTTCAAGGAATTCCGCAGGCGAATCCTATTTTAAAAAGTTCGAAAATCCGTTCAATAAAAATGGCGGCGACTATGTTGCGTGCCTTTACATCAACGGCGTAATCCAAACCGCGAACGAAAACTACAACCAAAAATGGCTTTTGTCCACAATCGAAGATTTGAAAGAAGACCCGAACAACCTTGGGATTTTGCTTGTGGTGGATTCGCCGGGCGGCACGGTATACGAATCTGACGAGGCGTATCTTGCGTTGCGCGAATACAAAAAAACGGGAAAACCGATTTGGGCGTATTTCGGGCCGATTGCGGCTTCTGGCGGCTACTACATTGCGTGCGCCGCCGACACGATTTGGGCGAACCGAAACACACTCACTGGAAGCATCGGAGTAATCGCAGGATATTCAGTCGATGCGACTGGTTTCCTCGAAAAAGTCGGCATCAAGGCGACGACATTCCACGCGGGCAAAAACAAAAATATGCTCGGCTACAATTCGCCGCTCACCCAAGAACAGCGCGAGATAATGCAAAGCATCGCGGACGACGCATACGAACAGTTTACCGGAATAGTCGCAAACGCGCGCCAAAAATCCATCGATGAAATAATCAAACTCGCAGACGGCCGCATATACACGGCAAAGCAGGCGAAGTCGAACGGACTCATCGATTCCATCGGCTCGCTCGAAGACGCGCAGGAAAAGTTCGAAGAAAAAATAAGAAAGGATTTCAACAACGAATCGATTTCCGTGGAATTTCTCGACTACAAGTACAAATACGAGCCGCCGTTTTTCAATAAATTCTTCGGAATGATTTCAGGCACAAAAAGCCCAGCCGCATTGCTCGACCCAGTAACAAAATCCGCGTTGGAAACCCTTGCGCCCGAAATAAAGTATCCGGCATATTTGTACAAAGAATGATTTCCGTAGATGTCTGTGGGAGGTAATTTCGCAAGTGCAAACCTAAGCCTTTCGGGGCAAAAGGCTTGCTTGAACTTTGCGGCATACTTGCCCCAGGCTTGGAACTTCCCTACTCCACCATGTCGGCGGGATTTGCCTTGCTGAACTCAAATTCCGCCTCGTTGAATTCCGCCATCGCCGCGCGAATCATTTTGTACGAAAATCCATCGCGAATCAAAGCCGCCACAAGTTTTTCGCCCGATTTTTTTTCGCGGACGCGCTTTTTCAATGCACGCGCGCAAAGTTCTTTTTCGCCGCATTCTTCAAAAAATTCGCGCAGTGCGTTTTCCGAAACCTGCCGCGATATTCCGCGCGAAGCAAGTTCCGCAGAAAGCCTCGCGCGTCCCTGTGGCTTTGCGATTCTGTGCGAATTGAGCCACGCCCGCGCAAACCGCCCGTCGTTCAAAAAATCGCGGCGTTCCAGATAATCGAGCGCGGATTCCACAGCAGCCTTTTCAAAATTTTTTTGCGCGAGTTTTTTTTGCAAACCCGCGCGGCACTGCTCGCAGCGTTCGAGATAGGAAACCGCCTTTTTTTCCGCGGCAAACGCAAGCCCCGCAAAAATCAAATCCTCTTCGCGCTCTTCCAAAAATTCCGCGCCTTCGCACAGTTCTTCTTTGCGCACGAATTTCAAATAGTGCGCGCGTAGAAAAAATTCCGCGCGTTCGGCGGCGATTTTATAGCAGTCGCTTCCGATGTTTTCGATTTTCAGAATCCGCATTCACCCACCCGCGCACAAAAAAAGCCCTGGCGAAAACCAGAGCCTTTTGAAAAAAGTATGCAATCGACTAGCGTTTGCTGAACTGGAATCTTCGGCGCGCGCCTTTTTGACCGTACTTTTTGCGTTCGACCATGCGGCTGTCGCGAGTGAGATAGCCGTTCGACTTCAAAGCCGTGCGGCAATCCTGATCCACTTGGAGCAAAGCGCGCGAAATGCCATGCAAGCACGCGCCCGCCTGTCCGCTCAATCCGCCACCGCTCACATTGATGAGGATGTCAAATTTGTTGTCGTTCGAAGTTACCAAAAGAGGCTGGTGAACCGTGCGAATCTGTTCTGCCGTGGCGAAATAGTCCTTTACGTCCTTTCCGTTCACCACGATTTTGCCAGAGCCTTCGCGCAAGAAAACGCGCGCAACGGCAGTCTTTCTGCGGCCTGTTCCTATAGCGATATTTTTTGCAGCCATAATTCTCTCCTATTACCTTTACACTTCAAGCGGCGTGGGATTCTGCGGAGCATGAGGATGCTCGGCACCGGCATAAATCCTGAAATTCTTTTCCAAGCGACGACCAAGCCTTCCTGAAGGAAGCATTCCCGCAATCGCGCGGCGCATCGGCTCTTCGGGATGGCGTTCGAGCATCTTCGCGTAAGTGAAAGTCTTGAGTCCGCCGACAAAGCCCGTATGATAATGATAAAGCTTTTCGCTGCGCTTTGTGCCAGTCATTACGGCCTTTTCCGCGTTGATTACAATCACGAAATCGCCCATTTCCTGATTCGGAGTGTAGGCGGCCTTGTGCTTTCCGCGGATGACTGTAGCGGCCTTCGCTGCCACTCGTCCAACCGGTTTGCCAGCGGCGTCGATGATGTACCATTTGCGCTGCTGATCTTTTTCATTTACAAAAACAGTTTTCATCATAATAAAACCCTAGTGATAAATTTTGCGCGGAACAATTTTCGCATCCAAATTGCGCCGCAACCAATGATGAGCGGTCATCGGTTTTAACGGGGTATGATATTTTATGATTTAAAGCAAAAAATGTCAAGCGGATTGTGAAATTTTTGAAAAATCAGACTATTGCGCTAAACAAAAAAAAACATTATAATCGCAAGAATGAAATGCGCTTTTTCCAGAATTTTACTGCTTTCGGTTTTTTCGGCGGTTTTTTCTTCACAAATTTTTTGCGCACCCCGTCGCGGACAAGATTTGGTGGAAAGCGGGCATTGGGTCTATGACGCGCTCGCGCAACTCGAAATCGATGTGGGACGTTGGAATTTCATCGACGAATCCCCGCTTTCAGTTCAGACGATTCAAGGAATTTTGGAAGACATTCCATACGAGCGTTTGAGCGAAGCAGGAAAAATTCAATACGAGCGAATCCGCGAATTTTTCCAGGAATTCGACTTTTCGTTGGACGCGGGAATCTTTTCTATTGGAATAGAACCGAAGGTCAACCTTGAATTTTATGCGAAGACCGAAGACGATTTGGCGTGGCTCTACGGAAACCATGAACGAAAACGCACGTTGGAAGCGCCGCTCAAAATAACGATTGGCGACTACCTTTCGGTTTTTATGGGATTCGCGGTCGGGCAAAGGCGGCGCTTTCTTGAAAACGAAAATCAAAATTATGTGAACCATTTTTTCACAGAAGAGGCGTTCGATCCAAACATAACGCATTCGACATATCTTTCTACCGGCTACCGATGGAAAAACGGAGTCGGACTGAATTTCAGCCTCGGATATGGAAAGCAGAATTATGGACGCGCCGCGCTTGGAAGCACGATTTTAAGCGACTACCTCACCGACATTCCCTATTTGCAGCTGCGGCTCTATTCGCCGATTTTCGCGTACTCGTTCAACGTGCGGCAAATCAATCCGAAGACCACATTCTACGCGCACACGATTGACTTCCGGCTTTTCAAAAAACTCACGCTTGGTTTTATGGAAGGCGGAGCAGGCTACGATGACTTCGAAATGAGTTTTATAAATCCTTTGGGAATTTTTCACGCATACGAAATGCACAATCATTACGACTGGATTTCATATTTCGCGTTCAAATTGAATTACGTGCCGATAAAAAATCTCAGGATTTATTTGCTGTACTCGATGGACGAGCATCAGCTTTTCACGGAGGACACTTCCGCGCCCGATTCCGCCCCGGAAGCCAAATCGTTACAAGGCGGCGTGGAATTGCAGTTTCCGATACGGAACGGATTTTTGCGCTTCAATTTGGAAGGCTACTATGCAGACCCGTACTTTATGATAAAAGAAAGCCCGAACTGGTCGCTCGTTTCGGCGAAGGACGGCGCATACGAATGGTTCGGAAGTCCGATTGGACCTGATTCCGTGGCAGGAAAATTTCATGCGGAATACGAACAGCCGGGAAAATTTTCTGTGGGATTGAATTACATCTTTGCGGCGCGAGGCGAATTTTCGCAAAAGGACATTTTTAAAGAATGGCGGCGTGGAAATTATGTGAACCCATCAGAGGGCGATTGGATTTACCCTGCCAAAAAAACTGACGGCAGTTATAATGAAGAATACGGGCGCAAATACAAGACACCTCACACTTCCGCCGGAAACAAGCCCGAGTATGACAACATAATCTATCTCCGCGCAAGTTATTCGCCCACAAAGTGGTTTACGATTGTCGCGCAGCCTGCGTACATTTTTGTTTTCAATCACAACAATGAAGCGGGAAAATTTCGCCACGGATTTGAAGGGGCGATTTCGGCGCGATTCGATTTTTGCAGGATTCCGAAAAAGCCGCTCAACTTTGACTTTTTGCTGAAAGACAAATACGACAAGGCGCAAGACGCTCAAAGCACGGAAAATTTGGAAGAATAGAATTCGACAAAGCGTATGTTTTTTAATTCGATGAACAAGAGCACAAGACATTTTGGTTTTGAAAAAGTATTTTTTCTCTGCGCGTTTTTTTTCGTTTCGCAATTTTCTTTTGCGGCGGAAAAGGCAGGACGCGGCGCGCAAACTTTGATTCCTCCCCGACACTGGATTTACGATTCGCTTCAAATTTTGGAGCAGGAAAGCGGCATCGTCCAATTTTCGGACCAGGCTCCGCTTACGATAGCGCAGATTCGCTCGATGCTTTTGGAAATCGAATACGAAGATTTGAGCGCGGCGGGAAAAGCGCATTACGACAACATTCTCGAATTTTTCGGCGAAAAGAATTTTTCGGCGCAGGCTTCAATAATGCAGGCGCGAATCGAGCCTGCCGCGAACTTGGAAGGATTTTTCAAGACGAACGACGAAGTTCCATGGGTTTACGACAGGTTCGAAAAAAAGAATTTTTTGGAACTTCCGATTACGCTGGGCGTGGGCGACTACGCGACTTTTTTTGTGGATGTCAATGTCGCGATGAACAAAAATGCAAAAGGCGCGAACGACATCTATTTGAACGTTCCGCTTGGCGTTGACGATTTTGACGTGAACTTTCCGCACGAAGCATACGGTTCGCTTGGCGTGATGTTCACGGAAAGCGTTGGAATAAATTTCCGCGTGAGCAATATGCCACAGAATTTCGGACGCGCTCAAACTGGCTCGATAATGCAATCGGAATTTTTGACGGACGCTACATCAGCGAGTCTTTCGATTTTTTCGCCTATTGTTCAATACACCGCGGGGCTTACGCAATTCAACACAAACAGATATATGTACTCGCACAAGGCTGACATACGAATCGGCAAAAAGAAGAAATTTCAAATTTCGCTGATGGAGGCGTGCCTGCCTTACGGTCCTATGGATTTGCGCTTTTTCAATCCGATGATGTTTTTCCATGGATACGCTTCGTGGCTGGACTACAAGGCTTGGGGAAGCGACGTAGGAAGTTTTGCCGCGCTCAAGATGAATTTCGCGCCAGTAAAATTTTTGCGGCTTTACGCGCTCTGGTCTATGACGCAGCTTCAACTTGCGGTGGAGATGAGCGAAGACGACGAGGACGCCGACAACTATGTTCCAAACGCGATGGGCTGGCAGGCGGGGGTCGAATCGTACATTCCGATGGGACATGGACACTTGCATCTCAACCTAGAAGGCTATTACGCGCAGCCCTACCTTTACATCAATTCAAGTCCCAACTGGTCGTTTGTGCGCACTTCTTCGGAAAGCAATGGCTCGGACGATTTTTATGAATGGATGGGAACGCGCTACGGACCTGACACGATTGCCGCGACTTTCTGCGCTTCCTATGAAGTGCCGAAAAAATGGTCGGCGGGATTCAAATACCTCTTCCTTGCGCGAGGCGAACTTTCCGAACCGGACATATTCAAACAAATCGGGTGGGGGCCGCGCATTTTGGACATCAAAATTGACGACAAGTGGGTTTATCCGATTCATCCTGATTCAGACGGTTTTAATAATGAAATAAACCAAGGCCCGTATAAACATGGACGAAACCTTGCCGCGCCTTCGGGAAAGAATCCTGAATTCGTGAACATCATTTCGTTGAACGGAACTTATTGCCTAAAGCCGTGGTTGGATTTTTTTGGACAGACCGCGCTCGCTATTGTTGCGAACAGCGGACACGAAAAAGGAAGAACTGAGATTTCGTTTGAATGCGCTTTGGGCGCACGGTTCAAATTCACGAAAATTGAATCGAAAAGAAAATAGTTGTTGGATGCCGCACAGTTGGCGCGGCTTCCCTCGCCGTCAAGTTCGTGCTTCTGCCCGAACTTGCTTATTTACTGTGCGCTCGCGCGCACTCATAAACGCAAATGTGATTTTGAAAAATCACATTTGCGTTTATGTAGGAGTTTGCCGAGGAACGCCGCTGAAATCGCGCGGCTTCCCTCGCCGTCAAGTTCGCGCTTCCGCCGAACTTGCTTATTTACTGTGCGCTCGCGCGCACTCAAAAACACAAATATGATTTTGAAAAATCACATTTGTGTTTTTGTAGGAGAAAGTTTTGATGAATAAAAGGATTTTTTTTGTAGCAATTTTTTCGGCTTGCACTGCGGTTTTGTCCGCGCAAATTACGGTTGATCCGAATTTGGATTTTTATGAATCGGCGCGAGAATGGCAGGTGCGCGGATATGTCGATTTTCTTCCGCAGATGAGCCCCTACCCCGCGACCGTGATAAAAAATATTTTGGATGCAGTGATTGAAAACGGACGCGAAACCGACGCGGAAAAAGCGCAATATTACTACGAAAAATATTTCGGAAAAAAATGGCACGTCGCGCTTGAAACTGGCGCACAAGTGAATCTCAGTAGCGGCGGCGAAGACTGGAACAAAAAATTCGTTTATGGCGAGCCTTCGTTTTTTGGCGATTTGGATTTTTTACCTTGGATTACACTCGGCTACGATTTGGGATTGAATGTTCACAACAATTCCACCGAATCGCGCGAAATGCTCCGCACTTTCAAAAACGATCCGCTTGACACATGGGGCGATGCCGCGACATTCGGGCCGCTCGACGGAAACTGGGATATGATTGCCGGTCTTTCGCTCGGAAATGAAAAAATCAACGGAATGCTTGCCTCAAACCGAATGGGATTTTCAAATGTCTTCGGGCACGATTCCATAATCGTAAATCCGAATTCGTACCACATGGCGAATTTCCTTTTTAATTACGCAGGCAAAAAAGTGCAGTATTCGCAGAGCATTTCTCAAATTGCGGCGGCGAATTTCAGCGGAGAGTACGCGGCGAATAAATTTTTGGCGTTCCATTCGATTCGCTTCACGCCGATAAAGCAACTTTCGATTTCATATTACGAGGCGGCAATTTTTGGCGAACGGTTCGACCCCACATACTTGATTCCGGCACCTTTCATTTTGCTGCAAGGAATGTTCGACGCGGGTGACAACGACATTTACGGCTTGCAATTTGAATACAGGCCGTTCGAGGGATTCGAGGCCGCGCTTTCGTTCGCCATCGACGACATAAGCGTTGACGATTGGGCAAAGGGCAACTTCGATTCCAAGTTCAAGGCCGCGCTTCAAACCGGCGTGGTCTACACTCCCAAAGCGAAGTTCTGCAACTTGATTTCGCTCGACTACACACTCGTGCTTCCTTATATGTATTCGCATTGGCTGAATTCTCCTTCCGATGAAGACCCACTAAAAGCGACCGCATACAACTATCAAAACTACACGAATCGCGGAATCTGCATCGGCTCAAATTTGCCGCCAAATTCCGACCGCATTCATTTTGAAATTCATTTTGAGCCAATCAAGCGTCTGAAGCTGAACGTGTTCACGGACTTCGCCCGCCACGCAAACGAAACCGAAAGTTGGAACGATGAAGAAGCCATAGACCACAACAAAAAATTTGAAGGCATGGATACTGCCGGCGGCGCGGAAACAGATCCGTATCCCAAAACCGTCCAAGAGCGCAACACCTTTATGAAGCAAAAGCACAAAATGTACATCGTGCAAGTGGGATTTGATTCAAGTTATGAATTTTTTAGAAACAAGGCCGGCGCGCTCTCGCTGAATTTTGCCTACACGTTTGAATACATTCACAACGCGGGCGTGGACACGCCGATTTACAAAGGTGGCGAAAGCATTGAAAACATTGCCGCTGTAAGAAAAAATTGGGTGGAAAAACTTCATAATGAATACAACAACTATTTTTCGCTTTCTGTGAAATACGCATATTAGCGAGGAGACGATTGTGGCACAGCGAAAATTTTTATTTCTTTACCTCACGACCGGCGCGGGGCATATTTCCACCGCGCGTGTTTTGAAAGAACAAATTCAAAAACAAAATCCCGATGCGGAAATCGTGATGGTGAACGGCTTCGACAGAAAAAATTTTTTCGGCAAGGCGATGTTCGAGCACGGATATTTTATCGCAACGAATGCCCTGCGCGGCGCGTTCTCGCTCATATACGACATTACGATGCACCGAGCCGCAGTAACTTTTTTCGGCGCGATTTTGCGAAGCCACACCACCCGATATTTGAAAAAAGTCATCGAACGCGAAAATCCCACCGACATAGTTTCGTTTCATTTCGCGCTTTCAACTTTCGCGAAGTCGGCTATTTTGCGCAGCAGAAAGAAAATCAATCTCACAGTGATGGTGACAGACCCATTCACTACCCCCACCGCATGGTTTTGGGACAGGCGGCTTGACTACTTCGTATATTCCGAAGAAGCCAAGCAATTTGCGATTGCCCAAAAAATTCCCGAAAAGCAAATCACCATCGTGCCGTTCGTGCTCAACGAAAAATACACCATTCCGTTTGACAAAAACGACATCGCGGCTCTCCGAAAAAAGCACGGCTTTGCGCAGGACAAAAAAATCGTGCTGATGGTAGGCGGTGGTGACGGCATTCCTGGCGCGGTTAAAATAATCAATAAGTGTGTCGTGCGCCGCGCGAAATTCGCGATTGCAATCGTCTGCGGAAAAGACTTGGCAAAAAAGACATATCTCGAAGAATTTTCAAAAATCTACCCGAAGTTGGATTTGCACGTTTTCGGCTTCGTGAATTTTTTGGACGAACTGGTAAAACTTTCGGATTGCGTCGTGATGAAGGCTGGTCCTGCCACGCTGCTCGAAGTGCTTTCGTGCAAAAAGCCTGTCATAATTTCGCGCTACATCCACAACCAGGAACTTGGCAATATGCGTTTTGCCGTGCGCAACAAAGTGGGCTATTTTATCCAAAAGCCGGGCGCGATTTACGACAAAATCGAAGAGCTTTTGGAAGACGAAAATTTTGACGAACGCATGGCGGCGAATTTCGCCAATTTGAAAATCGACACGGACTCAAGCAAAATCGCAAAATTGCTTTTGGAAAAATAACCGCATATTAAGTGCATCTTCTTCCCTTGCCGCGTTGCATGAGTGTGCATTCAATTATGAAATATATGAACATTTGTTCATATATTTGTTTTTATGATGCAAAAAAAACACGTGATAACACGAAAAAACATACCCTATACCAGTATGGGGTATACACACCCTAACACTTTGTATGCGAAGTGGTTCACCAAATCTTTTTCCACCCTACATTTTGTTATTCCTTTCACGATTGAACATTTCAAAAATTTTTGTTACAATATCTGCATAAAAAATCGCGTATTTGCTGCGATTTTCGCTTCGTTGCAAAAGCGCGTTTTTTACAATCCGAAAGTCGAAACTTTCTCTATTTTTAAAATTGGGAGCACATTATGAGCCGTGATTTTCCGCTTAGCCATGAGGAGCTTTTGAAGCTTACAGAAAAATTTCCCACGCCGTTCTATCTTTATGATGAAAAGGCGATTCGTGAAAATGTAAAATATTTCTACAAGTCGTTCAGTGCCTTCCCAAAATTCAAAGAATACTTTGCGGTGAAGGCGTGCCCGAATCCATACATTCTGAAAATTCTTGAAAGCGAAGGATGCGGCGGCGACTGCTCAAGTCTTCCCGAACTTATTCTCTGCGAAAAATCAGGCATTGTCGGAAAGAGAATAATGTTCACAAGCAACGACACTCCCGCAGAAGAATTCGTCTACGCGGAAAAACTCGGCGCGATAATCAACCTTGACGACATCACTCACATAGATTTTCTTAAGGACGCGCTCGGCGGAAAACTTCCGGAAACCATCTGTTTCCGCTACAACCCAGGCCCGCTCAAGCAGGGCGGCAACGCGATTATCGGAAAACCCGAGGAATCAAAATACGGACTCACAAGGGAGCAGATTCTCGAAGCGTACAGCAGGTGCAAGGCGGAAGGCGTAAAGCATTTCGGCATACACACGATGGTCGCGTCCAACGAGCTCAACCCCGATTTTTTCGCGGACACCGCGCGAATAGTTTTCGAACTGATTCTTGAAATTCAAAAAAAGTGCGGAGTGAACATCGAGTTCGCGGACCTTGGAGGCGGCGTCGGCATTCCGTACAAACGCGACCAAAAAAAAGTCGATCTCGAATACATCGCAAAAAAAGTGCGCGAACTTTACGATGAAATGATTGTTCCCGCCGGGCTTGATCCGCTTGAAATCTGCTTCGAATGCGGGCGGCCAATCACAGGTCCTTACGGCTGGCTCATTACAAAGGCAATCCATGAAAAAAATATTTACAGGAACTACATCGGAGTTGACGCGAGCATGGCGGACCTTATGCGACCCGGAATGTACGGAGCATATCACGAAATCACCGTGAGCGGAAAAGAAAACGCGCCCGAAGATTTTGTGTACGACGTTTCGGGAAGCCTCTGCGAAAACTGTGACAAATTCGCCATTCAGCGCGCGCTTCCGAAAATCGACATGGGAGACCTCCTTGTAATTCATGACGCGGGCGCGCACGGGCGGGCGATGGGATTCAACTACAACGGCAAACTCCGCGCAGGAGAAATCCTTCTTCGTTCCGACGGCTCGTTCAAAGAAATCCGCCGCAAGGAAACTGTGGAAGATTATTTTGCTACTCTTGATTTGAACGGAGTGAAGAATTTCAAATGAACTTGGGATTAGAAAATGCCAAGAGCACGAATATCATGCTCGGCATTTTGGGAATCTTGTTTTCTTCGTTCTGTTTTGCCGTGATGGGCGCGTTCGTTCATCTTGCGGGCGATTTGCCTTTTATGCAAAAGGCGTTTTTCAGGAATCTGATTTCGTTTTTCATAACAATTCCGATGCTCGCAAAGCGGCGTGAAAATATTTTCATTCCCAAAGGCTCGCTCAAATTTCTTTTTCTTCGCGCCGCAGTCGGCTCAATCGGAATCTTCGGAAATTTTTATGCAATCGACAGAATCCCGATTGCGGACGCTGCCATCTTGAATAGAATGTCGTCATTCTTCGCGCTGATTTTCAGTTTCATCCTCCTGGGCGAAAAAATAAAACTCGTGCCACTGCTCGCAACGTTCGGCGCGTTTTTTGGCGCGATGTTCGTGATAAAGCCTTCTTCGAATTTCATCGGTTCGTTTCCGGCGTTCGTAGGTTTTTTGGGAGGAATGGGCGCGGGATTCGCATTCGCATGTGTGCGGAAATTGGGCACGATGAAAATTGAGGGAAGCGTGGTCATCGCGTTTTTTTCGGCATTCTCATGCTTGCTGTGCGTTCCGTTCATCATCGCGAATCACGCCCCGATGACATTCGTACAAGTAATGGTTTTGCTGGGAACCGGCCTTGCAGGATGCGGCGGGCAGTTCGGAATGACATTCGGATATTACCATGCGCCCGCGCGCAATATTTCGATTTTCGATTATTCGCAAATAATTTTCAGCGCGGCGTTGGGCTATTTTTTGTTCCGTCAAATTCCGGACGCGCTCAGTTGGATTGGCTACGCGATTATAATTACGATGGCGATAATCGTATTTTTATACAATAAAAAAATCGGTGAATTTAAAAAATGAATCGACGGCAATTTTAAACGCAGAGGAAAGAATGAAAGACAAATCAATGAAGCAGCATCGCGCGAAGCATTTCGCAAACGCGATTCAAGATGGAAGCGGGAATTCCAAAAAAAGCCTTTTTTGCATTTCGCGGCGCGTCGTGAAAATTCTTGCGTCCGCCTTTTTTTGCGCAGTGATTTTTTCGTGCGCGAAAAAGCAAGCGTTCCAAGACGATTTGCTTTATCCAGAATGTTTTCAACTTGAAAACGGACTTTTGGTTTTTGTCAAAGAAGACCACAAAGTTCCCCTCGCCTACATTGAAATCGCAGTCCGCGCCGGAGCGGTGACGCAACGCGAAGACAACGCAGGAATTTTTCATTTGTACGAGCACATGATGTTCAAAGGAAATTCGCTCCATCCGAATTCGGCGGCGGTTCAAAAGGCGATTGCCGACATGGGAATTGACGATTGGAACGGCACGACCGGAGTGCATTGCGTGAATTATTTTTTCACAGTGCCTTCGGAGCAGTTGGAAAACGGAATGCGATTTTGGAACGCAGCAATCCGCGAGCCGCTTTTGGATGAGGCGGAATTCGAGGACGAGAAAAAAGTCGTGATTTCGGAAATCGCCGCGAAGTTAAATTCGCCAGGAACAATCTTGGGGAATTTTTTCCGCAAGACTTTTTTTCCTGCCGCTCCATGGCAACTCGACCCGAGCGGTTCTGTGGAAACGGTTCAAAACGCGACGCTTTCTGAATTGCAAAGCATGAAGCAAAAATATTATGCTCCCAACAATGCCGCGCTTTTTGTGGGCGGCGATGTCGATATTGAGCAAGTAAAAATTTTGGCGCAGGAAATTTTTGGCGACTGGCAAAAATCCGATTTTGATTTTGCGAGCGAATGCGCAGTCCAAGACGACGCGCCGTTTTCAGAAACAAGATTTTTCGTAATGAGCAACGAGCAGATTTCTCCGCAAATCGCGCAAGTTTCTGTGTATTTTCGCGGCGCGGACGCAGACTTCGACCGCGATTCAACTTACGCGCTGGATGTCTTTACTTCCTACATCAATTTGCCGCAAAGCGATTTTGTGAAAACGCTTTCTTCCGACCAAGATTTGCGGATAATTTCCGACGATTATGTAGGCGGGGGGTATTCCACAACTCGCCGCAATTCCACAGTGGATTTTTACGCCGTGATGTCCGATGCCGAAAGCGCGATTGCTACGCGGGTAAAAAAATTTTATTCGATGGTCGCGGATGAAATTTTGGAAAAATATGTCCGCACAAAAAAAATCATTCCGAAAAACGATTTCAAGAAAATTATGCAATCGCAAAAGGACAAAAAAATAATATCCGCCGAACGCCCCGAAAGCGTCTTGGAAGCGGCGCGTTTTTGGTGGACAGTTTGCGATGCGCAATATTATTTTAGTTACGATGAAAATTTGCAAAAAGTGAAAAACGCCGACATCGCGCGCGTGCTTGAAAAATATGTTCAAGGAAAAAATGCGTTCGTGTGCGTTTCTGTGAACCCTGAAATTTACAAGGCGCAGAAAGAAGAATTCGACGCGCAAGGTTTTGAGGAGATAAGAAAATGAAAAAAATCATCGCCGCCCTGTCCGCACTTTTTTTGATTTTTTGTAGCGCATCGTTTTCACAAAACAGCACCGCGCGCGCTTCGCTTCAAAACGGAATCCCTGTCTATTATAAGAACGTTGATTCCACCAGAATGTGCTCCGTAATCATAACGATAAAAGGCGGAAGCCTGATGTATCCGCGAGAATTTTCCGGAATCGAAAGCGCGCTTTTAGAACTGATGTCGCGGGGAAGCAAAAAATTTCCCTACGCGAAGATTCAGGAATTGGGCGCGGAAAAGCACGTTTCGTTTTCGCACAGCACTTCCTATGCCGGTTCGACTTTTTCTTTTTCTTGCATCGACTATTATTTTGACGAAGTGCTGCCGATTTTTTTGGATTGCTTTTTGAATCCATCTTACGATGCAATTCAATTTGAAAATATGCTCACCGAATATGGACAGGACGTTCAGAAAATTTTGAACAAGCCGGAATCATTTTTGTTTTATACGATGAAAAAGGAAGTCTACAAAAATCATCCGCTCGAAAGTTCCGCCGGAGTTTTGCCCGAATCGCTTGAAAACATCACGCTTGAAAATCTCAAATCACACTACGAAAAAATTTTGGACGCAAGCCGAATAAGCGTTGTGGCGGCGGGCACATTGAACGAAAAAAAATTGGAAAAATCTCTCGAAAAAACTTTGGGAAAAATTCCACGTTCCGAAAAGCTGTTCACGCCGCCGGAAATTCCCGCGCTTGAAATTTCCGGCGAAAACATCGTATTGCAAAATGCGGCGATTTCAGGTTCGGGGCACATCGCGCGGGTTTTCAAAAGCCCCGATATTTTTTCGGAAGATTTCATTCCTGCCCGTCTCGCCGCCGAAATGTACAACGAAGTTTTGTTCAACATCGTGCGGACAATGCGCGGCGCATGTTACACGCCTTCCACTTCGATTGGATTTTCTCCCGCGCCGTTTGGCAATGATTTTTTGTACCGAGTTTCTGATTTGCAAAACGCCGCTCGATTTTTGAAAGAAGCGCAGGAAAGTTTTTCTTCGGGAAGAATGCTTTCTTTGGTTGAAGACCGCGTTGAATATGACAGCATCGAAGAGCGTTTGCCGGGCTTCATCAACAAGTACATCACGAGCGCGTACACGAATCAGCAGACTTGCTCTTTGATTGCGGCACGAGCGGCAAGCAGCCTTTTGCAGTTGAACGACATTGACGGCCTTGACAAATTCATGGAGCAGATTAAAAATGTCCATGCCACCGATGTGATTCGCGTTTTCAAAAAATATTGGACTGAAGGCGCGTTTCGATTTTTCGCGATTACAGGCCCTGAAGACGCAGAAAAGATTCGCTTTGAGTGAACGCTGCTTTTAGCAAACAGTTAAAATTGCCGCTGACTTTGGCGCGACTGTTTTTAAACTCCATTGACTCATCCTGCATTTAATTATTTCCATGTCGTGTTTCAATAAAAACAAATATATGAACAAATGTTCATATATTTCATAATTAAATATTTAGTGTCCTTACAATATGAGCCGAACGCAATGTATTGTTTTTTTTTCAATAGAATGCTAGAATATGTTTGCCGTTTTTATGCAAATAGGAGAAGTCATGGCAAGAGTTTATAATTTCAGCGCAGGACCTTCGTGCCTGCCGGAAGAAGTCCTCGAAGAATGCGCGCGCGAAATGCTCGACTGCAACGGAACTGGTCAGAGCGTCATGGAGATGAGCCACCGTTCAAGCGCGTTCGAGCCGATAATCGCCCATGCGGAATCGCAGGTGCGGAAGTTGATGAAAGTTCCAGAAAACTACAAGATTCTTTTTCTTCAAGGAGGGGGTTCGACCCAATTCGCGATGATTCCGCTCAACCTCGCCCTCCGCTCTGGAAAAGCCGCCTACATTCAGACTGGCGTGTGGGCAAAGAAGGCCGCCGCGGAAGCAAAAAAACTCGGAATCAAAGTCGATGTAATCGCTTCGAGCGAAGACAAGGGCTATTCCTACGTTCCGCGCGTTGAAAAAATTTCAGGCGACTACGACTACGCCTACATCTGCTTCAACAACACAATCATGGGAACGCACTACGAATACATTCCAGAAACGGACGGCATTCCTCTTGTCGCGGACATTTCTTCCTGCGTTTTGAGCGAAGAACTTGATGTTTCGAAGTTCGGCGTTCTCTTTGCGGGCGCACAGAAAAATCTCGCGCCGGCTGGAGTTACGCTTGTCATAATCCGCGAAGACCTCATCACTGAAAATCCGCGCCCGGGCACACCGACCATGCTATGCTACAAGACGCACGCGGACGAAGGAAGCATGTACAACACGCCGCCGTGCTACACGATTTATGTCCTCGGAAAGGTGCTTGACTGGATTGAACGCAAGGGGGGAGCCGCCGGAATCCATGCTCTTAACGTAGAAAAGGCTCAGTATCTCTACGACTACCTCGACAACAATCCGGGAGGCTTCTACAGGGCGACCGCGCAAAAAGGAAGCCGCTCCCTAATGAACGTAACTTTCCTCACGAAGTATTCAACTGGCGCGACTGACGAGGCGAGCCTTGCAAAAGAAAAGGAAATCAATTCGAAATTCGTAAAGCAGGCGGAAGCGGCAGGACTTGTGAACCTCAAAGGGCACAGGCTTGTCGGCGGAATGCGAGCGAGCATTTACAACGCGATGCCTTTGGACGGCGTGAAGGCTCTAGTCGAGTTTATGAAAAAATTCGCAGAGGAGAATTGCTAAAATTCGAATATCGATTGCCGTTTCTCATTCCACTGAGAAACGGCGTTTCATAACAGTGAACAACTCGAAACTTTTTCACTGTTATGAAATTTCGGAAAACTAAAATCATACGCACAGACAGCGCGTCCTATTTTTACTTCGATTTTTTTTGCAAAAAACAAAACCAGCGTTGCCTTCAATGCGATTCACATTTTAAGCAGAGGTTCAAAATGAATCTAAATGAACTTGCCCAAGACATCATCAACGGAAAACGCTTCGACCGCACTGACGACCTTTCTTTTTTCAAAGACTGCGACTTGACAGAACTTACCCGCGCCGCCGACAAAATCCGCGACCACTTCCGCGGCGACAATGTTGATTTGTGCACGATTATCAATGGGCGGAGCGGACGCTGTGGCGAGAACTGCAAATTCTGCGCACAGAGCGCGTGCAATCACACCGACTGCGAAGAGTACGAATTTCTTGACGAAGAGAAAATCATCGATGCGGCAAAAGCAAGCCAAGATGAAGGCGTGAACCGATTCGCCATAGTCACGGCAGGACGCACACTTTCTGGCGAGGATTTTGAAAAGGCAATTCACGCCTACGAGCGAATGAAGCGCGAGCTGAACATCAATCTCTGCACATCGATGGGATTCATCACGCGCAAGCAGTTCAGACGGCTTCGCGCGGCGGGCGTTACAAGTTATCATCACAATATCGAAACTTCGCGCCGCAATTTTCCGAACATCTGCACCACGCACACTTACGACATGAAAATCGAGACGATTAAAATCGCGCAGGAAGAAGGATTCTGCGTCTGCTCGGGCGGCATCATCGGAATGGGAGAAACTTTTGAAGACAGAATCGATATGGCTCTCTCGCTCCACGAACTGAAAATCCGTTCGATTCCAATCAACGCTCTCATGGCGATTCTCGGCACACCGCTCGAAGGCAACGCGCCGCTCACCGAAGAAGAAATTCTGCGCACAATTGCGATGTTCCGATTCATCAACCCGGAGGCGAACATAAGGCTTGCCGCAGGGCGCAAACTGCTTTCGGGCAACGGCGAAAAAGCGTTCACAAGCGGATGCAGCGCGACAATCACAGGAAATATGCTCACCACGAGCGGAAGCACAATCAAAGGCGACCGCGAAATGCTCGCGAAACTCGGAAGAAAAGTCATCGCGAAAAAAGGCACTACCTGCGATTCGTGCGATTGTGCGTCGGGCTGCGGCGACTCATGTGACTGCGCGGAAAACGGCAAAGATTCGTGCGCGGGCAATGATTGCGACCGTGCAAACGACACTTGCTGCGATTGCTCTTGCGCCGGCGATGAGAATTGTTGAGCGACAATTTTCATCACGGCATCATAACGCATTCCATAAAAACGCGAAGTGCGAAAAGCAGTTTAACCCGAACGAAACCGCGCCTTCCTTGAAAAATCTATTTTTTGTGCCGCCTGTCCAATTCGGCAAGGACATCGTTCCAAGAAACTTTTTCTTTTTGCAACAAGACGCTTACAAAATAAATCAAGTCAGCCGCTTCCCAAACCACCTCGTCAAATCCTTGCGCCTCGCAAAGTTCCGCGCTTTCTTCCGAAATCTTTTCGCGGACACGTTTCGCATCAAGCGTCGCGGTGTACGAACCAGGCGCGGGATTTGCGAACCTGTCGCGGATTGTTTCATAAAGCCGATCAAGGCTTGAAGCCTCGTCCGCCTCGGAAGAAAAGCAGGTGAAGCTTCCCGTGTGGCACACAGGCCCATGCGGAATGACGGTTGCCAAAATCGTGTCGCGGTCGCAGTCGGCACGGAGTTTTTTCACTTCCAGAAAATGCCCGCTCGTTTCTCCCTTTGTCCAAAGAGCCTCGCGCGTCCTGCTAAAGAAAGTGAGGCGTTTCGTTTCAAATGTCTTTTCGAGCGCGGCGCGATTCGCGTAGCCCAACATCAAAACTTCGCCGCGTTCTTTCTGCGCGATTACTGGAACAAGTTCGCCGCATTTTTCCCAATTCACGCATTCAATGAACGCTTGGTCAAGCGAAACTTTTTTTGTGTACAGCGCCATTCCAAGTTGGACATCGCATCCGATTTTTTCAAGTGCGCGAATCTCTTCCACCGAAGAAACGCCGCCCGCAGCCACCACCCGGCACGAAACGGCATTCCGCAATTTTTTCACGAGTTCCATGTCCGTGCCCTGCATACAGCCTTCTTTTTCCACGCAAGTAAAGAGCAATTCCGAGCAATATTTTTCTGCGGCGCACGCGGCTTCCGTCAAAGGCACTTGAAGGGTTTCCGTCCAGCCTTTCACGGCTATGTTTCCGTTGAGCGCATCCACGGAAATTATGACGCGCTGCTTTCCGATGGCGGCGACAAGTTCTTCCAAAAATTCCGTGTTCAGAATTTCGCCGCCAGACCTCGCGTCGCTTCTAAAAGCCGCGCTTCCGACAATCACCTTTTCTGCGCCCAACGAAATCAATTCCTTCGCACGCTTTACCGAACGGACTCCCCCTCCAGTGCGGACGTTGCCCTTCCGCAAAAGTCTTTTCAAAATCGGAGTGTTCGCAGTGTTGCCCTTCAAATCGGTCTTACCCATCGCGGCGTCCAAATCTATCACCGCGACTTCGCCATAAAAATTGAATTCGTCTATCAAAGCCTCGGCATCGTCGCGCTCAAGAATCAAATCCTTTCCGTTCCTAAGCTGAACGACGCGACCGTCTTTCAAATCAATCGAAGAAATTACCATAAATTTATTCTACCGAAAAAGCCGCAACAAGGCAAGCGCATTTTTCAAACGAAAATTATCTCTTCTTCCAAATCAAACCCGAGCTTGCTTTTCGCCTCGCGCTTTACAAGTTCTACAAGGCCGCGCACGTCCGCGCAAGAAGCCCCTCCCTTATTGATGATGATGTTCGCATGAAACGGAGCGATTTGCGCGCCGCCAATTTGAGTGCCTTTTAGTCCAAGTCCTTCGATGATTTTTCCGGAAGGCTCGCCGAACGCGTGATTATTTTTGAAGACGCTTCCGGCACACGGAAATTCAAAATGCCCCTTTTGTTTTCTGAGCGCAACGAATTCGCGCGCGCGTTTTTCCAATTCTGAATTTGACATCGCAGAATTTTCGGATGCGGATTCTTCTTGAATTTGAGGCAAGGCGAATTCAACCTGCGTCACGATTTTTTTTGTTTCAGAAAAGGGCGACTTTTTGTAGCCCCAATCTTCTTTGGAAAATTCTTTTTCGCACCGAACGCATTTTTCGCCATCCCATTCAATCCATGAAATTTTTCGCACGACATCGGACATCTCTTTTTCAAAACATCGCGCGTTCATATAGACCGCGCCGCCGACAGTTCCAGGAAGCCCTGCAAATTCTTCAAGCCCCGCAATTCCACGGGCGCAAGCGAAATTCACCAAAGAGTTTGTGGCGGCTCCCGCTTCGCAGAGAACGAGCGTTTCGCTTGGCTTTCCTTCGATTTTTTTTTCGCAATTTTCTTGAATCGAAATCGCGTTCATTTTTTTCGTGGAAACTACAATCCCGTCAAAACCTTCGTCGGCGAAAACGACATTCGTTCCCCCACCCAAAATGAAATACGGAATTTTTTCGCGCCAAATTTCATCCATCACCGCGCAAAGCGAATCGACTTCCTCGACTTCCAGAAAAAGCGCGGCCTCGCCTCCGATTTTGAATGAAGTGTGAAGGCAAAGTTTTTCTGCGAAACTCATTTTGATTTTGTCGCACATCTTGAACTTTTGCACGATTTGCTCTATATTTAACATAGGATTATTATAAATTAGTCGCGTTCTATTTGCAATCGTTATGAAGAAAAATTTGTTGCGATGTGAATGGAATCCGCGCCCGAGATGCTGACGAAACGGAGGAATGCCTACAGATGTCGCTGAAATTGTTCAATTCGATGGGAAAGACTCTTCAAGAATTCAAGCCGCTCAAAGAAGGCTTTGTTGGATTTTACGGATGCGGTCCGACTGTCTACAATTACGCCCACATCGGAAATCTGCGCGCATACGTCTTCCTTGACATTTTGGACAAAACGCTCACTTTTCTCGGCTACAAAATTCGTCATGTGATGAACATCACCGACATCGGACACCTCACGGGCGACGACGATTCGGGCGAAGACAAGATGCTCAAAACTGCAGCCGAACGCCATCAAAGCGTTTTGGAAGTGGCGCAATTTTACACGGACGCTTTTTTCCGCGACATAGAACGGCTGAACATTCGCCGCCCCGACATTGTTTGCAAAGCCACCGAGCACGTGGAAGACATGATTGCGCTGATAAAAAAAATCGAAGCAAATGGACACACCTACAAAGCAGGCGGAAACCTTTATTACGATGTTTCCACTTATCCCGATTACGGAAAACTCGCCGGGCTAAACATCGACGAACTCAAAGCGGGTGCGCGAGTCGGAATCGATGAAAACAAAAAAAATCCTTCGGACTTCGTGCTCTGGTTCACCAAAAGCAAATTCGAAAATCAGGCGCTCACTTGGGATTCCCCCTGGGGACGCGGTTATCCTGGCTGGCACATCGAATGCTCTGCGATGAGCCAAAAATATTTGGGCACGCACTTCGACATCCACACTGGCGGAATCGACCACATTCCAGTTCATCACACGAATGAAATCGCGCAAAGCGAAGGCGCAATGACGGAGGAAGAACTCGCGCAAGGGGCTTGGGTGAATTTTTGGCTTCACAACGAATTCCTTGTCATCGCGAAAGACTCGGACAAAAATGCGGCGGAAGGAAGCGCGTCCGAAAAAATGTCAAAGTCTTCCGGGAATTTTCTCACGCTGCAATCGCTTATCGACGCAGGCTACGACGCGCTCGACTACAGATATTTTCTTTTGGGAACGCATTACCGAAGCCCTTCGTATTTCAGTTTCAAAGCACTCGACGGAGCGGCGGCGGCAAGAAAATCTTTGGTGAACCGCGCTGCAAGGATAATTCGCGAAGCGGGCGGCGAGACGGCAGACGAAAACGCATTGCAGGGCGCGGCAAAAAAGCATCTTGATGAATTCCGCGCGGCATTGGAAAATGACCTTTCCACGCCGCAAGCTTTGGCCGCGCTTCAAGTCGCACTCAAGGACCAAGACGTTTCTGCGAGCGAGACTCACGCGCTGATAAAAAAAATGGATTCGGTGCTGGGCTTGAAAATCGAAGATTCCGCAAAAAAAATCGCGCAGGACGCGCAGCCCCAGAATTCGCACCAAGGCGACAGCGAGGCTTCGGAAATCGATGCGCTTTTGGAAAAACGCGCGGAGGCAAAAAAATCCCGCGACTTTGCCACGGCGGATCAAATTCGCGCAGAACTTGCATCGCGCGGAATCACGATTGTTGACACGCCGCAAGGAACGGTTTGGAAACGAAATTAGAGGCGTTTCGATGCGATTCAAAGACAAAGAATCTTGCGTCGAGAATTTCGCGCAAAAATTCTTTTGGAAAATGAATAAAATCATCGCGCAAACACCTTGACACATTTTCGACTTTTTGTTATGCTTTAAATACATGGAGTCTTACCCAAGTGGTAAGGGACAGGTCTGCAAAACCTCTATGCAGCGGTTCGATTCCGCTAGACTCCTGGAAAGCGACTTGCTTTTGCAGGTCGCTTTTTTTCGAAACGCAGGAAGGCATTGCTTTTCTGAATCGCGTTTCGTTTAAATATTTTGAGCCACCTTTTGGTGGCTCTTTTTTTATATTGAACTCGCACATTCTTGAAGCCCGCGTTTACGCCTGCACCAAAACAAAAAAACTTCAAACTTGCCCACGCGAGCGAACAATGAATGAGCGAGTTTTCTTCATTGACAAATCCAAAAACTATAGAATATAATTAAAAAAATAAATCGTGTGCTATTGAATTGTATGCGATTAAATCTAGCACAATTTAAGGAGGAAATTATGGGTATTTATGATTTCAAAGTAAAGACGCGGGAAGGAAACGAAGTCGCACTTTCTGACTACAAGGGCAAGGTTCTGCTCATCATCAACACCGCCACGGGTTGCGGCTTCACTCCGCAATATGACGGACTTCAAGAATTGTACGAACTGCATCAAAAAGACGGGCTAGAAATCTTGGATTTTCCATGCAATCAATTTGCTGAGCAGGCTCCGGGAAACGATGAAGAAATTCACACTTTTTGCACTGTGCGCTTCGGAACAACGTTTCCGCAGTTTTCCAAAATCGATGTCATCGGAGAAAACGCGCACCCGCTTTTCAAATATCTTTCGGAAAACACGAAATTCGAAGGCTTCGGCAAAAATCCGATGGCTCTTATTCTCAAAGGTGTCGTGAAGAAAATGGACAAGGACTACAAGAACAACGGCAATATAAAATGGAATTTCACGAAATTCCTCATAGACCGTAACGGCGAGATAAAAGCGCGATTCGAACCGACCGCTTCAATTAAAGACGTGCAGAAAAAAATCGAAGAGATATTGTAAAGCCGCCTGATAGCCAAACCAAAGGCTTGCAACAAATTTTTGCTTGCCCGCAAAATTCGCGCGGCAAATTTTCAAAGCAGAGTCCTCCAAAAGCACTACACCCATCTTGTTTGACTTACTTCACAAAAGATGATATATTTTAAGAAGGGGGCGATACATAAAATTTTTGCGCCAAATTCTTTTATTGCGCTGCGATTTTTCGCTTCGATAAAAATCGCATTTTAGTCGGAGAAGAAAATTGAAACTTGATCTTACCAGTATGCTTTATGCCTTGTCATTTGCACTCAGCAATGTGGAGGCGGAACTGCTGGGATTGGACACAGGACACTGTAGGCGCGTGGCTTGCCTCGGAGTTTCGATGGGAAAGGCGGCAGGCTTTGACGAAGAGGAACTTCGGGATTTCGCGGGCTGCTGCATACTCCACGACAACGCCCTCACGGAGTTCATCCACGAAGAACTCATGGAAAGCAAGGAAGTCATACAAATATGCCGCCTTGCGAGCATGGACGAAACGAAAATGCACAATCGCCACTGCATCATCGGCGAAAGCAATATCCGTCTCCTGCCATTTCGCACGGACGTGGAGAACATCATCCTCCATCACCACGAAAATGCCGACGGAACTGGCGCGCTGAAAAAAAACTCTTCCGAGACCACATTGAAATCGCAGATACTGCATTTGGCAGATGTCATAGACATAAGGCATCGCCGCGCCACTATGACGGAAGCGGAATTTGATGAAATCCGCGGCTGGGTAAAATCTCAATCTGGAAAATTATTTTCAAAAGAAACCGTGGAACTTTTTCTTGAATCGGTGGACTTTGAAACCATCGACCACATCCAAAACACTGGGCTGCTCGAATACCTCCACAAAGAACTTCATACGATTGTCCGTGAATACACCGATGAGGAGATACACAATATCGCGGACTTGTTCGCAAAGATAATCGACTACAAATCTGAATTCACCCAATCCCATTCGAGGGGTGTTGCAGACAAGGCTGAGTTCATGGCGCGTCACTACGGGTTTGACAAAGAAAAGACCGTGCGATTTTATTTTGCAGGAGCGATGCACGACATAGGAAAGATGATTGTTTCCAACGACATCCTCGAAAAGTCCGGAAAACTTACAATCGATGAATTTGCCAAGATGAAAAATCACGCCTCCGCAACGCATTACATTCTGAACCAAATAAACGGAATTCCCGATATTGTTGAATGGGCTTCCAATCACCACGAAAAACTCAACGGCAGCGGTTATCCGCGAGGCCTTTCGGAAAAGGAACTTGACTTTGAAGACCAGCTCATGGCTTGCATCGACATCTATCAGGCGCTCACTGAAAAGCGTCCATACAAAGACGGAATGTCCCATGAAAAAACGATTTCAATAATGATGGACATGGCGAACAAAGGCGAACTTAACAAAAAAATCGTGCAAGACATATATGCAATCATGCCACAAAAAATATAGGGGAAGCGATGAGCAGGATAATCGAACTTGTGGACAAACTGGAAAAAGACAGCATTCTCACAAAAGACGAGTACGCAGAAATCATCAAGGGGCACACTCCTGAAAGCGACGAATATCTTTTTGAAAAGGCCCGCGCGATACGAGAAAAAGTCTACGGCAAGGCAGTCTATATGCGCGGACTTGTGGAGTTCACGAACTACTGCAAAAACAACTGCTACTACTGCGGAATACGACGCGACGCAAAAAACGCGGATCGCTACAGGCTCACAGAAGAAGAAATAATTTCCTGCTGCGAAAAAGGCTATGCGCTCGGATTTCGCACATTCGTTTTGCAGGGAGGGGAAGATGCCTACTACACCGACGAGCGGATAGTGGACATCGTTTCACACATAAAAGAAAAAATTCCAGATTGCGCAATCACCCTTTCCATCGGGGAAAAAAGCATGGAGAGTTATGAAAAATACCGCAAGGCAGGCGCGGACAGATACCTTCTTCGGCATGAAACAGCGAACAACGACCATTACAGAAAGATTCACCCGAGCGAACTTTCCCCGGAAAATCGAAAACAATACCTCAGGAATTTAAAGGCGCTTGGTTTCCAAACTGGATGCGGCTTCATGGTGGGCTCTCCATATCAGACCATAGAAAATCTTGCAGAAGAAATGATTTTCATAAAAGAACTGGAGCCGCAGATGGTTGGAATAGGCCCTTTCATTCCGCACCACGACACTCCGTATGCAAAGGAAAATGCAGGCACTCTTGAAATGACACTTCTCATGCTAGGGCTTATAAGACTCACTTTGCCGAACGTCCTTCTTCCCGCGACCACCGCGCTTGGAACTATCAATCCGATGGGAAGGGAAAAAGGGCTGCTTGCGGGCGCAAATGTCGTGATGCCAAACCTTTCACCACGCGAGGTTCGCAAAAAGTATCTTTTATACGACAACAAGATTTGTACTGGAGACGAAGCCGCAGAGTGCGTCGCTTGCCTCGGACGCAGAGTAAAATCTGTGGGATACGAACTTGTCATAGATAGAGGCGACTACAAAACAAACGTATGAACAAATGTTCATATATTCATACATCGATAAAACAAATTCGGAAAACGCCGCGCAACAAGCGGATTAATCGCAAGGAAAAAATAAAGCAAATATGTATTTAAAAAATATTTCTGCATTGTACACAAATTGCACGCAATGCCCGCGCCGTTGTGGTGCGAACCGCGCAGCGGGCGTTCCCGGATTCTGCGGCGAAAAATTTGAACTGCGCGCAGCACTTTCGTGTCTGCACTTTGGCGAAGAGCCGCCGCTTACGGTGTTTGGCGGAAGCGGCACGATTTTTCTTACGGGCTGCACATTGCGATGCGCGTTTTGCCAAAACTATCAAATTTCACAGCAAGGTTTGGGCGAAGCAATTTCAAAAAGCGATTTTGTAAAAATCTGCCTCGACTTGCAAAACGCCGGAGCAGAAAACATCAATCTCATCACAGGAAGCCACCACATTCCTGTTTTGGCAGAATTCATTCAAGAGGCAAAATCCGCGGGCTGCACCCTCCCCTTTTGCTGGAATTCGTCCGCGTATGAAAATGTCGAATCGCTCGAAATGTTGAAAAACTTCATCGACATTTGGCTTCCGGATTTCAAGACGCTCGACAATGATTTTTCGGAAAAAGTTTTTTTTGCGCGGGATTATCCAGATGCTGCAAAGAAATCGATTTCCTGGATGATAAAAAATTTTCCGCTAAAGACAAAAATCGTTTGCACGGAAAATGGTGCGGAAAAAGAAAAAATGATTCGTGGCGTAATCGTGCGCCATCTTTTTTTGCCAGGGCGATTTGAAGACACAGCGAACACGCTCGCGTGGCTCAAAGAAAACGCAGACAGCAAGGCGATGATTTCGCTGATGTCGCAATACACGCCAGTTCCGTTTAAAGAAAATCGCGAAGAAGAGAAGCGGCGAAAATCCGCACTTGATGCATTCGAAAATCGGCTTGTTTCAAAAACAGAGGACGAGGATTTGCGCGATTTGATTGCGGCTTATGACTTTGAAAATCTTTTTTACCAAGAATTGACTTGCGATACTTCGTGGCTTCCCGACTTTTCGAAGCGCGAGCCGTTTTCAAACACGCTCGCAAAAACTCTGTGGCATTGCAAATAATTTTGCGAGCATAAAAACGCGAGCATTGTGTTCTGCAAAAATGGCGTGCGAGCGACAAGTCCAACGCGCCTAATTCCACAAATCAAATCCGTATTATAAATCAACAAACACCATGCAAAGCGATGTAAAAAAAATGTTTGAAAAAAAAAGTGGGGGGGGGTAAATCCCCTCCCAATACGAATCAAGCGTCTTTTTCCTTAGGCGTAACACGAAGCGAGTTCAGCACCGCAAGCAGCGTTACTCCGACATCGCCGAAAACCGCAAGCCACATATTCGCTATTCCAAAAACCGCGAGAATCATCACCGCAAATTTTACGGCGAGCGAAATCGTGATGTTCTGTTTTACGATGCCCATCGTTTTCCGCGCGATTTTTATTCCGCTCGCAATTTGAAGCGGATTGTCGTTCATTATGACGACATCGGCAGCCTCAATCGCGGCATCGCTTCCCAACGCGCCCATGGCAATTCCGACATCCGCCCGCGCAAGGACGGGAGCGTCGTTTATTCCGTCGCCCGCGAAAAGCACTTTCTTCCCTTTTTGGTTCTGCAAGAATTCTTCAAGGATTCCCACTTTTTCTTCCGGCAAAAGTTCCGCGCGGAATTCATCGATGCCCAAAATTTTCGCAGTCGCCTCCGCGTTGTCGTAGCCATCGCCTGTGAGCATGACAGTTTTTTTCACGCCGAGTTTTTTGAGCTGCGAAATCGCCTCCTTGCTTTGCTCTTTCGGCTTGTCGGAAATCACGATGTGGCCGGCGTAGATTCCGTCAATCGCCACGTGAACAACCGTTCCAAAATCTTCTTTTTCGCACGGAGAGATTTGTTGCACGTTTTGGCTCTTCATCAATTTCAAATTTCCTGCGAAAATTTTCGCTCCGTCAAGTTCCACAGAAATTCCTTCCCCGGCGATTTCCTGAATGTTTCCGAGCACCACCGAATCGCATTTTTCGCAATGGTGGGCGTTTTTTAGCGACTTGGAAATCGGATGGTCGGAAAATTTTTCGGCGTGCGTCGCGATTGCCAAAAGTTCCTCTTCCGAAATTTTCGATTTGTGCGCGGGATGAATTTCGTTCACCACAAAAACGCCTTGCGTAAGCGTGCCCGTTTTGTCGAACACCGCAGTCTTCGCCAAGGCAAGCGACTCGATGTAGTTGCTGCCCTTTATCAAAATGCCTCGCTTGGACGCGCTTCCGATTCCGCCAAAAAAACTCAACGGAACTGAAATCACGAGTGCGCACGGACAAGACACCACCAAAAACATTAACGCGCGGGAAATCCACGGCGTCCATTCGGCGTTCGCAAAAATCGGCGGAACGATTGCGACAAGCACCGCGCCCAAACAAACAAGCGGCGTGTAAACCTTTGCAAACCGAGTTATGAATTTTTCAGCATGGGCTTTTTTCGCGCTCGCATTTTCCACCATCTCGATTATTCGCGTAGCGGAAGATTCGGATGCCAATTTTGAAACCTTGATTTTTACGAGGCCGCTTGTATTGATAAAGCCAGCCATCACTTCCATGTCCGAAAAAATTTCTCTTGGAACGGATTCGCCCGTAAGCGCACTCGTGTCCACAAAAGAATTTCCTTCCACAACAATTCCATCCAAAGGAATCCTTTCGCCGGGCTTCACTTGAATCGTGTCGCCTACGGCAACTTCTTCCGGACGCATTTCAACAACATTGCCGTCGCGCAAAACAAAGGCTTTGTCCGGCCGCAGCGCGACAAGGCTTTTTATCGAATCGCGCGACTTGTCCACGGCACTGTCCTGAAAATATTCGCCGATTTGGTAAAGCAGCATTACCGCCACGGCTTCCGGATATTCGCCGAGAATTATCGCACCAATCGAAGCCACACTCATCAAAAATTTTTCGTCAAAAACTTTTCCGTGCAGAATATTTTTCACAGCGCCAATCAAAACATTTTTTCCGCAAATCAAATAAGCGGCACAAAGCAAAATCAATTTCGCAATCAAAACCGCTTGGCCAAAAATTTGTTTTGAAGAAAGAAGCGCGCTTCCTTCCTGGAAAATCGGAACGTGCTCAATCACCAACGCCACCACAAAAAGCGCGGCGGCTACTATGATTTGCTTCAAAGTGATTTCGTTTTCCTCTTCCTCGTGGCAGCATCCGCAGCCTTCGCTTTCACAAGCATCTCCACAACAGTGTCCATGATTTTTTTCGTGTTCCATTTTTTTTCTCTCCTAAAAAAGCATTCGCGATTTTTCAAAATTGCGAATGCTTTTTTCTGTGTGCGGAAGCAAAGCGACGCGCACTAATAAAATATGCAAGTTCGGGCGAAGCACGAACTTGTCAAGCAAAAAGTTGACGACATTTCAGGCAACTTTTTGCTTATCTCCTTCTAAAAACTCCGCGTTAAGCGGGCGCGCATGGATGCGCAAAATCGCAGATTGACTGTGAAACAGACAATCTGCAAATGATAAAAATACACGGATGTATTTTTATCATACTCCTAAAAAAAACTGTGAGCGATTTTTCAAAATCGCGAATGCTTTTTTCTGTGCGCAGGAGCAAACATCAAATCCTTCTAGAATTGATTTCCCTCACGTGCTCTATGCCTTGGTTCAAAATCGAAACGACATGGGAATCCGCAAGCGAATAAATCAGCGACTGCCCTTCGCGCACATTTTTTACAAGGCGGGCGTTTTTCAAAATCCGCAGTTGGTGGCTTGTAGCCGACTGCGAGACGCTCAATTCTTCGGAAATTTCTTTCCCCGAACACCCGCCCTTTTTGAAAAGCAAAAATAGAATTTTCACGCGCGTCGAGTCTCCGAAAACTTTGAACAACTCCGAAAGTTCGATCAAAGTTTTTTCGTCAAAAAAAGGTTTTTTCTTTGGCATTGCACCTCCGCAAAACACCTACAGTGAATTTAAAACAAATATTTGAATATATGAATAATTGTTCATATATTCATATATTATATAATTTAATGTCTTTTGTCAATACTTTAAAACACAAAAAAAGAGTTCCGAAACTTCAATCTTCGGAACTTCCATCGTTTGTTTGAAATTGCTTTATTTATGGCGTGTTTTTATTTTTGCTTCTCACACATCATCAAGACCGCTTCAACAATCGCCTCGTGTTCTTTCGGAGCGATTCGCGCGTAGAGCGTTTCCACAGTGTCACCCGGCAAGACAGGCACTTTTTTTTGGATGAGAATCTTTCCCGTGTCGCAGCCGCCGTCTGCCAAATGGACTGTGCAGCCGCTTTCCTTTTCGCCCGAAGCGAGCACCGCGCGATGCACGTTTTCGCCCCACATTCCAACGCCGCCGAATTTCGGCAAAAGCGCAGGATGCAAATTGAGGATTTTGCCTTCGTATTCAGAAATGATTTTCCCGCTCAAAACCAAAAGGCAGCCTGCAAGCACAATCAAATCCGCGCGAACTTTCTTGCACAATTCCAACACGGAATCGCTGACCGCTGCATTTTTTTGCTCGCGAGTCGAGTTCTGCGCGGATTCCGTTCCCATCACGGAAAAAGGACTTTTCACGAACGTGGGAATGCCCGCACTCTTCGCTCGCTCCAAGGCGAACGCATTTTTCGTTGTGGAACAAACTGCCACGATTTTATATGGGCAATCGGAAGCGGATTTTTCGTAGTCAATGAGAGCCTGCAAATTTGTTCCGCCGCCAGAAACCAAAACCACGACGTTCATTTTCAGTCCTCGAAAAGAACGGCGTCTTTTTGCCCGACGACCTCTTTCTTCGAGCAAGCCACTCGCCCGATTTTGTACGCCTTCATTTCGGGGATTCCTTGCACGGAATAATTTGCGGCGTTTTTGTTGAACATTTCCAAAATCGCATCTGCATCGCCGCTCTTAACCGCAAGTATGAATCCGATTCCCATGTTGAATGTGTTGTAGACTTTCAGGGCATCCGCGCCGCGCCGAATCAACTCGCCGAAAATCGGAGGAATGTCCCAAGCATCGCGCTTTATGACAGCAACGAGCGATTTTCCGGAAGACTGCGCCTTGGGGAACATTCGCGGAATGTTTTCGTAAAATCCGCCGCCAGTGATATGCACCATTCCGTGAACGCTTTCGCGGAATTTTTTCAAAACCTGCATCACAGGCTTCACATAAATGCGCGTGGGCGTAAGGAGCACTTCGCCTATCGTCTGGCCGGTTTCATTTCCGTTCAAGACGAAAGGCTCGTCAAAATTCTGCACGAGTTTCCGGACGAGCGAAAATCCATTTGAGTGAACGCCGGTGGAAGAAAGCCCTATCAGAATGTCGCCGTCGCGGATTTTCTTTCCAGTAATCATTTCTGATTTTTCGCCGATGCCCACGCCGAAGCCAGCCAAATCGTATTTGCCTTTGTCGTAGAAGCCAGGCATTTCGGCAGTTTCCCCGCCCAAAAGTGCGCACCCCGCTTGGAGGCAGCCTTCGCTCACGCCGCGTACGAGGGAAGCCGCCACATCAGCGTCAAGATTTCCGCAGGCGATGTAGTCCAAGAAAAAAAGAGTCTGCACGCCCGAACACAAAATGTCGTTCACGCTCATCGCAACGCAGTCGATTCCAACGGTGTCGTATTTTTTCATCTTGAACGCGACGTCAAGTTTCGTTCCCACGCCGTCAGTTCCAGAAACCATGACAGGATTTTTTATTCCCTTTGGAACAGCGAACATTCCGTTGAATGCGCCCAAGTCCGAAAGCACGCCGGGAATGTGAGTGCGTTTCGCGCTTTCCTTGTATTTGTCCACGGCTCGGTAGCCTTCCTCAACATCAACGCCAGATTGTTTGTAGTCCATAACTTCTCCATACTTGCGCAAAAGCAGTTCGTCTAAACTGCCTCTCACGCAAAACGCTTTCTATTCTTCCAATTTTTTTCCGCTGAGTTCGCACGGAACTGACATCGGATACTCGCCTGTGAAGCAGCCTTTGCAAAATCCAAAATTCTCCGGACTGCAAGAACGCAACGCTTCAAGCATTCCTTCCACCGAAATGAACGCAAGAGAATCCGCGCCAATTTCCTTGCGAATGTCTTCCACATCGTGACACGAAGAAATCAATTCCGCGCGGCTTGGCGTGTCAATCCCAAAGTAGCACGGAAATTTTACAGGCGGACTTGAAACACGGAAATGCACTTCCTTCGCGCCCGCACGCCGCAAAATCTGAATGAGGCGGCGGCTCGTCGTTCCGCGCACAATCGAGTCATCGATGACGACAACCCGCTTCCCGTCGAGGTCGCTTTTGATTGCGTTCAATTTCAGGAAAACCAAATTTTCCCGCTCTCCTTGAGTGGGAGCGATGAAAGTGCGGCCGATGTATTTGTTCTTTACGATTGCGTTGGAATACGGAACGCCGCTAGCAAGCGAATAGCCCAAAGCCGCGCCCAATCCACTGTCGGGAACGCCCACAACGATGTCGGCAGGAACAGGATTTTCCTTCGCCAAAGTTTCGCCCATTTTGAGACGCGCCTCTTGGACAGCAACTCCGTCGATTACAGAATCGGGACGCGCAAAATAAACGTACTCGAAAATGCAAGAACGCTTGGAAGTCTTTTCACCGAATTCAAACGAAAGCACGCCGTCATCGTTTATTATCACAATTTCGCCCGGATGAATGTCGCGGACAAAAGTTCCGTTCACCGCATCGATTGCGCAAGATTCGCTCGAAAGAATCCAGCCGTTTTCAAACTTGCCCAAACAAAGCGGACGGATTCCGTTGGGATCACGCGCCCCCACCAAAGCCTTTTCGGTGAGCATACAAAGCGCGAAAGAGCCTTTTATCATTTGAATCGTATCAGTGAGTGCGCGATCCAATCCCTTTTTATAACTGCGAGCAATCAACTTCACAATCACTTCGGTGTCGCTCGAAGAGTTGAATGTGCAGCCCGATTCTTCGAGCATTTCCCGGAGCGGCTCGTAGTTCACAAGCTGCCCATTGTGCGCCACCGCCACCGTTCCCAATTTCATTTGCGCCACCATCGGCTGAATGTTTTCTGCACCCTCGCCGCCAGCAGTGGGATAGCGCACATGGCCTATCGTAGAAAAGCCTTTCAAATCGTTGATGTCGTTGCGTTTGAACACATCGCCCAAAAGCCCCGCGCCTTTTTTCAATTTAATCTGCTCGCCGTCATACACCGCAATTCCCGCGCTCGCCTGTCCGCGATGCTGAAGCGCATTCAAGCCGTAATAAGTGAGGGCCGCGGCATCCGTGCTTTCCAGATTTCGCGCGGATGAATCTTTTGTGATGTATATTCCGAACACGCCGCATTCATCGTGAAGTTTGTCATGCCAGTCCTCATCGTGGACACAGCACATCGAGTTTGCTTTGCGGGATTCGTTTTTTTGGTAAAAATTTTCGCTCATAGTTCCACGCCTTTTTCGTTCAACTCTTCCGCGTCATGCGCAAGGCCCTTTCTGAACTCGCACAATTTTTCTTTGAGCGCAGGATATTTTATCGAAAGAATTTGCACGGCAAGATAGCCCGCATTTTTTGCGTTGCCGATTCCGACTGTAGCCACAGGAATTTGCGGAGGCATTTGAACAATTGAAAGAAGCGAATCAAGCCCTCCTAGTCCGTTCGACTTTTCGCTCACGCATTCAAGAGGCACTCCGATTACAGGGATCGTCGTAAGACCCGCGATTACGCCAGGCAAAGCCGCCGCAAGCCCCGCGCCCGCAATGATGACCTCGAATCCATCGTCTTCGATTTTGGCGACGGTCTTGCGAAGAAGCTCACCTGCACGATGCGCGGAAATTATGAACGCCTTGTATTCAACGCCGAATTCGCGCAAAACGTCGGCAGCTTTTTTCATCACGGCAGAATCGGATTTAGAGCCAAAAAAAATCGCAACCTTCAAATTTCCCTCCAAAATTCTATGTCAAATGATAACACATAGCAAAATAAAAATCAATACGGAATTTTTTCACACAAGAAAAACTCGAAGTTAAAGTTATCGCCACATTCCGGCGACAAGTTTAAACGCTCGACAATTTTGAACGCGAATCTCCACTACGCAGAAACTGAGTTGTGTAATTCGCGCGAAAAGATTCTTCAATGAAAAGAAAGGCACTTTGCTTGGCAAGAAACTCAAAGGCAGGAATCCGCGAATTCGCTCCAGTCCAAAATTTTGTGTGGCGAAAAAGCCGCCGAAGCAGAAAAATCGCGCGGACTTATTTTTGCGCGGTCTTCAAAGATTTGCGGCTTTTCTGTTTCAGGGCTTTGAATTTTAGATTCTTTTTTGGAATTTTCGTGAGCCTTGATTTGAATGAAACTCATTCCCGCGTGAAGCGCGCCCTGCCCGTCCGTGTCCGCGCGGTCTCCGACCACGAGGCATTGTTTGGGCGCGACTCCCAAATTCCCAGCCACTTGCAAAAATCCGCGCGGCGAAGGTTTGAGGCATCCGAACTCGGGCGCAGAATAAAATCCCGCGCAAAGTGCCATCGTTTCCTCACGGACTCCTATGGCACGCATTCGCTCGCGGACATTTTTATAATCGGAAAAAATCGCGATTTTCAAGCCGGCTTCACAAAGCGCGGAAAAAACTTCATCGACATTCGGCCGCGCATGAAAACGCTTTTTTTTCAGCACGTCCAAAAAAATTTTTTGGTATCGCTCTTCGTACCACTTTCTGTATTTTTGGCTCGAAATGTGCGCAAACTTTGAGGCGCGTTCAAAAAAAATCTCATCGAATTTCTCTTGAGAATTTTCATCGCAGCCCCAAAGCCGCTTTCGCGCAATTCGGTCGGCACGAATTTTGAACATATCAAGCGGCGCGGAAAGAACCAGAGACTTGCCAATTCCAGAATTGTCGTACAATGTGCCGTCAAAATCAAATATGACGGCTTTGAATTTTCCCACGTTCATTTTCGCCCGCTTTCATTCAAAATCTGCGGATTCTATTCCACAAACTTTTTGAAAACCTCGTGCTTGACGTCATCTTGCATCAAAAGCATCATCTTGAACTGCGCTCCATCGCGTCCGCCGCCTTTCAGCATTTCTTCCTTGTACCTTTCGAATGCATTCTGAACAAGGATATGTCCCACCGGCGCTTTTACGCGGAACGAATCGCGCTTTGCGGTGTATTCCATGTTTTCCTTTTTGAGGTATTCGTCAACTTTCGCGGTAAATTCGTTGCACTGCTCCTGCGTGATGTCGCGCTTTTCAAATTCGAAGTACATGTGATAAACCGAATCCTGAATGTCGGCGAATCCCACGAAGAATTGCACGGAAAGCATAGTCTGCCGCTCGGCTTCTTTAACCGCATCGATGAACTGCCTTTCATGAAGTTTTTCGCCGGTCATAGAAACGATTCCGTTCACTTTCTGTATGAACTGAATCATCGGAATTGTGCCGTAATAGCCGGTGCATTCCACCATGTCGTTCATATTGTAGCGGTAAAGTCCCGCGTAAGTCGTAACGTAGACAAGATAGCGTTTGCCCTTTTCAAGTTCGTGGAGTCTGTAGAAATGCGGGTTTGGATTTTCCATGTCGTCCGCGCTGATGAATTCAAAGAAATGCATGTGCGCGAACAAAACCGTATTGTCGTCGTCGCCGTTCATTACGTTTCCTGCGCGGCATTCCGAAGAAAAATACGAGAATTCCTGATACAGCGTTCCTTCGGGGAAGAAGTAGTTGAAACGCTCCGTGTAGACGCGCGTGTTTCCGCATTTCCATGTCGTGAGCACCTGCAAATCAGGCCAATAATGCTTTGGCAGAACGCGGCCGAATTTTTCCTTGAGTTTGCGCAACTCTTCGGCGCGCTTCGGATTCGGCTTGTAGAGTTTTTCCAAAACTTCGCGCAATTCCGGCTCGATGTTCATCTTGCTGCTGAGCGTCCCGTTTTCGATGTCGTTAACATATTCGTCATAGAATTCATCCACATTTTTTTGCAGTTCGATTATCGTGGAAGGATTCGCCGCTATCAAAAGCGTGACATTCTGTTCGATTCCAGTGCGCATCAAAGTGTAGTAACGCGCGGTGTAATCCTTGATGGCGAAAACTTCCGCCGGCGCAGAATAGCCGCCTTTGATGAAGTCGGGGCAGTCAAGCCAAGTGCGTCCCGAAACCGAACCACAAATCGTTCCATCGGGTGCATAGCCTTCCACTGCCTTTCCAACAATCGAAACGATTTTTCCATAGAAAACTTTCGGGCGATGTTCAATGAAATTGTAGAGCCAGACCTTGCTCATCTTGCTGAAAACATTGTCGTAATACATAGATGTGATTGGAATCCATTTCGGCTCTTTGGTCGTGCCGCTTGTGGTGGCGTACATCATCGGCTTTCCCGGGAAAAGGACATTCTCCTCGCCGTTTTTGTGACGCTCGATGAACGGGCGCAAATCTTCATAATCCTGTACAGGAACGTTCTTTTGCCAAAGCGTGTAAAGTTCGTTTCCCGTTTTCGAAGCAAGGATTTTTGAAAAGTTGTGCGCCTTGCCCCATTCAGAATCTTTGGCATAATCCAAAATTCCGCGCAAAGTCGCTTCTTCCGCGCGTTCACAATTCTTTGCCGCTTTTGTAAGAAATTTTTTATTTTTCCTTCCAACCCAACTCAAAGCAAAAGTTATCAAGCCAGCATTCTTCTCTTTCTTCATTTTCACATCTCCAAATGGAATTTACCGAAAAATCGGTAACTTTTATTATAACCCTTTTTCGTTTTTTGTAAAGGGGTGTAGACATTTTTTGGATTTTTTGATAGAGTAGATTCAATGTCGATTTTGGAACTGCAAGGCGTAAGCAAAATTTATCAGATGGGAAAAACTTCCGTGAACGCGGTAAGCGAAGCGACTTTTTCCGTCGAACAAGGCGAATTCGCCTGCATTTCAGGCCCATCTGGTTCAGGAAAATCCACGCTTTTGAATTTAATCGGCCTCATCGACTTGCCCACTTCGGGGAAACTCATCCTTGACAAAACCGATGTCTACGGCGAAATCGCGCTTTCGACATTGAAAAACATTCCGCGAAAACTGGACAGGCGCATGACGGAATTGCGCCGCCTGCACCTCGGCTTCATCTTTCAGAATTTCAATTTGATTCAAGTGCTGAACGTGCGCGAAAACGTGGAACTTCCTTTGCGGCTTGGACATCTTCCGCAAAACCGCGCGATGAACGTGGCGCAGCAAACGGAATGGGTGGACTACCTAATCGAAACCGTGGGACTTACGGGCTGGAAAAAGCACAAGCCTTCGGAACTTTCCGGCGGACAACGCCAGCGCGTGGCAATCGCCCGCGCGCTTTCGACAAAAGCCCCGATAATCCTTGCCGATGAGCCAACCGCAAACCTCGATTCCAAAAACGGCGACCAGATTTTGCAGTTGATGAAAAAACTCAACCGCGAGTTGAATACGACCTTCATTTTTTCCACGCACGACGCGAAAATCGTTGAAATGTGCGACCACGTAATCAAAATAAAAGACGGAAACATTACCGGCGAAGAACGGAAATAGCAGTCAAAATTTGCGAAATTCCACTGAAAATTTTAAATCGAGTTTTTGCGTAAATCAAACAATCACACAAATCTTATTTTTTCAAAAAAAAAAGCAAGCATAACGCTTGCTTTTTTTAACGCGATTTTATTCTACCTTGCCATCACAGGGAGCACCTGCTGTTCATTCTGAATGTAATGGCTCAAAACTTCTTCGGCAAAGCGCGATTCCAAATTGGCGCGATAACTGGCAATCCGTCCCACATAGCGCAGGGTGGAAGCCGGAGTTTTGTCGTTGCGAACGCGGCTTATTCCGGCATTGTACATCGCAACGGCCGTGGTCTCGTTGTCAGCCACGCTCAGGCAGTATCGCAAGTGCGACATTCCGAATTTCGCGCTCGTTTCAGGATTGTAAAAATCTTCGTCCACAAGGTGAGGGAAACTCCTGTCGTTCAACTGGAAAAGCCCACGGTCAATCGAACCGTTCACATTGATGTTGCGGGCAGCGCGATTGAATCGGCTTTCGGCATAGCAGAGCGCGAACGCAAGCGAGAGCGGAATGTCCTCACGGTTTGCCGCATCCAAAATCGCCATCGTAACGTCGCGGTTTCCGGTTACGCGCAAATAGAACCATTCCACCGCCACACGCGTAAGCGGATTTCGATAAAGTTCAAGCCCCTTGTCGGCGGAAGAATCCTTGCCATTGTCGCTTTCGATTTTGATTGTATTGAAAGAATCTTTTTCGGCAAGCCAGGAAACATTTTGCGCCCGCGAATCCACTTCTTCATTGAGCGGAGTTTCCACCAAAATCTGCGGAATGTCCTGCGCTTCAATAAAAGCGATTTCGTTTTGAGAAATATCGTTGCGAGGCATAAAAAGCACGACCGACGCCGCGGCGACCGCAAAAGCCGCGCAGACGCACGACGCGCCTATGATTGTCTTGTAAAAATCAGAGCGTTTGTTTACACTTGTCATGCCTAAATAATCGCAAATTTTCAAAAAAAACACAAGAGTTTTTTCGAAAAAAATGCAAAAATTTAGTATTTTTTGCAAAATTCGTTGTTTTTTCCGCGTTTTCAAGCGAATTTCGCATCATTTTGAAAATTTCGCAAATAGATGCAAATTTCGCATTTAAATGACTTTATCGCAAACAATGCGGTTTAATTGAAAATTTTGCAAGAAAAAAGATGTTGCCAAAGATGATTCATTAACTGCGGAAGAAAACGTAATCTGGATGTTTTTCAGCCAATTCGTGCACGAAATTTTCTGTCAACTCAGCGGCGTGCTCAAGATCGAGAAACGAACGAGGAATCGCAAATCCCGTGACATTCTCGCAATCTTTGAGGCGACGCGCGAGGTGTTTGAAAGCGGCAGTCATTTCAAGCGCGTCATCATCCGAAGACAGGACATTTTTTGGCAATGGCCAAATCACGAATTGCGCGGATGAAGCCTCTTGCGACTTCAATTTTTTGCGCAGAGATGCAAGAAAAGATTCATTGTATTTTTCTGAACCGAACGAAATATCCGAAAGCGCCACAGCCAGCCGATATTTTTTGCCTTCTTCAACTTTCAGCGAAAATTCCGCCTCCGCTCCGTCCATGCAAAACGCCACAATGTCAGTGAAATTCTCGTCTTGGACAGAATTTACTTCCATTTACCCCCCCCAATTCCAACTTCACATTTAAAACTTAAATAGCCCCTGTCAAGGCGTTTTTCAAAGTCCGGCAGAGGCGTGGCAAAATTGATTCTATTCCGTGAGAATTTTTATGACTTCGGCTTTGTCCTGCGTTTCAAGAATTTGCTGGCGTTTGTCCGCGCTCTTGAACAAAAGGCTCACTTCTGCCAAAAATTGCAAATGCGGACCGGTTTTGTTCACGGGAGAAAGCGTCATAATAAAAATGCGGCACGGTTCTTGATCCAGCGAATCAAAATCCACAGGATTGTCGGATATGCCAATGCAAGCCACGAGATCGGAAACAGTATCCGTCTTGCCATGAGGAATCGCTATGCCATGCTTCATTCCCGTAGACATCTTGCGTTCGCGTTCAAGCACACATTCTCGGGCAGACGATTTGTCCGTCACCTTGCCCGAGGCTTCAAGAATGTCGAGCATCTCATCGATAATTTCTTCTTTTGTCGTTCCCTTCAAGTGAAGGTTTACCGTTTCGGGTGTAAGTACAGTTTTGAAATCCATATCAATAGTGTAAAATCAGTTTAATTAAAAGTCAAGTGAAAAATACCCGAGTTTTGAATTTTTTTTATTCGCTTCGGAACGTGGAAAAAAGCGGAATAATTTCACAGTTTTTCTATAGAAAACATAGATTTTTATTTACGGAGGATTTGTGGTAAAAAAAGACGTGTACTGGAAAAAAAATTTTTTTTGGGGGGGGGTATAGATGGCGCGACTTACAAAAACCGCCTTTATTCTTTTTTTTGTTTGTGCTATAATTTTACTATGTATGAAGTTCGAGTTGAGGCTGATTTTGCTGCGGCGCATTTTTTGCGCGATTACAATGGCAAGTGCGAAAATTTGCACGGCCACAATTACAAAGTTTTCGCGCACGTCAGAGGCAAAAAATTGAACGAAGGCGGAATGCTGCTGGATTTTTCCAAACTCAAATCCGCGTTGAAAAAAATTTGCGCCGCGCTCGACCACACGAATTTGAATGACATCGAATTTTTCAATCAAAATCCCAGCGCAGAACGAATCGCGTTTTTTGTGCATGAAAGACTCGCCACCGAATTGCAAGCGGAAGGGCTTTGTTCGGACAAAGAAAACGGCGGCGCGTATTTGCATTCAGTCGATGTATTTGAAACCGAAACCAGCCGCGCGACTTATTTTGCTGAATAGAATTTATGTTTTCGGAATTTTCAGAAATTCAAAGCCGAACAGGAACGCCCGCTTCTGCCAAATCTTTTTTTATTCCTTGCACTGTGAATTGCCCAGAATGAACCATCGTTGCAATGAGCGCGGCATCCGCACACCCCTCTTTCAAAACTTGAGCCATGTGCGCGACTGTGCCACCCCCTCCCGAAGCGATTACCGGAACGCTGACGCTTTGCGCGATTTTTTTTGTAAGCGGAATTTCGTAGCCTGATTTTGTGCCATCCGCGTCAATCGAATTGAGGACGATTTCGCCCGCGCCAAGAGAAACGGCTTTTTGCGCCCATTCAAGCGCGTCAAGTTCAGTCTTTGTTCGCCCGCCATTTATGAAAACGCGGTAGCCGCTCGGCATCGATTCGTCTCGCGCCGCGTCCATCCCCAGCACGATGCATTGGTTTCCAAAAACGCGCGCGCCTTCGCTTATAAGCGCGGGATTTTTTACCGCCTGAGAATTGAGCGAAACTTTTTCCGCGCCTGCCAAAATTGTCGAACGGATTTCATCGATTGTGCCGACCCCCCCTCCCACGCAAAACGGAATGAAAACTTGGCTCGCCACTTTTGAAATCAGTTCGAGTATTGGCCCCCTCCCCCGTGCCGAAGCCATGATGTCGTAGAAGACGAGTTCGTCAACGCCTTGCGCATAATATTGCGCCGCCATTTCCACAGGGTCTCCGATGTCCAAGTTGTTTTGGAATTTCACGCCTTTAGTCGTGCGGCCGTCCTTCACATCGAGGCAAACTATGATTCGTTTTTTGAGCATTTTTCCTCCGTGCAAAATTCATCGCCGCGATTTTTACAAGAGCATTGTAAACTTCAGTTTTCGTAGCCTAACTCAGCCAGGGCTTTTTTAGCCTCGCGGATTTCGTCATAAGGCATGACGAAATCTTTGTAAATAATCGAATTTTCGTGACCTTTTCCCAAAAGCAAAACTATGTCGCCTGCCTTTGCCATGCTGAATGCCTTGCGAATCGCTTTGGCGCGTTCGGGAAAAATCAGCAGATTTTCGCCGAGCGTCATTCCGCCTTTGACGGCTCCTTCCGCAATGTCGGCGCAGATTTTTTGCGAATCCTCGCCTCGCGGATCTTCATCGCATAAAATTACCGTGTCGCAATATTTTGCCGCAACTTCGCCTTGCAAAGGCCTCTTCGTAATATCGCGCTCGCCGCCGCTTCCGAATAGAGCGATTATATTTCCTTTGCAACGCGCGCGCAATGGCGGGAAAATCACTTCAAAACTTGAAGGCGTGTGCGCGTAATCCGCAATCACTTCAAAAGGCTGTCCGCAATCTATTCGCGTCATCCTTCCTGCAACGGGAATCAGCGAAGTCGATTTTTCAAGCAAATCTTCAATTGAAATCGAAGCCGACTTGCTCACCACGATGAGCGCGGCCATGATGTTATACGCATTGAAAGCGCCGTTCAATTTTGTTTTTACAAAAAAAGTGTGTTCGTCTTTCGAAAAACTTTGCGGAACTTCGATTTCAAATGAAAGCGAATCTTCGTTCGCTCTGATGTTTCGCGCCGTAATGAATTCCACGTCCGCAGGAATTTCGGGGAGAGGAACGCCTTGCGAATTTGTCGCCGCGCGTCCAGCCATGCCGAGCGAAGTGAAGCCATAGATTTTTTTCCCAGTCGTCTCGCAAAAATATTTTGCGTTTGCGTCTTCCAAATTCACCACCGCAAAAGATTCGGCTTGGACTTCCACATTGTTCAATTTTTTTATATGATTGTGCTCATCGAGCGCGCGGAAAAGGTTCGACTTGTCATCGCGATATTGTTCGAAAGTTTTATGGAATTCCAAATGCTCAAGCGTGACATTCATAAAAACCGCCACGTCAAAAAACACATTTGAAAGCCGCCCGAGTTTTTTTGAAAGCCCGTGGCTTGAACATTCGAGCACGGCGTATTCGCACCCCGCTTCAACCATGTCAAAAAGATGCCTTTGAATTATCGGGCTTTCAGGCGTAGTCGTGTGCTGCGGATTTGCTAGCGCACCCTCCCCAATCGAATATTCCACTGTGGAAACAAAGCCCGCCTTTTTTCCCATCAAACGCAAAAGCTGCCAGATGAATGAAACCGTGGAAGACTTTCCTTCCGTTCCAGTAACGCCGATGACGATGAGTTTTTTTGAAGGATTGTCAAAAAAATCCGCGGCGACAATCGGCATCACTTGCCTGCAATCTTTGACTTTAAGGAAAACCGGCATAACGATGTCGGAAACTTTTTTTTGCGGATTGCCGAGGTTTTCGAGCGAGCGGCATACAATCGACTTTGCGATTTGTGCGCCCTCCTCTTTGGAAAGTTCACCTTGATAAATTATGACGCTCGCGCCCAAGTCGATTGCCGCAGCGATGAATGAGTTTCCATTCTGATGTAGTCCAGGCAAAGCGAAAAACAAAAAATTTTCTTTTACTTCGCGCGAGTCAAACGCAAGCCCTTCGATTGGAGTTGCACCAATCACCGAGCCGTCAAGCGGAGTGATGCCGTCCGCGGCCACCGCCTCGTGTTCGAACAAATCCAAAAGCGAAGACAGTTTCTTTTGCATAATTCATTATAGCGCGAACGCTGAATTTATACAAGATGAATGATTCTTTTTAGAAGACAGAATATCATCAAAAATCAATCGTGCACGATTAAATATACAACAATTTAATTGCACACAATTAAATCTTGCGCAATTAAAAATTCCTATGGCACTGCGCGTCTTGAATCGTTGGAAAATTGCATTTTAAAAGCATGGAATTTCTGGCTCGATTTTCTGAAAAAAAATATTGAATTATTCTTTCCCACTCGCTATAATGAATTTGCATAAAACTATTTTGCGTCCGCGCAAATTAAATTCGCCACAAAATTTCGAAAACATCGTCGCGAATAATTTATGTGAAGCATTGAAAACATAGATTGAAATCAAATCGCATTCGTACGACAGATTTCAAACTTTTGAGAAAGTGAAATTTTGCGAAAGCGAACTCGGGAGGAAAAATGAACATTGCACTTTTGTTCGGAGGAAAATCAGGCGAGCACGAAGTCTCTCTGCTTTCCGCAAGTTCGGTCGCACGGAATATCGATTCGAAAAAATTCAAAGTCGTACCAATCGGAATTTCAAAAAAAGGAATTTGGTTTTTGCAAAGTGACGAAGAACTGGAACGAGTTCGTTCAAATGAAAAAAATTCTTTCAGCATAATCGAAGACGAAAAAAATATTGTGAGCGTGATTCCCGGACGCGGAAAAAATTCTTTTTGCATGGGAAGCACAACGCTTGAAATCGACGCGGTTTTTCCCTGCGTGCACGGAACAAATTGCGAGGACGGAATTCTACAAGGCTTGCTCGAATCCGCGGGTATTCCTTATGTTGGATGTTCGGTGGCGGCAAGCGCACTCACGATGGACAAAGAAAAAACCAAGCAAATTTGGCAGAATGCGGGACTTCCTGTCGTGCCATATTTTTGTATTAGGCGCGCGGATTTGAATGATGGCGCGGCGTACAAAAAAATCACCGAAGAGGCGATTGCGAAATTCGGATTTCCGCTTTTCATAAAACCTTGCAACGCAGGTTCTTCTGTGGGCGCGGCAAAAGCCACAAACACGCAGGAACTTGCTACCGCGCTCGACGAGGCGTTTTTGTGGGACAACAAAGTTTTGATTGAAAAGTCAATCGACGCGCGCGAAATCGAATGTAGCGTCACCGGAAACGCCACGATTCAAAACGAAAAAAGCGCGTGCGGAAAAGTTGTCGCATACATTCCGGGCGAAATTCTTCCAAAGCACGATTTTTACGATTACGATGCGAAGTACATCGACCCCGACGGCGCGATTCTAAAAATTCCCGCCGAACTTCCAAAAGCGCAAATCGAAGAAATTCGCACGCTCGCGCAAAACGCCTACAAGGTTTTGGATTGTTCTGGACTTTCCCGAGTGGATTTTTTCATCGACAAAAATTCGGGCGAACTTTTTTTGAATGAAATTAACGTGCTCCCTGGCTTCACTTCAATCAGTATGTTTCCAAAAATGTGCGAAGCGGGGGGATTGAAGTACGGACAGTTGATTACGCTTTTGATTGAAGAAGCACTCGAAGTTTTCGAGCAAAAACAAACGCTTTTGACTTCGCGTTGAAAAATGCAAGGTGCTTTTGCTTCGACAAGTTCGCTTCCGCGAACTTGCATTTTTTTAATGTGCGCTTCGCGGCAAGCCGCTCATGCGCACGCAAAATAAAAATTGCAAAATTTCAATTTTGCAATTTTTATTTTGTTTAGGAGAAAATATGGCGTTCATTTATCCGAAAGGCTGTTGCTTCAATTCGATTGACGAAATAAAAGGCAAGCGCATCACAGTGATGGGGCTTGGCCTGAACGGCGGCGGCGAAGCCACGGTGCGATTTTTGCTCAAAGCGGGCGCGGAAGTCCTTGTGACGGACATGAAAAGCGAGGCGCAGTTAAAGCCCACGCTCAATTCGATTGCTTATGACACTTCCCTCGACAAAAGCCGCCTCACATATATTTTGGGCGAACACCGCAAAGAAGATTTTCGCAATGCGGATTGTGTCATAAAAAATCCCGGCGTGAAAATTCAAGGCAATCCGTTTCTTGCCGAAGCGCGCGCCATCGAAACCGACATCAGCCTTTTTTTGCAATTCACAAAATCGCCAATCATCGCGGTTACTGGAAGCAAAGGAAAATCTTCCACTGTGAGCGCGATTCAACACGGCCTTTTAAAATGCGGCTTCAATTCCTTTTTGGGCGGAAACATCACAGTAAGCCCGCTCACTTTTTTGGAACAGACGAATGAATCCACTCCAGTAATTTTGGAACTTTCCAGTTGGCAACTCGCCGATTTGCGAGGGAGGGGTATTCTCAAACCGAAAATCGCGCTCATCACGAAAATCGTACCCGACCATCAGAATTGGTATGCGGACATGGGCGAATACATCGCAGACAAAAGGCTCATCTACGCCGACCAAGACGAAAATGATTTTTTGATTTGCGACGCGGATTCGGACGAAATTGGAACAGGCCCTGCAGAAGGCGGCACTTGGGGCAATTTGTTCGCAAGAGAAGCACGCGCGAAAGTTTTGCGCTACAGCCAAGACAAATTGGAAGCCGCGCAATATGGAGCGTGGCTCGAATTCGACGAGCAAAAAAATTTGTGCGCGTTTGCACGAATTCCCGGAAAGCCGTTTGACACAAAGATTTTGGGAAGCGTCAAAGTGCCCGGCCGCCACATGATGCAAAATGTCATGAACGCCGCGCTCGTGCTTTATTTGATGGGATGTGATGCAGAAAAAATCCAAAGCGTCATAGGCGAATGGAACGGCATTCCGCACCGCCTGCAATATTTTCATTCATGGCAAAATCCAGCCACACAAAAGACCGTGCGCTTTTACAACGATTCTTGTTCCACCGTCCCCGAATCCGCCGCAGCAGCAAGTCAGGCATTCGGAAAGCCGGTTGTCTTCATCACAGGTGGCACGGACAAAGGGCTTGATTTTTCAGTTTTGGCGGACGCGCTTGATTCAAAAAAATCGCATTCCACGCCGCTCGATTCGCTCTACCTTTTGGCAGGGAACGGTACAGAAATCCTCGCGCAACTTTTGGACGAACGCGGAGTTCCGCACAAAGGAATTTTCAATTCGCTTGAAGAATTGCTTGCCACGATGAAAGCGGACTTTGAAAAAGGCGAATGCAATAGCGACACAATCGTTTTTTCGCCAGGCGCGACATCGTTCGGAATGTTCGCAAACGAATTCGACCGCGGAGAAAAATTCATGGAAATCGCAAGCAAGACTTTCGCAGCGTAAGCTGATATACTTCATACCTGTATGGGGTATATCGGTTTATTTGAAAACTTCGGATTTATTTCATTGATGAAGCAAAAATTTTCGTTGGGGCTGACTCGCAAAACAAAGCCATGGCTCTGAGAAAAAAAAACACGCGAGTTCCGCATAGCAAAACTCGCGCCAATTCTTGCTTTTGTAAGTGGCACCTGAAGAAATGCGTTTTCAATTGATTTCAGTATTTCAAATTCAAAATAAATTCCAAAATCAGTCCGTATTTTTTTGTCGTGCCATAATAAATCGGGGCTGCAATTCGAATGTCTGTGTAACGGATGATGTTTTCGATTTTCATTGCAGGAAAAATCGTTCCGTAGTTTTCGCGGCAATCATGAAACCATTCCAAACCGAACGTCCATTTTTTTCCGAGAATGAAATGCGACCACGCTATCTGCGCCGCAAAAAAATGCTGCCACTGTTGCCACTTTTCAATAGAGCCGTAGTCTTCGTCCCAAATCGCCTGGTACTCAAATGCCAATCCAAGCATGACGGGATTTTCCCAATATTTGTAGATGCCGGTAGAAAGTTTGCCGCGATTCACATGACCCGAGGGTGCAAGATGCGTAAGTCCTTGTATAAAAAAATTCGAATTCTTTCCGAACGCCGTGCTCACGAATTCCAAGCCCAACGCAGGATCAAGGCCGTCATCCGCCGCCCAACGCTTTGCAAAAAAAGCAAGCGAAAATTTTCCGATTGAGCCTTCGATTTTTCCGGCAACGGAAACATGATTCAAAGCAACATCCGTATCCACGATGTCCGCTCCCAAATTGTCATATTGCGCAAGCCCTTGAATCGAAGCATAGGAAAAAATCGGAATATTTACGGAGAACGTAAAACGCCCATCATCGGTGGAGCGGTTTCTCACAGTGAAAATTTCTTGAATAACCTGATCTTGTGTATAAGACGAAGAAAGACCGTTTTGGATTTCATCATCGTCTTCCTTTTTATCATATCCTTCTTTTTTGTCATCCAAAATATTCGTGTCAAGCATTCTAGAAAGGCTCCAGGAAACATCGCGCTTTCCAGCGGAAACATCGACCAAGCCAAAAAAAGTATAGTTGAAATACAGCTCATAAATGCCAATATCCATTCTGGGAAAATCCGTAAGCAGAGAGCCAGTTATGAGAAAATCTGTGAACGGACGCGCAGTGAATTTCAGCACGTTGCGAAATGTTGCCAAAGGATGGGTTTTGTCCCACGGTTCGAACCAAACATACCCGCCCAATTCAGCCTTGAGTTCGCCGCTAAAATTAATCGCTTTTTCCTTTTCGTCAATTTTGACGATTTCGGTGGTAGGCGTATTTATTCCGTCTTCCAAATCGCCATCGCTTTCAAAAAGCGAATCGAGGTCATCGTCGCCCAAAATTGAAGTGTTACCATTTTCTGCCAAGGATTCTTCATTCAGAATTTGGATTCGAAGCACATCCTCTTCCGAAACTTTTTCCGTCCGCCTTTCGATTATGCCGTTTTCCGTAACATCATATCGCGGTTCGCCCGACTGCTGATTTTGCTGCGAATGCAAATTCGCAAGTGAGAAAGCTGACATAAAAAAAGCAAGAACGGCGGGCAACTTTCCCCGCCTGAAAAATTTCCGAGTTGAAATACAATCCATCTATAAATTCTCTATTTTAAAATTTCTTCAACATTTTCCAAAAATTTTAAATACATTTTTTATAATTTTCGCCAAATCAACAAGCCCCGACGCGCGTCAGGGTTTGAAAGTCTCCGCACGAATCAAAGGCTCATATTTTCAAGATATTGTTTTGAGTATACCACATCTCCCAACTTTTTGAAAGACACGTTCGACACAGTAATCTGTGTGCTTTCATACTGATCCTTGCCGTTTATCTTTTTGGCGCGAAGTCTGTCCTGTATCACCATTTTCGCGGGAACGGAAAGACCATCCACTTTTTGGTAACTTGGAATCGCAGTCACGCGCAAAAGTTGCCCCGAAAGGCTGTAGTCTTCTCGCTTGCGGGTGAGAAAATCATCCTTCGTAACCCAAAGTTTGAGTTTGGGGTAGTCGGCTTCTTTTGACGCTTTTTTTGTAACCGAAAGTTCGAACACGATGCAATCGTAATTGCCGAGTTTTTCATAATACGCGCGTTCGATGTCATATTGCTCCGAATAATGCTGCGGACGCATATCGCTGTTGTTGACATTCGTGTTCTGAAATTTGTCGCGCGGAGCAGTAAACGTGAACTGCTTGTTTGAAGGATCGTAGAACCAAATGTTCTTGTCGAACTGAACATAGCCTTTGCCCTTGTCCGAATCCGGTCCTGTTATGCGAATCGTGCACATTGACTTGCTGTCGCGGCGATGCATAATCGCGCTGGTGATGGATCTGCCCTGCCCCGGCTTTTCTTGGACGAGCATATATTCGCCGGTAAAATCTTTTCCAAAATACCCGGTCTTTTCATCGGCAGTCTTTAAAAATTGCTTTGCCTCATCAATTGAAATTTCCTGCGCGAAAACCGAAGCCGCAAAAAAAATCACGCCCAATGTCAAAAATAATTTTTTCATCAAATTCTCCATAAAAATATAAAAAGTCGAGGACGATTTTTCAAAATCGCGAGCGACTTTTTAGGTGCGCGGCTAGCGCACGGCCAAAAAAGCGAGTTCTGCGAACGCGGAACTAAAAACAAATCTCAAGTCACGGTAGACAACGCACCCACAGGACTGATGTGAATCAACTTACGCAAAGTAAACAACACCGTGCCCAGCGTGGTTACGAAAATCACCGCCGTCAAAAAAACGAGTTTTCCTGCATAAAGGCTCGGCACAAGATGCCCACCCATCAAAAACAAGTCGAATCCCGCTATGAAAGAAAAATTGAATCTTGAAATGAATTTCGTCACAACCAAAGAAAGCGCAAATCCGATGAGAGAGCCGGAAACCAGCAGCACGAAAACTTCGGTAAAATAAAGCAGCATCAAGCCAGAAGGCTTCATTCCAATGGCGCGGAATGTGCCGCTTTCCACGGCGCGTTTCATCACGATGACGCGGAATGTGCTCGAAATTCCAACGGAGATTATGATGACGAGCATCGTGACAATCAGCGCGACTACGGCATACAATGCGGCCGAAAGTTTCCGCAATTCCGAAATGTTTGCGGAAAGAGGAATGAGCGCGTAAATGATTTCATCGTCTTCTCCGTCATAATCTTGCCAATCGCTTTTGTCGTATGAAAGCGGAAACATTTTGAAACGTTTTTCAAGTTCGCTTTGCACGCGCTGAATTTCGCCCTGAGAAGGCGAACCGCTCGGATAGTAGACACAGATTTTGTCGATTAAATCCAAACTAATAGAAAGAAGTTTCATCAAAGCCTTGTAGTCTATGTATGAAGTGTACATTCCCAAAACGCTCGAATCTTGGAAAATTCCCGTGACTACGAGCGTAACTGTATTTTTGAAACTGCCGTCTTCATAAAAAAGAACCACTTCATCGCCAACATGGACATTAAGTTTTTGCGCCACGGGAAGAGAAATCACCGCACCATCGAAATCAGCGCGAGCGTCCGAGTTTCCTTCCACAAAAGTGAATTTTTTGAAAAGTGCGCGTTCGCTTTCAAAATTCACACCTTGAAGCGTGCGCTGCTTTACGCCTACTCCTTCAAAAAAAAGACTTTTGTCGCCATCGACTTTTGAATACCGCGCAGAAACCTGAGCCTTTCCATGAACAATTTCTTTTAGGACATCAATCATTTCTTGCGACGTTGCGATTGTATAATCATCATAGTATTCGTCATGATATTTTTCTCCGCCCAAAATCATAAAATCGCCGCCATAGTATTGGCGCATTTTTTCCGTCATTGAATCGAGCATTCCGTCAGCGAGCATCAGCACCGAAATCATTATGAACACGCCGATTGCGCTCACGGCAAAAAGCGAGCGATATTGGCGCGCTCGATTCACAAGCGACTTTACGGCAAAATTAAAATAAAGGCTTTTCATCGCACCGCCTCCATCGCGACGACAGGGCTTGCGCCTAGCGCGATTTGCACAGTGTAAATCCATGTCACGAACGCGAGCGCGAACGACAACGCAATTCCCCAAAAAATGTTCGAGGCGGAAATCACAGTGTTCAAACTCTCGCCGCCGAAAAGCTGAATCAAATACGAATTTGTGAATGTAACGGTTCCGCCGGACAAAAACGAATTTCCAATCACTCCGATGACGCACCCGAGGATTCCCGCGGTAAGCGTGAGCATCAAAGTTTCAAGCAAGTATTCCGCCGCCACGAACCGCCTCGAAGCGCCGATTGCGCGGAGCGTACCGGTTTCTTTGGTTCTATCCAACGCGGCGATTACAAGCGTGTTGTTCACGATGATGTATCCCGTGCCGATTATCACCAAAAGCCCGATGTTGAAAATGAGGCGAATCCAATAAATGTATTGCGCCATCATTCCAGCCGCCGCGCGCCAATCCACCGCTTGGACAGTCCATTCGAATTTTTCGAAAGCGCGATTGAGGCGGCGAATCGCCTGCATTGGCGAAACACCATTCGGCACAGAACAAACGATGTAGTTCCAAATGGTCTCTTCGTTTTCGTCAGCGAGACTTTCCGCGAACGATGAATCTTCGAACGAATTTACATCGCCGGCATTTTCCAAAATTTCTTCGGAAATTATCACATCGTCAAAAAGAAAATCGTCCGAATCAAAATCGCCCGTGTCGTTAAAAAGGTCATCGATAGAGCCGCTTTCCACAGTTTCAAGCAATCCGGAATTCTCATTTGTAAAAAGCGTGGGATCGATTTCCGTAGAGCCAAGCCCAATCAGCACGCGCAGAATCGCCGGGGAAACCAAAATTATTTTGTCCTGCAAATCGTTGTGCACGGAATATTCGTAAATCGCGGCAAGACGCGCGGCGCGAAGAGCATAAGAAGTTCCTGTGAATGAAGCCATTTGAATTTGGTCGCCGACATTTACGCGAACACCGCATTCTTCATTTATTCGCTCCACTACACTCGCAGAAAGCATGAGTGCATCATCGTCCTGCGAAAAAGGCTCGCCTTCGAGGATTCGAATTCCTTCCATAAGTTTGATGTATGGCTCGCCTTCCACGCCGAAAAAATATCCCGGGATATTTTTATCATTCACGCGCAAAACCGCCTGCCCCGTAATTTGAGGAACGGCCTTATCTATGAACGGACTTTTTTGAACATATTCGAAAATGTCCAAATACGGAATGAGCTGCGGCAATTCGGAAAATTCCCCGGTAATCGGAGTTTCGTCGCCGAAAAGGCTCATGGGAAATTGCGCGTGCGGCCGAATCACGATGTCGCCAGTAAAATTGTCGCTGAAAGTTTTTTCCACGCCGCTGCGAGTTCCATCGAAAATCGCGTTCGCCATGACCAAAATCGCAATCGAAAACGCCACGAACAATACTATGACAATCGAACTTTTTCGAGAAATTATGTTTTTGAACGCGAACTTGAGCGTAAACATCGGGATGAAAATTATACAGAATTTCAGCGATTTAATCAAGAGCGAGGCAAAACCAAAAACTGCGAACTCGTTTTTGAAAATGTCGGAAACGCGGTTTTGCAACGAAGCGAAAAATCGCAGTCTATAAATAAGTTTTCGCAGAAAAATCGAAATTAAATCAGTCGCGACAAAATCAGCGGATCATCTTAAACATTTTTTTTCGCTTCGGAATATCACAAATTCCTATATTTTCGCTTGACTTTTTTTTCGCATATCCATACAATATTTTGCATAAATATGCAAAAGTGAAATTCGGATTTCGCGTTGCAAACTTTAATTTTTTGTGCGCACAATTCAATTGCAAACGCACGCAAAAAAGTCAAACCCAAAATTGATATTTTGCTTTTGACTTTTTTTTAGGAGTGTAACATGGCAAAGGACAAAGTGATTTTGGCTTATTCTGGCGGACTTGACACCACCGTCATCATTCCGTGGCTCAAGGAAAACTATGACTACGATGTTATCGCAGTCTGCATCGATTTGGGGCAGGGCGATGATTGGGAAGCAATCAAATCGCGCGCGCTCAAAACAGGGGCGGCCGCTTGCTACGTAGTCGATGCACGCGAAGAATACATCGAAGAATATTGCTGGCCCGCGCTCAAAGCCAATGCCATTTACGAAGACGAATATTTGCTTGGCACTTCCACGGCGCGTCCACTCATCGGAAAAATTTTGGTGGAATACGCGAGGCAAGAAAAAGCAGTCGCAATTTGCCACGGCGCGACCGGCAAAGGAAATGACCAGGTTCGCTTCGAACTTGCAATCAAGGCGTTCGCTCCCGACATCAAAGTAATCGCCGCCTGGCGCGATCCGAAATGGACGCTCGATTCTCGCGAAGCCGAAATCGAATATTTGGAAAAACGCGGACTTGAAGTGCCAGCGAAAAAAGACCAGTCATACAGCCGCGACGAAAACATCTGGCATTTGAGCCACGAAGGTTTGGAACTGGAAAAAGTTGAAAACGAGCCGAACTATCGCCACATGCTCCAAAACACGACCGTTCCCGAAGAAGCCCCGGAAAAAGGCGAATACGTGCAAATCGATTTTGTCAAAGGAATTCCTGTCGCGCTGAACGGCAAAAAAATGAACGCGCTCGAACTGCTTTCCGAACTGAACAAAATCGGCGGGCGCAACGGAATCGGCCTTGTGGACATTTGCGAAAACCGCTGCGTGGGAATGAAAAGTCGCGGCGTGTACGAAACTCCGGGTGGAGCGATTTTGTATTTTGCGCACAGGATGATGGATCACATTTGCCTCGATCGCGACACCTACCATTACAAACAGGAAGTCGCAATCAAAGTGGCAGAATTGATTTACGACGGAAAATGGTTCACCACGCTCTTCGATTCGCTTATGGCGTTCGTGGACAAGACGCAGGAAACCGTGACTGGCTGGGCGAAAGTCTTCCTGTACAAAGGACAGATTCGCGGCGCAGGCTCTTCTTCAAAATACAGTCTCTACAACGAAAGCATCGCGAGTTTCAAAACCGGCGACTTGTACGACCACAAGGACGCGCAGGGCTTCATCACTCTCTTCGGCTTGCCGCTGAAAGTGCGCGCGATGATGGAGCAGGAAGTGGGCGAAGGTCAGGCAATCTTGGAAAGCAAGAGCTTCAAAAAACGCCCCACGGAATAATCGAATTAAAATGAAAACACAGAATCACGCGCAAACGCGATTCTGTGGAAAGGCGACATCTCCTCTTTAAAAAACGCGGAATTCGAACTCGTGAAAGTAGTTTGAATTCCGCATTGAAGCGATGGCGTTGAATTGACGAATAAAATGCACGCGACTTTTGGCGCAAGCCGAAAATTTTTGCGATGCAACGCGAAAACTTGTTGTATTGAAAATCTGGAGAAACTATGACATTCGCACAAAAAATTCTGGAAGCCGCAGAGGAAGGAATAGTGCTTTTGAAAAACGAGCGCGAAACACTTCCGATTGGCGCGCACGAATGCGTGAGCGTGTTTGGCAGAGGTCAGTTCGACTTTTTAAAATGCGGACTTGGTTCTGGCGGCTCGGTGCACGCCCCCTACTCCACGAATTTAATCGATAATCTCCCGAACGCGAATCCCGCGCTTTCAAAACCCTACGCGCAATGGATACAGGAAAATCCGTTCGACAACGGAAGCGGAGGCTGGGCTGCCGAGCCTTTCTGCCAAAAGGAAATGCCTGTTACAAAGGAACTCGCGCTCGAAGCGGCAAAAGTCTCGCAAAAAGCTGTGGTCGTAATCACGCGCAACGCTGGCGAAGACAAGGATTTGCGTGCGGAAAAAGGCTCGTATTTTCTCACGGACGAAGAAGTTCAAAACATAAAAAATATTTGCGCCGCGTTTGAAAAAGTCGCGCTCGTATTCAACACTTGCGGAATCATCGACATGGCATGGACGCAAGAAAAAGAATTCTGCGGCAACATCACCGCCATCGTCATGGCATGGCAGGGCGGACAGGAAGCAGGCCGCGCCACGGCGAACATCCTGCTTGGAAAGACGAATCCGAGCGGAAAACTTTCCGACACAATCGCGCGTTCAATCAATGACTATCCTTCCACGAAAAATTTCGCGACATCGCTCGACAGCGTTTACTGCGAAGACATTTTTGTGGGCTACAGATTTTTCAACACATTCGCCCGCGAAAAAATTTTGTATCCGTTCGGATTCGGACTTTCATACACGCAATTCAGCGTGGAATTTTCCAAGGCGGATTTCCGCGACAAAACGATTTCGATTTCGGCGCGAGTAAAAAACATCGGAAGCACAGCCGGAAAAGAAGTCGTACAAATTTACGCCGAAGCGCCGCAAGGAAAATTGGGAAAGCCCGCGCGAGTTTTGGCGGCGTTCAAAAAGACTTCGCTTTTGCAGGCGGGGGAAGAAGAAGAGATTTCGCTTTCGTTCGAAATCGATTCGCTCGCATCTTACGACGACTCAGGCGCAAGCGGAAACAAATTCTCGCGCGTACTTGAGGAGGGGGAATATTTCTTTTACGGCGGAACTGATGTTTCGCGCGCGCAAAAGATTCAATTTGCAGAAAGCGATTCTGTTTTGCTCGAAAGCCAAATCGTCGTGGAAAAAATGGATTCCGCGCTCGCTCCAACCGATTCCTTCAAGCGAATAAAAGTCGGAGAAAAACTCGATGACGGAAACTATAAAATCGAATGGGAAGACGTTCCGCGCAGAACATACAATCTTGAAAAAAGAATCGAAGAAAATTTGCCGCAAGAAATTTCTTTCACAGGAAACGCGGGAATAAAATTCGGCGACGTTCTTTCAAGAAAAAATTCGCAGGAAGAATTCATCGCGCAGCTCACCGATGAAGAATTGGCGACGCTCGTGCGCGGCGAAGGAATGGCAAGCCGAAAAGTCACGGCGGGCGTGGCATCGGCATTCGGCGGCGTGAGCCACGCGCTTTACGAATACGGCATTCCTGTGGCATCTTGCGCGGACGGTCCTTCCGGCGTTCGGATGGACACGGGAAAAGAAGCATCCCTCATGCCGATTGGAACTTTGCTTGCGTGCACATGGAATCCTGCCTTGGTGGAAGAACTGATGCGATTCGAAGGCGAGGAAATTCGCGCGAACAATGTTGACACGATTTTGGGCCCCGGAATCAACATCCACAGAAATCCGCTCGGCGGACGGAACTTCGAATATTTTTCAGAAGACCCGCTTTTGACAGGAATAATGACGCTCGCGACAATCCGTGGAATCGCGGAAAGCGGCGCACATGCCACGATAAAACATTTCGCCGTAAACAGCCGCGAAACTTCAAGGCGCGAAAACAATTCGATTGTGTCGGAGAGAGCGTTGCGCGAAATTTATTTGAAGGCGTTCGAAATGGCAGTAAAAGAAGGTGGCGTGCGTTCCATTATGACAAGCTACAACAAGATAAACGGAATTCAAGCCGCTTCGAATTTCGATTTGAACACGACGATTTTGCGCGGCGAATGGAAATACCAAGGGCTTGTAATGACAGACTGGTGGGCAACGATGAACGACTGCGCGAACGCCGGAAAGTCCAGCGTGCAGAATGTGGCTCAAATGGTGCGCGCGCGAAACGATGTCTATATGATTGTCGAAAATGACAAGGCGGAAAAAGACGGCAACGACGACAATATAAAAGCAGCCCTCAAACAAGGCGTTCTCACTCGCGCGCAACTTCAAACCTGCGCAAAAGACGTGCTGGGCTTTCTGCTGAATTCGCTCGTGGCAAAACGCCCGCTCCGTTCGCTCGATGACATAGTTTCATTTACGCCGACACTCTCCGAAGAAGGCGGCGACACTGCGGTAGAAGAGAACCACAAGTTTATGAAAAACGGCGAACTCAAATGCCGAATAAAAGTGCGCGAAGAAGGCGTGTACAATTTTTTGGCATTGTATTCCAAGCCAAACGACGGCACGGTCTCACAGTCTGTGTGCAACCTCAAAATCGACGGACACGACGCGCTCAGCCTCGACTGTCGCACCACGGAAGGAAAAACCGTTGGCGTTTTGATTGGCCTTATAAAATTCGCGCCGGGCATCTACGAAGTATCCCTCGAACACACAAAGCCCGGAATCAAAATCGAGCATATCGGATTTTCGCGGCGAATCTCAAGCGCGACAGGCATCATGCTTTTGAAAGACTGAAACAAATTGCACGCAAAAACACCTCGCCCCACATCGAAGCATAAAATCCATTTTTTGGACGCATTTTTTGTCCGCGTTTTTTACGCAGGGCTTGCGCATCCCTTGTGCAAACTTTTGGGGCTAGCCACAAGCACGACCGTGTGCCCCACGTCCGCGAACAGTTTCGCCTGCGCGAGTTCCTTAAAACGCTTGACAATCCTGCGAATGCGTGATAGGACGATTGTGGATGGAGCTGGTGAACGAAGCGCGTAAGCGTTGATACCGCCCCGCCCATCTTTCAAAGACGGTCTTTGTTTTTAAAGCATCTTTTCTGCGACTTCAATAATTTCCTTGACCCTCCATCTGCGCATCTTCTTTTCCTCGTCAATCCACATTTATTTCATAGGTTTCAATGCAGCCAAAGTTGGGTTTTCTTTCTGAAAAATTCTTATCTGCTCGGGCGTTAGTTTGTCGGGGTAATCCGTCCAAAAATTGAATACGGTTTTCTTATCAAATGAAAAAAGAATTGTGCCTACACTGTCTATTGTTTCGGGCGTTTCTACGCTCCATATATTTTCATTTTCATTGTCCTTGTAAAAATCGAAGCCGTTTGCATATTCGTGTATGCCCTCGTTTTCCTCATCGATCATTTAGCGAAACCTCTCGTACCTTCCATTTGTGCGTTTTCACTGGTGTTTATATATTTCATCAGTTCAATGAATTCTTTTCAGTAAATACAACCTTCTTGATATTCGAATTTGTTGTTCTTTACAATTTCAAAAATATAGTCGTGCTTGTCTTTAACGGTTTTTTGCATAAGTTTTTCGATTTATGATTCTGTTATATTTTCGGGAAATTTAAAAAGTTCATTTGTATCGACTTTTTCATAAGTCAAACGACAATCTGGAACAAGACAGCCGATATGCCCAAATGTTTCAAAAAACTGATAATTAGGTGTCATTTTAGAAGCCCCTTAATGTAATTCGCAAAATAACTAAATGCGCTGGGAAAGTATTTCAACATCGCTTCCTGCCTTGTGCCGCAAGTCGCCATTGTTTCAAACATTTCAGCAATCGCTTCTTTTCCAATGCACTTTGCCGTGATATGCACCGTCTACAATCTTGCGTTTGTTCCCTTTCAAATATATCAGATACATTCTGATTGTCAAGACATTTTTCAAAAAATTTGCAAAAACGAATGATGCGTGCTATACTTGATTTTAGAAATGCGCTTTGAGGAGGATTGAAAATGCTCACGATTTTGGGAATTATTTTCGTGCTTTTTGTAGAACTTTTCTTTCCCCTCATTCTGCCCGCTTTTGTTATTTTTTTGATGATTCGCAAAGCTGTCGCATGGTCAAAAAAACACCCCGAAGAGTGCAGTTGCTCATTCCTTGACTAGCATTTGAATTCGTAGCGCGAAAATTTCCATGGCACATTTTTTGTCCATGCTTTTTACGCAGGACTTCGCCCTGCTACCAAGTTTTTCAAAGAAAAACTCGCCCCCCCATTGCGCCAAAAATTCTTTGAACTCCTTCAAAAAAATCGAAAAATTCAAAAATCTTTTGCGATTTTTTCACTTGCATAAATATTCTTTTTATGCTAGAATATTTGCATAAATATTCGCACTTATTTTGTGCGCGTTTTAAGCGAAAAAGGCGGGAAATTATGCAAACCAAATTTATCGAAGGAGGCGTGTGCGCGCCCTCCGGCTTTACGGCAAACGGAATTCATTGCGGACTTAAGCCAAGCCGCACAACGAACGACCTCGCGCTGATTTTTTGCGACACGATGTGCGCCTCGGCAGGCATCTTCACTTCGAATCGAGTCAAAGCCGAATGCGTAAAACTCACGCAAAAAAATCTCGAAGGCGGAAAAATGCAAGCCGCCATTTGCAACGTCTGCTTCGCGAACGCCTGCACCGGAAGCGAAGGCTACAAAAACGCGGAGCGGATGGCACAGGCGGCGGCATCCTCACTCGGACTCAATCCAGAGAACATCATCGTCTGCTCCACGGGAATAATCGGCCAGCAAATTCCTGTCGAAAAAATCGAGCAGAACATTTCGCGCCTTGTAAAAGGGCTTTCAAAAGAAAACCACGCCGAAGCGCGGAGCGCGATTATGACAACCGACACGCGATTTAAAGAATGCGCCGTGGAAACTGAAATTGGCGGAAAGAAAGTCCGAATCGGAGGAATGTGCAAAGGTTCTGGAATGATTCACATCAACATGGGAACGATGCTTTCTTTTTTGACAACGGACTGCGCCATCACTTCCCAGATGCTTCACCTCGCGCTCAAGAAATCCGCCGCCATTACATACAACTGCGTCAGCATCGACGGCGACACTTCCACAAACGACACGCTCACGATTATGGCGAGCGGCAAGGCGGGCAACACTGAAATAACGGAAGAAGGCGAAGACTTTGAAAAATTCCTTTCCGCGCTCAACAAGTTGAACACGGTGCTCGCGATGAAAATCGCCGCGGACGGAGAAGGCGCGAGTCGCCTCGTTGAATGCACGGTGCGCGGAGCGGCGTCCGAAGAAATCGCGCGCGGAATCGCAAAGTCCGTCATCAAGTCGAATCTTGTGAAGGCCGCGATGTTCGGACGCGACGCGAATTGCGGACGCATTTTGTGCGCGATGGGATATTCCGGATTTGATTTTACCGTAGAAAAAACCTGCGTCTATTTTTCAAGCAGGCAAACTTCGCTCAGGTTTTTCGACGAGCAAGAAGACTTTCAAATCGGCTCAGAAAATGACGCGGAAAAAATCGAAGTGATTCACAACGGCGTTGGCCTTGCGTTTGACGAAGAAAAGGCTACGAAAATTCTTTCCGCCGAAGCCGTTGAAATCGAAGTGGTCCTACAAGACGGAAACGCGCAGGGCAAGGCTTGGGGCTGCGACCTCACTTACGACTATGTTAAAATCAACGGCGACTACCGAAGTTGAAAATTTGCTTCGTGCAAAGCGCGCTTTGGCTTTTTGGAACAAAGCCCAAAAACTGGCATTAATACCAGTTTCGGCATTTTCTAAAAATCCGCCGAAGGCAGCAAGGAGAAAAAAAATGGAAGATGAAAACATAAAAAATGACCCGCGGCTCGACAACGAAAAATGGGCGAGCGTACTCGTGGAGGCGATGCCGTATTTCAAAAAATGGGTGGGCAAAACTGTCGTCGTAAAATACGGCGGCAACGCCATGCTCAACGAGGATTTGAAAATCGCCGTGATGAAGGACATCGTTCTCCTTTCCACAATCGGAATCCGCGTGGTGCTTGTCCACGGCGGCGGCCCAGAAATCAACAAGATGCTGGATCGCGTGGGAAAAGAAAGCCGCTTCATAAACGGCCTGCGCTATACCGATGAAGAGACGATGGAAATCGTGGAAATGGTTTTGAGCGGCAAACTGAACAAGGACATCGTGAAAATAATCTTACAGGAAGGCGGACGCGCCGTGGGCTTGAGCGGCGTGGATTCAGGCTTGCTTTGCGCAAAAAAAATCGAAAAGGACGGCGTGGACTTGGGCTTTGTTGGCGAAGTGACGCAGGTTCATCCCGAAATCCTCAACTCGCTTTTGCAGGAAAATTTCATCCCGGTTGTTTCCACGATTGCCTCGGGAGAAGCGGGCGACTCGCATTTTTACAATATCAATGCCGACACCGCCGCGGCGAAAATCGCAGTCGCGCTCAAAGCGGAAAAATTCGTGCAGCTCACGAACGTTCCCGGAATATTGAAGGACACGAACGACCCCACTTCCCTCATCCCGCGCATTCCGATGCCCAACATCGACGCGCTGATGAAGGACGGCATCATCGAAGGCGGAATGATTCCGAAAGTGGAATGCTGCATGATTGCGCTCAAGGGAGGGGTGCCACGCACGCACATCATCGATGGCCGCGTTCCCCATTCGCTTTTAATCGAAATGTTCAGCGAGCGCGGAATCGGCACAATGATATATTGAAAACCATCGATGTAAAATTGAAGACAAAATATGACAAAATTATGTCATATTTTGCTATGCCGAGTTTTCTTTGGAAACCCGGTTCGTTACGAATGCGCATAAAAATTCAATCACGATTCTAAAAATCGCAATTGAATTTTATACAAGGAGTGTAATCAAGAACGCCGCACAAATGGCGCGGCATTCCTGATTCAAAGTTTGCGTTGCAAACTTCAATATTGACTGTGTGTTTTTTTTATTACGAACGCACATAAAAAAGTTAATCGCAAAATTGAAATTTCGCGATTAACTTTTTTGAGAGGAAAATTATGGGTAAGAATAATGTCGTCAACAATTACGGCTCCTTTGACATAACTTTTGTGCATGGGAAAAACGCCACGCTTTGGGATGACAGCGGAAAAAAGTACATCGACTTCATGTCCGGAATCGGCGTGAACTCACTCGGGCACGCGAACAAAGATTTAGTCGCTGCGATTAGTGCGCAGGTGGAAAAGCAGATTCACATTTCAAACTATTATTTGAGCGATGTCGGCATCGAATACGCCGAAGAGCTTCTGCGCTACACGGGATTTTCCGGCGCGTACTTTGGAAACAGCGGAGCGGAGGCGAACGAAGCGGCGTTCAAATTGGCGCGGAAATTCGGACACTTGAACGGCGGCGCAAAACGGCGGGTGATTTACACTTTGGAAAATTCTTTCCACGGAAGGACGCTCGCAACATTGACCGCCACAGGTCAAGAAAAATTTCATCCCGAATGTTTCGCGCCTTATGTGGAATGCTTCAAAACAATTCGAGCGAATGATTTCGATGCGATAAAAACCGCGTTCGATGAAACCACCGCCGCGCTGATGATTGAATGCGTCCAAGGCGAGGGAGGGGTAAACCTGATTGACGCGGAATGGGCAAAGGCCGCCGCAGAAGCCGCAAGAAAAGCAGGCGCGCTCGTGATGGCGGACGAAGTTCAAACCGGCGTGGGACGAACCGGCGATTTTTTGGCAAGCGACGCACTAGGATTTGAGCCTGATGTCGTGACGCTCGCCAAAGGAATAGCGGGCGGAATCCCGATGGGCGCGTGCCTTTTCAGGAACAAAGCCGCAAACGTTTTTGTGGCAGGAGACCACCAGTCCACTTTTGCGGGAAATCCTTTGGCATGCAGCGCGGCTTTGACAGTATTGCGCACAATGCAAAAAGAAGGATTTTTGGCGCGAGTGAAATCTCTCGGCGAAAAAATCCGGGCGGAAATAAAGTCATGGAATTGCGATGTGGTGCAAGAAGTGCGCGGCAAAGGCTTGATGATTGGAATCCAAATCAAGCCACAAGCGCAGCCTTCAAAAATCCAAGTCGAATGCCTCAAAAACGGACTTTGCGTCTGCACGGCAGGCAGCGATGTCGTGCGATTTTTGCCGCCGCTCACAATCAGTGACGAGGAAATCGCAGAAGGCCTTGCAATTTTCAAAAACGCAATCGAAAACTACGTTTCCGATTAACAAAAATCACCCTCTCCCCCGACATGGAACACTGTGTGATGGGGGGGGGGCATTCTTCCAAACCTTGCGAAGCAAAATCGATATTTAAAACAAAGACCGCCGCTTTCGCGGCGGTCTTTGTTTCAGTGCGTTCTCAAGTTTTCACATTTTCACTTCTGTAACATAACTTTGCGTGTCTTTGAAAAAATCCAAATTCGCAATTCGGCTTTTCCAGTATTCGGCTTCGCTCTTTGTCGTGTAAGGGCCGACGCGCACTCGATAGAACAAGGTGTCCTTTTTGTCCTTGTAGGTGAACACTTCGGCAGGAATCTTGTTCTCATCCAATTCCGTGCGCGCATTGTCCGCGCTTTTTTTGTTTGTGAACGAGGCAGCTTGCACCCAATATTTTGTGGCAAGCGGCGCAGGAGCAGGCTCGGAAACAGCCTTCTTCTGCGCAGGCTTCGCGCTCGATGCGCTCGCCGTGGTTTGCGACTGCGAATTGGAAGAACTTGGATTTACCGCAGCCACCTTCTTTTCGCTTTGAGCCGACACAGAGATATTTCCGTTCGCCCTCGCCAAAGCCTCCTCTCCCGCGCGGCTTGTGGCAGTGATGTTGGTTGAAGGCGTGGCGGCAGTTTTCAATTCTATGTTGGTCGTGTTCGTGTTTATCGTGACATTCGCAGAATCAAATTGCACGGCGTTTCCTTGCGAGCCGCCTTCCGCGCCTGCGTTCGCTTCGAACGAATTTCCTTCGCCCAAAAAATCCTCTTCGGCTTTTTGAAATGCCAGCGTATTGGAGTCCAAAATGTTTTCCTGCGATGGAGTCTGAACAGAAGAAAGATTCGGCGTTCCGCTCCCCGCCACCACAGGCGTTCTGTCAATCGTGGTTATGGCGGCTGTAGTCGCCACATTTGCAGGCGTCGAATTCAAAAGCAGTGCCGCGCCAAGAACGACCAACAAAAAAACGCCGCTGGCCGCAATAATCCACAAAGTTTTTTTCTGTTCCATAATTTTGTCCTCGATGTTTATAAAGTTCAAAATCGGCTTTCCGATTTTTGCTTTGCATTATACTGATTTCAATATCGGAAAGTTGTGGAAATTGTTTAGGAAAAATCTTCGCGAATAAAAAGTGTTTTTATTTTTAGAAGCCCCTTACGGAAGCGAAGCAGTGCAGACGCTAGCCCCAGCGGTAGCGTAAATTTTCGTTCCTCAAAGAAATAAAAACTCGCATTCAAAATTGTCCCGCCCATTTTAGCGGCAATTTTGAACACCCGTAATTCCTCACAACTACAATCTCAATTCCGCACGACTTTGAGAATTCCTTGTAGCGCTTGAACAGATTTCGTTGCGAAAAAAAACGCTTCAAAATTTCGCGCGGCGCAATTCCGTCGCGACGTCGCACGCGCAAAAAGCGAACGAACGCGGGCGCGTTCACAAAAAAAATCGCGCGGCATTTTTCCAAAAGTTCAGGCGTTTTGTAAAGGACTGCGGCGTTGAGCACGATTCCGCGCGGCGCGTCTTTTTTATTTTCAGGATTTTTTTCGAGCGAAACTTGCGCGATGATTTTTTCCACCCGCTCAACAAACGCAGGATAGACGATGCTTTCTTGCCGCGCCAAAAATTCTTTCTTTGAAAAAACAAGTTTTCCGAGCGCGCCCCTATTGAGCGAGCCGTCCGCATTCCGCAAGCAGATTCCGGCTTTTTCCGCGTCGCCGCAAAAGGCCGAAAATATTTCGTCCCGCTTTTCTTCGACAATTTCGTGAATCACAGAATCCGCATCGATGCAAAAAAATCCTTGGCGTTCCAAAGCGGAACAGACAAAATTTTTTCCTGCGGCGATTTTTCCTGTCACGCAGAAAATCGGAATCTCGCGCGAAATATTTTTTTCTTCAAATTCTTTGAACATTTGGGGCTTCCGAATCCATTTTTGAATTCAAAAAATTGCGTCAGAATCGGCACTGGAATTTGGAGCGCAAGGCTAATCCCTGTTCCAGTTTCCGCGACTGGGATAATACGCCCAAAGACAAACATGATCGAATTGCTGGGAGCGGCCTTCAAAATCTATGGCGGAATAAATCGCGTTGTCAAGTTCATTCTTTGAAGGGTCTACCACCAAAAGCGCGTTCACTTCGTATCCGCTGCTCATTATCGCATCGGCGTTCGTGTCAAACTCTTCTCTTTTACTGACAACACTTCCATCAGCATTCAAGTAAAAATGCTTTATGCCCGATGCAGTTCCCACAAGGAGGTAATCCTTTGTCACTGCAAGCGAATAAATGTAGTCGCCCGCGCTTACATATTTATTTGAAGCGCTTACATTTATTCCCCAATACAATCTACTTCCGCTTGAATAATAAAGGGTCGAAGTCGCGCCAGACCTTCCTTCATCAGTGCATGAAGCCGAACCATAATAAATAGAGTAAGGACTCGCAAATTCTACGCCATTTAGATACGCACATGAGGACGCGCCGTTTGCCCTTGTATCTGGAGTCGCAGTTGTCCCATTCAATTTATAGCCAGTTCCAGCGTAATTGAAAAACGCTTGACGATTTGCGCTTGCGATTGTGTTCGTGCAAAAAAGGTAAAGCGCGGGATTGTCATAGCCAGTGCCTGTCGCAGAAGTGGGTAAAGACGACACTATTCCCCAAGAGTTACCTCCATCCTTGCTTGTATAGATATAGCGTCCGTTCCAACGGTTCTGCCCTTTGCTCGTGTTTTCTTCCCATGTGGCGGTGAGTGCGTAAAGATTGGTTCCATCTGCGGCGAGCGTTATGACATAATCGGAGTTTCCTATGTTGCGGGCAGAACAAACTTTTACCCAGCCGCCTTCTCTGTGGTCTGCAACATTTCCAGTATTTATCTTGCGATAAACCGCCGCGCCGTTTGCCAAATAAATGTATTCTTGCCCACCACTTCCAAACCGAATGAGCGCGCGTATGCTTCCTGCCACAGTTCCGTCGTTGAGCTTCACTTCTTTTCTGATGTTCGAGAAAATCTCCTGCTGACAGCCGCTCAAAAAGAACACGGAGGAAAGTAAGGAGAAAAGGAAAAAGAATTTTTTTGCCAAGTTCATTCGCCCCTCTCCACAATTAAAAATGATATTTCATTCCGGCCGAAATCGAAACAATATTCAAAAAATCATTGTACTTGCGCTTGTTTTTGTCAGCATACCATTGCGGCATATATGTAAAAAAACCTTCAATGCCGGCAGACCAACTTTCGTTGATGCGATAGTACAATCCCGCGCCGCCACGCAAAATGAACGCGGGGAAAAAAGTGTTGCTCAAATAATTTTCGATTGCCATTCCGACGTTCACAGTAATCGGAATCTCGAATTTTTTTATGGCGGGCAAAAAAGTCGCGCCCACAGTCATCGGAATGTACGTGAACATATTGCTTCCGATGGTCGGATTGTAGCCGAACGCCACTTCCGCGCCCACAGCAAGCCACGGCAAAATAAAACGCCCGTAGCCCACAGTAATCTGCCCGCCCACTTTCATTTTTCCGTCAAAATTCAGCGGAATGTTCGGCATGATTCTCAGGTTCAAAAATTGGTCGCCAGGTCCATTTTGAAGATAAACATAGTCTTCGCCGTCATCATATTCATCGGGAGCGGATTCATCGTATTCGTCTTCGTAAGATTCGCTTTGGGCAAAAGAATTCGCGCTGAACACCAAAAGAGCCGCAAAAACGAAAGAAGAGAAAGCGAAAATTTTGAATACCTTCGACATCGGATAGCCTGTTTTACTTTTTTATTTGAAAATCAATATTATACTATAGGTTTTTCGTTTTTTGTTCAATATGGGAAACAACAAAAGATAAAATTAAGTTACAGTAAAATTTAAGATTGTCGCGGCAAGTTTTCTCGCTTGAATTTGCGGCTGAAATTTGATACCATTTTTATGATTTTTGTGGCGCGAATTTGAAATGCGAATTCAGGAGAAAACTATGGAATGCAAAATCATCGACGGAAAGGCGTTGTCGGCTGAAATAAGGAATGAAGTGGCTGAAAAAGTCGCCGCTCTCAAACAGAAAGGGCTTGAGCCGTGCCTCGCCGTAATTTTGGTGGGCGAAAATCCTGCGAGCGTTTCATACGTTACCGGCAAGCAAAAGGCTTTGGCAGAATGCGGAATGAAGGACGTTTCGCTGCGGCTGCCGCAAGACACAAGCGAAGCAGAACTTTTGGATTTGATTTCCAAATTGAACGGCGACAATTCCGTTCACGGAATTTTGGTTCAACTTCCGCTTCCCCCGCAAATCGACGAAGAAAAAATTTTGCTTGCGATAAATCCGAAAAAAGACGTGGACGGCTTCCATCCTGTGAACATGGGAAATCTGCTCATCGGAAAAAAATCATTTTTGCCATGCACGCCGCACGGAATTTTGGTCATGCTCGAACGCGCCGGGGTGCAAACGGACGGTGCTAGAGTCGCCGTCGTCGGACGTTCAAACATCGTTGGAAAACCGATTGCAGTCCTGCTTTCGCGCCGCGAATACAATGCCACCGTCACGATTTGTCACACGGGCACTCGGGATTTGGGCGCGGTCACTCGCGAGGCTGACATCATCATCGCGGCGGCCGGCCACCCGAACACGATAACCGCGGAGATGGTAAAAGAAGGCGCGTGCGTGATTGATGTCGGCGTGAACCGAATTCCCGACCCGACAAAAAAAAGCGGATTCCGTTTGGCAGGCGACGTGGATTTTGACATGGTAAAAGAAAAGGCGGCGTTCATCACGCCAGTGCCGGGCGGCGTGGGTCCAATGACAATCGCGATGCTAATGCAGAACACTTTGGAAGCCGCCGAAAGGACGCTGTAAAAGAAAACTCGTTGCGCGTTCCACCATACGACACATTATTGAACAACTCTATTCTTTCTGCTAAAATAAATTATGGACACAAGAGAACAAATCCGCTTGGCCGTCGCCGAAGCGTTGAACCAACTTAAAGCAGAAAAAAACATTCAGGCAGAAAAAATCCGGACGGGCGCGCTCGCGCTTGAAACCCCGCCCGATCCCAAAATGGGCGACCTCGGAATTCCGCTTTTTTCTTTTGCGAAAATTTTTCGGATTGCGCCGCCTCAGATTTCCGCGGACGTAGTTCGGATTTTGCGCGAAGCGGAATCTCTCGAATGCGAAAACGAAGACGGAAAAAAAGTCGAAATAAAAATTTCTTCGCTCGGAGAGATTTTGAACACAGGTCCTTACGTCAATTTCAAACTGAACAAGGCGAACGAAACTTTTTCGATTTTGAAAAAAATCGCGGAGCAAAAGGAAAATTACGGCTCGCTCGACGCGGAAGGAAAAAAGCCGCTTTGCGCTCAGCGAATAATGCTCGAATTTTCAAGCCCCAATACGAACAAGCCGCTTCATCTTGGGCACATGAGGAACGACGCGCTCGGAGAAAGCGTCTCGCGGATTTTGAAAAAGGCGGGCGCGGAAGTTTTCAAAGTGAACATCATCAACAATCGTGGAATCCACATTTGCAAAAGTATGCTCGCCTACAAGATGTTCCACGAGGCGCAGGGCGACACCCCCTCCTCGCTCGGAATGAAGGGCGACCATTTTGTGGGAAAATGCTACGTGGAATATGACAAGCATTCAAAGGAACATCCCGAAGAAAATCTGCAAGCCAAGGCGGAAGAAATGCTTGTCGCATGGGAAAAAGGCGATGCGGAAACGCGCGCGCTTTGGCAAAAGATGAACGAATGGACGCTGGACGGAATCAAGCAGACTTACGAACGCACGGGCGTTTCTTTTAACAAACTTTATTTTGAAAGCGACACCTATCTCAAAGGAAAAGACGAAATCGAACGCGGGCTTGAAAAAGGAATCTTCTTCAAGGCGGCGGACGGCTCTGTGCGAGTGGACATCACCGAAGCCGTGGGCAAGGGAAAGGACGGCGAAGACCACGAAAAAGTCCTTCTTCGCAGCGACGGCACTTCCGTATACATCACACAGGACATCGGCACGGCGATTGCGCGGCACAACGACTGGCAGTTCAACCAAATGATTTACGTCGTCGCCACCGAACAGAATTTTCATTTCAAGACGCTGTTCTACATTCTGAAAAAACTTGGTTTCGAGTGGGCGCAAAAACTCTACCATTTGGCTTACGGTCTTGTGAACTTGCCAAGCGGAAGGATGAAGAGCCGCGAAGGAACAGTCGTGGACGCGGACGATTTGATTGACAGTTTGCACGAAGCGGCTTTGGAAGAAATCCGTCAAAAGGGGCGCGACAAGGATTTGGAGGACGCTGACGGCGTGGCAGAAAAAATCGCGCTTTCCGCGCTGCACTATTACTTGCTTCAAGCGACGCCCATAAAGGATATGCTTTTCAATCCGGAAGAATCGCTTTCGTTCAACGGGAACACAGGCCCCTACCTGCAATATATGACGGCGAGGATTTCTTCGATTTTGGAAAAGGCAAAATCGGAAGGGCTGGAAAGCGACACAAGCGAAGAAGCGGCGGCACTTCTTGCAAGCGAAGACGAATGGGAACTGACAAAGCAACTCGAAGCATTGCCCGCCACCGTCTGCAAGGCGGCGCAGAATTTCGACCCGAGTTTGGTGGCGGCGTTCCTTTACGACACGGCAAAACTTTTCAGCAAGTTCTACCAAAACTGCCCGATTCTCACCGCGGAAACAAAGCCGCTTGCCCGCGCCCGGCTCGCGCTCGCAGAAAGCACGCTCACTGTTATGAAAATCGCGATGGACTTGGTGCTCGTACCGTTTTTGGAGAAGATGTAAAACGATACGAAGCATCGCAGTTAATAATTAACAGCGAACAGTGAATAGTTGTGGCGAATTCTCGAACGGCGATTTTTCCTTGACAGATTTTGTAATACAAAATAATATTACACAGTGACGCGGCGACACGGATGTCGCCGCGTCTGACTTGAAAAGATACATCTCTGTCCTTTTCAAGTGCGAAGTCGGAAGCAATGTCTCATTGCGATTTTAGCATTACGACTTCGCTTTCGCCTGAAAGCGTTTCCTTTCGAGACCTTCCTTTACTCAAGTACGATGTTTCGACACGCACACGATACTTTACGCCTTCCATAAGATTGGTCGGCGCAAAGAAAGTGAGTTCCGAAGGCTTGTTGCGGAAAATTTTTGAATGCTCAACTTCAATCCAACGGCTTTCATCATCGACATTTTGTCCGCTTTCTGTCTGCGGCACAAAACAGAGTTTGTCATTTTCCTCGCCAAGTTTCAAGCGCATCCCGCTTACAGTAACAGGCTCTCCGGAAGTCACAAAGCCGTCTTTTTCGTTTCGGTAAACGTCTGCGACTTCTTCAATGACAGGCGCTTTTTCAGGCTTCAAGATTGCATCAACGGAAAGGTTCTTTACAGAATTCAGCGCATCCTCTGAAGGCGTAAAGCCGAGCGTAAACTGCGAGATGTCAGATGCGGCGTTTGACGCATTCTTGATTCTTCCTTTGTGCTTTATCTTTAAAAGCCCAATGTCAAGGAGTTTCACCGTGAAACCTTGCCCGAGAAGTTGCAGGAGTTTGTCTTGGTACACTTGCAAATGGTGCAACATAAGCGAGATGTCGGTCACCGTTCCATCGTTTTTGATTGCGGAGAGCGTGCTTTTTACCGTAGCGGTTTTGTTGGATACATTCGCAACAAGCGAGCCATCGTCTAAAAGCGTATTCTTCCGCAACTTTATCATAAGCCCTGTGTCAAGGCTTTCGTTTGTAAACAATTCTTTCTTCATAGGAATACCATCCTTATGAAATTTCAATAGAAATTTTCATGAAAAAATAAATTTTCTATTGACCCCGGCGGTCCATGCGTGATACTATTATTCAACGAATGTAGTGTTCACGCACTATTTTTTATGGGCTTGTGCCTTACTGCAATAAGGCGCAAGCCTTTGTCTTTTCGCACCGGCTACAGCGAAAAGACGCAAAGACATCTGTTTCCATCATATCTTTCACCTCCTTATTGCCAACTTTGGCGTTCCATTTCCATCTCATATTCCCTTTCAAAGTCGTAAGTGTAGCTGTATTTCAATGGAGCGATGGAATCTATAAACGCCGCAAATTTTCGTATTATGCAATCGCCCAAATAGGAATCGTCATCGCGAGTGCGCCTTGTTTCATTCCAGTTGTAAAACCTGCGCAATGTTTCCATCCGCCTTTTCGCCGCTTCGTGCGAAACGCCGAATGCCTTTTTCAAAAACTCTTCGTCGATTTTTTTTCCTCGTCTTGCAAGCTCAATCAAAATCTCCTCGCACATAAAAAGTTGCGCGGTGAAAAAATTCGCCTCCACCTCATACTTTGAATACAATGCCTCAAAACGTGCGTCGCCCGTCTCTCGCATCGTTGTAATGAGCGCGATGTCGTGTTTGCAATAATAATGGGAGAATTCATGCCCCTTGCTGAATTTTTGGCGAAAGGGCGGCGACTTCTCATTGAAAAAAATAATGTGTTGCCCGTCCAATTCCACAATCGCGGCATCGTCGCTTCCTACAATCTGCCTTGCGCGAAGCCCTGCCCCTTCTATTTCGGAAAACGGCATCAAATCGATGTCGCTCATTTCTTCGATTACGCTTTCAATCGAAAAAGGGAAAGTTGTTATGGAACTAGCGCAAAGCAAAATTTCATTGGCTCCTTGCGCGGTCTTTTTAAAGTCTGGACGTTCTTCCAACATATTTACCTCCTTGATGCGTACTAGACGCATGGCTGATTTCATCCTATTTTTTCCTGCTTCTCTTGAACGCCGCTTTCAGTATCTCCTCGGCAGTTTCGAGTTCAATGGGATTCAATTCGACAAGCATCCTTTGAATCGAATTGATTTTTTTACTCACAGGATTTTCTGTAATTCGGTCATTACCCAAAAGGTAATCCGCTCCGACACCAAAAAGCTCACACAACTTCAAGAACACGTCTTGTCTTGGAACAACACCGTTTGTTTCCCACATACAAACACGAGTCTTTTGTATGCCAAGCCTTTGCGCCAAAGCCTCCTGTGTAAGACCTTTCTTTTCCCTTTCCTGTCTTACACGCTCCGAAAACTTCATATTTCCCATCTTTCCCTCCAAACGCATTTTCGTACTTGCCAAGTAAAATACGATTTTAAACAAGTTCAAAATCATTGAACTATGCTAATAATAGCATAGGAAAAACAGTTTGTCAAGTTATTTTTGTGCAAATTCAATAAAATTGAACATCACGAACAGGCGATAAATTCAAAATTTATCGCCTGTTCCGCATATAGAGAATAGGCTATACGTGGTATGCGGAATCGCCTATTCATCATATTGCGTATAGCCTATAAATTTTGAATTTGTGGATTTTTCTTATGCCTTGTTATAGAAAATCTTTTCGTATTCTTCGCGGCGGATTTCCGTGTCAAAGCCGCCCACTTCTGTTTCGTCCGCATGGCGGTCTATGCCCGTGTAGAAAAGCGATGCGTCTTCGTAACGCTTGAATTTGAAAATGGCGTCGTTCATAAGTGGCGCGTTGAAAACGCCGAGCGAACAGAGCAACTCAAAATCCTTTACGTCAAGCCCCGTAACCTTTTTAAAAAGCGAAGGTTCGAGCTGCGTGATGATGTCGCGCAAAGAACGCTCACGGTAATCGGTCAAGTACATAAAGACTGGAACTCGCGTTGCAAACTTTATCAACTTTTCTTGTATCATCTTTCGCTTGCTTTTGTATTCCTTTTCTTCCTCGGAAAGAGCCCTTTTTTCTTGTTGCGAAAGTTTTTCCATGCCATCTTTTTTTGCTTTTTTGACGCGCTCGCTTTTGTTTATGATTGTCTGGATGTCCTGATTGAGCGAGCGGAATCCTTCAATGCGCATCAGAGCGTCAAGCGCAGCTTTATTATTCAAAAGCCTGGACAGCGTTTCATTGTCCACATTTACAAGCAAGGCAGATTCCCAGCGGCGAGCGAGCAAAGTCGCGCTCGTCCCAGCCATCGCGATGTCCAAAACATCCTGCGCGTTGATTTGCTTCATAGTGCTGCCGTCATAGGCAAGGACAGGCAGGAACGAAATGAACTCGGCAACCTTCTTTTCGGGATTGCTTTCTTCGACATCCAAACTGCAAGAATACTCTGAAATCTGACGCAAGGCGCGATCAAGCGCAAAGTCGAAGATGTAACAATTTTCCTTTAGAATGATTTTTTCGCCATCGTTTCCCTCTATTTCCCATGGACTTTGAACGCGGAATGCCGCCTGAAAATACGTTTCGGGTGAACTCAGGTTGCGAAGCATAAAAATTCCGCTCCACGGTCTTACCGTAACACCCGTCGTGAGCTTTCCGCACGAAAGCGTGATTGTTTTTGTTCCAAGTGGATTTTCCATGGCATTTTGCACGGGACGCAAAGCCTCAAGCCCGATTCCCGCTTCGCTTCCCGCGCAAACGATGATTTTGTAGTCACGATAAAAGGCGTTCTGCTTTTGCTCCAAAAGATTTTTCATCGCAAAGCAACTCGAAACATTCGGCAAAAACCAAAGCGTGTGCGAAAGGATGTTCAAAAGCCGAGCATCGGAATACGGCATTGGCGGACGCTTGTCCTGCCCCAACTTCATATCGTCAATGCTGCTCGGCAAATGTGAGCCGCGAATCAAGTCGAGCCATTTTTGAACCTCGGATTCGTGTATGAACCTAGCCTGCGCCCCCTTGCCTTCCGCCGAGAAAAACACATTCAGGTCAAACTCGTCGAATTCGCCTTGCAGCGCCACCTGCATTATGCTGTCCGGAATGCGGTAGGTGAACATAATCATTTTCGGGAGCGAACGGTACGGATTTTCTTTGCCGCGATAATTTTCTTTGGCGCGCTGCTCGTCGGAATATGTCCAGTTGAAAATTTGCTCTTCGATGAATTCTCCGCTATTGAGCGCGCGAAACGGCGTTCCCGAAAGAAACAAATAATGATTCGTCGTAATCGGAAGGAAAGTTTCGTTGTATGCGTTTCCCGCTTCGTTTTTCTGATATGCTTCCACGTCAAAGTCAAATTCATCCTCGTCGGGGCTTTCAAAAAGCTTTCTCGCATTCTCGCGCCACGCTCCAAAATGATACTCGTCGAAAATCACCAAGTCCCAATTCGTAGTATGAATGAACTCGTTCTTCGCCTTGATTCCTCCGCTCTCGTTCCGCCCGAGCAAATCCTGAAACGAGCCAAAGACTACAACCGGCTTTTTCTTGTCGCACTTTGAGAAACTTTCGTCGATGTTGATGTCGTCGTTTTTTGCGTCCTTGTTGGAGACGAACTGCCAGCCCTCAAAATCCACGTGCGAAAGCAAATCCTCGCGCCACGCCGATTCCACGGCGGGCTTGAACGTGAGGACGAGAACGCGGCAGAATCCCATCTTTTGCGCGAGCTTGTAGGAGGCAAATGTCTTTCCAAAGCGCATTTTGGCGTTCCACAGGAATTTCGGCGGAGTTCCCGCCGCTTCTTTTTTCGCCCGCACAAAATATTCGCTTGTCTTTTGCACGGCGGCTTCTTGCTCCGGACGCATCTTGAAATCCTGCGCGCGCCTTTCTTCCGATATTATTCCGTCACGCACTTCCAAAATCGCAGAACGCACATCTTCCACGGAACAGGCAAACCATTCGTTTTTGTCATTTCCTTCGTTGAGCCGCCTGAAGCCCTTTTTGCGGAGAACGCGGTGAATCGCCTTGTCGCTAAAAACTGACCCATCCGCCCTCATCGCGCTTTCTTTGAGCAGAACCTTCGCAGAAACGCCCACTGTGTGCGTCTGCTCGTTTACGCGTTCTGCCACACCGCGCCCCGTGTAACCCACTTTGACAAAGCCCTCGTGCGATGGAACGCCGGGCAGCGCATAGGCGTAAATCGTAGGATTGGATTTCGGGCGTTGTATAAAAAATTCTTCTTGCATATTGGCAAAACTCCTTTTTTATTGATTTCTTTCACAATGTATTTACAAAAGACACAATTTGGCATACAATATATACCAAAACCACAAACAAACAGGAGAATGACATGGCAACAGTAAGCACAAACATTCGCATTGACGAAAATGTAAAGACGGAAGCCTCAAAACTTTTTGAAGGACTGGGACTTTCATTGAGCGATGCGGTGAACGTTTTTTTACGGCAGTCGATTTTGCATCGCGGCGTTCCATTCAAAATCGAATATCCCGAAGAAAATCCCAACAAGGAATTACGCGCAGCAATTCGCGAAGCAAAAAAAATAGAAAAAAATCCTGAACGATACAAGTCATATAAAAATTTTGACGACTTGGCGGCGGACTTATGAACAAGAAATACCGAATTCAGCAGACAAGCAAATTCAAAAAGAAACTCAAATTGATGGTAAAGCGACGACTTCCGATTGACGAATTGCGGGAAGTCGTCACAAAACTTCAGAACGACATTCCGCTCCCCGAAAAATACCGTGACCACGAATTGCACGGCGATAAAAACGGAATCAGGGAGTGCCACATTCAGAACGATTGGCTTTTGGAATACAAAAAGAATGAAAAAACTTTGATTTTGATACTCATCGACACAGGAAGCCATAGCGACCTGTTCAAAACATAATTTCTGACTGCACATAAGTCAGCCTACTCCATTGGTCTAATCATAGATTCTATAAAATCTATTTCTTCTTGGGTTAAATTGTATTTAGCGTAAAGTTCGGCATCCGTCCACGGCTTGGAGAAGTCCTGCATGGGAACAAATTGGTAAACGCCGCGTGAACCGTTTTGAGTTTTCTTTTTGATGCTGACAAGGTAACGGAAGAATCTCGTTTTAATATAAGAAATAATATTTTCACATTCCTGTTTGGTGAAATTGTGCTTTTCGGGGTCATAGCCAATTACAAGATAAGTTTGAGAACATACGCTATTAGGCTCTCCGTAAAATGGCTGTCCTAGAACAATATCAGTTGAACCATTTGCTGCCGGTATATACACCTTATTAAGTTTTCTCGTCTCGTGATTTTTTGCAATTTGCGATAGAGAAACCCACCCATAGTCAATTTTATGGATATTTTTATTGACATAGCATCTAATTTCAAAATCCGCTGTTTTATTTTTCGAATACCCACACCAACTTGAAGTCAATACTTGTTTATTTGTGAAAAAGTCCTTGGGACTTATTAAACTGGAAAAATTTTTTGAGGTATCCGATATATAATCTTTCTCAACTTTTTTTATTTTTGCTAAAATTGACAAAGCATTTATATCACGAATAACGATACCGATATTATCTGCATCTAAAAAACCATCCTTTGACATAACTTGATTTTCAGAAATATGTAGATTATAATTACATAGACCAGGATTGTTTTTATCCCATAAAAAATAATTTACTCCACCTGTAATATTAACACCAGGGAAACAAAGACTTGAATCTAAAAAATCGTGGACAATCCGCAATCTTTTATCATTCAACATTTTATCAATCCACTCATCAGAAATCCCCTCCGTACTGCGTGTCATCCACCGGCTTGGAGTAATCATAACCAAATATTTGGGATTTAGTTTCATTGCCTGAGAGATAAAATTCTGATAAATCGCTTTTGCTTTTGAGCTATTCCCACTTTTGTTGCCCACGCTCAACTGATACGGCGGATTGCTTATAATAACATCGAATTTCATATTGAATATCTTCTCCAAATCGTCTGTATGTATAAACTCGTATGCGTGTGATTCTAGTTCGTCTCCACGCTCGTATTCCGATTGGCTTGCGCCGCAGTAAATACATTTTCCGTTTTTCCAAGTGTGCTTTATCTTCTTGTAGCGGATGTTTCCTTCTGCCGTGGCAAAGCGCGATACCGAAAACGTGCCGTCCGCGCTTTTGCTGCAATACACTCCGCGGCGGGCTAGCAGGCTTGTAAGCTCTGTTATCGCTATGCCAAAAAGCTGTTTGTGGAATATGTGATTCACGCGTTCTTGCAAATCGGGAATTTGCGATTCAAGACCTGTTATCAAGCGTTTTGCAATCTCGCGCAAGAACACGCCCGTCTTGCACGCAGGGTCTAAAAATGTCGTGGCGGAACTTTTGAAAATATCTTGCGGCAGCATATCCAGCATTTGATTTACTATTTCAGGCGGCGTGAACACTTCATCGTTGGACAGATTCGCAAGACAAGAGAGGACATCGGGATTGTAAACTTTTCCAAACAAAGTGTCATCCATTTTCCTGCACTCTCCTATAATGACTAACATATTTCTTTAAGAACACGCCTTCATCTGATGTGGTGGTGTCGAACAATGATTGCTGTTTTTGTTCAGACTTTTCGTTTTGTGCCAAAAGTTCTGCGAAAGTGTAATCGCTGCGTTGCAAATTGCTGCCCGTAACAAAAGCCCATTCGGAAAATACAATCGGTTCATCGGTATCGTTCGCGTTTTCGTCAACACAGTTCAAAGTGAGCGCGTTGCCGCAGATGATATTGCGTGAAAGTATAAACTTCACGGCTTCGCGTGTTTGGTCGCTGCAATCTTTTTTGCAATTCGCCTTGTACTCTTTATCCCAAATTTCAAACATTCTCTCTCGGCAAGCAAGGACGTTATCAAATAAAATATCCACGCCGTATATCGAAGATGCCGCAAGAACGGCATTCTTTTCATAATCGAGATGACTTCGCCCATATTTGCGTTTTACTACGGCAAGTTTGCGTGTAAGGATTTCGGCGAGAAAATTGCCATCTCCACAGGCAGGCTCTAAAAAACGGCTGTCTATGCGTTCGGTTTCATCTTTTACCAAATCGCACATCGCCTTTACTTCGCGCTCTGCGGTAAAAACTTCGCCGTGCTGCCGTACACGTTCCTTGGATTTCGTCTGGAAATTTAAACTATTGGACGACATATTTCTTCGAAAATAACACAAAAGTTAAATAAAATCAATACCATAGTAAAAGAAAGGTTTCTGAAAAACCGCTAGAATATTACTATAGTGTTATAAAGGCAGATTATGGACGCTGTTGAAACAGGAAAAAGAATCCGACATTTCCGCGAAAAAAAAGGTATTACACAAGGTAAATTGGCGACGCTTGCGGGAATTTCTCCGACATATATATATCAAATTGAACGCGGCGCAAAATGCCCGACAGTTGAATATCTGAGTTTGATTGTATGCGACGGATTGAATATGACACTCGCCGATTTCTTTTCAGACTTTCCGCCAATGTCTTCCGAAGCAGGCAGAGATCGAGTTTCAAAACTTTCACAAAAACAAAAGCAACTTTTAAATGCTTTTTTGAACAGTCTGTAGATTCTGAAATCATTTTCGTTCCATAGGCTTTCATCGCGCATTATGCAAACGCATTTCTATTATATTTCATTTGCATACAAATTATAACCGTCCCATGATTTTCCGCTTTTCCTTTTCATCAAAATGTGATACAATAAAACATGGAGATGGACATCTTAGGTAAGATCCGAAAATTGCAACGTGACCGCCAGTGGACAGATTACAAACTCGCGCAGGAAGCGGACATTCCGCTTGCAACGCTGGTTTCCCTTTTTCAGCGCAACAATCCTCCAAAAATCGAAACGCTGCAAAGCCTTTGCAAGGCATTCGGATTGACGCTTGCCCAATTCTTTTTGGAAAATGAGAAAATAGAAGTGCTGAGCGACACGGAAAAAGAAATGCTCAATGTGTTCCGCAGGCTTTCTCCCAAACAAAAGCGCGCGCTTGTCGCCGTGTTTCAAGATTGAGAACGTACTCCCACACAAATTATAACCGCCCCATCATTTTCCGCTTTTCCTTTTCATCAAAATGTGATACAATAAAACATGGAGACGGATATGCCTATTGCGACAGTGATACAAAAATTGGAGACGCTGAACGAGGATTCGCTTCAAGAAATAGAAAGATATATTTCGCATTTGCAAATGGAGCAAAACAAAATCCATGAAGAGCGAAAATTTGGTACGCTCGAAGGAAAGTTATCCGCAAGATTTTCGAATGACTGGGAAATGAGCGATGAGGAATTGTTGGATTCATGAAAGTATTGCTTGACACTCATTTTCTAATTTGGCTTTTCACGGACACTGCAAAAATAGAATCCGAGATTTTTGAAATATTGAAAAATCCAAAGAATGAAATTTATTATAGTCAGGCAAGCATTTGGGAAATATCCATAAAGTATTCTTTGAAAAAACTAGAACTTTCAGGCGGAACTCCAGAAAAGTTGTACAAAGAAATTATGCATAGTTTTTTAAAATGCAAATTCTTTGATAACAATGAACTTTCCACATTTTACAAATTGCCCAAAGAGCACAAAGATCCATTTGACAGAATTATGGTTTGGCAAGCAATAAATTCACAAATGTATTTTTTAACTCGCGACGGAAAAGCTTCCGCCTATGAAAAATATGGTTTAAAAATTTTATAGGAATTTGATGTGAAGTATTTTATTTTTATTTTCCCCCTCCTCGTTTCCGCGCTGCTTGCTTCCTGCGTCCGCGTTCCCGAAATGTCGCGCGAGCAAATCGAAGCCGCCCGCAAAAAGAGCAACGAGGAATTTTTCACTGCCACTGTTTCCAAACCGTATCGAGGCGAGGATTTCGTGCCGGGGCAAGCGGGGGGCATTTGGTACGACAGCATCATGGGCGACCCCAAGACTTTCAATCAACTTGTGGCTGAACGCGACGGGCAAAGTGCGGGTCTCATCGACCTCACTACGGATTTTTTGTTCGACTATGATTTTGTTACGCGCGAATGGAAGCCGCGCGCCGCTTTTTTTCAAATCGAAATCGACGAAGAGCGCGACACCCTCGTGGTTCACATTCGATTGCGCGACGACCTGTTTTGGACCTACTTGGACTCCGAAGAAAAAATTCCTGTTACAAGCGATGACATCGTTTGGTGGTACGACGAGATTTCGGGCGACGAGCAATTCCAAAGTTCCGCGTACTCCGGGCAATTCGTTACGATGCGCGACGGAAGCCTTGCACGAATCGAAGCGGTGAAAATCGACGACAAGAATTTCGACTTTGTTTTTCCGCGAATCGTCGCAGACCCCCTCCTTGCGTGCAACACGAACTTTGCGCCGAGTTTCATCTACAAAAAAGCCAAGGACGAAGGCGGCGCGGATGCGGTGAAGTCGCTTTTTGGAATCGACATCGACATACGCGAAATCCCTTCGATGGGAATGTGGCACTTCGAAAGCTACACCCCCTCCCAAAGAATCGTGTTCGCCCGCAACAAAAATTACTGGCAAAAAGATTCGCTTGGAACTGCGATTCCGTATCGCGAAAAAATGGTGTTCCAAATAATCGGCGACCAGAACACCGACTACCTTTTGTTCACGCAGGGCAAACTGGAAACCTATTCGCCGCCGCCCGAAAATCTGGACGACATCATCCGCGGCCAGGACACGAAATATACCGTCTTCAATTCCGAAGGCAGCGTGGGCGCTATGATGTGGAGTTTCAATCAAAATCCGCGCAACTCAAGCGAGCCGTTCTACGAATGGTTCACGCAAAAAGAATTCCGACAGGCGATGAGCTGCGTTTTGAATCGGGAGCGAATCATCACGCAAACTTATCGTGGGCTTGCCTCCCCCAAATACGATTTTTTTCCGGCAGGAAATCCGTTCTACAATCCGCAAATCGAACTTCAATACAAATACGATTTGGAGCACGCAAAAAGGCTGCTTTCGCAAATCGGATTTGTTTTGGGCGCGGACGGCATTCTTCGCGACAAAAAAAATCGCTCCGTGGAATTTGATTTGACCATCGCCTCAAGCGCGAATTCCACGAACGACATCGCGCAAATCATCGTGGACGAATGCAAGAAAATCGGCATAAAAGTGAACGTGCGCCAAACGGATTTTCAGAAAATGGTTGAAATGCTCACAGCCACATTCGACTGGCAGTCAATCATAATCGGGCTTGGCGCGAACCTTTTTCCTTCGCAAGGCTCGAACGTCTGGCCCTCCAACGGAAACCTGCATTTGTGGAATCCGCTTCAAAAAACGCCCGCCACAAAATGGGAAGAGCGAATCGACTTTTTGTACAACGAAGGCTCATACACAATCGACAAAACCGAGGCGCAAAAAATTTGGGACGAATACCAGTCGCTGATTTTGGAAGAATGCCCGATGATTTATTTGGTTCGTCCGGCGACTTTTTTCGCGATTCGCAACAAATGGAATTTGACGAATTTTTACTATGACAATCTCGAAGGCGCGAAAACAGAAAGAGTGTTCCAATTGTTTCAAGAATGAGATTGCAAAATCCGTGCGGATTTTCACTGCTGATTTTTGAAGCCCCTTACGGAAGCGAAACGGTGTAGAGGCTAGTTTTGCCTGTAAAAATTTAGCAAGGCTTCGTTTTGCTAACGACATTTTGTACAAGCATTCAATTTGCACAAAATGTCGCAGTTAGTTTTTCAAGCGAGGAAGTTATGAAATTTTTTGATAAATTATTTTCGACGCTCTCATTCCCATGGAAGCGTTTTCAGGAAAAAGCGCCGCTCGCCTCTTTCATAACAGGAAGAATTTTTACAATGCTGGTCTTGCTTTTTCTTTTGGGATTCGCGCTGTTCGCATTGATGGCGCTCGCTCCCGGCGACATCGTTGACCAGATGATGACGCAACAAATCATGGCGGGCGCGCAAGGCGAGCGCGCGGGAACAAAGGCTTCCACAAACGACAACAATTTTCAAGAAGAGCAGATGGCGGCACTGCGCGCGGAACTAGGAATCGACAAGCCGTTTTATGTGCAGTACGCGAAGTGGCTCAAGCGCGTCATCGTGCACCACGATTTGGGCGTGAGCCTCATTTCGCGCGCGCCCGTCGGCTTTTTGATTCGCTCGCGGATTTGGAATTCAGTCCTGCTGAATTTGATTTCGCTCATGCTGATTACGACTTTGAGCTTCGCGCTGGGCGTTTATTTTTCGAGCAAGGCAGGAACAAAACTCGATGTGGGCGTAACTTTCTTCGCGCTTTTTTTCAACGCCTTTCCGGGAATGCTGCTTTTGATTTTGCTTCAACTTTTCGCCCTGCTCACAAATTGGTTTCCAGTCACAGCCTATCCCGATTTTCCGTTCAAAGCGGCAAAGGCGAAATTCGTATTCAGTTACGCGCATCACATTTTTCTTCCGTTACTCGCTTCGTTCTTGGGAGGAGCGGGCGGAACAATGCGAATGATTCGCGCGACGATGCTAGACCAAATGGGAATGCCCTACATCTTCGCGCTGCGCGCGCGCGGCATAAGTGAGCGGAGAGTTTATTTCAATCACGCGTTTCGCAACACGCTCAATCCGTACATCACGGGAAGCGCGAACTTGCTCGCAAGCCTTTTTTCCGGAAGCCTTGTGCTCGAAATCATTTTCGCATATCCCGGAATCGGACGGCTGATGTATGACGCGGTTTTGCAGCAGGACATAAACCTCGTGCTCGCAAACGAGATGTTCCTCTCCGCGCTCGTGCTTGCGGGCATGGTCGTTTCGGACATCCTGCTCGCGCTGGTTGACCCGCGCATTCGCTACGGCGCGAATTAGGATTTGTTTGCGCCACACAAGTTGCTTACGAGTTTTTCCTTGCTTGGGTATATCACGAAACATCCTGCCAATAAAAAAGTCCGCGTGTACAAGACAACGCGGACTTTCAAACGCGCGGCATTGATGCGCTTGTTCGCCTAATCTTTCAGCGAATAAACCACGGTGGTAACGACGCGCACGTTCTTTATGTCTTCAAGTCCCACCGCTGCGTCCTCGATGGAAAAAAGCCCTTGGTTCGCGCTCACGATTTTTCCAACTTTGCTTCCGCTGTCGTGCGCGAACTGCTCCGCGGCAAGCAAGGCGTTCTTTGTCGCGTCCGCAATCATTTCGGGCTTGATTTCGTTCAGCCCGTTGAATTCGTATCGCACGCGGTTGTCGTAGTCGGAAGAAAGGGCGACGCCTTTTCCCATCAAATCAATCGTGTCGATTGACGCAGCCTTTGCGCTGGAAACTTTTTCCGTCCGCACCAAGACCGTCTGCTTGGCGACATAGTTGAACTGCCTGCGCGATTGGTCGAGATAAATGTTCGTGGTGGTGTCCGTGATTTCGGGCGAAAGGACGGAATAGTCGCCTTCGTCCAAATCGTATTCGCCCAAAAAGTCAAGGACGATTTTCGTTTTGGAAATGACTTCCCTCTGCAAAGCCGCAAGGTCGTTTCCGCTCACGGAAAACGAAACGCGCCAAGTCGCCATGTCGGCAGGCACTTCGCGTTCGGCAAGCCCGCGCACGGAAACAGTGCGGCTGTTCTTTGCGATTTTGGACATTCCGCAGGCAATCGTAGCCGCGGAGACAATCAACGCGAATGAGATAATCAAGACGTTCGTAGTTTTCATTTTTTCTCCCGATGCAAAATTATTTGCGCGATTTTTCCAATGTCATTTCCGAAAAATTTTCGCGCTTTGTAAATAAAATGACGCGGGCGCGATTTCGTTACGGAGATTTTTTGGAAAAATGAGATTGGCATATTGATTTTGAAAGCAACAATTTGCAGGACGGAAACGCCGCTTGGATTGCGGGTGTTTGATTAAACCTCACAACAAAAACATCGGGGTATGTACTATTTCGCACGGCAGTTCTGTTGCCAATGCCACTAATTAAAAAAGCGTCTAGAAAAAATTTCAAAAATGTGCTATAAATAATGCAGAAACTAAAACATAATTTTTATTTATATCGAATGAAACATCGGCAATGAAATTTCTAGACTTTTTCAAAGCCGAAAATCGCGATAAATTTTCCATCACAACCTTCGAGGTATGATTAAATGAAAAAATTCTTTCGCTATCTAAAGACGCGGCCGCTTGCTTTCGCGGGCGTTCTGATTTTGGCTTTCCTCTACCTGATAATGATTTTCGCGGAATTCATCGCGCCCTACCCTGCCACGCAGACTTTCGAAAACAACACCTTTCATCCCGCGAACGTGAGGCTCACGCGAGAGGGACTTGTCGCAAAGGAAGCCGCCACAATCAGCACGATAAACTGGAAGTACGCCTACGTCCAAGGCGAACGGCACAAGGTGCGTTTTTTTGTTAAGGGCGCGCCGTACAAACTTTTCGGAATGATTCCGTGCGAGCGGCATCTGTTCGGCACTGTTCCTGAAAATGGCAAAGCCTATCCAGCATATCTTTTTGGCGCGGACAATTTGGGGCGCGATGTTTTCAGCCGAATGGTTTACGGAAGCCGCATTTCGCTTACGATTGGTTTTGTGGTAAGCGCGATTTCGCTTGCGCTCGCGATAATTTTCGGCGGCTTTGCGGGATACTATGGCGGCAACGCGGACTGGGCGATAATGCGCTTTGCGGAATTTTTCATGCTGATTCCCTCGCTGTACTTGATTTTGTTTTTGCGCTCGCTTTTGAATTCCAAGTTGGACAGCGGAAGCGCGTACATGATAATCACGCTCATCCTTTCGCTGGTAGGCTGGCCGGGGAGCGCGCGCACGATTCGCGGAATGGTCCATTCGATAAAGCGCGAGGAATTTGTCTTGAACGCTTCACTCGAAGGCATTCCTTCAATCGCAATCGTTTTCAAGTACATCATTCCCCAAATTTCAAGTCTGCTGATTGTGAGCACCGCCCTTTCGATTCCAGGCTTCATCATGAGCGAGACCACCCTTTCTTATTTGGGCTTGGGAATCGCAGACCCCTCCGTGAGTTGGGGCTCGATGATTAACCGCGAGATTTCAACTTTGAGCAACTTGCGCCGCTATCCGTGGCTCTTGAATCCTGTGTGGCTTTTGCTTTGCGTCACGCTTGCGTTCAACTTTTTCGGAGATGCGTTGCGCGACTACTTTGACCCGTACCATGCGATTTTCAAGACTTGGAAAAAAAGGCGTGTTTCCAAAAAATCCGAAAAGAGCGATGCCGCGCAAATCCAAGGCGATACCCATACCGGGTATGGGTATGCGCAAAACGATTCGGAAAGCAAAAATGCTGCCGCGCTTCTTGAAATAAAAAATCTCTTCGTGGACTTTGAAAACCTTTCTTTGGCGCATGATTCAAAACCTTCGATAATCCATGCGGTGCGCGGCATTTCATACCAAGTGATGTGCGGCGAAATATTGGGCATCGTCGGGGAATCGGGCAGCGGAAAGTCCGTGAGCACTACGGCGATTCCCGGGCTTCTTCCTTCGAACGCCACGATGCGCGGAAAAATATTCTTTGACGGCACGGAACTCACTTCTCTTTCGCAAAATGAATTGCGCTCGTACCGCGGAAGGAGAATCGCGCTCATCCTGCAAGAGCCGGGGCGTTCGTTCGACCCGCTTCAAAACGTAGGAAACATTTTCTTCGAGCTTTACAGGAATCTTGAGCCGAAAATTTCTCGCGCCGAATCGGATGCGCGCGCGGTGAAGATTTTGGGCGAAGTCGGTCTTCCCGATCCGCAAAGCCGCCTGCAAAATTATCCGCACCAATTTTCGGGCGGGCAGTTACAGCGAATCGGAATCGCGCTCGCGCTCGCGCAGGGCTGCGAACTTCTGATTGCCGACGAGCCTACCACCGCGCTCGATGTTACGATTCAGGCGCAGATTGTGGAACTGCTTTTGGATTTGCGCAAAAAAAGAGGGCTTTCGATAATTTTCATTTCGCACGACATAGATTTGGTGGGAGCGATTTCGGACAGAATCATCGTGATGTACGGCGGAAAAATCATGGAAAGCGCGGGCGCAAAAGAAATCATCGCCGCGCCAAAAAATCCGTACACGCAGGCACTGCTCGCGGCTTCTCCGAAATTCGGCCAGCATTACAAAAACTCCGCGCTCGCTTCGATTTCCGGAAAAGTCGTAGACCCAAAAAATCCGCCTCCGGGATGTCCGTTCGCGCCGCGCTGCAATTTTGCAAAGCCCGAATGCGACAATGAAAATTATTCGTGCTATATGGAAATTTCGTAACTACTTTTACGCAGGAGAATGTATGTCAGAAAATAAAATACTTTCCGCACAAAACCTGTACAAAACTTTTTCGCTCGAAGCGGGATTCTTTGCAAAGAAAAATCAGAACGTCTACGCGGTGAACGACGTTTCGTTCGATTTGGCGCGTGGCGAAACCTTGGGCTTGGTGGGCGAATCGGGCTGCGGGAAAACCACCACCGCGCGACTTTTGGTGCGAATGTACGAAGCGACCAGCGGAAAGATTTTCTATTACGGAAGCGGCGAAAAAAAGGACGGCGAGGAAATCGGAACTTTTTCAAAAGCGCGGCTCAAAGAATACAGGCAAAAAGTGAAATACATTTTCCAAGACCCCTCCCGCTCCCTCAATCCGCGCATGAGCGTGCTTTCGATTTTGACGGACGCATTCAAATCCGAAAAAAAATCCAAGGACGAAATTTTCGCGCTCGCCTCAAAGACGATTCAAGAAGTGGGACTTTCTGAAAATGATTTGCACAGGCATCCTTCGGAATTTTCGGGCGGGCAGCGTCAGCGCATTTCCATTGCGCGCGGTCTCATAATGAACCCGGAAGTTTTGATTTGCGATGAAGTTGTGAGCGCGCTCGACGTTTCCATTCAAGGACAGATATTGAAGTTGCTTTGCGATTTGCGGCAAAAGAAAAATTTGAGTTTCGTTTTCATCACGCACGACTTGAAAGTGGCTTGCTGGTTTTGCGACACAATCGCAGTGATGTATCGGGGCGTTGTGGTGGAACAAGCGCCGGCGCAGGACTTATTCAAAACGGCAAAGCATCCGTACACAAAATTGCTTTTTGCGGGCGCGATGTCGGAAGGCAAAAAAGAAAAATCGTCGCTTGAAGTGAAGACGACTTTGCAAAAAGAAAATTCCTGTCCGTTCGCGCACAGATGCCCCATGGCGCAAGAAAAATGTTTTTCCGAAATGCCCCAGTTTCACGATGCGGGCGAATCCCAAAAAGTGCGCTGCTTTTTCGTGTAGACAAAAAATCAAATTTGATTTATGCTGTTACTGATGACAGAAACGCAGGAAAAACTTTTTTCGGACAGTTTCGATGAAATATGCGCGATTCTCGCCGCCTGTTCAAGCAAGGAATCCGTGCGGGATTTTTTGGAATGCCTTTGCACTTCTCCCGAACGGCTCGACTTTTCAAAACGCTGGCTTTCTGTAAAAGAACTCTACAGCGGCACTCCGCAAAGAAAAATCGCACAAAAATTCAATATGTCGCTTTGTAAGATTACGCGCGGCTCAAAAGAATTGAATAAAAAAGAAAGCGCGTTCAAAAAAATCTTGGATGAGAATTTCAAGAAATAATGCTTAAAGCCATCGCAGAGATGGCTTGCAATGAAATGTTGCGAAGCAACATCCGCGCAATTCTTCGGAGTTGAAAAATTTCATCTTTCACAAAGATTTTCCTTATGAGAGGTTGACAAATGCGGAAATGGGATTTATACTTAATTTGATAATTGGAGATTTGCCATGACTGACGGAGCAAAAAAAACGAAGACTTCCGTTCCGCAAGTTGCCACAAACAACAAAGTGGAATCTTTTGAAAAACACGAAATCCGCACCGCTTTAACAACAAGAGGCAAGTTGTATTTCTGCGTGCCCGATTCAGTCTCCGCCCTGCGTGACGGAAAGGACGCAAAGGACTACATCAAAAAACTCAGAAAACGCGATCCTGAATTGGGTGCCAAATGGGAACGAATTATCAAAATGATTCCTTTTCAAACTTCGGGCGGAAGACAGCTGATAAAATTCGCCGACGCGGAAAACCTCCTGCGCATAATTCGGCAAGTCCGCTCGCCCAAAATTGAAGAGTTCAAAAAATGGGTTGAGAAAAAAGCAAAATGATTCCGCAAAAATCGGCACAGTTCTGCCGGTTTCTGTGCGATGTTTTTGCTTTGCCTTTTTGTTTGAGCGAATTTTTATTCTACATAACTCGGATGCGATTTGTCGAACAGCCTTATCGTTCCCGTCCTTCTGAATTCGTCTTTTACTTTTTCATATTCCGTTCTGCGCCGTTCAAGGTATGATTCAATATTCTCCGATGTGATTTTTTCGCCGAAATTTTGAATTTCTTCTGCGCCGTAAATTATCCGCAGCATTTTATCGCCGACTTTTTTGTTGAAATGGTGAACATCGAAAAAATTGTATGGATTCAAATTGATTTCGTTGAAGCCGCTAAAATCATAGAATTCCGTGATTTTCGAAATCTCGCGAAGCCAATCGTAAAATTCATTTGACTCAAACCAGTCTTTTTTTGAAATGAAAGCCGCGCCAATCATCACCGTAAGTTTTATTCCATATGAATCGCAAATGTTTTTTATTTCCTGCAATTCAATAAGGCTTTGCTTCAAATACGGAAGATTTCGTTTTTCCGATGTGCATAGACTCGTAATACGCCAGTAGAATACGCCGTCTTGAAGAACCCTTTTTTGCATTTGCTCTTCGTCATACACATCATCGTGTGGCTCTTCTCCGGATTCCGTGTTGTCAAGTTCATGTCGTTGCGGAGGTCTTTTCAGAAAATATTTTACAGAAGGAATTTTCATCAACGATTTTAGAAATGGATGCAATTCAAATTTTTTGCAAAGATAAATGGGCATAGCCGTGTGCGGCATTTCTTTTGTGTCTTTTTCAACCCCTATTTCGGTGGTGCTGATGTTCAGAATTATTTCGTTTAAGTTCGGCATTGTCTTCGCATAAAAATCCACAAGGCAAAGATAATCGCCAAAAAATCCGTATGTAACACAACTATTGAAGCAGGATTGCCCTGTAAGTTCTTGGACAGTTTTCGTTCTTAAAAATCCCGCGTTCGAACCGCCTATTATTACGCAGGAAAATTTTTCCGCATTGGTGGCGACGTACGAAGGCTTTGAATTTCTGCCATCGGTGGAAGTGAAAACTGGCTCAGGCCAATACTTTGGTCTAAAAAAGCCGTCTGGATTGAATATGAAATTCACAAGGCACGTGCCACCGATTACGATGAAAAAGGACGCAAGGAAAATCGAGAGCCATTTTTTAAAAGACATTTTTCACCCCTAGAATTGAAAATACAAAAAATCCGAAACAGTATTGTTCATCAACAAAATGCAGACGGCAAACAATGTGCCTGCCGCCACCGCGGAAATCTTTTTCGTTTTGATTTTTTCGGTGACGAGTTTGGAAGTAGGCGCGAGCCAACAAATCAGAATTGCGGCGAACAATAATTTTTTGTTGCCGAATTCCATAATTTGCTGGAAAAAATTCTGCGAAAAGAAATTCTTCAAATTCGTCATTCCGATGAAAATCGAAAATCCGGAGCGAAGCGAATTCAAAACAAAGAGCGCGCGCAGAGCGACTACTCCCAAAGCGGTAAGGGTATATGCAAGAGGCGCGGGCAAAGACAAATTCTTTCTTTTCATAAACGATGCCGCGCAAACAAAAATTCCGTTAAGAATTCCCCATAGCACAAATCGCCAGCCCGCACCGTGCCAAAATCCCGAAACCAAAAATGTTATGAGCGTTGCAACATAATAATTTCGGATTTTGCTTTCCTTGCGAAACACGCTTTTAAAAACATAGTCGCCCAAAAATCGCGAAAGCGTGATGTGCCATCTGCGCCAATAGTCCTGGAAATTTCTTGCCTTGTACGGCGAATTGAAATTTTCAGGAAGAATGATGTTGAACATAAGCCCAAGCCCAATCGCCATATCCGCATAGCCCGAAAGGTCAAAGTAATATGAAATCGTATATTCAATCGAATAGAACCAAGATTCCAAAAAGCCCGGAACATATTCCGATGTAAGCGCGTCAAAGAAAGTTTGCGCGCTTTGCGTGAGCGGGTCAGCCAAAATCAATTTTTTTGCGCAACCGGCAACAAAAAGAATTATTCCGCACTTTATGTTTTCGGCGTTGAATTTTTTCTTTTCTTCCGATTCAAATTGCGGAACGATTTCGCTGTGGTGCACGATAGGCCCTACGATTAACTGCGGAAAGAAAGTGATGAACAAAAGGTAATTTAAAATTGTATATTCTTTTGAAGTGTCTTTGTAGGAATCTGCCAAAAACGCTATCAACTGGAAAGTGAAAAAAGAAATCCCGATTGGAAGCGGCGTGTTCCGCATTTGGAAATCTGTTCCAAAAATTGAATTGATATTGCGCAAGATAAAATTGTCATACTTGTAGTAGCCGAGCAGCGCGATGTTCCCAAGAATGCCAAGCAACAAAATCACTTTCTTTTGAATTGCAATTTTTTTGTCATCGCCTTTAAGGGCGCAGAGCGAATTTCCCACAACATAATTTCCAAAAATGCTGATGCAAAAATATGGAAAGAATTCCGCGCTTCCCTGCATATAAAAATAAAGCGAGGCAACAACCAAAACCAATTTTGCCAGCGTAAAAAATTTCGCTTTGGTCAAAATCCAATACGCCGCAAAGACAATCGGAAGAAAGCCCAATATGAATTTGTAAGTCGAAAAAATCATTTTGTCACACCTCTATATTAAGACTAATATAAACGATTATATTAAAAAACACAATACAAACAAATGAAAAATTGTATCAAAATTGATATATGAGTTTGGAACGAATTGTGATTGAAAACATAAAGAAAATTCGCAAGGAAAAGAACATCACGCAAGAAAAACTGGCAGAGTTGTGCGAAACATCCACAAGTTACATTGGCTCGATGGAAACTTACAAAAACGTTCCGAAACTTTCCACGATAGAAAAAATTGCGGACGCGCTGAATTTAACTCCGCAAACATTGTTCTATGACGAAAAAGAAAGCAAAAGGCAAAGAATCGCGTTCAATAGGAAAATGCTCCAAAAACTAAAAAATGAAACCATGCAGAAATTTGAAAAAGAACTGGACGCATTGCTCAAAACCTTTCTTTGAATGCTTAGGCAACTTTGAAGAAGCAAGCCGGAACAAATGCTTTCCATAAAAAAATATCTGTGGTAAAATAAAGCCATGAATTTTTTTCGAAAAAATTTTTTTCTTGTTTTTGTTTTCAGTTCAATATTTTGTAGCGAATTTCTTTTTGCGCAACTTTTTCCATCGGCAAGGTTCGAGGCGGATTCGCGGATTTCGTCCAAAGCATCTTCTTCACCCGAAATGGATGCCGAAACTTTCGCATACATCGGGCTGCTCGCTTCGGGCGCGGACGACGAAAAAATCCACATTCTTTTGAAGAGGCTCGAAAATCTCTCGCAGGAATTTTCCGGAACTTTGCCACGCGGCATTTCCAACGAAGAAAAGGCAGACGCCGCGCTCACCTTCATCTACGAAAAAATTCTTTCGCGCTATAAGTTCGACCAGACCCGCGTCGATGTTGCGATGGAAAGCGGCGTATACAATTGCGTTTCTTCCGATGTGATTTTCATTTACTTCGCAAAAAAATTGGGCATTCCGGTTGTCGCGGTGGAAACTCCTGACCATGCTTTTTGCACGATTGAAAGCGGCGAAAACGAAATCGATGTGGAAACTACAAATCCTTTTGGCGTGAATCCCGGCCGCAAACGAGTGACCGAACTTCCGAACGGCGGAAAACAATATCTGAGCGTTCCCGCAAAGCATTACCAAAATCGTCGCGATGTTGACGACCGCCGTTTGCTCGCGCTGATTTACAACAATCGAATCGCCGCACTGCAAAAAAAGAACGGCAAAAGCGCAGAAACAATTGGACTTGCCGTGGACGCTTGCGCGTTACAAGCGAATTCGACGACAGCCATTCAAACTGTGGCAGAATGTGTTTGCAACTACGCGGCGGATTTTGTTGCGAAAGGAAACTACAATGATGCCATTGCGCTCGTTTCGGTGGCACAAGAACTTTTTGGCGAAAACAAAAATTATTCTGCGGTCATTGAAACCGCCAACTACAATATTCTTGTCGGCAAAACCGAAACACTTCCGCTAGAAGACGCGCTGGAAGAATTGCGTTTGAAGCGCGAACTCATTTCCGCACAAAATTATTCGAAGTTGATTGGCTATGCGTATTCACGCGCCGCGAAAAATTTCGGCGATCGACATGAATGGAAAAATGCGATTCAAACTGCCGAGCGCGGACTTTCGGAAGTGCCGAACGATTCAAACTTAAAAAAGATGATAAACACCTACAAGCAAAATCACGCGATTGAATTTCACAACCGCGCGGCGGCATTGTACAACAACGGCGACATCGAAGGAGCACAAAAAGTCATTCGCGAAGGCTTGAAAGAAATTCCAGACAGCAAGGTTTTGAAAAGCGATACAGTAAAAATGCAGTGAGTAATTATTTTTTTCGATTGAAAGCGCAGAAACGCATCTGGGGAAAAGACAAGCATCGCAAGTCTTCGCCTTGCCTCCGAGTTTCGCGAAGCGAAACTCACACCTACCTTCTGCACCGTTTCGCTTCCGAACGCAAGCCTCACGGCTTGCTACCGAGTTTTTGTTTGCTCGTAAAACTCGCATTTTCGTTCGTTTCACTACCGAAAATCACAAAAACTCGACTGGGGATTTGCAACAGTTAGAAAAAATTCTTGCGTTTTGCGCGAAGCGTGATATAATAAAATTATGAATGTCTACGAAAACATAAATCGACTTGTGGGCTACGCGCTCAAGACTGGACTTATCACAAAGCAGGATGTGATTTACACGCAGAATCGTTTGCTCGAACTTTTCGCGCTCGATGGATTTGAAACGCCGCAGCAAGCGAAAAAAATTCCCGCTGTCAAAGTCGGCGATTTGGAAAACATTCTTGCAGAACTTTTGGATTTTGCTTCCAAACAAAAAATTTTTCCGGACGAAGGAATCGTCCGCCGCGATTTGTTCGACACAAAAATCATGGGGCTTCTTGTTCCCCCTCCTTCCGATGTAATCGACATTTTTGAAACCCTTCGCGCCGAAGCGGACGCAAAAGCCGCCACGGATTGGTTCTACAAATTTTCGCAGGACACGGACTACATTCGCCGCTATCGGGTTTGCAAGGATTTGAAATGGAAAGTGCAAACCGAATACGGCGCGCTCGACATAACGATAAATCTTTCCAAGCCCGAAAAAGACCCGAAGTCGATTGCCGCCGCGCGGAACGCAAAGCAAGGCGGCTACCCGCAATGCCTTTTGTGCTTGGAAAACGAAGGCTACGCCGGGCGAATAAATCATGCGGCGCGACAAAACCATCGAATCATTCCGATTGAACTTGCGGGCGAAAAATGGGGATTCCAATATTCGCCCTATGTTTACTACAACGAGCATTGTATCGTTTTCAATTCCAATCACACGCCGATGAAAATCAGTCGCGCCACGTTCGAACGCCTCTTTGATTTCATCACGCAATTTCCGCACTACACGCTCGGAAGCAATGCGGACTTGCCGATTGTCGGAGGCTCGATTTTGAGTCACGACCATTTCCAAGGCGGCAATTTCGAATTCGCCATGGCGCGCGCGCCGATTGAAACGCCAATCAAGTTCAAAGGATTTCCTTCGGTAAAAGCGGGAATCGTAAAATGGCCGATGTCTGTGATTCGGCTTTCGTGCGAAAAAAAGGAAACCCTCGTGGATTTGGCTGAAAAGATTTTGCTCGCATGGAGAAAGTATTCCGACAAGAGCGCGTTCATCTTCGCGAAGACCGACGGCGAACCACACAACACAATCACTCCGATTGCGCGGCGCAAAGGCGATTTGTATGAAGTGGATTTGGTTTTGCGCAACAACATCACTACGAGCGAGCATCCGCTTGGTGTCTATCATCCGCATTCGGAATTGCATCACATCAAAAAAGAAAACATCGGGCTTATCGAAGTGCTGGGTCTTGCGATTTTGCCCGCGCGTCTAAAAACCGAAATGCAAAATCTGGCGGACGCACTTGTTGCAAAGAAAGACATTTCCAAGGACGAGGCTCTTTCAAAGCACGCTGAATGGGCGAAAGAAATTCTTCGCAAGCACAAAAACATCTCGCAAAAAAATGTCAATTCGATTTTGCAAAAGGAAATCGGAATCGTATTTTCGAAAGTTTTGGAACACGCGGGTGTTTTCAAGCGCACGGAAGAAGGCAAGGCCGCATTCTTACGATTTGTTGAAAAAGTGAATAATTAAAAACATCCGTACTTTTGCTTCGCAACAAAGCGTGCTCACGAATTTGTTAGAAAATCTCACGAATTCGTGAGTTGTTGAAAAGCAGGATGCGAGATGATGAAAAAAAATATTTTCGCGCCGGAGAGTTTTTCCATCACCGCGCGAATTCTCGATGCGATTGCCGTGCGAAAAACAATCTAGCCGAAATATCAAATTTTCAATTTACTATTTCGCCTTTGAAAGTGTTTCCGTTCAATTCAAGCAATTTGACTTTCGCAAAATTTCCGATTAGATTTTCTGGCGCAAAAAACGCCACTCGCTCTTCGCGTTCGGTCTTGCCCAAAATTTCGTCTGGATTGTCGCGGCTTTTTTTTTCGGCAAGGACATCTACAATTTCTCCGAGACGCTCGCGCAATTTTTGCGACGTGATTTCCAACTGCAAATCAATCACTTTTTGCAAGCGCGATTTTTTTTCTTCAAGCGGAATCTGCCCCTCCCATTCGGCGGCGGGCGTTCCCTCACGCGGATTGTAATAGTACATGAAGGCGTTGTCGTAGCGCACTTCGCGCATCAATGAAATCGCTTGCAAAAAATCTTCCTCGCTTTCGCCGGGAAATCCAAGCATGATGTCTGTGGTGAGCGCGACGAGCGGAATGCGCGTGCGGATTTTTTTTACAAGTTCCAAATAATTTTCGCGCGAATACCGCCGATTCATTTTTTGCAGAATCCGAGTTGAACCGTGCTGAACCGGAAGATGGACGAATTTGCAAACGCGCGATTCGCTTGCAATCACTTCAATCAAATCGTCGGAAAAATCTTTCGGGTGGCTTGATTCAAAGCGAATCCATCTTATCGGCGAATCGATTTTTTCCAAATGGTGGGAAATGATTTTTAGGAGCGCGGGAAAATCGATTTTGCCAAAATCGGAATTCTCCCAAAAATATGAATTCACATTCTGCCCCAAAAGCGTGATTTCCTTTACGCCGTATTTTGAAAGCACGTCAAGTTCTTTTAAAATCGAATCCACGTCGCGAGAAATTTCCCGCCCGCGAACATAAGGCACGATGCAGTAGGAGCAAAAATTATTGCAGCCATGCATAATCGGCACGAACGAACTGAACGCGCCTTGTTCCAAAGAGACGGCGGCAAATTCGTATTTGGATGAATCATCCAATTCAAAGGCGGGGGTAAGTAGAGCGTCGGTCGTTGAAGTGCCACCCCCTCCCCCCGCGGCATCTTCAACGGCGGAAATAATTTTTCCGAAATTCTTCTTCGCGAAAGTGCCCACGACATAATCGATGCAAGGCCATTCGTCTTTCAGGGAATGCAAAAGCCGTTCAGCCATACATCCCATCACTACAAGCGTGAGTGGCTTCGCGCCGTCTTTTACGAATTCGGCGGCAATTTCGAGCGACTTGTTTTTCGCGCCGGGAGTTTTGGCACGAACAGCCTTTAGCCCAGAAAAAAATCCCAGCCTTCCAAAAATGCGCTGTTCGGCGGTGGCGCGAACGGAGCAAGTGTTTATGACGACGACATCGGCTTTTTGAACATCATCCGCCTTTTGCCAGCCACGCGCCAAAAAAAGCTGCTCGACGGCCGCGCTTTCTGCGATGTTCATTTGGCATCCGTAAGTTTCAAAAAAATAAGTCATTCAAAATTCCTTTGGCTTCGATGTCGCAGAAAGTCTTTCGCAACGTATCTTGGACAATGCTTTTCAAAATGAAAAAGGATGCGAAAATCCGCGAACGTAAGCAAGCCGTTGCTTGCATCGCAACAACTTGCCACGTTTGCATTCGCAGAATTTCAAAAAACTACAATCGTTCCCAATTCGCGCTCAAAGGATTTTCGCCAAGCACGGCTACGATTTTGCTTCCGTCTTTGAGAAGCGAAACGGGGATTTCCGCGGAGTCGATTTTCTTTCCGTCAACTTCGATGCTTGCAACTCCTTTGCAAATGTGCGAAGGATTTTTCACTTCAATCGAAAGGTTCATTCCACGCCAGCGACGTTCTACTTTGAAGCCGTCCCATTTTTTTGGAATGCACGGATCAATCAAAAGCCCCTCGTATTGCGGACGGATTCCCAAAATGTACTGCGTGATGGAATAGTAATTCCATGTTGCCGCTCCCGAAAGCCATGAAACGCGCGTGTTGCCGGCGCGTGGCGAATATGTGGAATATGTCGTCTGCCCGATGACATACGGCTCGCTTTGGCGGATTTCCGCGCGGTCGTTGTACGATGCGGGAAGAGAAGCCTTGCAATATTCGTAAGCCTGGTCGCCGTTGCCCAAAAGCGTTTCCGCGATCACGCCCCAGCCCTGCGTGTGATTGAAGATGCCGGAATTTTCTTTGATTCCGAAATTGTAAATCACAGAACTCATCGTGTCGCGCGGGGCTTTTTTGAAGGGCGGCGCGCAAAGCATCAAGCCATATGGCGTAGCCAATTTTTCTTTGACAGCTTTCATTGCAAGCCGCGCCTGTTCCGCAGTGGCAGCGTCCGAAAGCACCGCCCAAACCTGCGTATTGAAATAGACCTGACCTTCGTCCATCGTTTTAGTGCCGTAGACAGTGCCGTCTTCGGTGATTGCCCAAATGAACCATTCGCCGTCCCAGCATTTTTTTTGAATCGCTTCGTCAAGTTTTTTGCGCTCACCCAACGCCCATTCGCTTTCGGAATTTTTTCCGAGCCGCTTTGCGATGTCGGAATAAGTGGTGAGTCCAAGACGCAATTGGAACGAAACGAAGAGGCTTTCGCCATGGTAGCCCAAGCGGAGGCAGTCGTTCCAGTCGGCGAGCAGGCCGCAAGGAAGCCCGTCTTTTCCCATTCGCTCAAGATTGAACAAAAGCGCCTGTTTCAAATGCCCGAACACAGTCGCCTCGCCGCCATCCGCATAAGGCACAACTTCGTTGTAGAAATTAAAGTCGCCTGTTTCCGCAACGAACGCCGGAACGGAATTGAAAAACCATTGGCAATCATCGCAACGGAATTCCTCGGGCTTCGGAGGCTTTTCATGCCCCGCATTGAAGTCCTTCGAAATCACAGGAATCGCGCCGCCGTTTTGGCATTGTCCGCTCAGCATTCGCACAAGCCGCGCCTTGGCTTCTTCGGGAATCGCCGCGCTCACGCCCAAAATATCTTGAACGCTGTCGCGATAGCCCAAGCCGTCGCGCTCTCCGTTGTAGACAAGGCTTGCCGCGCGAGACCACGCGAAAGTAATGAGGCAGTTGTACAAGCCCCAAACATTCACCGTATGGTTGATGTCCTCGTCTGGAGTGCTCGCGTTGAAGCTGCCCAATTTAGCATGCCAATTCTTTTTGAGTTTTTCGAATTCCTCGTCGGCACGCGCGACATTTCCGAATTCCTTGACAATTTTTTCGCCCACAAGATTCGCGTCTCCGATTCCGAAGAGGACGATGATTTCCTTGGATTCGCCAGGAGCAAGTTCGATTTCAGTTTGCACGCTTCCGCAAATGTTGTCGCCATAAGCAAGCGAATCCGAACACTTGCCATTGAGGACGGCGGCAGGCTCTTTGTAACTTCCATAAGTTCCCAAAAACGCTTCGCGGCTCGTATCAAATCCAGTGAGCGGAGAATTGCAAAGCGCCATCCAAGAAAGCATCGCCTGACTTCCTGGCTCTGCGTCCGGGAATTGCTCGAACAAATTTTGATGCGAAGCGAATCGCAAAACATTTCCCTTCCGTTCGCCGCGCGAAATAAAAAGCGAATATTGCAAATTCACTTGATCGTTCATCGTGTCCCAGCAATTCGCGAGTTCGCAATACGTGAACGCGGAAATTTTTCGCGCCTTGTCGGATTCGTTCGTAAGTTTGAGCCGCCAATATTCAAAGACCTGTCCGAGCGGCACATAGTACAAAGTCTCGCTTTTTATGCCTGAATATTCCGAAGTGAATTTCGAATACGCAGTTCCGTGGCGGCATTCGCTCTTGTATTTGTCGAGCGGCTTTCCGACAGGCTGCCACGAAGCAGACCAATAGTCGCCGGAATCGCAATCGCGCAAATAAAAATATCGGCCGGGCTGGTCCATCGGAACTGAATTGAAACGAAGCCGCATAAAACGACCTTGCGCTCCCGATTTATAGAAGCCGTAGCCGCCCGCGTTGTTCGTAATCACCGCGCCGTATTCCGTAGAGCCCAAATAGTTGCTCCAAGATGTCGGCGTGTCTGGACGAGTGATGACATATTCTTTTGCCTCGTCGTCGAAATATCCGTACTTCATAAAAACTCCTAAAAATAAATTGAAAAATTTCTTTTTCTGATTTTCAATGCTCGCAGAAATTTAATTTTATTATTGCACTTTAAATTTTTTTTTGCAAGTGATAGAATTAGTTTTATAGCAGAATTTAAACAAATTTAGCAGGAAAACGACAAAATGACAAAAAAAGAAATTTTCGACTACGTAAAATCAATGCGCGATGGAATGGGCGCAAGCGACGCGCGGCGTGACGCGGGCTTGAAAATTCCCTCCGATGTAAAATGCATTTTCGACATTCGCTATTCCGCCTCCGACGAATGCTGCCTGCTCGACATCTACAGACCAAAACGCGCGGCAAAAAAAGCTCTTCCTGTAATAGTGAGCGTGCACGGAGGCGGCTGGATTTACGGCGACAAAAAACTGTACAGTTTCTATTGCATGGAATTGGCACGCCGCGAATTTGCCGTAGTCAATTTTACTTACAGGCTTGCGCCCGAGCACAAATTTCCAGCCGCGCTCGAAGACACGAACAATGTGTTCAAATGGATTTTGAAAAATTCTTCGGAGCAATATTTGGATGCAAAAAACATTTTTGCGACTGGCGATTCCGCAGGCGCGAACTACCTTGCCACCTACGCCGCCATCTGCACGAATAAAGATTTCGCAAAAAATTTCGACTTTGGAATTCCCGCGAAATTAAAATTGAACGCGCTCTATCTAAATTGCGGAATGTATGATTTTACTTCGTTTCCGAAAACTCTAAATATGAAAGGCGCGTGCGGCGCATTGTTCGAAAAAAACGGCACGCGGCAAGAATTGATTTTGGCTTCCCCGATTTTTCACACCACGGAAAATTTTCCGCCGACATTTTTCGTAACTGCCGAAGAAGATTTTCTCCGCGAACAAGTTCCGCCGATTGCAAAAATTTTTTGCGAAAACTCAATTAAGTTTGAATACAAATGCTATCGGGCGCATTCAAAAGAAAAATTGAGCCATGTTTTCATGCTCGATTTGCGCGGAAAATACAGCGCACCCTGCCTCGATGAACAATGCGAATTTTTTCGCAGGCATTTGGAAAACTCGGAACAGGCGCGCTAGAATTTATGCGTCCAACGGAAAGCCACCATATTGAAAAACCATTCGCGCCCCGAATAATGCAGGGAAAGTTCTCCCCCCTCCTTTTGATGGTCTTCTTTAAAACTTCGGCGGCTTGAAAAATTCAGCATAATCGTAAGGATGTCTTTTTCTGTAAAAGAAATTTGCGCAAGCGGATTTATGTCAACTTGAACAAAATCGCCGTTGAAGTCTTCGTATTTTTTTCCGAACGCTTCGTTGCCTTTAAAATATCCGCTCCATTCAAAATTGATTCCGACCATCGAAAGTTTGATTGGCATTTGGTAGCCCACAAGCACATTGATGTCAAAGCGAACTCCCTGCGCAAGGTTCGCCGTGTTCTGCCATTTGAAAACTTCGATGCCGCTGTGCTCGCCCAAAATTCCCCAATAACGAAAATCAAATGACGCGAGCGCGACAACGTGATTCCATTCACCGGGAGCAACTGCCGCCACATCGAACATCAGCGTGGCATTGCCCCAAAATTGGTAGAGCCAAGTTCGGAATCCATCGAACTGTTTGTATTCGTCCTTTCCATCATGCCCCAAAAATCCTTCGAATGTTCCATTGAAAAGTTGCCAGCCTGTTCCGATTGCCGCACCCGCACTCAAATTCAAAAATGCGATTGGCGCAAACGAAACCGAAAAAGTCGGCATTATCGTGACTGGCGAAAAAATCAAACTCGCGCCAAGCGAAACGTTGCTGTCTTTAACCAACGCGCCTTCTCCAAAAGGCGTGGGGATGACATAGTTGGCACAAAAAGTTTCTTGCAAGCCAACGGATTTAAAAATTCCAGAAACAGGCGCAAAGTGTGTGGAGCCGGAAACAAAATCGCTTTCAGGATAATAGATAAAATCCAAGTTGGATTCAAAGTTCCATCCACCTTGCGCAGAAATTGCGGCGGCAAAAACAAACAAAATTGCGAAACGCGAAAAGTGCTTTCTCATAATTTGATTATAAAATTTCCATTGCGATTTTTCAAGTAATTTTTTAAATCAAAATCGAAGTCAAAAAAATGCGTCGGCACATTCGTTTGGGCTCGCAAGTATTTTGCAAAATCCTCACAAAAAAAATTGCATCGAACTTTGCAGATTATTCTCCGTTGAGCGCGTCCACCGGATCCAATTTCGCGGCGCGGCTTGCCGGGCTGAATCCGAAAATTATTCCGACGAAAACCGAAAAGAAAAACGAAATGAAGCAACTTGTCGTGCTCACAGTGAAACTCAACGCGCGCACATATTCCAATGCAATCGTTATCAAAATCCCAAAGGCAATTCCCGCGATGCCGCCCATCACTGTGATTGCCGCGGACTCAATCAAAAATTGACGGCGGATTATGTTCGGGCTTGCGCCCAACGCTTTTCGTATGCCGATTTCCTGGCGACGCTCAGTAACTGTAACAATCATTATGTTCATAATTCCGATGCCGCCAACCAAAAGAGAAATGGCTGCGATTGCCGCGAGCATCACGCTCAATGAATGCGTTATTTCGTTCATTTGGTCAATCATCGTCTGCATCGAATTCACCCATACGCTTCCTTCCGTGCCGGTGACTTCCTTGCAATATTCGGTGATGTCGTTCACAAGTTGCGTGGAAAATTCGTTGGACACCGCCTGCACCATGATTGTTGCCGCATCGGGATTCGGCGTGATTTTTTTCGCATAGAATCCGCGCGGAATGTATGCAGTGCTCGAACTGTTTTCCATTCCAGTATTCTGTTCCGCCAAAATTCCCACCACTTCAAATCCAAACGAAATTTTGTCGGCAGTAACAAGCACGCTCTTTCCCACTCCGTCGCCCGAAGGAAAAAGCAAGTCGGCATATTCCTTTCCCAAAATTATTTTTTGCGCGCCGAACAAATCTTCTGTCACAGAAAAAAAGCGTCCGCTTTCAAGCCGCATTGAATACGCTTCCAAATAGCCATTTTCAATCGCAGTGCAATTTCCGCTCACGCTCGTCTCGCCGAATGAAATCGTGACAGAAATGGAATTTTTGTACCAAACTTTTTTTATGTTGCGGACATTCTCAAAAAGTGCCTCGCGGAAATCTTCATTGAACTGCAATGTCACGGCATCGCGATTTCGGCGCATAAATCCGCCCGAAACATTCACCATGTCAAGCCCCGCATTTCCGAACGTATTTTGAATCTGCTTCGTGGAACTTTGCCCCATGCTCATTATCACGATGACGCTCGCAACACCGATAATCACACCGAGAACAGAAAGCATAGTCCGCATTTTTTGCCTGCGAAAATTGGCAAGCGCGTTCAAAAAATCTTCAAACATAATTTTTTAGCTTTCTCCTAAAAACAAACTTACAACGGCGAAAGGTGCAATGAGACCGTGGGTTTAAGCTGCTCGATTTTTTCAAAGGCGAATGAGATAATGCCATTCTCAATTTTGGTGTGTTTGATGCGCACGAAAATCAGGGGATTGATTTTGTAGCGAGTGACTGTATCCATGCCGCGCCCGATAGCACACAATTTTTTGTTGAACGGAAGAAAGACCGTGCCGCCGGCAATTTTTCCGCCTAGACGTGCGATTTCATTCTTTGCAAAATCAATTGACCAAAGTTTTTTTGGATTCTTTCCAGCCGTGCGAATTTCAGAGCCAGAAAAGCCGACACGCGAATGCAAATTCTTGCCAAGCACAGGAATCAAAGTGTTTCCCTTGAGCAGAATATACACATCGATGAATTTCGCGTCCACAATGCTTTCGACTATCCGCTTGGAATTTTCTTCGTCAAGATAATCGGCGAGCTTGAAATTATGCCCCATCATGTCAAAAACATTCGTCTTGTTGTTGAAAATTTCAACAAAGGGCGCATAGTATGGATATTTTTCTGTGAAATCATCGCCGACAAGAAGCTTTCCGTTGCTGTCATAGGACGGAATATCTACCTCGTTCATTTTTGCCAGCTCCTCCTTGAATTCAATGCGAATTCCGATTTTTTCTTTTATAAAAACCGCGTCGATTGTGGAAGAATCCCCGCATTGCACAAGCACACAATCCGCCTTGTCATTGAAATAGATGTATCGGAACGAAGCCCCGTCACGCTTGTTTTTTATGCCGAACAAAATGTTGGAAACTTTTGACGGAAGAGTTCCGTCCGCATCCAAATCCTCAAATCTGTCAAGCCGCCAAGAATCAGCCAAGGTCTGTGCGATAAAGCATTCCGTCAAAACGCTCGGCTGGAGTGCCATGTTCTTTTCAAACTGTTTTTTCAGCTCGCACAACGCGGCGGGCGACAAATTCAGTTCTTTTCTGAATTCCTCAAACTTTGCATGCAAGTCATCAAAATCATTTGCGGAACAGAAAAACTTTTTGTAAATCGCGTTGAGTTTTTTTATCGTCTTGACGGGAACAATCAATTCGAGTTTTTTCGATTGCAGGTGATTCAGGAAAAAATCGGCTATCTTTTCCTCATGTTCCGAAGCCGTCATCTATTCCTCATAGTTTCTGTGCAAGGGCGAAAAGTCGATGTTGCCGAACAAAAATGCATTGAGCGCATTCCGTGTGCGTTCGGGAAATTTCACCACTTCCTGCATTGCGCCGCCATTTTTTTTGTATGACTTGCAGTTTTCTTCTGTGGCGATGGTTTCTGCAACCAAGTCCGCAAGCCTTGCTTTGTCAAACTGCAAACGTTGCGGCACGGGGATTTTTTTGAGCAGTGATTTTGAGAGCAGAATTCCGCCGTCAAAAAAACGATACCACATATAGCAGTAGCTTGAATTCAAAAGCGCGTAAAGCATGTCGAAAGATGCTTTGTCGTTGGCAAAAAGCTCGAAAAAGCCGGAGCGTTTTTGCCGCAACTTTGAGGCGGAAATGAAGTATCGCGCGGAAGTCGCCACGCAAACCGAAAATTCGTTCTCAGAATCCGAAAGCAAATCTTCCAAATTAAAATGATTTTCAAGAATTCCGAACGCGAACTTTTCGAGCGACTTGAACGCTTTTACTGGTCGCGACAAATCCTGCCGAATTTCGCCGAGCGTTGATTCAAGGAATGTTTCATCGATAACTTTTCCGCGCTGCTCCGACTTGAAGCGAATCAAATGCGAGAGCCTAAAGCCTTGCGGAGAATTTTTTGTTTTCCTGTGCAAATTGGAAATTGAGGCGCGCACCCCGTTCGCGTTGTTCGTATTGAAAACGCCTTCTTTCTTTCCGTTGAAAAGAGGACATGGAACGTTATCAAAAGAAAAAATGTCGCCGTAAAAATTTTCATGCAGTTTTTTTCGAAACATAGAAAATTTCTGTCCGACAATAAACGACTGCGGCGTTACAATCGTAAGGTTTTGCGCGAAGTCGCAGATTTTGGAAAAAAACGCGATATATAAATCGGCAGCGCGCGCCACGTCAGCCGCTCCCGAATCAACGCGACAATTTGAAACATAGGGCGGATTTGATATGACCGAAAGGTTTTTCGGGAATTCTTCCAGCGCAAGAAAATCACCGCAAATCTTGTGAATTCGCTTTTCTTCAATGCCAAAGCGGGCGCGTATTCTCGCCGAACAAATCTCTAAAGCCGTTTCGTCATTGTCAAAAAGATAGATTCCGTTTTGGAGGACGGATTCCAACGTGCCGTTTTTTTCAAGTTCCTCCAAAACAGAGATAATGAGATTTCCGCATCCACAACCGACATCTGCTATTGCCGAAAGATTTTTATTCTTGCAAAGAAGCCTCGCCATCAACACGCTCACGTCGCGAGGCGTATAATATTTTCCGCATTGCTTTTTGCTGAATTTATTTTCATAAGCAAGCCCGACCTCGTAAAACCTGCCGATTTCGTAGAAGTCAACAATCTGCTCGCTGAATTTTTGGATGCCGTTGGAAGTAAGAAAATCGCAAAGTTCGCGCCAAACGTTATGTAGTCCACGTTGTTCAATTTGGGCGATGTAATTCTCTTGCGAAAAATTGAAGGTAAAATTACTGTGCTTGACAAGAACGGTTTTCTGAAAATCGCTTTTTCTTACGATATTGCCCTGCACCCACATAAAATTCATTCTAACTGGATTTTTTTTGTTTGTCAAGGATTGAAATTCTTAAAGCATCGTCATTTTTCAATCATCGCTTTGAATCTTGCCGTCAAAAATTTTTATGCAGCGGCGGCTCGCCTCTCCGATTCGCGGATCGTGCGTTACGATTACGACCGTAGTTCCGCCGAGATTTATTTCCCGAAAAAGGTTCATCACCGCGCGACCTGTTTCGCTGTCCAACGCACCTGTCGGCTCGTCAGCCAAAATTATTTTTGGCTTCGTAACTGTAGCACGCGCAATCGCAACGCGCTGTTTTTGTCCACCGGAAAGTTCGCTCGGTCTGTGATTCATTCTGTCCTGCAATCCCATTTTTTCAAGCGCGGCTTTTGCCAACGCGATTCGTTCCTTGCGTTCGATTCCCGAATACCTGAGCGGCAGCATCACGTTTTCCAAAACGTTCATCGAAGGCAAAAGAAAATATTGCTGGAACACAAATCCGATTGTTTGGTTGCGCAAAACCGAAAGTTCCTTTTCGTTCATAACGGCGGTCTCGCGGCCGTTGATTTTTACAACGCCTTCGGAAGGACGGTCGAGGCAGCCAATCATATTCATGCACGTAGATTTTCCAGAACCGGAAGGCCCCATTATCGTAACGAATTCGCCTTGCTGGATTTTAAACGAGATTCCGCGCAACGCATACACTTGGGTTTCGCCCATAGTATAGACGCGCTTGACATTTTCAAGTTCGATTACGTTTTCTTTTTGATTTGCAGAATTTTTCAAAACCTGATTTTCTTGCACGACGAATTCATTTTCAGTGCGTTCATCTTTTTCCATAATTCTTTCCGAAAATCATCTCATCGGAGACGGCATTCGATTTCCCCCGCCCGACCTGCGCATCGTTCCCGAAGCAATCGGTGCACTTTGCGCCTTAAGCACCTCGCCTTCCACAACATCGCCTTCTACAATTTTCACGAACTCGCGGCTGTAAGTTTCGACCTTCACTTTTTTCTTTTCGCCAGTTTTCGCATTCACCACGAACGCCTGATTTCCATCCCTGCCAATTGCCTCGCGTTCCACCAAAATATAAGTTTCGTCGGGAGCGATTTTGATTTGCCCACTAAAAGAAAAATTCGGCAAAATCGATTCGCGCGGATAGTCATCGATTCGGAGGCGGACTTTCACCACAGTCGCGCCTCGGCTCGTAACTTCTCCAATCGCGGGCCACCCCACCACGTGTCCTGTCACCTTGCCATCGTATGCGGGAAAAGAAAATTGCACTTCCTGCCCTTCCTTCAATTTCGCAACATCGGTTTCAGCCACTTCCACATCCGCAATCAAATACGAAATGTCAACGAGCGTTCCCACCGAATCTTTTGCTTCAAGCGAATCGCCAACGGCAACATCGATGTCGGCGATGATTCCGTCGAACGTTGCGCTCACTTTGCGCTCGGCGATTTTTTGCACGAGCGAAAGCCGCTGGGTTTGCATGAGATTGTATTGGCGCGTGGAGCCTGTGATTCGCGTGGTTTCCATTTCGTAGTCGTGCTTCGCAAGATTGTATTGCTGTTCGCTCGCATCCATTTGGATAATCACGTCGCCAGTTTTTACGCTGTCGCCTTGTTTGACATAAACCGCAATCACAGTGCCGTCGCTCAAAGCCTGCAACGTCTGTTCCTGCGCCGCGCTCACCACGCCCGCAACGCTCACCGAATTTTCATAGATTTCTTTCCGCACGGTGTAAGTGGTATCGGCGATTTTATTTTTGTTGAGCGCGAAACGAATCAGAATCAAGGCAATCACGATGACAGCCACGACAATCACACTTGCCAAAATTATTTTCAGAGCGCGACTTTTGAAAAAATTATTTTTCGCCATAAGTTTCACTCCTTTCCTGAAACTGCTTCATAAAGTTTTATTTTTTCTTCCTTTCCGCGAATGTCCGCCTCGCACAAAAAATGCGGCACGGGGATTTTTTCGCCTGCGTCCTCGTCCGCAAAATTCGCTTCGCTTTTTATTTCGTTCACCGAACTCTCCGAAATCAAAAGGTCGCGCTTGTATTCTTTGCAAAGTCCTTCGATGCGGCTTGCGATGTTCACATTGTCACCAATTACCGTGTATTCCATTCGGGAGGGGGAACCGATGTTTCCGGCGAGAACCGTTCCAGTGTGGATTCCGATTCCGAATCTGATTTGCGGAAAGCCGATTTTTTCAAAGTCGCGATTCACTTGGACGAGGGCGCGCCGCATTTCAAGCGCGGCAAGATACGCATCCCTTGCGTGCGTCGTGGATTTTACGGGCGCGCCGAAAATCGCCATAATCGCATCTCCGATATATTTGTTGATGATGCCGTTGTGACTGATTATGCATTCGCTCATTTTCGAAAAATATTCGTTCAAAAGCAGCACGACTTTTTCACATTCCATTTTTTCAGAAAGGCTCGTAAATCCGCGAATGTCGCAGAACAAAATCGTCACTCGCATATTTTCTCCGCCGAGCGAAATTCCCCCCATTCCGCCGCCGAGCAAATGGTCGCGCACATCGGGGGTTACGATTTTTCCGAACACGTCTTTCATAAATTCCTTTTCCAAAAGCGAGCGTGACATCTCGTTGAAACTGTCTCCGAGGATTCCGATTTCATCGCCCGAAGAAACCTGCACGCGATTTTTCAAGTCGCCCTCAGAAATTTTTTGCGCGGCGCGTGCGAGTTCCTTCAAAGGATTTCGCAAGATGTTCGCCAAAAGCAGCGTGATAAAAATTCCCGCGAGAATAAAAACCGACATCGTGGCAATCATATTGCGGCTTATCTCCGCTCCGAGATTTTTTTCTTTCGTGACGAGCGCGAACAAAAGTGCGGATACAGGAAACGCGCCTACTCCGATATAGTACATCAAAAAAATCAGGCGCAGCGAAGGACGAATCAAATTCTTCGTCTTGGAAATGTTGCCCGAGGGAAAATAGAACTTGAGAATCTTCGCGCGGTTCGCCGTCTCCAAAATCAAAAACGTCACGACGAACGCGAGCGTCGCGGCGAACATCGTGAACATCGCGGAATTTTTCAGAGTGCCGTAGATTCTTTCACCCGAAGAAATTCGTATGTACGCCGCCAAAAAAGTCTGGAAAAGCAGCATCAGAACCCAGCCGAGAGTTCCGATTGACGCGAGCGCGATGGAAGAATTCGCCGCGTGTATTTTCGCGCGTTCCCCTCCCTTGAAAATCGGCACGGTAAAAATCACGCCAAGCAAAATTGAAATCACGAAGGAAAGCGATGTGAAAACATTGCCGAGAATTTCGTGCGTCTCCAAAAAGGCAAGCCAAATTTCATATTCGCGATTTTGCGGCAAAGGAAATTCAATCGAAAGCGTTACGGCAAGCACGACAATGTTCGCGATGATAGGAACGAGCAAATAAAAAATGCCTGTACGCAAATTCTGTTTTTCCTTCATAAAAAAATCCTATCATAAACGCGCGTCTTATGGAAGAAGCATTCGCATAAAACTGAAAAAGGCTTTGCAATGCGTCTCATTGCGATGCAAAAAAAAATTGCGCGACCAGCATTTGTATTCATATTGCAGTCATTCTGCAATCATTTGTATTCACTTTGCAATCTGCGGCGCGATTTCCAAAACCTATTTCAATTCTTCGTCCCTCGTAAACAAAGTCGCGGTTTTGTTATTGTAGATAATCAAATCGAGCGCGTTGATTAGAATTCTTATCCTGTAATTTTCCTTGTTCACCTGCGCGCTGCGATATTCGCTTTCGGTGATGATGCCGCTGCGATACCAAGAAGCGGTGTCGCTTTCGAGTTGCGAATACGTTTCAAAATTTTCGGCATTCGTGCGCGCCGCCCACTGCAATTCTTCCAAAGAACTTTGTTGCGCCACCAAAGCTGTCTCGTAATTTTTTCGCGCAGTTTCGATTGCCACCAATTCCAATTGCTCGTCAACCTTTTCGATTTTTTTCTGAACGTCGGCAAGGCGAAATTGATTCGGCACAAATGAAAAACTCAATTTGTAAAGCGGATTGAAACTTCCGGAATTGGTCGGAAATGAAACGCCCGCGCTCGCCTGCAATCCAGTTTTTTGCCAAGCCAATGAAGAGCCGATGTCGATTGTGTCGCCGTATTCCATCGCATTCGTCATAAATGAATTGACGGTGTTCGCAAAAGTGTAGCCCGCATTCACGCTGACCGAAACTGCCTTGTCCGCCGCGCGAGTTTTTGAATTGATTTCGTTCGTCCAAAGCGCGTTTTCGGTTTCCGCGAAATTCTCTGCATCAAAATCCAAAATGTCCGTCGCGGCAACTTCGGGTATTTTCGTCGGAAGGAATTCCATCGCATCGGCGAAATTGTATTCCATTCCGCATTCCTGCGCAAAGATTTTCGTCTCGCGCTCAAGTTCGTGCCGATAGATTTCCACATCGTGCTCGTCGCTCGTCACTTCCATCTGCTTGAGCCGATATTTCGAAGAGGACGTGCCAAAGCCCTGCACGCGCAGTTCGTCGAATTCCAGACGATGTTCATAAAGCGATTTTTGCGCCGTGATTATTTTCGAAGCGATTTCAAAAAGGTTTTTCAACTTGGAATAAAATTCGCTTTCCATGTTGACGAATCCGTTTTGCAAATCACGTCTCGCCTCAAGCAGAGCGCGCTCGGATTTGAGCAAAGCGATTTCGCGTTCTTCGCGCACGCTCGAATAGATGTCCACGCTCACTCCGAGCGAAGTGTTCTTTACCTCGGTCTCGCCGTTTCGGGCGGAAACATTGGAGGACGCAGTGAAGCGCAAGTTCTGCGCCGCAGGAATTCCGAGCGAAGCGTTCGGCGTAAAATTGAAACTTCCGCCATTTCCAAAACTGAACGAAATAGAGCCAGTGGAAAGCGAGATGTTCATTCCATTGGAAATCGAAGCGGATTTTGAATTCAAAATCGCTTTGTCAACCTTTCCCGAAAGTTCCTGCAAGACAAGGCTGTTTTGGAAATAGCCCAACAACAATCTTTCAAGCGACTCCTGCGCCGACAAAGCGGAAAAAAACGAAAAAATGCAAACAACAACAAAACGCTTCATTAAGATTTCCGACATTTTCAAAAATTTCAATTTTTGAAAATGTCGGAAAAGTCATTTCATAGCGAAGCGAGAAATGACAATAAATAGGCGAGTTTTTTTTTTGCAAAGAAAAAAACTCGAAGTTAAAATAAAACGCGCCAAACCAGCGGTTTATTTTAACTGTTCATATATTTTCAAGATTTTCAAAAATTTCAATTTTTGAAAATCTCGAAAAAGTCATTTCGCAGCGAAGCGAAAAATCGCAGTCCAAATAAGCCGCGCAAAATCAGCGGCCTGTTTGGACTGCTTATATTCTACAAACAAAAATCCACGAAAATTGTTGCAGAATTTTTGCGTGCAAATTCAATCAAAATCTTCCACACACAATTTTATTTTTTCAGCAAACCTTTGAGCGCGCTACCAAGGGCATCCTTCGCAGCATCTTCCTTGCTTGAAGATGTTCCTTCATTTTCAGAGCCGGAATTGCTGGAAGAATTTCCGCTCGAAGGCGAGCCTGGAAGCGTAGGAATGCCAGAATTTTTGAGCGCATCTCCGATGGCATCTTTCACGGCGGAAGTGGCTTGGTCACGGACTTCGCCCAAAGCGGCGGCAGCCTGCTCTTTCAATTTTGCCTCAAGTTCGCCTCGCTTTTCGTTCAGCATCTTGTTGATGCCATCCATATTCAAGCCTTGCTCGTTTATCAAATCTTCGATATTCACGAATTCCGAAATCTTGTCCATGACATCGCCGCATTGCTCGTTCAAAAGTTTCGTGAGTTGCTCTTGCGCTTCCGCAATCAAAATTTTAAGCTCGTTGTTCACAACGGTTCTCAAAATCGTGTTGAAACGCTTGTCCAAGTCCGAAGAAATTTTCATTACGAACTTGTGCGAATCATCCAAACCAATTTCCAAGCCGACCACAAGCGAATCGATTGCGCTCAATGCGGCATTATAAAAACGATATGCGATTGCAGGTTCGAATTCATCGGCAGAAAGCGCGAGATGCACCATGTTGAGTTCTCCGCCGATGGAAACCGCGCCAGTTCGCTTTACGTTGATGGTTCCGGAAATCATCGTGTTCGAATCCAAATTCAAATACGGCATAGAAAATCCCAGCGGATAATTGTTGCCCGAATATTCCACGCCCACAAGCGGATTCGCAGTTTTTGTTCGAGCGTCCACCAAAACTTGGGCTTTGTGCGTGCGAGTTTCGCCTTGCTGATAAGAAGCCGTAACCGTGGCTGGTGCGCCGCGCTTGTCCATGTCGCTCGAAATCTGCGTACCGAGCACCGCCACTCCAAGTCCGCTAAAACGAATGTTTTCGATAAGGAATTTCGGAACGCTGTCGTACTTCCAATAAATGTTCGTGCCGGAAAGCCGTTCGTGGCGCGGCTGCAACAACGCCGCCTGTTTTTGTTCCTCTTTCGAACTGTTTGAAGACTTGGCTTTGAGTTCCATCGCGTAATTCACGCCTTGCACCAAATAAGGATAGTAACTTCCAGCCATGGCATAAATCGCGGAATCAAGCGCATTGCTCAATATTTTTGTTCCCGTATCCAAGTTGAATGAAGTGATTTTATCAAGCTGACTTTTTACCAAAGCCGTGTCCGCTTTGAGCGCGTCCGCCACTTGCAACGAAATGTCTTTCACTTTAATGGCGTCAGTTTTGACATCTTCGACCACGCCTTTCACAGTGTTCGTCATTTCCTTGCTTTGACTGATGAGCGAGTTCACCTGCTCAATCGAAGTTTTTATTTGCATTCCGAAATTCTGGATTTCCACTGGATTTTTCATTTTTGAAAAATCAGTATTGACAATAGAATCCATCTGCTTTGCGAACGCATTCGTATCGGCGGCGAAATTCTCCACTTGACCTCTGATTTCATCGGGCTTGGCTTTCCAACGCTCGATGGCTTCTTCCACCTGGGCACGTGTTTCCCGCGCCACTTCCGGCGACTTCAAGTTCTCCTGAACATTCGCAATCATATTGGCAGGATTGTATTCTGCAAAAGCCGCCTCAATCGATTTTCGCGCGGCTTCAATCGCGGCATCCTTACGCTGATTTATTTCGGCAATCATCGCCTCCACTTGCGGATTCGGCTTGCTTTCTTTTTTCGGCGGCTGAGGCAGTTCGCCGGAATAAGTGCGGTCGGTGTCAAGAGCCAGCCCCGAAACCTCGATATTGCGCGCGTCGAATTTTCCGCGAAGAAGTTCCGTAAGGTTGAAACTGATTTCAATCTTATCGATTTGAAAAAGGTTTTTCATAGGAGACTTTTTGTTCGCCTGCTGCAAATTTCCTATCGTTATCGTCGCCCGCATAAACTGAACATTCACCCAAGCAATGTCGGTGCGCGCGCCGAACGCCTTTTGCATAACGAACGTAAGCCCCTTTTTTGCGAGCGGATTTTTGAACGTGATTACGGTAAAATACGCCGAAACAATCAGAATCAGCACTGCCAAAAACGGAACAAGCCTAAAAGAGCCCCTTTGCTTTTTGACATCGCGCGCGACAAGTTTGAGGCGTTTGAAATCGATTTTTTCAATCATCTTGTCGCGAGGAATGTAAAGGTATCCGGGCTTTTTCGGATTTTCCTCGAACAAAGACTGCACCAAAGTTTTGTCGCTTGAAACATAAATCTTTTTGAAAAGTTTTTTTTCGATTCGGTTGGCTTTGTAATTCTTTTTAAGGATGCCGGGAAGTTTTTTCGCGGGAAAAAGTTTTTGCTTTTTCTTTTTTTTGCCGCCCTCTTCGGGCAAGGAAGTTTTGTCGGCATCCGCTTGCTGAACTGCGCCCTGCTCCTGCGCCGCCAATTCTTCGGAAGATTTTTTTTCTTCAATATCTTTATCGTTGTCCATTTTTTTTCCTTGTGTTTTTAGATTCTTGTCGCAAAATCGCGCCCTGCGAAATTTTCAGAAATCGAAATTTCTGAAATTCCAAAAAATTTAATTGAATTTGTCTTCAACCGCCTCAAAAAGTTTTCCCAAAAGCGGAAGCTTCTGCACGGCTTTGTGCAAAGGCGACTTTATGAAAGTGGGCGCAACGTGCTTTCGCCAGAATCGCACGAAAAAATACCCCACCACAAAAATCGGAATGTACAAAGCCAATGTGAACGCCAACGACCCCATCACAATCGTGTTGTTGAATTTTGTGAATCCCACGAACGGAATGTCGATGAGCCATGCAAAAACATTTTCAAAAGGTTTGTAAGTCAAAATCGAATATCCAATCGAGGCGAAAGTCGGATCAAGCATCCATGCAAAATACGAAACAATCAAAAGAGTAATGCCATAAGTCGGCTTGTGTAGACGCACAAAAAGAAAAAATACGAAAATCATATACCAAAGCGCGTTTGTTTTTGGCATAAAACCAAGCATCGTCCCCAAAGCGAACGCATGGGCAATTTCGGCTGGGTTAGTATTGGCGTTGAGCGCCTTAAAAAAACCAGAAATCCACTTGAACATTTTTCCTCCAAATTTTTATGATTGCAAAAAAATTGTCGCAAACTTTAAATGTTTCCGAATGAGTTTAGCAGTACGGCGAAGAACGAGCGTCAACAAGCAAGCCATTTCAAAAACGCCCGCACACCCATCGGGCGCGTAAAATTCCCTCAATTATAATCATACCTCATCTTGCCAAAGTGTGTCAAGTGCGTACAAAAATCATAGCGCGCCTTCAATTTTTTTACGAATTTTTAGCACGAGGGAAAAGACTTGTTTGTTTTCTTACAGTGAAGAAGGCATCACTTTTCAAACCGTATAAAAGCGCGATTTTGCAGCAAAGTGAAAAATCGCTTTACAAATTCCAAAAATGTGATACAATGAATATGGACAAGAACTTTTTTAAGAGTTTGTCAAAGACACCGCACAAATGCTGTGCGACAAGTTGCTACCGAGTGTTTTGCTTTTTAAGTTTGCGTTGCAAACTTTCATAATTATTGCGCGTTCTCATTTCATTGCGAACGCGCGCTGAAAACACATTTGAAAAATTTCAAATGTGTTTTCACCAGGAGAACAAAATGAATTTTATTTTTCTCGGACCGCCGGGAGCGGGAAAAGGCTCGCTCGCAGTAAAAGTCGCGCAAGATTATAAGATTCCCCACATTTCCACGGGCGATATTTTCCGCGCCGCAATCAAAAACCAGACCGAACTTGGCAAAAAAGTGAAGTCCATCATAGACGGCGGCGGACTTGTAAGCGACGAGATTACTTGCGCGCTCGTCAAAGAACGCTTGGCGGAGGCAGACTGCAAGAACGGCTTCATCCTCGACGGCTTCCCGCGGACAATCCCGCAGGCGGACGCGCTCGCAGAATTCTGCCCTGATGTCGTCTGCGTGAATTTCGTGATTGACGAAGACGTTGTAATCAACCGCCTGAGCACGCGCCGCGTCTGCAAAAAGTGCGGAGCGAATTTCAACATTCTCACAAAGCCGCCGAAGACTGAAGGCGTTTGCGACGAATGCGGCGGCGAACTTTACCAGCGCGACGACGACAAGTCCGAATCGATTATGCATCGAATGGAAGTTTACCGCGAGCAGACTGAGCCGCTCATCGAGTATTATCGCGCCAAAGGCAAACTCACCGACATCGACGGCGCAATCCAAACCGAAGAACTGCTCGGAAAATTCAAGGAAACGTTCAAGGCGTAAAATTCAGTTTGAGCGCAATCAAACAAAGCATAAAAAAAGCCGCGCATTCAGCGCGGCTTTTTTCAATTTATTTTCGCCATACAAATTTCGCAAGGCAAAGTTTTTGTCGTTTTCAGTCCTTGCGCTCTTTTACCAAATATTCGGTGTAGCCTTTTGCTTCCAAAAGTTCGAGTTGCGGCAACACTTCTTCGGTGGCGAGGTCGCGGATAATCACGCGTGTAACGTCTTTCGTGGTCTGATAGGCAAGGCTTTTTATTCCAGCCTTCTGCGCTTTCTTTGCAAAAAGTTCCGCGTTCAACCTGGAAGAAAACGCCGCAAGCTGGATGTCCCAATGCTGCGCGAACGCATTGTCCGCGATGATTTTTTCTTGGACAGCAACTCCGCTGCTTTTTGCCACAACTGGCGCGGTAGAAAGGACGCTTTCTTTTTCACCCAAAATCTCCAAAGAAACCCGAGCCGTTCCGCTGGAAAGCATTCCCAACTGAGAAGCGGCGGCTTTGGAAACATCGATTTCGCGTCCTGCCACAAACGGACCGCGGTCGTTGATTCGCACCACTACTGATTTTCCGTTGTCCAAATTCGTCACTTTTACCATCGTGTTGAATGGCAACGATTTGTGCGCGGCAGTGAATGCGTACATATCAAAAGTTTCACCGTTCGAAGTCTTGCGTCCGTGGAACTTATCGGCATAATAAGAAGCGACAGCATTTGACTTGTAAACGCCAACAGCATTGGCAGCAAAAGTTGCTGCGCAAAGTCCAACAGCCAAAGTAAGGCAAAAAATTGATTTCTTGTTCATACTAAAATTGTCGGAGAATTGCGAAATTTGTTTAGATTTTTTTGGAAAATCAAGTGCCGTGGCGCAAGCGATTTTGAGATGTATCAAAATTCCGCGAATGGGAGGGGGCGTTATGGGGGAGCCCCCTCCCATAAGAAGGGGTAGCGGAAAAGTTGGGAGCGAAGCGAACGACTTTGGAGCGAGGGGAAGGCTTTCCCCTCACCCTTTTTCCTGACACGCCCAAGTCTTGCAAAGAAAGCAAAAATGCGTTATATTTATTATATGGCGGAAGGCTCGAAAAAAATTGCGGAAAACAGAAAGGCTCGCTTCAATTATTTTGTGGAAGACAGCATCGAATGCGGAGTCGTTTTGGAAGGCACAGAAGTCAAATCCGTAAAAAGCGGAAATATTTCATTTTCCGATTCTTTTGCCGAAATTATAAACAGCGAAGTTTGGCTCAAAAATTTTCACATCAGCGAATATTCTTTTTCATCTGTGTTCAACCACAATCCCGCTCGTCCGAAAAAACTGCTTTTACACCGTGATCAGATAAAGCGGCTGGTTCGAAAAACCGATGAAAAAGGTTACACGCTCATTCCGCTTGACGTTTATCTGAAAAACGGAAGGGTAAAAATTTCGCTCGGCGTATGCAAGGGCAAAAAACTTTTCGACAAACGCGAGACAATAAAATCGCGCGATATAGAAAGAGACATCGCAAGAGATTTCAAAAAGTCGCTTGGCTAAATAAGAGGCAAGATGTTTGGAAAATTGAGGGCGCATACAATAATTCTGCTCATCTCCACAAGCCTGGCGTTCGCGCAGGGTTCGGCAGAAAAAAAATATCCGCTTCATTATTACGGCATTTTTTCAAACATCAGCGACCAGAACATACTGAACATGATGCAAGATTTGTTTGTGGCGCAAATCCGCGGAATAAACTACATTTCGTTGGAAGACAATCGGAACAGCGAGACAAAGAAATCTTTTTCAACCATTTTTCCAAATCAGGACGAAGCGGAATTTTTTTCTTATTTGGAAGAACACGAGCAATTCAAAGGTGATGCGATTTTATTCTACGCGCGCATTTTCCGACCCTACTCCGAAGAAAAATGGGAATGCACTTTTTTCGCAAAAAACACGCATGACAAAAATATTTTTTCCCAAACAAAAATTTATGATTCGCATTATAAAATTTTTTTGGACGCGAAGATGCTCATACAAAACGTGGTGGCAGAAGCAAGCGGCAACGCCAGCATTGAAGAGTCCGCAACCCAACCCAAACAAGTCGAACGCTCCGCGACGCTGAATGTGGAAAACATCGCCGGCACTTGGAGCGGAGAGGATGAAATTTCAAAAATAATTTTGCTGCGGAGCGGACGCGGTTTTGTCGTGTTTACGAATGGCGCGACCATGAACATCAACATCCAGTTATCGGGCGAAAGCTCAGGCCAAAAATTTCGCATGGTTCAACAAGACAAATTCAACGCTTCTTTCTATCCCGACATCGAACGAAAAACCGTTCTCGCCTATGCCGAAGACGCCGCGCCAATCGAATGGAATCTTTCGATGACCGCGCAGGGCACTTTGGTGGGTACAAAAAAAACGCTTGTTGCATCGGCAGGCGGCGTTGAACAAAAAAATGTAAATGTTGTTTGGAAGAGAAAATAATGGAAAAAGAAGCACTTGCTAAAATCATCGACCACACTTTGCTCTCGCCCACTGCGACGAAATCTCAAATCGAAAAACTTTGCGATGAGGCGGCACAAAACAAATTCGCTTCGGTTTGCGTGAATCCAATTTGGGTAAAATTTTGTGCAGAAAAATTGCGCGGAACAGGAGTCGCAGTTTGCACGGTAATCGGATTTCCGTTGGGAGCGGACAAAACCGAAGTGAAGACGTTCGCCACATCGAGCGCGGTTTTGGACGGCGCGGACGAAATCGACATGGTGCTGAATGTTGGAAAGGCAAAAGAAGGCGACTTTGAATTCGTGCAGGACGAAATCGAACAAGTCGTGAATGCGGCGAAAAGCGCAGGAGAAGCAAACGGCAAAAAAGTCCTTGTGAAAGTGATTTTGGAAACCTGCCTTTTGACTGACATCGAAATCGAAAAATGCTGCCTTGCCGCGAAGTCTGCCCGCGCGGATTTTGTAAAGACCAGCACTGGATTCGCCGCGCCAAAAGACAAAAAAGGCGAACCCCTCCCAAACGGCGCGAGCGTGCACCATATCGCGCTCATGCGAAAGACAGTCGGCAGCGCGTTGGGCGTAAAGGCAAGCGGCGGAATCCGCACGGCGCAATTCGCTCAAGAATTGGTGGAAGCAGGCGCGACAAGGCTCGGCACTTCAAACGGAATCGCAATAATTGCAGAATGTTTAAACTTGCCACAGAGATAGTGTTACAAGTTTAACTTCGAGTTTTTGTTTCGCAAAAAACTCGCTTATTGATTGTCATTTCTCGCCTCGCTACAAAATAACATTTTTTTGAATCCGAAAAATCACATACCCCATACCCGTATATGGTATATTGAATTTTCAATCCGCTGCATTCTGCACCGCATACCACAGCATGAAGTTGTTTTCAAAACGCCACTTTATCCTGCCCTCCGCATACAGATACGAAAGGTACGAACGAATTGTGCTACCCACAAGCGTGTATTGGCTCAGGCGCAGCGGGATTTCGTTTTCATCCGCGAATTCTTTTAGGACTTCTTCCCAAGTGCGCGGCTTTTGTAAAATCCGTTCGAGTGACTTTTCATTTGAAATTGTGGAAAGCAAATTGAATTCAACCAGTTCCGCAATTTCTTCGTAAACTTCGCCGTGGCTTGGAACGCAAACCGAAGCCTCTGTCGCGCCGATTCGTTCGAGGGAAAGTTTGAACTGCTTCACATCGTACAAAAAAGGCATCCAATATCGCCCAAGCATTTCGCGTCCGAAAATTCCGTCTCCTGCAAAAAACGCGGATTTCCCATTCGGGCATTTTATCAGCACGCCGACCATTTCAAGATAATGCCCCGGAAGCGGAACGAACTCGGCTTCAAAGCCCGCGCCCAGCGAGATTTTTTCTCCGCCGGAAATCACTCTGTCCACAAACGAAATTTTCGCGCGATGGTATGGAGAATGAAATTCGGGGAGGGGAAATCCTCCGGCGGAAATCGCGCTGGGAATCTCAGGGGTTTCGATTATGGCTTTTTCTTTTTGCGTCGCCCAAACTTGGCATCCAATTTTTTCCACGAGGTAGGAATTTCCGCCAACATGATCGGCGTGGCCATGAGTGGCGATAATTGCTTTGACGCAAAAATTTTTAAAGACGCGCTCGCACTCGCCAAGAATTTTTTGTGCGTATTCCGCAGTTTCGCCCGTATCGATAAAATAGATTTCAAACGCGCCGCAATTTTCTATCGCGACAACGCCTACATTTGTCGGCCCTGCAAAAACATACACTCCGTCAAAAAGTCGGTTCAAGCACATCTGTTCCATTCGCATAGTTCATTGTAACATTTAAACTTGGCGTTGAAAATAGCAACGCCAAGTTTAATGCGAGTTTTTGTTTGCTCGTGCAACTCGCATTTTTGTTCACTAATGCTGCCGAAAATCACAAAAACTCGCTTATTTACTGCCCGCTCGGGCGTGCGAATTTGACCTTTTGTAAAACTGAAGTTTTTCAAAAGGTCAAATTATGAGGTATATTTAAACTTGGCGTTGAAAATAGCAACGCCAAAAAAATAACGGATGTTTTGCACCGCTATTGACAATCGTCCAGTTTGAATTAAAATGAAATTATGAAAATAATTTCTTGGAACGTAAACGGAATCCGCGCGGCACAGAACAAAGGATTTTCGGAATGGCTTTTGAATTGCGGAGCGGACGTGGTGTGCATTCAGGAAACTAAGGCTTCCCCCGAGCAACTCGGCGAAGAACTTTTGCACCCCCAAAATTTGAACGGCACGGAATACAAATCGTTTTTTAATTCGGCAAAAAAGAAAGGTTATTCTGGCACTGCAATTTATTCGAAAGCCGCTCCCGACAAAATCGAAAATTTGGAGAACGCGCTTTTCGATGACGAAGGCCGCGTAACTTGCGCATTCTACGGAAACACCGCCATCATAAGCGCGTATTTTCCGAACAGTCAGGACGGCGGAAAGCGGCTTGAATACAAACTCGCGTTCTGCGATGCGATTTTTTCGTATTGCAAAAATCTGGTCGCGCAGAAAAAAAACGTCGTCCTTTGCGGCGACTACAACATCGCGCACAAGCCAATCGATTTGGCGAACCCGAAGGCGAACGAAGGCAATGCGGGATTTTTGCCGGAAGAGCGCGAGTGGATGGACAAATTCACGCAAGGCGGATTCGTTGACACGTTCAGGCATTTTTGCAGCGAAGAAAAACAATACACCTGGTGGAGTTATCGATTCCACGCCCGCGAAAAAAACATCGGGTGGCGGATTGACTATCATTGCGTGAATGAGGCATTTTTGCCGCGCGTGAAATCATCAAAAATTCTTGCGGACGTGATGGGAAGCGACCATTGCCCGATTGAGTTGGAAATCGAAGAGTGAGTTTTGCCATACGCGCGAACACGCAAAGCCGTTTGTTACTGGGGATGGGGGGGGGCAGAATACCCCTTCCCCATTTTTTGCGACGCTCCCAATTTTCGCAAATTGAATTGCGGTTAAATCTGGCTCATCACATTCACCATTTCGATTGCAGAAAGAGCGCAGTCATACCCTTTGTTTCCGCTCTTCGCGCCCGCGCGTTCGATGGCTTGTTCCAAATTGTCTGTGGTGAGAATGCCAAACAAAACAGGCACGCCGCTCGAAAGGCTTGCTTGCGCGATTCCTTTGCTCACTTCCGCGCAAACATAGTCGTAATGCGAAGTGCTTCCGCGAATCACCGCGCCCACACAAATTATCGCGTCATATTTTTTGCTTGCCGCCATTTTTTGTGCGACCACAGGAATTTCAAACGCGCCAGGAATCCACACCGCAGTGATATTTTTTTCATCCACGCCGTGCCGCACAAGTCCGTCTTGCGCACCTTCAAGCAGTTTCTGCACGATGATCGAATTGAAACGTGAAGCAACAATTCCTACTTTCATGCCGCTTGGCGCGACGACTTTTCCTTCGACCAGTTTCACAACTTCCTCCTGATTGAAAAATTCTATTGTGGCAAAATTATTCTTTTTTTAACAAATCAAACTTTTGAAAAAAATCAAAGTCAAAATTGACGATGCGAGTTTTGCAAAAACTCAAGCCACAAATTTTTCTTTTTTTCGAAAAGATATTCTATCACGAAATTTCAGTTTTTTCAATACGCTTCATAAATTTCAAAAAAACGCGAGGCAGTTTTTTGAAAGCAAAGTTAAATCTCATTTTAGATAGACCATCAAAAGCATTATGTCGCTGTTTCGGATTCCACTGATGCGGCTTGCCTGCCCCAAAGTGAGCGGACGCACGGCGTTCAATTTTGTGCGGGATTCCGCGCTCAGCGATGGAATCGCATCGTAGTCGAAATTTTTCGGAATCGCAAGGTTTTCAAGCCGATGCATTTTTTCCACGCGCCTATCCTGCTTTTCGATGTAATATTTATACTTGTCGTCTATGAGCGCGCATTCCCAAATTTTTTTTTCGAAGCCAGGATTTTGCGCGCCGGGATTTTGCGCGATGAACTGCAACGCCTCTTCTTCCTTTTCGTATTTTCGCAAAACCTCATCATACTGCGCCTGCGTTTTCAACCCCGCCTCAAACGCTTTTTTTGCAAGACGACGATCGGCGGTATCATAGCGCAGTTTAAGGCGATACTCCGCGCGCGCGGTGAACATCCGATACGGCTCTTTCGTGCCGAGCGTAACAAGGTCATCGATGAGAACTCCGATATACGCCTCGTCGCGTCCAAGCACAAGGGGGGTGTATTCAGGAATCTTGCGGAAATTGAAAAAGCCGCTTTCGCTTTGCGCCGCAGCGATTTTTTCGTTAAGCTGATTTTGAGTTTTTTGCGAGGCATCATCCATCAAAGAAATTTCATTTTCCGAAAAACAGTATTTCGGCACAAAATGATTTTTTTCAAGAGAGGCTGGAAAAGCAAACACATTTGAAGAAGCGCAAAGTGGCCCGCACAAACTTTTGTGGGCGCGAGCATAATACCCCGCGTTGATTCCTGCGACAAGCCCCTGCCCCGCCGCTTCTTCGTAGCCGCTCGTTCCGTTGATTTGACCTGCGTTGAAAAGCCCTGCCACGCGCTTTGTTTCAAGGGAGGGGTAAAGTTGCGTCGGCTCGACATAATCGTATTCTACCGCGTAGCCCGGTCTGCTTACGATTGCATTTTCAAAGCCGCTCATTGTCCGCAAGAATTCATCCTGCACATCTTCGGGCAAAGACGAAGAAAGTCCGTTCAAGTAAATCTCTTCGGTGGAAAGGCCTTCCGGCTCGACAAAAATCTGGTGGCGCTCGCGTTCGGCAAACCGCATCACCTTGTCTTCAATGCTCGGACAATATCGTGGTCCTGCCCCTTGAATCTTCCCTGCAAAAAGTGGCGAACGCCCTATGTTTTTACGAATGATTTCGTGCGTGCGCTCGTTGGTGTAGACCACATGGCAAGGAACCATCGGGCGTTCTATTTTCTCGTCATCAAAACTGAACGGAATTATTTCATCATCGCCGTTTTGAATCTCCAGCACATCGAAGTTCACAGAAGATTTCAAAATACGGGGAGGAGTACCAGTTTTAAGCCTGCCGATTGAAAATCCAAGCCGCCGCAAACTGTGCGTAAGCCCATACGCCCCTTGCTCGCCCAAGCGTCCGCACGGCGCATCGTATTCGCCGATGAAAATCCGCCCGCCCAAAAAAGTTCCTGTCGTGAGCACCACAGCACGCACGGGAATCACGCGCCCGCGTTCGGTCACGATTCCTGTAATTTTTTTTCGCATGGCATTCGCGGCATTTTGCGCTTGCGCGTTCGTTTCAGAATTTTTGCAAGCCAAATCGGAAGCAGAAAGCGGAACTTCGGAATCAGTCGTAATTATATCGATTACAGTGTCCATCAAAGTAGAAAGGTTCGGCGTGCTTTCCAATTTTTGCCGCGCGAGTTGCGAATAAAGAATTTTGTCGGCTTGGCTTCGGGGAGCACGAACAGCAGGACCGCGGCTTTTGTTCAAGAGCCTGTACTGAATCATCGAGCGGTCGATAAGGCGAGCCATCTCGCCGCCAAGCGCGTCGATTTCGCAGACAATGTTTCCTTTCGCGATTCCGCCAATCGAGGGATTGCATGACATTCTTCCCACCGCGTCAATCGATTGAGTGACCACAATTGTTTTAAGTCCCATTCGCGCGCAAGCAAGGCTCGCTTCAATTCCGGCATGTCCTGCGCCAACCACGGCTACATCGAAACTGTCATAAAATCCAAGCATAAAAAAATCCCAAAAAATATTTTACAATTTCGCCTTTTCCTTTGTCAAGCGAGGAATTACATCTTGGGAAAAACGCAAGACTTCGCCTTGATTACAAGTTTCAATTCGTGAAACCCATACCCCCCCCTACACACACATTTTTACAACCCAGTTCACACCACAAACACGCAATCGCAATTTGATTCAAATCTTATTGACAAATATACCCCATACCCGTATACTGTATACGGACAATTAAAATCGGCAACTGGAATTTCGTTGCTGTAAATTATAGGAGGTTTAAAATAAGCCACTGAAATTGAACGCAAGCCAATGGCTTGCTATCGAGTTTTCTTCGAAAACTCGCGGTGGCTTATTTTAACTTCGAGTTTTTGTTTTACAAAAACTCGTTTATTTACGTGCCCGCTCACGTGGGCGAAACTCGTCATTCTCGAAAACTGATGTTTTCTGCGATGCCGAGTTTAAATTGGAGGTTAAAAATCCACCGCACAAATGCCGCGGCGGATTTTAACTTCGAGTTTTTTCAAAACTCGTGTATTTATTGTCGTTTCTCGCTTCGCTGCGAAACGACGTTTACGGCAATGAAAAAACTTGAAACTTTTTTCATTGCCGTAAATTAAAGGAGGTTAAAAATGGATTCAAAAAAAAGCGTTGCTGCAAAAACAAAAAATCGTCCAGATGATGAATTGAAATCATTGACGAATCGGCTGAATAAAATTTCAGGACAAATCGCCGGCATAAAAAAAATGGTGGAAGAAAATGCGTATTGCACAGACATTCTGAATCAAGTGAGCGCGGCGCAAGGCGCGTTCAACGCATTTACGCGAGAACTTCTAGCGAACCACATCAAAACCTGCGTCGTGCAGAACATCAAAACCGGCAACAAAGAAATCGTAGACGAGCTTTTGGACACATTGCAAAAATTGATGAAGTAAGCGTTTTGCAAGGTAATTGATATGCAACAATATTCTATCACAGGAATGAGTTGCGCCGCTTGCGCCACTCGCATTGAAAAAGCCGTTTCAAAAATTCAAGGCGTGCAGTCTTGTTCGGTAAGCCTTTTGACGAATTCACTTGCAGTCGAAGGCGCGGCTTCTTCCAGAGAAATCATCGAGGCTGTAGAAAACGCAGGATACGGCGCAAGCGTAAAATCAAAATCCCGCGCAGAGGCAGACGCAACGACTTCCACCGATGACCCGTTGCGCGACCGCGAGACTCCCGTGCTGAGAATGCGGCTCGTGTCATCACTCGTTTTTCTTCTGCCGTTGATGTACCTTTCTATGGGACACATGATGTGGGATTGGCCCCTCCCCGCATTCATTGCAGACAACCACGTGGCAATGGGATTGTATCAACTTCTTCTCACCGCAATCATAATTGTCATAAATCAAAAATTTTTCGTGAGCGGCTTCAAATCGCTTTTTCACGGTGCGCCGAACATGGACACGCTCGTGGCGTTGGGAAGCGCGGCTTCGTTTTTGTACAGCACGGCAATCCTTTTTATTATGACAGACGCGCAGACAAAAGGCGATGCGGAGCGCGTAATGCAATACATGCACGATTTTTATTTTGAAAGCGCGGCTACGATTTTGACCCTCATCACTTTAGGGAAAATGCTTGAAGCGCATTCAAAAGGAAAAACCACGAACGCGCTGAAAAGCCTGATTCGCCTTGCACCCAAAACGGTTAACGTTATTCGAGATGAAAAAGAAATCACAATTCCTGTCGAAGAAATTTCGCTCGGAGAAATTTTCGTAGTGCGCCCCGGAGAAAACATTCCGGTCGATGCGGTCATCATCGAAGGCAGTACGAGCATTAACGAAGCGGCGCTCACAGGCGAAAGCATTCCTGTTGACAAAACCGTGGGTGACAATGTTACTGGCGCGACATTGAACCAAAGCGGATTCATAAAATGCCGCGCGGTGCGAGTGGGCGAAGACACGACGATTTCGCAAATAATAAAACTTGTGAGCGATGCCGCCGCCACAAAAGCCCCCGCCCAAAAAACAGCGGACAAAGTTTCGAGTGTATTTGTTCCGATTGTAATTGCAATTTCATTTCTCACGATTCTAATTTGGATTTTCGTTGGCGAAAATTTCGGCTTTGCGTTGGCGCGCGGAATTTCTGTCCTGGTGATAAGCTGTCCATGCGCATTGGGGCTTGCCACTCCTGTCGCCATCATGGTTGGAAACGGCGTGGGCGCAAAAAACGGCATCCTTTTCAAAACCGCATCCGTACTCGAACAAGCAGGAAAAACAAAAATCATCGCGCTCGACAAAACTGGCACAATCACAAAAGGCGAAGGCCAAGTTACGGACATCGTTCCATGCGAAGGAATTTCCGAAACGGAACTTTTGCAATGCGCCGCAGATTTGGAAGCAAAAAGCGAGCATCCTTTGGCAAAGGCGATTCTTGCAAAGTGCGAGGAAAAAAATCTTGTCGCGCAAGAAGTGAGCGATTTTGAGGCACTAGCAGGAAACGGGCTTTCTGCAAAGAATTCGGCGGCGCAAAAAATTTTTGGCGGAAGCGTGAAATTTCTTTGCGAACAAATTCAAGTTTCAGATGAATTGCTTCAAAAGGCTACCGCGTTTTCGGAACAAGGAAAAACGCCGCTTTTGTTCGCGCGTGAAAAAACGCTTTTGGGAATCCTCGCCGTTTCAGATGTGATAAGGGACGAAAGCCCCGCGTCCATTGCGGATTTGCGTTCAATGGGAATTTTCACCGTGATGCTCACTGGCGACAACGAGCGCACGGCGCAGGCAATCGCGGCGCAAGTGGGCGTTGACAAAGTGTTCGCGGGCGTCCTTCCTGCGCAAAAAGCCGATGTCGTAAAAACGCTGAAAAAAAGCGGAAACATCGCGATGGTGGGCGACGGTATAAACGACGCTGTGGCATTGAGCGCGGCCGACACCGGAATAGCGATTGGGGCAGGAACAGATGTCGCAATTGACGCGGCAGACATCGTTCTCGTAAAAAGCCGCTTGAGCGACGTTTGCGCCGCCATCCGTTTGAGCAGAGCGACTCTGCGCAATATTCGCCAAAATTTATTTTGGGCGTTCATCTACAATGTCATCGGGATTCCACTTGCGGTAGGCGCATGGATTTGGCTTTTGAACTGGAAGTTGAATCCGATGTTCGCCGCAGCAGCGATGAGCCTTTCAAGTTTCTGCGTAGTGACAAACGCGCTCAGATTGAATTTCGCGGAAATCCGAAAATCGCGAAAAATGAATTTCGGCAAAAAATCCAATTTGAAAAATTTGGATTTCGAAAAAATAAATTTTTACAAGACGGAGGAAGAAGTTATGAAAAAAACTTTGAAAGTCGAAGGAATGATGTGCGCACATTGCGAAGGCCGCGTGAAAAGCGCGTTGGAAGAAATTGCGGGAGTTGCGAGCGCAAGCCCAAGCCATGAAAGCGGTACAGTCACCGTTGAATTGAACGGCGACGTGAGCGACGAAGCATTCAAAGAAAAAATCGAAGCGCAAGGCTACAAATTCTTGGGCGTAGAATAATTCGCCACAACCACCGCGAACATCTCAAGCGTTGGAAATTTGTTTTTTGACGCTTGAGATTCCAGCAAAAAAATTGACTTCCAATGCAGACGCTTGAATCCTATTACAAAAAATTCGACGAAGACCATAGGCTGAAAACTCGGCATGGCCAAATCGAATTTTTTGTTACGATGCATTACATCAAAAAATTTCTTGCGCAAATCTCATCGCGCCCTACCCCTCCCTCAAACAGCGAAATAAAAATTCTCGATGTGGGAGCTGCCACTGGCGCGTATTCAATTCCGCTTTGCCGCGAAGGTTTCGATGTTACCGCCATCGAAGTCACAAAAACGAATTTTGAGGCTCTTCGTTCGAAGCACGAAAACATAAAATGTTGGAATGCCAACGCGCTGGATTTGAATTTTCTCGGCGAAGAAAATTTTGATATGACATTGCTTTTGGGGCCGCTCTATCATTTGCACACGCAAGAAGAAAAATTGCAGGCGTTGTCGCAGGCGCGGCGCGTCACGAAAACTGGCGGTGTGATTTTTGCAGGATACGTGATGAACGAATATGCGATTCTCACGTACTGCTTTGGAAAAAATAAAATCAAAGAAAACATTTCGAAACAGCAGGTCAGCGAAGACTTTAAAACAATTTGCGGCGCAGACGATTTGTATTCGTATTCGCGGCGAGAGGAAATCGATTTTCTTGCAAAAGAATCGCGCTTGGAGCGTGTCGCGATTTTTTCCCCCGATGGACCTTCGGATTATATGCGGCGCGAACTGAATTCATTTGACGAAGAAACTTTCGAACTTTTCAAAAAATACGCGCTTTGCATTTCAGCGCGTCCTGACTTGCTTGGCGCGGGTTCGCACTTGGTTGACGTTCTCAAAAAATAATGTTATAATAATAAGATATGTTCAAAAAAAATCAGGCCGTGCTTTACAAAAAGTCGGTCGCGGTGATAACTGAAATTGAAGGCGAAAAACTAGTCATCGAATATTGCGCCGCCCCCGCCACGCCAAGCGGAAAGCCTGCCAAATACGAAAGCCAAAAAGTGCGCGAAAAAGATGTCGTGCCATTGCCGTGCGAAAATGTTCCGCTTGAAAAAATTCTTTCTTTTGACGATGATTCCGCGAAAGAAAAAATTCTTGAAGCCTATGAACTTTTGACATCGGACGAAGAAAGCGCGGACAAAAAAATTTCATTTGAAGAACTATTCGATTTGACTGCGGCAAATCCGGAAGGAAGTTTTTTCTATTACACAAAATTGTGCGACGGCTTTGAATTCGCGCTCGATGAAGAAAATCTGAAAACAGGAAAAATATTTTTCGCGCCGCGCACCCAAGAAGAAATTTCCTTGCTTAAAAAAAAGGCGGACGAAAAGGAAAATGGCGCGAGGTATTTTTCGGAGTTCATCGCGCGGCTAAAATCCCGTTCGCTTGACCTGCCTGCCGACTCGAAATTCATGGGAGAAGTGGAAGCGGTCGCGCTCGGAAAAACCGAAAAATCAAAAGTGATGGCGGAATTAAAAATCGCGCCCACTCCCGAAAACGCACATCGCATTTTGCTTGAAACAAAAATTTGGGACATCACGCGGAATCCGCATCCTGTGAGGTGGGGGCTTTCCACGCAGTCGGCGCAACTTTCGCTCGCATCTCCGCCACAGGAAGAGCGGCTCGAAGTTCCAGAAATTTCATACGCAATCGACAGCGAACATTCGCACGACCCCGATGATGCCGTGGCATTCGACGGAAAATATTTGTGGGTGCACATCGCAGACCCAGCAAGCAGCGTGATGCCAGAAAGCGCGATTGACAAGGCGGCGATGAACCGCGGGGCCACGCTGTACATTCCCGAAGGCGCGTCACGGATGCTCTGCGAAGACAGCCTTGAAGATTACGCGCTCGGCCTCAAAGAAAAAAGCAATGCGCTTTCGTTTCGCATTTTGCTTAATGAAGACGGCACGATTGAAGAATGCAGAATTTTCAAGACGCTCGTAAAAGTCAGGCGGCTCACTTACAAAAATGCGGATTCGATTTTGGCGGGAGATTTTTCTTCGCTGGGAAATGAGGCGCAAATCGAAGGCGAAAAAATTTCTTCTGATTTGAATGCGCTTATGAAAATTGCCGAGCGCAATATCGCGCGCCGCAAAAAAAATGGCAGCGTTGACATCAATATGCCCGAAGTTCACATTTGGATTTCGGAAGAAAAAAAAGTTTTTATCGAACCGCAGGTGCGCACAAAAAGTGCGGACTTGGTGCGTGAGATGATGCTGCTCGCAGGAGAAGGCGCGGCTCGATTTGCGTTTGCGAACAAAATTCCGTTTGTATATGTGAGCCAGGAAGCGCCTGAAATTCCTTCAAATCTTCCGGAAGGTTTGGCAGGTGACTTCGCCACGATAAAATGTATGCGCAGAAGAAATGTCGGAATTACCCCCTCCTCGCACGCGGGATTGGGTTTGGGAATGTACAGCCAAGTCACAAGCCCACTTCGCCGTTATGGAGACCTTTTGTGCCACGAACAACTTCGCGCTTTTTTGGACGGACGCAATTTGATTGACAAGGACACGATGCTCGAACGCTTGAGCGCGGGCGACGAGGCTTCAATCGCGTGCAGAAAGGCTTCGCGCAAAAGCGAATTGCATTGGACGCTTGTCTATCTTTCGCAAAATCCTGATTGGGCAAGTGAAGCGGTGTGCGTGGATTTCAAAGGCAAGGAAGCAGTTTTTTTGATTCCGGATTTGGCACAACAAACAAGTTTTATCCCGCGCGAAAAAATTGCATTGAATGAAACTCGCCGCGTAAAAGTAAAGTCCATCGACATTCCGAACTTGCGAGTGAATTTTGTAGAAGTGTGATTTTCAATTTGCGCCGATTTGATTCGTGCGGAGAGTTCCACCTCCAACGCTCTGCATCAAAAAAATGGGATGCAAAGTGTGTGTGGGAGGGGTTAATGTAATTTGATTTTCATTTTTGCTGTTCATCTTCAAAACTCAAAATCGCAGGAAATCTTTCTTTGATAAAGAAAATATTCTCCGCTTGACTTCCTAATTTCCGAACGCACCGATTGCACAAGTTCATAATTTTCAGATGCCAGTTTTTGGTCGCGAGTAATGACAAAATCCACAAGCATTTCTTCGACAAATCTATTTTGTTCTTCCATAATTCTTGGATTCGGAATATTCAATCCAGTAAAATATTTGCAATTCGGAACAATTTTTGCAACCGTATAAAATCCGCCGTCCAAAAATCCATAGTTCAATAAAGTTGCATTTTCCTTTTCGTTTATCACTTTCGCAAATTGAAATTGCAGATAATCCGATTTTTTTAGGCGAAGCAAACTGATATTTGGAGATGTATAAAAAATTACAAAAGCAACAAAAATCGCGCTCAAAAAGATTCTTAGCAACTCTTGCTTTCCCTTCGTCATGCGCCGCAATTTTAACAGCGGGAACAAAAGAATAGAAAATATGCAAAACACCGACAACGCGAGTGAATAATAAACATGCCTCTGTCCACCGCAAAAAATAAAAAACAACGAAAAAAAGTAGCAGACAAAAATATGGATTTTTATAAAAGATAAAATCTTGGATTTTAAAATCGCAACTGCCGAAATGACAAGCAAACTGAAAATTAACAAGTTCGACGTATATGCAGACTCAAATCCTTTAAAGCAAAAAATTATCGAACGCAAAACAGGGTTTCGATTTTCAGAAACCGCATACAAAAAAATGTTGTCAAAAAAATAAACTTGAAACAAATCAGCGATGGCATCGTTGACAAAAAAATAAATTAGAATTGGAAGCGAAACCGCTGCTACCCCCCCCCATATAAAGCCAACCGCCTTGAAAATTCCTCTGAAATTTCTTTGCTTCAGATAAAACCAAATCGGAATAATAGCCCAGCCGATGAAGAATCCCACCAAAGAAAATTTCATCCAAAAAACGCATCCCGCGCATACACCCGAAAAAAACAGTTCCTTGTTTTTGAATTCCGTTTTTGCCTTTAAATTTTTCAAAGAAACGAAAAGCGGATACATCGTCAATGCCATAGAAAATTCTTCAACGCTGTCACCTACGACAAAACACGTACTTGAAAAAATTATTGCGAGAATTATAGGCAAATAGAATTTCAAATTTTCTCTCACTTCACGAAACACAAAAAGTGAAATGCTTTTATATGAAAAAATTAAAAATGTTGTCGCACTAACAATTTGAAAAATCCAAATTCCTAAAAACGAATCGCGAGAAATTAGATATGCTGCCGTGTGCATAAAATATAAAAGCGGTCCTTTTTGTTCGTAAATGTCTTTGTAAATTGTTTTGCCATGCAACACGGATTTTCCGACAGTGAAAAAGCAATTTGAATCATCCCAGGCATGAAAAGCATAAATCGGCGAAGTTGTAGAACACAAAGTCAAAATCAAAGCGGATGCCAGGAAAAAGTAAAGTATTTCCATTTTTGTGAGTTTTGTCTCAGCACAAGTCGATTCGCCATCTTTCGGAAAATAAAATGGCTTGAGTCTGATTGACACAATGATGATTGAGGAGAACGTGATAAAAAATATTGCGTAGTTTTTTATCAGGTGAATCCATTTTTCAGGTTTTGCAAGACTTCTGCCCAATGCGCTTTCAGCAAGCATAAGGATGAAATTTTGTCCAGCTGGCATAAGCGAAAATAAGCAAATAAGGATGACTGCAATAAATAGCGAATAAAATATCTTTGTGTTTTTAAATTTCATTTACCCCTCCCAAGATTTTTTCTAACAGCATTCTCATCCCCCGTTCGCTCGCTTATTATAAAACGCGGACGATGCTTTGTTTCAAGATAAATTTTTCCGACATACTCGCCAATCATTCCGAGACTTGCCATCTGCATTCCCGAAGCAAGACAGACTATGCAAACCATGCTTGCCCAACCGTCCACAGAATGCCCCAAAAGCCGCACGGCAATCGACCAAACTACCCCCGTGAACGATGCCAGCGACACGATTATTCCAAGCGAAGTGATAATTCTAATCGGCTTTACGGAAAGGCTCGTGATTCCTTCAAACGCGAGGTGCAACATCTTCGCGAGCGGATAGTGCGACTTGCCTGCAACGCGCTCTTTTCTTTCATAAAACACTTGGGTGCTTTTGAAGCCCACGAGAGGAAACATCCCGCGCAGGAAGAGATTCACTTCGCCAAAATTTTCAAATTCATTTAGGACGCGAGCCGACACCAAACGGTAGTCGGCATGGTTGAACACAACTTCCGCACCCATTGTGTTCAAAAGCCTGTAAAAGTTTTCGGCTGTAAACCGTTTGAAAAAGGAATCCGTTTTGCGTTGCGAACGCACGCCGTAAACAATCTCGTTCCCCTTCAAATATTCATCGCACATTTGTTCCATCGCGCCTACATCATCTTGCCCATCGCAGTCAATCGAAATGGTGATGTCGAAATTTTCTTTCGCCTCCATCAGACCTGCTAGAACGGCATTTTGGTGACCGCGATTTCGGCTCTGCCTGATTCCCAAAAAATCAGGATTTTCCACAGAAAGTTTTTTTATGATTTCCCAAGTCGAATCGTCCGAACCGTCGTCCACAAAAAGAATTTTACTTCGCGCTGAAACGAGTTTTTTTTGACGGAGCGTTTTCAATTCCGCAAGGAAAATCGGCGCGGTTGCAGGGAGCACTTCCTCTTCGTTGTAGCAGGGAATCACAATTGCAAGAGTCGGGATTTTGTTGTGGGATTTTTTATCGGTCGCGCTGTCTACGCGATGGGAAGAAGAGAATATGGGGGGGGGTATAACGATCTCGTTTTCATACAATAAATCTCGCTAAAAGGCTTTTTTATATTTTATTACGAAAATGTCTTTTAGTCAATGATTTTGGAAAGGTGGGAAAATTGAATTTTCATCCACTGGATTTTTTCGCGCGGCAATGCTATACTTTGAATATGTCTTCGCAGGATTTGAAATCGCACTATATTCGGGTGGCTGGAACAATCGCGCTTTTGGGCAACGCCGCGCTCGCCGCCACCAAATTGGTTTTGGGGCACCTTTCTTCCTCGCTTGCCGTCATGGGCGATGCCATCGACAGTTCCACCGATGTTTTGATTGCGCTTGTTACAATCGTAATAAGCGGAGTGATTTCAAGACCCGGCGACGACGATCATCCGTGGGGACACGAGCGCGCCGAAACCACCGCGACTTTGATTTTATCTTTCGTGATTTTTTACGCCGGCGCGCAACTCGTGATAAAATCCGCGGCAGAAATTTTTTCGCTTATAAAAGGCTCGCTTCAAAAAAAAGAGGTTTCTCGCCTCGCAATTTACGCCGCGCTCATTTCGATTGCGGGAAAATCGATTTTGGCTGCGATTCAATTTCACTACGGAAAAATCTCTGACAGTGAAATCGTAAAGGCGAACGCGCAGAACATGAAAAGCGACATAATTCTTTCGGCAGGAATCCTGCTTGGTCTCGGCGCGGCTTTTGTTTTTCGCCAGCCCCTGCTCGATCCAATCATCGCGCTTTGCGTCGGATGCTGGGTGGTGAAAAATGCGGTGGAGATTTTCCGCCAAATCAATTTGGAACTGATGGACGGCAACATCGACAATTCGCTTTACAAAAAACTTTTCGAAGCGGCGGCAAAAGTTCCGGGCGTTACGAATCCGCATCGCGCGCGCATCAGAAAAATGGCGTCTTTTTTTGACATCGACTTGGACATCGAAGTAGACCCCTCCCTTACGGTTTTTGACGCGCACGAACTTTCCGAGCAAGTGGAAGAAAATGTTCGCCTCGCAATTCCCGAAGTCTACGACATCGTAATTCACATCGAGCCAGCCGGAAGCGACAACCATCAGCGCAAGGAAAAATTCGGTCTACGCGCACAGCATGATTGACAGCGCGAAAATTTTTCAATATAATTCATTCGTACTTTTGACTGCGCTTTGCACTTTCGCAGATTCACAAAATTTTCGAATTTGGATAAAGGGTATGATAAAAAATACATCCGCGTGCGCCCGTTAACGCGGAGTTCTTATATAAAAAGGGATGAAAACTCAGATGCAAAAATCTGATGCAGAAATTTTTCCGAAAGCCAAATTTATGCGAAAGGCGATCTTGCTTGCGAAAAAAGGCGAAGGCTTTACGAATCCAAATCCGCTTGTAGGAGCCGTCATCGAAAAAAATGGCAAAATTCTTGCCACTGGATTTCATCATAAATACGGTGCGCTCCACGCAGAACGCGACGCGCTTTTCAATCTTGCAAAAAAAAATCTTTCGGATGCAGCAAAGGGCGCAACGCTTTATGTTACGCTTGAGCCGTGTTGTCATTTTGGAAAACAGCCTCCGTGCACAAAGGCAATTTTGGAAGCGGGCATTTCAAAAGTCGTAGTTGGTTCGCGCGACCCAAATCCAATTGTCGCAGGGAGGGGAATAAAATTTCTTCGCGAGAATGGAATCCAAGTGTATGAAGATTTTTTGCGCGACGAATGTGACGCGCTCAATTTCATTTTCTTTCATTTCATCACAAAAAAAACTCCGTTTGTCGCGCTCAAATATGCAATGACCGCCGATGGAAAAATTGCGACGGTTTCAGGAAAATCAAAATGGATTTCCTGCGAATCTTCGCGCGACTATGTTCACAGCCTGCGCAAAAAATACGCCGCCATCCTTTGCGGCATCGGCACGGTGCTCGCTGACAATCCGCTTTTGACTTGCAGAATCGAAGGGGGGAGAAATCCTGTGCGCGTGATATGCGACAGTGATTTGCGGATTCCGCTCGACTCGAAAATTGTCCAAAGCGCAAAAGAAATCCCTACGATTGTCGCGTGCGCACTTGATGAAAGCAGTTTGAAAAATTCGCAGAATAAAAATTTCAAAGAAAAAATTTCTGCCCTCAACGATGCTGGAATCGAAATTCTCTTTTGCAAAAAGCGCACGGATTCCACACGCTCGCATTCCGACATTCCTTGCAAAAATGAAATCGATTTAAAAAAATTGATGCGCCTGCTCGCTAAAAAAAATCTAGACAGCGTTCTGATTGAGGGCGGCGCGAAAATAAATTTCAGCGCATTGCGAGCGGGAATTGTGCAGCGCGTGTACTGCTTTGTCGCCCCGAAAATTTTCGGCGGAAGTTCCGCCCCCTCCCCTGTTGGCGGCGAAGGTGTTCGGCTTGTTTCACAGAATTTCGCTTTGGAACAAATTTCATTCGCGCAATGCGGCGAAGACATTCTCATAGAATACGCGCTTCGGCAAAGTAAAAATTAAGGGCGGAAAAATGTTCACAGGAATAATCGAAGAAACTGGAAAACTTTTAGGGCTAGAACAAAGCGGCTCGTCGGCAAAAATAAAAATCGCCGCGAGCATTGTTCTTGGCGGAACAAAAATCGGCGACAGCATCGCTGTGAATGGAGTTTGCCTCACAGTAACCGAAATCGCAAACAATTTTTTTGTAGCCGACGCGATGCCCGAAACATTGCGCCGCTCGAATTTAGGCGTACTCAAAAACGGCGATGTCGTAAACCTCGAACGCGCCATGCCTTGCGACGGCAGATTCGGCGGGCACATCGTTTCAGGGCACATCGACGGAATCGGAAAAATTTCCGCAATCCAAAACGAGGCGAATGCGATTTGGTTTTACATTTCCGCGGCAAACGAAATCTTGAATCTCATCGTGCCCAAAGGCTCTGTGGCGTTGGACGGCATCAGCCTCACCGTGGCAAAAATCGATTCGACGCAATTTGCAGTTTCCGTCATTCCCCACACGCAGACGCACACGAATCTGCTTTTAAAAAAATTAGGCGATACAGTGAACATTGAAAACGATATAATCGGAAAATACGTTCAGAAATTTTTAGGGAAAAATGATTTTGATGCGAATGCGTCATTGCAGAAAAACGATGAAAAAATCACCGAAGATTTTTTGCGAAAAAATAATTTTTGAAAAAAGTCATGGCGATGGAATGACGAACAGCCGAACGCATCGCTTGCAAATTCAAGTTGCATTTGTAGTGCTTCACTCACTTGTATAATTCTGCGTTTGAGCGCATAATGTCAATGTAACGCGACATTAGGAGTAATTATGGAGTACAATTCAATTCCCGAAGCGTTGGAAGATTTACGCACCGGAAAAATAATTTTGGTGAGCGATTCCGAAGACCGCGAAAATGAAGGCGATATGATTTGCGCCGCCGAATTCGCCACAACCGAAAACATCAATTTTATCGCGACCTATGCAAAAGGTCTGATTTGCACGCCGATGAGCCAAGAAGTTGCCGACCACCTCGGCTTCATTCCGATGGTGAGCGAAAACACCGACACTCACGAAACGGCTTTCACTGTTTCAGTCGATCACATTTCCACGACCACAGGAATTTCAGCGGTGGAACGAGCCGCCACAATCCGCGCCTGCGTTGACAAAAATGTGCGCCCGCAAGATTTCAGAAAGCCCGGCCACACATTCCCGCTCATTGCAAAAAAGGGAGGGGTATTGGTTCGCGGCGGGCACACTGAGGCAACCGTGGACTTGTGCCGCCTCGCAGGATTAAAGCAGTGCGGCGTTTGCTGCGAAATCATGGATGATGACGGAACTATGATGCGCGGCGAAAAAATCTTCGCGCTCGCAAAAAAATTCAACCTAAAATATGTCACGATAAAAGCGCTTGCCGATTACTGCCGCGTCCATGACAAGCACGTTGTCCGCGAAGCGTCCGCAAAACTTCCCAGCGAGCACGGCGACTTTGACATATACGGCTACACCGATGACATCACAGGCGAACATCACGTCGCGCTTGTCAAAGGCAAAATCGAAGACGGCGAAAATGTATTGTGCCGCGTTCATTCCGAGTGTCTCACGGGCGATGTGTTTGGCTCAAAGCGATGCGATTGCGGCCCGCAACTTGCCGAAGCGATGCGCCAAATCGAAAGGGAGGGGCGCGGCGTTCTGCTCTATATGCGGCAGGAAGGGCGCGGAATCGGACTTATAAACAAACTCAAAACTTATATGCTCCAAGAAGAAGGCTACGATACAGTTGAAGCCAATCTGAAACTCGGCTTCAAAGCCGACTTGCGCGAATACTGGATTGGCGCACAGATTTTGCGAGATTTGGGAATAAAATCTCTGCGGCTTCTGACGAACAATCCGCAAAAAATATATGGTCTAGAAGGATTTGGAATTTCGGTGGCAGAGCGAGTGCCGATTGAAATCGCGCCGCAAGCCTACGACAAATTCTACTTGCGTACAAAAAAAGAAAAGATGGGACACATTTTTTCTCACATCACAGTGGAATGAATTTTTGCCGCCTCTCAATTTGCGGGGCGGCTTTCACTTGTAAGAATTACTCAAAGTTTTCATCACAAGCGGCCCAAGGAAAAAAATAAAAAACATCAGCGAAAAAGTCGTGATGAAAGCCGAAGCCTTTTGGTTGAATCCGATTTTGAAAAAGAACAACGAAAGTCCGATGAACAATCCAACAGCCGCCGCGCTTCCGATTGCAAAGCGCAGAGTTTTCTTTGGCCACGAAACTTCAATTTCAAAATTAACGAATTTCTGTTCCAAAAAAATCCCCAAAAGAATTCCGACAAGCATTCCAGCATTTCTGTAGCAGTCGAGTTTCATCTTTTCGGGATCTACCAAAATGCCGCCCTGCCCCGCCCGAATCGGATAAGGCTTGAATTCCGTAAAGACGAGCATTGCAGCCGCAAAAGCGATGCCGATGAGCACAACATATTTTTCTCGCTCTTTTTTGCTCCATGTCCATCCGAGCAAAAAATGCATCAGCATCACAAACGCCGTGCCTTCGCAAAGACCAACGAAAACATCTTGCGGAGTATGGCATCCCAAAAAATTCCTTGAAAACCCAACGAGCAGCGCGATGACAATCATCGTATTTACGAAAATCTTTTCTTTCCAATAACAATATGCAACGCCGCCGAAAGTGGCAGATGCGACTTGCGAATGCCCGCTTGGAAACGAATACCCAGTCGCGCTGAATTTCGCATTTTCAAAAGGCTGAATGCGAGCGTCGCGAACCCATGGACGGTAGACACAAAAAATATTTTTCAAAAGCTGATTCAATATCGAAGAGAATCCGAGCGTGTACGCTACAAAAATCGCCTTGCGCTTTGAGATGCACCAATACAAAAACATCGGGATAAGAAATTCCAAAAGCAACGCCGCATCAGAAACGAACATCATAAATTTGCCCACAAAGGCAGGCAAATGATTTCGGATGTTTTGCAAAAAAAGCAAGTACTGGATATCCATTGTCTAAAATCTCTTGAAATTAAAATAAACCGTCAAAAATTTGTTTGCGCCGAATCAACACCCCAGACGCATAGCGTCGGCGTATGCCCCCCCCCCCCCGCACGAATCAAACTCTGAAAATCTTGTCAAAAATCTCGTCAATCCTTTGGAGCAGAATTCCGGGCGCAGTGTTCTTCAGCAGATAACCCGCAGGTTTCAGCTCGACCACTTGCCGCACTATTTCGCTGTCATTGTTGGCAGTCAAAAAAACGATTGGAATTCTTTCGGTTTCTGGATCAGATTTGAGAAGTTGGAAAACCTCAAAGCCCGAAAGAATCGGCATTTCGTAATCCAACAGAATCATGTCTACTTTGTATTGCTTGAGCAGCGCGATTCCGTCCGTGCCGGATTTTTCGGTGAGCACATTGTAACTTTTTTGCAGCCAACGCTCCATCGCGTGCAACTGTATCACTTCGTCATCGATGACAAGAATCGTCAATTTGTCCGGATTGATTTCGTATTTGTGGACTGCTTCAGAAAGCGCGTAGTCGCCGCTATTGTGCTTAAGAACTTTGAAAAGGTCTTCCGTATCCACCGGCCTTTCAAAAGCATGTCGCACATGATGCCTGCCGATGATTTCGTAAGCCTGGTTGATTTCGCCCTTGTTTCCGATAAAATAAAGCTGGTACTTGTTGGGTTCCCGCTTCATAACGCTTTTTATGTAGGAAAAGAAATTGTTGTCGGAACTGCCGATTCGCTCCAAATACAAAATTATGATTCTCGGACTATAATCAGTGGCGAGCCTCACTTCTACTTCGACTTTATATGGCAGGCAAAATCCCACGTCGAATTCAGAGTCTTTAAAAGATTTGAGCAAAGCCTTTACGAGAAAATTTTGTGAATTTTCGGCGATAAACAAAATTCCTTCAGCCACATCAACTCCGCATTTTCGATTTTTTTCCTTAAAGTTTAATTATATCAAATTTTCAATAAATTTCAAGTTTCTTTTACAAAAATATTGATTTTTATCGAAAATTCATTAATATTGGAATTATGAAAAACACGAATTATTTTCTTGGAATTATGATGGTGATTGTCGGACTTATGATGTGCATGGCGGCAGAGCCGATAATCATGGTTTTGGTGATTGTGCTTGGAATTTCCGCGCTGGCCGAAGGCGTGTTCGTTCTGACTTCAGTAATGCCGTTGATTGATGAGCGTCCGTTCAAAATCGAATGCGCAGTTCGCGCGGCAATCAGCGTCATAATCGGGCTTTTGTGCGTCATCCTTCCGCTGCGAATGGCGACTTTTGTTTGGCAAGTGATGATTTACATATTTGCAATTTACGCGCTCATTTCCGCCGCGCTTGGAATCGCAATAGTTTTGCGATTGCGTTCAGAAGGATTTCCGATGAAACGCTATGTCATCGAAATCGCGGCGAGCATCGTTTTGGCATTGATTCTCTTTGCGCTTCCTTCTTCATTTGGATTCACGCTGATTCGACTGGGCGGCGTACTGATGATTTTGGCAGGCGGAATCACGACATTCGTGGCATGGAAAAACCGCGACATCGTAATAGAAACTGTCGAAGTAAGAGATGCGGACGACGAAGAATAAAAGCGGCATTCGATGAATTCAACTTTTTAAAAAGTTGAATTTCGTCCGGAAAAGCGCGCGGCAAAAATGCACGCCCTGTTCCAAATATAAAATCGTTATGCGCAGGCAGGGCTTGCGACGAGCTTTGCTTGCAAAACTCGATAGCAAGCCGTAGGGTTGCGACAGAAGGGGTAGCCCGCAACGAAGTGCGGGCGAGGGGAAGGCTTTCCCCTCCCAGAAGACTCGTTGTCAAAATCTTGCGCGTTTTCAAATCCTAGACATTGAATTTGAAAAACAAAACATCGCCATCCTGAACGACATAACCTTTTCCTTCCTGACGATATTTGCCCGCTTCCTTGATTTTCGCTTCCGTTCCATATTGGCGCAAATCATCGATTGTGTACGCTTCGGCTTTGATGAAGCCTTTTTCGAAATCCGTGTGAATTACGCCGGCAGCCTTTGGCGCGGTGTCGCCTGCGCGAATCGTCCAGGCGCGGCACTCATCCTGCCCGCCCGTGAAAAATGTTCGCAGTCCCATCAAGTGATAAGTTTTTTTTGCCAGCACGCTTAACCCCGATTCTTTTAGCCCAATCGAATCCATGAATTCTTTTCGCTCCGCATCATCGCTGAGTTCGGAAAGTTCCGATTCGAATTTCCCGCAAATCACAACGACTTCGGAATTCTCGCTCGCCGCGATTTTCTTCACGGTCTCAACATAATTGTTTGTGCCCGCTTCGACAGAATCCTCATCGATATTGCAAACGTAAAGCGTGGGCTTGAGCGTGAGCAAATGCATATCATAGAGCGCGGCTTTTTCGTCGTCGGTCAAATCGGCAGTGCGGGCAGGAACGCCGTCCTGCAAAAGCGGGCGGATTTTTTCCACGGCACTTTTCCATGAGGCGAGTTGCTTTTCCGCATCCTTTCCCAAAGCGCGCACGGTCTTCACATTTTTTTCTTCGCGTTTGGAAATAGTTTCCAAATCCGCAAGCGCGAGTTCCATATTGATTGTAAGAATGTCGCTTTCAGGGTCTACCGCCGCCTCCACTTTCGCATCCTCGCGCACGTGCATGATGTCGGGATTGTCGAAACAACGAACGACATGGGCAATGACACTTGTCTCGCGGATGTTCGCCAAAAACTGGTTTCCCAAGCCCTCGCCTTTTGACGCGCCTTTTATAAGCCCCGCAATGTCAACGAATTTGACGGTGGCGCAAGTTTTCTTTTTCGGCGCGAAAACGCTCGCCAAAAAATCCAGCCGCTCGTCCGGCAAATCCACAATGCCAACATTCGGGTCAATCGTGCAAAACGGAAAATTTTCCGCCGCCGCAGGAGCCGCCGTGAGCGCAGAAAAAATGGTAGACTTTCCGACATTCGGCAAACCAACGATGCCACATTCCAAAGACATACTTCCTTCCTTGTAAAAAACTCGTGTTCAAACTTGTCGCACCATCTCTGCGGCAAGTTTGAACGTTCCTCTAAAAAAAGTCATTTCGCAACGAAGCGAAAAACAAAAACTCGCATTTGCGAAATTCAAATTCTTCCAAAAAGATTCTACAAAAACTTCGGGAAGAATTCAAGGCACTCAAAATTGCGACGCAAACAAGACGCAATTTTTTTGGAAGGGGAAAGCCTTCCCCTCGCCCGCACGCCGCCTAAACTATGATTCCCTTCGTGCTTGGAACTTGCCCGCCGCGCCGCGGATCGATTTCCACTGCATCGCGAATCGCGCGCGCCGCCGCTTTGAACAAGCCTTCGATTTTGTGGTGGTCGCTTCTTCCGCGCAAGGCATCCAAATGCAAGTTGCACTTTGCGTTCTGCACAAATCCATTCCAAAAATCTTCAAAACAATCGGTTTGAAAAGTATATTCCTTGCCGTTTTCGTCCGCGCTCACAAGCGGCGTTCCAGTGAGTTTCGCATCGCAAACCAAATAAGGTCGCCCGCCAAAATCCACAGCCGCGCGCAAAAGGCTTTCGTCCATCGGATACAAAAACGAGCCGCTTCTGAAAATGCCCGCGCAGTCGCCTAAGGCTTTTGCAAAGCACATTCCCAAAACGATTCCAGTGTCTTCGATTGTGTGATGCTGGTCAACATTCAGGTCGCCTTGAATCGAGCCGCTCAAATCGAAAAGGCCGTGCTTGCAAAACGAGCGCAGCATGTGGTCAAAAAATCCGATTGGATTTTTCACATCGCAAATTCCGCTTCCATCCAAATTCAGCGTGAGCGAAATCCGCGTTTCGCCGGTTTTGCGCTCAACGGTGGCGCACCGATTCTTTTTCAATTCATTTGACATCATATTCCCCTTCCATAAGGAATAATTGCGATTTTGAAAAATCGCAATCCGCTTTCAGAGCGCGGCAAAAATCATTTTATCACTTTGCGGAGTTCGTATTCAACGATGTCCGTCGCGCCGAGCGATTTGAGTTTGGGCAAAAGCATGGGCACTTCGCTTTTTTGGACGGCGATTTTAACCGCATAGCCGCGCCCTCCGAACAGCGGGCTGATTGTGGGGCTTTTCATCGAAGGAAGCCCTTTCACCAATTTTTCGAAATTCTTGTCAAGCACATTCATCTCAAGCATCACAAGTCCGCGCGCGTTGAGCACGGCTTCGAAAAGCATCTTGAGTTCAAGAATCTTTTTCTTTTTCGCGCTGTCTTTCATCGCCGACTTTGAAGCGTACATTCGTGTGGAAGATTCCATGAGCGTATCGACGATTTTCAAATTGTTCGCGCGAAGCGAAGAGCCGGTGCTCGTATTGTCCACAAGAATCTGCGCGAGCGATGCGTCATTGTCCCTGACGAAGCCTTCGCTCGTGCCCCAAGTGCGGAACACAGTGCCATTGATTTTTTTATCGCGAATCCATTTTTTTGAAATATTTTGATATTCAGTGGCAATCGTAATCGGCGCGGAATTTTTTCCGCTCGCAGAAGAAATCAATTTTGAAAAATTCACCGTGTCGGGAACGGCTGCAACAATCCGCACAGCGTCGAATCCCAAATCCATGATTTCCGTGACCTTTCCCTGGACGCCGTTTTCATACACCCAATCTTTTCCGCTGAATCCCAAATCCGCCTTGCCGCTCGCCAAAAGCGCGCCGACAATCTGCGGCTTCACCACTTGAAACGCCAAATCCGCCTGGTTCGTAACGGGAAAATAAGTGCGCTCCGGCAAATGAATCGAAATGCCCACATCGCACAAAAGTTCGTAAACCGATTCGTAAATCCTGCCCTTGGCAAGAAGAATGTTCAATTTTTCCATGCCGATATTATACAAAAAAAATCGCGCACACGCAAGTGTGAAAATTACAAGCCACTTCCGCTTGATGACGGGCAGTTTTATTCGCCGTTTCGAGTAAACAAAACTCGGCAAGCAAGGATTTCCTTGCGTCCAAGCATGACAGAATTCTATTGACAATCAACAATTTTCTGATTTATAATGGAATATCAAATTTGGTGCAAACCGCCTTTATAATTTTGGAGGAACTATGAAAATAGTAAAGCAATTTATCATGGGCCTTATGGTGATGGCTTTGGTTTCTTTTGCATTCGCGCAGCAAAAGGAAAATCTTGACGATTATCTCGACGAACTCAACTCGCTCATTCAAGAAGAATATTCGTTGGACGCATCATATCGCAAGGAATATGACGAAGCGATTGCGACACTTCAAGCGGAAGCCCAGGAAAAAATCAACGAAGTTTCCGAACAAGAAGCGTTTCCTTGGGAAAATTCCTATGAATACAGCCAAAGGATAAACAAGCAGATTTTGGAAATCCAAGAGCAGCTCAAATCCGACATGGACGAAAAGAACAAGGAATTGGTGAGCGAATACAAATCCGCAAAGAACGCGATTGCGGAGAAAAAGACCACGCTTTGGAACGAAATCGAGCAGAAAAAATTTCATTGCACGGACGACAAAGTGGAAGTGCTCTGCGGCGCGTTCGACACGCATCAAAAATATTGGCCGATTGTCGTAAAGACGAACGAAAGCCAATTGGTTTACAGGTCCGGCGAACTCAAACTTGAACCGAACATGGACGAAATCGAAACTGAATTCTACAAAATTCAGGATCTCATCGACAACGACCAAATCGCAGCCGAAATCAATGTTCGTGTCCAGCAGAAAAATCCTACAGCCAACACTTATGAAATCGTTCTCGTGGACATCACGCTCTATGATTCTGACAACGAAGTCCTCTACACTTTCCCGGGCTATTCCCAGGTAATTCAAACTGTGGACTACATGAAAGACGCATACGACCCCACAACCGAACCTGTGGAAGTTTCACGCAGCGCGAAATCCAACGAAAGCAATTCAGAAGCAGAGCCGCTTGAAGTTTCGGAAGAAGAATAAACCGAAAACATTTCCAATTAAAATCCGCGCTGAAACATTGCGCGGTTTTAATTGATTTCCCAAAAACTCGTTTAGACTGCCGTTTCTCGTTTCAATGTGAAACGGCGTTTTCAACATTTTCAAAAGTTGAAATTTTTGAAAATGTTGAAAACAACAGAACAAATAAGTGCCGTAAAAATTCGCGAAAAATCGCACGGGCTTTTGGCGAATTTTTACGCCGCGCAATTTAGGAAAAAATGAGCGAACAGATTCAACACCTTATACACACTTCCCGAAAAATCGTGATAAAAATCGGAAGCAACACTCTAGCAAAAAGCGACGGCACGCAAAACACGGACTTTATGAAATCGTTCGCGCGGCAATGCAAAACCTTGATGGAACAAGGAAAACAAATCGTCGTGGTTTCGTCCGGCGCGCAAGTGAGCGGCGTGAGTATGCTCAAAGAATGGGCAAGAAAAAAAGACACGCACTACCGCCAGGCGTTGTGCGCCATCGGCCAAGTAGAACTGATGTCGCAGTGGCGAAAAGCGTTCGCCGAAAACGGCTTGCACATCGGACAACTGCTTTTTACGAAAGAAGATTTCGAAAACAATCTGCGCTCGCTCAACATTCGCAACACGCTTTTCACTTTGATTGACGAAGGCGTTGTTCCAATCATCAACGAAAACGATTCAGTTTCGTTCGAGGAAAATTCCATCGGCGACAACGACAACTTGAGTGCGCTCACTGCCATTTTGTGGAGCGCGGATTTACTCGTCCTTTTCAGCGACATCGACGGAATCTTTTCCGCTAATCCCAAAATCGAAAGCGACGCGCAGTTCATCGAAACAGTTTCCAACATAGAAGAATTTTTGCCTTCGATAAAAATTGGCGGAACATCATCGTTCGGAACAGGCGGTGTGGCATCCAAAATCGCCGCCGCAAAAAAATGCTCGCCATACGGCATTTCGGTAATCGTCGCGAACGGCTCAAAAGAAAACATATTGGACAAACTGGCAGGCGGCACGGAGCGCGGAACTGTTTTCTTGGCAGAATGATTTTTTTGTCTTGCAGAAGCGAAAGTCGCAAAGCTTCAAGTTTTGTGCTTTTCTTTTTTGAACCCCCTTGCGGAAGCGTAACGGTGCAGAAGGTACTCCAGCGGTAGCGAAAATTAGGGTGCCTCATCGTGTGAAACCTTGCGATCAGAAGCAGAAATTGCGAGCAAAAATTTTTCGCACGGAATTTTAAAATCGCCATTCAAAAATAAATCAGCCTGTATTCCGTCGCATTTTCGAAGCCTGTTTTTTTGTACATCTCCACGACGGCACTTTTATTTTTCTTCACATAAAGCGAAGCGGATTTTTTTTCGGAAGCGAGCACGAGCAGAATGTGCTGAATCAAAATCGTCGCGAAGCCTTTCATGCGAAATTCAGGCAAAGTGTAAACACCGCCAAGCAGCGCGTAATTTTTTCCGCAAGCGGTAATCGCAGCCTTCGCCACAGGCTCGTCCTCGATTTGCAAATAAAAAATTCTTTGGCTTTGCAAATTCAATCTGAAACCATCGCGCAGCAATTTTTCCGAAACATTGAAATTCGGCGGAATCACTTCTTCAAACTGATACGCGCGTTCCAAAGGAAAAAGTTTTTCTTCATCGCAAGGCGAAGCAAGAAAAATGCGAGACTGATTTTCGCCCGCGCTCAAAGAGGAATTCGCCTCCGCGCTTTTTTCTTGGGAAAAAGTTTTCTGCATCAAAAAATATTCGTTCGTGATTTTTGCGTGCACGGGATTTTTTTTGTTGCGAAAAATGTTTTTCAAAAAAAGCGAGCCAGTCACTTCGCCGTTTATGCAAAACGGTTTTTCGTCCGCAAAAAATTCATAGAACGCCGCCTGCGTTTCCTGACATAGAATTTTGTCAAGCGCGGTTTTATATTTCGTAAAAGGCAGGCAATGAAAAATCGTGCGGCGATTCCTAAAACAAAAAACGCCGCAAATTGAATTGCGGGGCATATTTTGCAAATCTTTTTCCGTGGATTCATTTTTTATCGCGTAGCAATTTTCCGCACCATGCAAAATTTCATGCTCAAGATTCACGCATTCATTTTCAAACGGCGCAATAAAATTAAGCGCAGTTTCCCGCTCGCTTTCAGAGATGGCTTCGATTTTCATTTGCTTCATAACAGTTTAAAAAATTCGCGCTCACTGAATTTGCTTGTAAATACAAAATTGAATTTTATAAAACAATCCTACTAAAAATTCTGAAAAAATTCAAGGCGCAGTTTTCAAAAAGAATTTTTAAAAACTCAAACTCATTAAAAATACAATTTTCACTTTTGTATTTTTCGTTCGTATGATATAATTTCCTTTATGGAAAATGCATACCAAAAAATTTCGCAAACACAAATCGCAAAAATCCTAAAAGAAAACATTGCGGACACGAACGCAGTTTTTGTTTTTAACACGAGCGTCGCTGTGGACACTTGGACTGATTTCATAGTACAAATGGATGGATGCGATGACTGGCCAAAAACTTTGGCTACTTCAAGGTTTATCGCATGGGACCAGTTCAAAGGCGCGGCGGCAAGCGTCCAAGAAAAAGGCGCGCGTTCTATACCAGGGCTTTTGCGAAAACTTTTTGCGCGGAATCTTTTGGCAAAAATCAAAGAAGAAAAATCTCGCGCGCAAAATTCGGGCGGCGAAGCCCAGCCTTTTTTTGAACGGCTCATCAATCAAAATTACGCGGAAAACGCACTCGCGTTTACGGACTGGCTTTCGCAGATTTTGCCTTCGCTCGGCTCGTGGCACAAATTGATGCTGCAAAAAAATATCATCACAAAAGATTCAGCCGAAAAAGAAAAATTGATAAGTGCACACGACACAAGCGAAAATCGCGACTACCTAAAACTCTATGAAACTTATTCAGATTTTTTGCTGAAAAAAAATCTTTTTGAACCGACTTGGCAAGAACTCAAATTCAATCCGCTCGACAAAAACCGCTACATAATTTTTTACCCTGAACTTTTGGACGACTATTTTGAATACCGCGAAATTTTGGAGGCGGAAGAAAAAAAAGGAAAACTGAACTTGATTCATTTGCAAAACGAATCGGAAAAAAACGGCAAAAAAATTTGCGCGAACTACTACACTTCAATGCGAGCCGAATTGCGGATGACCGCGCTGAAAATTCTGCGCGAAAACGCTGCGGGCATTCCATGGAATTGCATCGCAGTCAGCATTCCTAAAATCGAAGAATATCTTCCATACATCGAGCGCGAATTGCAGTTGTACGACATTCCATTTGTAACAAGGGCTGGAACAATGCTCGGAAAAACGGGCGCGGGTTTGGCGTTTCGCAAAATGCAAGAATGCTTTGCAAGCGGATTTGCATTTTCGCAAGTCCGCGCGTTTGCGCTCGACCACAATGTTCCGTGGAAAGATTCGAATCAAATGCAAACGCTCGTTCGGCTTGGCTCGGAATTAAAATGTTTTTTCCAGTACACTGATTCAAACAAAAAACTTGTAGACCCATGGCTGAAAGATTTGCCCGAAGCAAAAATGTTCCAAAACGAAATTTATTTTGAAGCGCAAAAATTTTACAAGGAACTAAAAAATTCTGTGAGCGCGATTTGCCAAGCGAAGACCTTTGCGGCGATAAAAAAGAATTGGAGCGGCGCGGAAGGCTTTGAAGCGAAATTTTTCATCGAAAAAAAATCGATGTCGCAAAACGCGAACAACATTCTTTCGCGATGTATAAAAAAGTTGGACGAACTAATCGCTTTGGAAAAAGATTTTCCCGAACTTTGCGGAAAAGAAATTTCGCATTTTGAATTTTTTTTGGAGGAAATCGAATCAACCCAATACAGCGAGCAAACTCAAAGCGAAGGAATATCGATTTTTCCGTACAAACTGAGCGCGATGGCGGCAATTCCGAGGCAGTTTGTTTTGAACGCGAGCCAAAGCGCAATCACGGTGGAAAATCCGATTTTGAATTTTCTGCCCGCGCAAAGCCGCCGAATTTTGCTTGACGAAAAAAGCCTGCGAAATGATGAAAGTCAAAGTTACATCATCGCCTACGACAAAACTGACGACTGCATTTTCAGCATCGCAGAAGAAACTTTGGGCGGATTTGCGATTCCATACGCCACGCTGACTACGCCCGAAAAGCCATGCGACTTTGACAAAGATTTGGACGATGAAGATTATTTCAAGCAGGAAAAAAAGTTTTTGCAAAAAAAATCAGAGGCAACTTTTTTTTCACCCGAATTATTTCCGCAAAAAATTTCTGCGAAAATAAAAAATGGCTTTGACTTTTATTTTGCCGCAAATGGATTCGATTGCGATGCGAACAGCGATGGCGTTTCGCAATTCGTGCATGAAGAAATTTTGGACCGCACTTCGCAGAACGGAAAAACAATCATTTCGCAAACCGCTATGAAGGCGTTTTTCCCCTGCCCGCGAAAATGGATTTTCAAAAACATTTTGTCGCTCAAAGAAGACACGCTCTACACTGACATTTTCGAACGCTACGACGCGGGTTTGATAAACCACAAAATTTTGGAACTGTATCTAAAGAAAACAACGCGGCTTCCGTTCACGGACGAAAAGACCAAGCGACTTTTCGATGAAGAAAAAATTCGCGAGCAAATTCAAAAAATTGTGCACGACGGCACAGAGGAAATTTCTTCGGAAAACGAAGTCAAAAAAAATTTGCCGTTCGCCCAGTCGCGCTCATACACGCAAAGTTCTTTGGCGCAGGAAATTCTTCTTTCGCAAAGTGAAGTCTTCGTTGAGACAATAATAAATTTTTTGCGCTGGTTCTGCCAAAAAGAATTGTATGGCGGCTGGCAGATTCAAGATGTGGAAAAAAAATTGCGGGTCCAATTCGACAAAAATGAAGACATCATGCTCGATGGAAAAATCGATTGCATCCTTTCAAATGGCGAAGATTTTTCGATTGTAGATTTCAAAAATACCCGCGGCGCGATTCCAAACAGCAACCTCACTTTGGACGCATCTTGCCAAGAAGGAGATGAACTCGGCGATTTTCAAATGCCGATGTATTTCAAACTTTTGGAAGCGCACTCAAAAGATGAAATTTCGTCCGCACGCTTCGTCCCGATAAAAATCAACTCGTTCGCAGAAGAAGGCTTGGAAGTGATAATAAAAGAAGGTCGCGCCACAACAAAGCACGCCACACGCGAAGATTTTATGAATTTCACGATTCCGCTTTTTGATGAATATGTCGAAGAAATGTACGCCGCGATACAGACTGGAAATTATTGCGTGCAAAATGTCAAGGCAAAAAATTGCGCGGGCGATGGCACGACACATGAATGCGATTATAAAATGATTTGCCGCACAAACTACAATACGGCTGGAATCGCGATAGTTTCAGAATCCAGCGTGGAGGAAAAATGATGGAAGTCGAAAAACTACTTGCAGAACCTTACCTTTCAAAAAAGCCCGACAGCGACCAAGCCAAAGTCGCCACCTCGCTTGAAAATACAATTGTAGCCGCGGGAGCCGGAAGCGGAAAAACCCAGACGCTTGCCACGCGCTTCGCATACCTTGTGATGTCGAACCCGGAAAATTCCGTTGAGTGGATTCTCACTTTGACATTCACGGAAAAAGCCGCTGGCGAAATGTATCGCCGCATTTACCTCACTCTAAAAAAATTCGCAGAAGAACTTCCCGAATGCGCAGAAAAAAAACGTGCGCAAAACGCCATCGAAAATTTTTCCAAGGCGCACATTCAGACGCTCGATTCGTTCAGCATGGAAATCGTAAAGCAGGCGGCAAACCTCTACGGAATCCGTCCCGATTTTTCCGTGGGCGCGAACGACACTTCAAGCGTAATACGCGAACTCGCTTTTTCTTTCATAATGAAAAATCGCGAAGCAAAATCGATTCAATGGATAAGCGAGGCGGGAAAATTCCAAGATGTCGCGAAATATTTTTGCGAAGCCGCAGAAGAACACACTTCGCTCGCCGACTCGCTTTTGCAAAAGTGCGCCGTTTTCAAAGAAAGCCTTAAAAGGCAAGCGAATGAAATCGCAGAATTTTTTTCCAAAGCCGATTCGCCAATCGAACAAATTTTTGCAGGTGTTTCCGATTTAGAAGTTTCGCTGAACGAAACAAAATCAAAAGCGGCGGAAATCAAAAAATTACAGAACGCAATGCAAAATTGGAATGCCGCAGACTTGCGCGCGCGAATTGAATCGCAAAAAATTCCAAACATCATTTCGGAAGAAGAAAAGGCAGTTGAATGGGCGGCAAACGACGACACAAGGCGTTTCATTGATTTGCTCGGCGAACTTGATGTAAAGCCAAAAAACGGAAAAGGCACATCACAAGTGGCCGAATGCCATGAAAAACTTTTTGGCGAAAGCGGGGTGGCTCGCGACGCGCTCAACGCGATTGATTTCATTTTCAATTACAAAAATTTGCGCGAACTCTATTCGCTGCTTGATGATTTTGTCGAAGAAGTGAATTCATACAAACGTCAAAGCGGCTCGCTCACTTTTTTGGATTCAGCAAAATTGGCACTGCGCATTTTATACGACCAAGGCCAAATCCGAAAAGAGCAGCGCGACAATTTCAAAAAAATTATGATTGATGAATTCCAAGACAACAACAGCGCGAACCGCGATTTGCTTTTGCTGATTTCGCGCAAAAACGAAAACGGCGAACAACTTGTTCCAGACGAGCAAAAAGACATTTTGGAAATCACAGGCGAAATAATGCAAGACCGGCTTTTTTTTGTTGGCGATGAAAAGCAGTCGATTTATAAATTTCGCGGCGCGGATGTCGCCGTCTTCAATGAACTGAAAGATAAAATCGGCGGAAAAATTTTGCACATGTCGAACAATTATCGCAGCGATGAAATTTTGCTCGATGAATTCAATAAATTTTTCGGTGCAATCGGCTTGCCTGAAAAATGCAAAGATTATTCTGTCTTTTCAGAATCGAATTCCACAAAAAAAAGTTTCGAGGCGACTTACGACAACGATGCCGCGGCAAAATTTCCTCCAGCAAAAAAAGAGTTCCTCGAAAAAAATCCGCCTGAAGTAAGCGACGAATCGCCCCACAGAATTCATGCTTGCTTGTTGAACACAAGCGAAAAAAAAGCCGCCGAAAAAAAATCGTGCCTTTCTTCAAAAGAGTCGCGCATTTATTTTATCGCAAAAAAAATTTTGGAATTGCATTCTGGCGAACAAAAAATTCCGTTCAAAGATTTTGCGATTCTTTCAAAAAGCAGGACAGACTATTCCGAATTCGCGCGGATTTTTTCTTTGCTGAACATTCCGTTTTCGCTGGACCAAGAAACAAATCTTTTTGCCGAAGCCCCGATGAACGACATCTATTCCGCACTGCGCCTTTGTGTTTATCCAGGCGACAGAAAATCTTACTGCGCGTTTTTGTGCTCGCCATTTTGCGGAATCGATTTGCCTGCCGCACAAACAATCCTCGCGCTCACAAAAAAATCCGAGTCAGAAAAAGCGGATGCAAAACAAATAAACGCATTTGACGAAACATTGGAAAAAGAGATTTCCAAAAACATTTCAAAAAACGATTTCGAAAAATATTTGCACGCTAAAAATTTCTTCAACGAAATTCAAGACGAAGTTCTTCGCAAACCGCTCGCGCAAACCATCACGAAATTTTGGTATGAATGCGGCTATCGTTATGCGCCGCTTTGGACAAAGACACACGAATACAAAGACGGCGATTCTTCACGCACTTGGAAGCAGACAGAAAATTTTATGGAAGAGCAATACGATTTGCTTTTTGAACTTGCCCGCATTGCCGACGCGCAAAACAAAGATGCCGCATGGTTCATCGACCAACTGAATATTTTGCAAGAAACTTCCCGCGGCGAAAATGCCGAACTTGAATCAAAGGAAGTGAACTATCAAACCGAAAGAAAAGATGCCGTAAAAATTATGACGATCCACAAAAGCAAGGGTTTGGAATTTCCTTATGTTTTCATCTATGGCTGCGTGAGCGCAAAAAAGGGTTCGCAAAATTTTGAAGGGAAAATTTATGCCACAGAAAATTTTGCGCCGCTTGTGATTTACAATTCAATCAAAGAAAATTATTTTGCAAAAAAAGCCCAGCCTCTCGAAAATGAAAAATCTGCCGCCGAATTCAAACGCCTTGTTTATGTCGCCACGACACGCGCCATAAACCACGCCTACATTGTCGGCGAATGGGCAAAAAACGAAAAGGGTTTGAGCGAATCGGCAAAAGAAAATTTGCTTTTGAACATTTTTGATTTTTATGAAGAAAATCAAAATGACGCGCCGTTCGAATTCATAAAAATCGATTTGGCAGAAAAAGAGCAATTTCTCGCGCACACGAATTCGCATCCCGTGGACATCGAAACATACAACAAAATTCTTTGCGAACAAAATGCTTTTTACAATTCGCTTGAATCAGAAAAAATTATCACCACGCCAAAAGTTCCGCGCTTGCGCACTTCGCCGAGTGCGCTGGAAGAAAAGCCGCGTACAGAGCCTTCTGCCAGTTCTTCGCAAAAAGATGACGCGCAAGAACCGCCCGCAAGTTTTTCGTACCCGCAAATAAATTCTTTCGTCAATTCCAGCGCGCTTCCTAAAAACGAATACGGAACTTTGTTTCACAGTTTCATGGAAGCATGGAGCAAAAATCCGAACGAGTTTCTCCCGGAAAAAATCAACATTGAAAATTATTTTTTTGATGAATCGCTCGTTCAAAAAATTTCCGATGCGAACAAAAAAATTCTGCTTGAAACTTTTTGCGAAATTTTAAAGACCTTCATCGAATCCAAAGAAAAAAATCCCGCGCTCGATGCCCTGCAAAACAAGCGCGATTTTTTTGCCGAATACAAATTCAAAACGAAAATCCATTCGTATATTTTTTCAGGAACAATTGACGCGCTTTTTGAAAACGCCGATGGAAGTTACACCGTGCTCGACTACAAAACCGATTCCGTTCCAAACGAAAAAATTTATTACAACCAAATCGGCTGCTACCAAAAAGTCGCGGCGGATTTGTTCACATCGGGCGACACAAGCAAAGTCCGCTGCCTGCTGTTTTTTGCGGAAAACGGCGAATTCATCGACATAACAGAAAATGCGCGGGCGGCATTCGAAAAATTGACCGATGAAAAAATCGCAAAAATTCTCTCGGAGAAATAACTCGGCGCGACGGCGTATTTACCCCCCTCCCTACACACTCCCCTCCTCCCAAAAATCGTGGCAGCAAAAAAGCTCGCGATTTTTCACTTCTCCACAAAATCGCATTTTTAGATATTTTCAGAAACTGATATTTTTGAAAATATCTAAAAACTATTACAGTAACCCTATATACTTTTATAAAATATACCGCAAAAAACAAAGCCACTACTACCATTATTACAGTATGTATATACACTTTTATAAAACGCCATAAAACTGCAATGCGATTCGCCATCAAAAAAAAAGTTAAAAGAAATTATTTTTTTATTTGCATTATTTTAAAAACGGATTTATACTATTTATATAAATCAATTTAAAGGAGACTTCCATGGGAAAGTATGTAATCGCAAAAACAAAGACTGGATTTAAATTCAATCTTGAAGCGGCAAACGGCCAGGTGATTTGCACATCGCAATCATACACAACAAAAGTAGGTTGCAAAAAGGCAATCGAAAGCCTGCAAAAAATCGCCAAGGCACCGATTGAGGATCAGACCGTAAGAGGCTATGTCGAAGAAAAAAAGCCTAAGTACGAAGTCTATCAAGACAGGAAAAAGGAATACCGATTCCGCCTGATTGCGTCCAACGGCAAGAACATTGTTTCGGGCGAAAGCTACACAACATTGCAGGCATGCAAATCTGGAATCTTGTCCATTCAGAGCAACGCAACTTCAGAAATCGTGGACAGTTCAGTGGCAGAAAAAAAACCGGCTGCGAAAAAGCCTGCGGCAAAAAAAGCAACGGCTACCGCAAAGAAACCGGCTACAAAAAAGCCAGCCGCTACAAAAAAAACTGCCGCTAAAAAGCCGGCTGCGAAAAAATAATTTTGTTTTTGAAAAACGCCTTGCGTAAAGCGGACTGCTCAAAAGCCCGCGCACAACAATACGCAAGCCGTGTGCTAGCAAAGATCGTTGCCAGCATTTATTGCATCAAACTCGTTTGGTAGTTTGCCGTATTTTCCGCTTTGAAGAATTCATTTTATCCAGTGAAAATCATTTTTTTCACTGGATAAAATTTTATCAAGAAAAGATTTATTTTGTGATTGTCGCGATGATGTCGCTCATTTTTACTATGAGATATTCTTCGCCATCGATTTTGATTTGCGTGCCAGAATATTTATCGTACATAATGCGATCACCGACTTTTACCGTAACTGGATCTTTTTCAGTTCCAGGACCTACGGCTTCAACTATGGCAGTTTGAGTTTTTTCCTGCGCTGCGTCCGGAATTATGATTCCCGAGGCGGTTTTTGTTTCGGCTTTGTCGGCTTTGAGCAAAACGCGGTCTGCTAAAGGCTTTACTTTCATTTTATGTCCTCTATCGAAAATAAGAATTGCAAGTTTTCAACGAAAACCTTTTTTTAAACATATAAAATTTTTGCCGAAAAGTCAACATACGAAAAAGAAAAAACTTGTCGATGGGAAAAAGATTGTATTCCTCAATTTTCAAAGTTTTCAAAAATTTTAATTTCCGAAAACATTTTTTTCTGAAGCCCCTTACGATTGTTTTTCTTCGCTAGTTTCGCTTTGCGAAACTAGTTAAGCAACTTGTTGCGACCAGACGCTAGCCCAGCGAAAATTCTCGTTCCGCATTGTAATGAAAGTCGCGCGATTTTTCAGGCAAAACGCCGCGCGTCCTACGAAAGCAGCATCTTATCCGAAAGCGAATCCACTCCCGCGCTCACTTGGAATTTTTCAAGCAAATCCTTCACTTCAAGCTTTTTCTTTTCTTCGCCGCCCACTTCATAGACAATCTTTCCGTCAAGCATCATTATGAGGCGGTTTCCGTATCGAATCGCGTCTCGCATATTGTGCGTCACCATAAAAGTGGTGAGATTGTCGCGGCGCACAAAGGTTTCGGTAAGTTCCAAAACCTTTTTCGCGGTCTTGGGATCAAGGGCGGCGGTGTGCTCGTCCAAAAGCAAAAGGCGCGGCTTTTGGAGAACCGCCATCAAAAGCGTGAGCGCCTGCCGCTGTCCTCCGGAAAGCAATCCCACCCGCGAAGTCATTCTGTCTTCCAAGCCGAGTTCCAATTTTGAAAGAGATTCTTTGAAAGCGGCGCGTTCGGAATTCGTAACGCCCCATCGAAGCGTCCTGCGTTTGCCGCGCCTGTACGCCAGCGCAAGATTTTCTTCGATTTGCATTGAGGCTGCAGTTCCCATCATCGGGTCTTGGAAAACGCGGCCCAAATACTTTGCGCGTTCGTGCTCCTTTATGTTGGTGATGTCTTTTCCGTCGAGCAAAATCGCGCCCGAATCGCAAGCGTGCACTCCCGCAATCAAATTCAAAAGGGTGGATTTTCCCGCGCCGTTTCCTCCGATGACGGTAACAAAATCGCCGTCGTTGAGCGTGAGGCTCACGCCTTTAAGGGCTTTGCGCTCCGTGATTTGACCGGGATTAAAAGTTTTTGCGATGTTCTTCACTTCAAGCATTTTCCACTTCCATAAAAATTGAATCACAATTTGAACTATGCATCGGGATTTCCGCCCTTTTTCGAAACGTATGCATCCTCGCTTGCCGCCGCGGAAATATTTTTCTTGCGGATGAATTTCTTTTTCAAAACAGGAAGCGAAAGCGCGAACGCGACGATAATCGCGGAAAAAAGTTTCATGTCCTGGCTCTTCATTCCGAGTTGAAGCACAAGCGCGATAATCATTCGGTAAATCACCGCGCCAAGCAAAACGCCGAGAAGCTGCACGCCGAACGAAAATTTCGCGCCAAGAAAAACTTCGCCGATTATTATCGAAGCAAGGCCAATCACAATCGCGCCGATTCCCATGCTCACGTCGCCGAACCTTTGCTGCTGCATGACAAGTCCGCCGCTGAGCGCGACAAGACCGTTTGAAATCATCAGCGCGAGCACTTTCATATTGTCAGTATTGATTCCCTGCGCGCGTCCCATGCGCTCGTTGTTGCCGGTGGCGCGGATGGCAGAGCCGATTTCCGTTCCGAAATACCAATAAAGCAAAACGACAATCGCCGCCGCGAAAATTATTCCAGTTATCAAAGTGGAAAAAGTCACCGCCTGCGCGCCAGCCAAATTCCTCAAATTGAAAAAGTCGCTTATGCGGTTTATAATCGTAAGATGCACGCGGGCAAGCGACTTGTTCGGTCCGCCCAAAACGTGCAGGTTTATCGAATAAAGCGCGAGTTGCATCAAGATTCCCGCGAGAATGCCCGGAATGTTCAATTTTGTGTGAAGCAATCCAGTGAACGCGCCCGCGAGCATTCCGAGCGCGACCGCCACAAAAAGCGTCAAAAGCGGATTCCAGCCGTTCACTATCAAAACCGCGCAAGTGCATCCGCCCAAGGCGAAACTTCCGTCCACGGTCATATCGGCAAAATTAAGAATCTTGAAAGTGATGTAAACGCCCAGAGCCATGATTCCCCAAAGGATTCCCTGGCTCACGGCTCCGAGCATCGCTCCTAAAAATGGTGGCATTGTTTCTTCCTAATAATTTTCATAAAGCAAGAAAATTTCGATTTTCTTGCTTTATGAAAACGCCGTTTCGCAGCGAAGCGAGAAACGACATTTGATAAGCGAGTTTTATCAGAAAACTCGGAGTTAAAGTTGACGGCGCAAAATAGCCGCCAACTTAAAACAGCCTTAATAAAATTAACTTCGCAGGAACTTCATCGCAAATTCGAATTTTGCGACAAAATTCCCTCTCCAGAAAACAAATTAACTTTCCAACAAGTCAGCGGGGAAAACAACGCCCAATTCACGCGCGGTGTCCTCATTGTAGGAAAAGTCGCATTTTTCCAAATACTGAATTGGCATTTCCGCAGGATTTTTTCCGTCGCGCAGGATTTCCACTGCCATTTTCGCAGTCTGCCTTCCCAATTCATAATAGTTGATGCCGAACGTGCAAAGTCCGCCGTTTTGAACCATTCCGTCCTCGCCGCACATCACAGGAATTTTGTTGGGCGTGGTAACGAGCGCGACCGTAGCCATCGTGGAGGCAATCATATTGTCCGTGGGCGCGTAAATCGCGTCAACTTTTCCCACCAGGCTTTGCACGACCTGCTGAACTTCGTTCGTGTTGGAAACTGTCGCCTCAACATATTCAAGACCAACCACATCGCACTGGGCTTCCGCAAGATTGATTTGGAAGCGCGAATTCTCTTCGCTCGAACAGAAAAGCATTCCCACTTTTTTCACGTTCGGGAAAAGTCTTTTGAGCAAATCGATTTGCGCGGCGCACGGAGTGAGGTCGGAAGTTCCCGAAACGTTCACGCCTGGACGCTCGTTTGAATTGACAAGTTGCGCGGAAACTGGGTCTGTCACCGAAGAAATCAAAATCGGAATTTCCGAAGTCTGATTTGCGACGGCCTGAGCCGCGGGAGTTGCAATCGCGAAAATCAAGTCGCTTTTGTCGTTCACGAGTTTTTGCGCAATCGTAACGCAATTGGACTGCTCGCCCTGCGCGTTTTCGTAATCGATGACGATGTTTTCGCCCACGACATAGCCTGCTTCCGCAAGCCCGTCCACGAAGCCCTTGTAGTTTGCGTCAAGCGCGATGTGCTCGACAAGCTGAATCACGCCGATTTTCAAAAGTCCGCTTTTCTTTGCGCAAGACGAAAAAAGAAACGCGAAAAGCGATGCCGCAAAAATAAGTTTTTTCATACAGATTTCCTCTTTATTTTAAAAATGAATTGCAACAATTATAGCAAATTTTGCAAAAAAATACTATGGGTTATCCGAGAAAAAATAAATTTTTCTCTTGTAAAAAAATCGAAAGTGGCAAAACCCGCGCTTTCCAAGCGCAAAAAAGTTTCCCGCAAAATTGATTTCCGCTTGACGAACTTGCATTATTTTTGTAAAATAGATTTTCGCACTCATAGTGCAGAAATTTATTCAAGGAGGAAAAGGTGGTCAAAATTAGGCTTAAGAGATTTGGCGCAAAAAAGAGACCATGCTACCGCATCGTAGTAATGGATTCGCGCAAACCTCGCGACGGCGAATGCATCGAAGAAATCGGCATTTACCAACCTGTTGAAGTTGAAGGCAAGCAAATCGCTTTTAAAGAAGACCGCGCAAAGTATTGGCTCGGCGTTGGCGCTCAGCCCACGGAGACAGTCGTGCGGATTTTCAACAAAAAAGGGCTTGCAAGAAACGGTCAGTCAATATAAGTTACGGAGTGCGCTGGAATGGAAAAAGACCTGATTGAATACATTGCTAAATCATTGGTCGATGAACCGGATGCAGTTTCCGTGACGGAAGTCGTTGGCGAACGCGGACCAGTTTTGGAACTCAAGGTTGCCGAAGGCGACATCGGAAAAGTAATTGGCAAGTACGGCCGAATTGCGAAGGCTTTGCGCACGGTTTTGAGCGCGACGGCTGGCAAGGACGGCAAGCGTTACGGCCTCGAAATTCTGGACTGATTGTTGATGGATTTGATTGTTGGTTTTGTCCGCGGCTCTCATGGGCTTACGGGCGAAGTTCGAATCGAAAGCGCTTCCGGTCGCTACGAGCACATCGTCGCGCTGAAGGAAGTTACGCTTGTACAAAAAGAAAATTCCGCAAAATACGCCGTGGAAAACGCGCGTCTCGCGGGAAATGTTTTGTATATGAAATTTGCGGGAGTGGATTCTCCTGAAGCGGCAAAAAAGCTCAACGGAGCGGCGCTGCGAACTTCCCGCGAAAATGCCTGCCCTCTTGACGAAGGCGAATGGTATGTGGAGGATCTGAAAAAATGTTCCCTGGTTTATTTCGGGGAAGAAAACGGATTGGGAAATGATGTCGCGCCCACAGATGAAGTTCGCCAAGCGAATTCGCGAACAGTTGTGGGTTCAATCACAGACGTATTGGAAGGCGGAGCAAGCGAACTTTTGGAAGTTTTGCTCTCCGAGGATTGCGATGTTCTTTCTGAGGAAGTCAAATTGAATGCCAACAAAAAGCCGAGGACGGTTTACGTTCCGTTCAATGAAACTCATGTTGGAAAAGTTGACATTCCGAACAAGAGCGTCCAGCTGATGCACCTCTGGATCCTGGAGTAGTCCAGTGAAATTTACCGTGCTGACCTTGTTCCCGGAAATAGTGCGCGTTTATTTTGAAAGCTCAATCATGGCGCGCGCGGTTCAAAAGGGAATTATTGCCTACGATTTGGTGAATATCAGGGATTTTGCCTTGGATAAGCACCGCACTTGTGATGACAGTCCGTATGGCGGAGGAGCCGGGCAACTGATGCTGCCCGAAGTCCTTGGTTCCGCGCTCGAAAGCGTGAAGGCATACAAAAAGGAAAGGCGCGTGATTTACGTTACGCCTTCCGGAAAGCCGTTCACGCAGAAAGTCGCGGCAGAATTGAGCAAAGAGGAAGAACTTGTGATAATTTGCGGCCGATACGAAGGCATCGACCAGCGGATTATCGACCGTTACGTAGACGACGAGATATGCATCGGCGACTACGTTATGTCAAGCGGCGAAGTAGCGGCAGAAGTCGTGATTGACACCGTTTACAGGCTTGTGGACGGCGTGATTTCAAGCGAGTCGCTTGCCGAAGAAAGTTTTTCCGATTCGCTTTTGGAGTACCCGCAGTACACAAGGCCGCCGGTGTACAAGGGCATGGAAGTGCCGGAAGTTTTGATTTCCGGAAACCATGAAAACATCCGAAAATGGAGGCTGAAAAAGCGCATCCAAAAAACATTTTTGAACAGGCCGGATTTGATTGCCGAAGCAAGGATGAAAGGAACGCTTTCTTTGGAAGCCGAAAAAATGATTGAGGAATTGACGGAATCGACTTTTGTAAAGCATTCCCGAAAAAAATGAACATTTAAACTTGACGTCGAAAATGCCGCCGTCAAGTTTAATACGAGAATTTCCGCTTCGCAGAAATTCTCGCCTATTTATTGCCCGCTCGCGCGGGCGAATTTTAACTTTTGTAAAACTGAAGTTTTTCAAAAGTTAAAATTATAATGAACAAAAGAAATTGCAATAGGAGAAAACGATGGATATCATAAAGACAATCGAAGAACAGCAAAAACGCCCGAACGCGCAGCCGTTCAATGTGGGCGACACGGTAAAGGTCTTCTTTAAGATTGTTGAAGGCAAGACTGAGCGCGTTCAGGTTTTTGAAGGACTTGTAATCGCGATGAAAAACGAAGGCGCGCGCAGGACTTTCACCGTGCGAAAAATTTCCTATGGCGTTGGAGTGGAGCGCATCTTCCCAATCAATTCGCCGCGAATTATGAAAGTGGAAATCTCTCGACCCGGAAAAGTGCGCCGCGCGAAACTCTACTACATCCGCGACAAAGTTGGAAAGGCGGCGAAGGTCAAACAGCGCGTAGGTGGAAAAGTTGCCAAAGCCATTGCGGAACGCAACGCTCGCGCCAATGAAGCCGCAGCCGCAAAAGAAGCCGCTGCTTCAGAAAACGCGCAGAACGAAGCCAAATAATTTCTGCTCGAATGAGCGAAGTTCAAAACGTAGCGATTCATTCTCAAAGTGCCCTTTCTGGCCTCCAGCAGAGCGTCAGAGAGGGCGCGTTGCTTTTTGTGCGCATCCTACAAAATCAAGGCGGGGGAAAATACCTTGCAAGTTTTGCGGGCGGACGCTTTTTGGTAAAATCCGAAGCCGCGCTCAAGGCGGGCGAAACTTTTCGGGCGCAAGTGAAAATCGCGAACGGAAAATTGCTTTTGCTTCCGCAAAATGGCGGCGGAAAAATTTTCGGCGAGAAACCTCTCTCCGTGCAGAATTTCAATTTTCAAAGTCCAGAAGCGAGCGCGTTTTTGGCAAACTTCGGTTTGGGCGCAGACGGCGTTTCGCAAAAAATCCTGCAATTTTTGATGCAAAGCGGCGCAAAACTTGATTCGGCTTTGATGAAAAAGGCGCGTAGGCTTGCCGCAAAATTTGCGGGGCGCGAAATCGAAGCCGCAGAAAGCGCGCTTGTTTTGGAGCAAAAGGGATTTGATTCGGAGGATTTTCTTGAAGAGATTTTGGATTTGCTAGAACAAAGCGAATCACAGGGAGGGGAATTTCAAAAAGACGAAAAGCGCGGCGCACACGATGAAAATTCGAGCAATAAGGATGCAAATCAAAATCACGAAGAAGAAATATCGCGCACTTCGGAAAACACATCTCTTTCGAAAAACGAAGAGTTTCAAGATGATGCGGATTTGAAAAATCCCTCCGTGTTTTTGAAGCAATGCGCCGAAGAAGTAAAGAATTTTTTTTGTGCGGCACTCGGCGGCGAATTTTGTGCCAGTGGCAAAAACAATTCTGCTCCGAGCAATTCCGATTCGCGCGAGTTTCAAGGCGAAAAAAACAGCGGAGGTGCTGTTCAAAATTCGGATTTGCGGAATCTTGATTTTGATTTCAATTCGAAAAATTTTTTGGCATTTTTCAATCACAAGGCTGCGAAAGATTTTTCGAATGGGAAAAAAAATTGGATTTTTTTGCCGTTTGAATTTGAAATGAATTCGCTTCGGAAAAATGGCGGAGAGACTTTGCGCGGCGCGGGCGTTTTTCGGATTCTTGCGGACTTGGAGCGAAATCTTGTCGAAAAGTGTTCGATGGATTTTAAATTTGCTGGAAAAAATTTGCGTTTTGTGCTATGCTTTAAGGACAAGAAAGTTTGCCGCGTGCTTTTTTCTTTTGAAGGCGATTTTGATGGCGGCGCGGATTTTTCGGAAAAATCGGCGGAAGATTTGGCGCGAATTTTCGGCAAAGGCGTGGAAGTGCGTGCGCTTTCGCACGATGAATTTTCTGTGTTCGGCACGGAGGATTCGCCGCTTCCTTCTGTGGAGGGGTTCGCATGAAGCGCGAAGTGAAAAAGGCGGTGGCTTTGAAATATCCGGAAGGTGCGAGTGCGCCGTTCATCGCCGCGAGCGCGAAAGGATTTTTGGCGCAAAAAATGCTCGAAGTGGCAGCCGAAGAAAAAATCCCGATTTCCGAAAATCCCGCGCTCGCAGATTTTTTGAGCGTGCAGGAAATAGGAACTGCGATTCCGGAAGAAACATGGGAAGCCGTTGCAAAAATTTTCGCCTTCATTAAATTTTCAATGTTTTCAGAAACTTCAGTTTCTGAAAACATTGAAAAAGCGATTTTGTAGCAAAGCGAGAAATCGCAGTGAATGAACGAGAATTTACGCACAAAGCGGAAATTCTCGAAGTTAAAAGTTGCCGCGTCAAAATCGGCGGTAGCTTTTAACATTTGTTGTGCGCTTCAATGCGAAAGAAAGATGAACGCGGCGAATTTTCGTTTCATCGCGAAATGATTTTTGCAAGCGAATGTAACAAAGAATTTTATAAAGTTGGTGTGTAAAAATGTTTTTGAAAAAAATTTTTGAAAAATTGCGATTTTCGAAAATCGCCTCACCCGAAAGCATCAAAACTGCTCAAGATTCGATGGTGAACATAATAAATCGATTTGCGTTGCTAGACGAAAAATCGAAAAACCTCGCTGAAAAATATCCCGAGCAAAAAGAACTGATTCATCAGTGTTTTGAAAACACAAAAAAAATCGAGCCGAGCGTTTCTGTCCGCGCAGGAAAATTTGAGCAGGCACTCGCGCTCCAAATCACGAAAGTGAGTTCTGCGATTGACAAAATTCTCACGAACGGCGACGAACAAAAATTGAACAAAGAATTGGAATTGCTTGAACGTTATGTCCGCGTTCGCACAAATGCCGACAATGGAGCGGACGATGAATGAATTCGATTTTTGTCCAAAATGCGGCTCGAAAAAAATTCAGTTTGTTGAAGGCAAAAGATGGATTTGTTCCGATTGCGGTTTGGATTTATACAACAATGTGGCGGCGGCGGTGGGCTTGATTATTTGCGATGCGGACGGAAATGTTTTTTTTGAAACGCGCGCCAAAAATCCGCGCAAAGGTTTTTTGGCTTTGCCCGGCGGATTTTGCAATCCAGACGAAAGCGCGGAAGAAGGCGCGATTCGCGAATGCTTTGAAGAAACAGGCTTGCGCGTGGAAACGGCATCGCTGAAATTCATCGCGAGTTTTCCGAATACTTATGAGTACAAAAATTTTTTCTACAAAACCTGCGACATTTTTTTTGAGGCAAAAGTTCAACTTGAAAAGGGCAAAAAACTTTTGGACGCTGTTCTTGCCGACAAAAAAGAAGTGAGCGAAGTGTCTACAAAAAAAATCTCTTCGCAAAAAGACATCGAAGATTTGCCGCTGGCGTTCGACTCTGCAAAAAAGGCATTGACCGCCTGGCTCAAAAATAAAATTTAAAAGATTGTTCGTGCGATTTTCTAGGAGTGAAAAAAAATCGCGGCGTTGATATTTTGAAAAATCTCGCATTCCATCCTGCCACACATTCGGTTGTACAAAAATCAGTTCTTCGGTATAATGAACACATTCTTGCAAGGGCATTCAGAATGTCGTTTGTCGCGGCTGCTCTTAAGGCTGGGCGGCCGCCTTCCTTTTGGAGGCTTGGCAGCTTAAAGGAGATTTTATGGAAAAGTTCTTCAAACTCAAAGAGAACGGAACAACAGTTGGGCGCGAGGTTGTGGGCGGCATAACCACCTTCCTCGCAATGGTCTACATCCTCGCAGTGAATCCCGGAATTCTCGGAGAATGCGGAAACGGAATGACATTCGGGGCGGTATTCACTGCCACTGCAATCGCTTCTGGAATCGCGACTTTAGTGATGGCATTCATCGCGAACCTTCCGGTCGCCCTTGCGCCAGGTCTCGGCCTCAACGCATTCTTCACTTTTTCCGTAGTGTTCGGAATGGGATGCACTTGGCAATTCGCACTCACGGCGGTTTTTGTGGAAGGCATCATTTTCATTTTGCTTTCGATTTTCGGCGTGCGCGAAGCAATCATCAAATCGATTCCGACATCGCTCAAAAAAGCGGTTGCCGCAGGTATCGGACTTTTCATCACGATTATCGGATTGGCAAACGCAGGCATCATTTCCACGGAAACAGGAACGCTCATTGGCTTTGTCAATTTCACGACGGAAAACAAGGCGGCTATTGTTTCAGTCATAGGACTTATACTCACAATCGTACTCTATGTGATGAAAGTGCCAGGCTCAATTTTGCTCGCAATCATAATCACAACGATTGTTGGAATTCCGTTCGGCGTGACAAGCGTTCCGCAAAACTGGAGTCCGGTTTCCGCGCCGTCATCGCCGCTGCTTTTCAAATTCGCGTTCGGCGAAGCATTTTCTTCTAGCGCGATGCTTTTGAAATTCATCGTAGTGCTTTTCACATTCTTGTTCACCGACATCTTCGACACAATCGGAACTTTGCTTGGTGTCGCGGAACAAGGCAACCTCAAAGACGAAAGCGGCAACGTCAAAAATGTCAAAGGCGCGTTGCTCGCAGACTCGGTGGGAACAGTAGTTGGCGCGTGTCTCGGAACTTCCACAGTGACTTCATTCGTGGAATCCACTTCAGGCGTGGCGGCAGGAGCACGCACAGGACTTGCCTCGGTTGTAACAGGCATCTTGTTCCTGCTCTCGCTTTTCCTCACACCGCTTTTCGCGCTCATTCCTGCGGCTGCCACAGCACCTGCATTGATTTTCGTCGGCTTTTTGATGATAAAGTCAGTCACCGAAATCGATTTCGGCGACCCCACAGAAGGCATTCCTGCGTTCATCACGATTATGGTAATGCCATTCTCCTACTCAATCTCAAAAGGAATCGCTTGGGGAATGATTTCCTACGTCATCACAAAATGCGCCGGAAGAAAATCAAAAGATATTACAATTGTAACATGGATTTTGGCGGCAGTCTTCGTAGCCGACATAATTTTTGAAGCGGTAAAATAAATTACGCGTTTCACAGCACAGCAAAAAAGGCAGTTAACGCGTGCGTAGGGGGAGGTCTCCCCCTCGCTCCAAAGTCTGCGCCTTTTCCGCTACCCCCTCTGTATGCACGGCATAAGCCGTGCTATCAACGCCCACTCATTGTGCCCTACACTACCACAAATCTTGCGGCTTGTTTGACTTCAAAAAATAGAAAGGTGCGATTTTTTTTCGCGGCTCATTTTGGAAAATAAAATTTCATTGTTTCTTCGCCGAGTTTTTCCGCTCCCAAACGCTTCGCAATCGCCTTGCACACTTGGCGGCTCAAAAACCATGCAAGCACAATCGCCACGAACATCACAATCGACAAAAAAGTTGTTTCGGAATTTCCGCCGCCATGAAGAACGGCCACATAAAAATATTTTGCCGCCAGCAAAAACAACGGAACCAAAACGCATCCGAACGCGAACAGCAACACCGCGCCGCCCAATTGCAAAAAAATCATATTGCGTTTTTGCTGGCGAGGTGTGGTCGATTTTTTTTCAGCCTTGTTTGGCGCGTCAATATTTTTCAGTTCCTCTTCTGTCATTTTTCCTTCCTCCGAATTCAAGCAATGAAAGAAATTTCATCAGGGCGTATTTTTGCTTGCAAAATTTTCAAGAAATTTTCGCAAGCAAAAATTATTTTCAAAAAACGCGCCCTGCGGAATTCCCAAAATAATTACTGAATTTTATTCTGCTTCTTTTCAAACTCGGCGCAAAGCCTGTCTATTATATCGGCAGCAACTTCGGCCTTTGTTTTTTTATCGTAGTCAATTGAGCCGTCTTTCGAAATTATCGTCACCTTGTTGTAGTCACTGCAAAAAGTCGTGCCCTCGTTTCGGGTTGAATTGAGCACGATGAAGTCGAGATTTTTTTCTTCCAGTTTGCGCCGCGCGTTTTCTTCTTCATCATTTGTTTCAAGCGCAAAGCCAACAAGGATTTGTCCATCGCGTTTTGCATTTCCCAAAGCCCGGGCTATGTCGTGCGTGGAACACAGGCGCAAAACGAGTTCGCCTTTTTCGCGCTTGATTTTCTTTTCTGAAATTATTTCCGGGCGGAAATCGGCGACAGCGGCGCACAAGATTGCGGCATCGGCTTGCGAAAAATTTTCAGTCGCGGCGGCGTGCATTTCCTCGCAACTTTCCACATCGATTCGCTGAATTCCTTCGGACGATTTGAGTTGCACAGGACCGCTTATCAAAGTAACCTGCGCGCCTCGTTTTCGGCATTCCTCTGCCAAAGCAAATCCCATCTTGCCGCTCGAATAATTTCCGATGAATCGCACCGGGTCTATTTTTTCGTAAGTAGGACCTGCGGTAATAATGATTTTTTTGCCTGCAAGGTCTTGCGAATTTTCAAAAAAATTTTCAAGCACTTCGACTATCGCGCAAGGCTCTTCCATCCGCCCTTTGCCTTCCAGCCCGCTTGCAAGAAATCCACTTTTTGGTTCGATGAAATGGTTTCCATAAGAACGCAACGTTTCGATATTCGCCTGAGTCGAAGGATGCGCGTACATATCCAAATCCATCGCAGGCGCGATAAAAACAGGCGCCTTCATCGAAAGGTATGTGGTCACGAGCATATTGTCGGCGACCCCGCCCGCCATCTTTCCCAAAGTGACCGCCGTGCAAGGAGCAATGAGCATCGCGTCCGCCCACAATCCAAGATCCACGTGCGAATTCCATGTGCCGTCGCGCCCCGAAAAAAATTCGCTCACCACAGGCTTGCGCGTCAAAGCGGACAACGTTATGGGCGTGATGAATTCTTTACCCGCTGGCGTTATCACGACTTGCACTTCCGCGCCGCGCTTGACAAGTTCGCGGATAATGAGGCACGATTTGTATGCGGCAATGCTTCCAGTGATGCCCAAAACTATTTTTTTACCCTTAAGCACTTTTTCTCCAAAATTTGAATTTCATCAGGGCGCATTTTTTGCCCGCGAAATTTTCAAAAAATTTTCGCGGACAAAAAACCGTGCTTTCCGCACTTCCGTTTTCACTTCATTCTTCCGTGCGCACTTCGTGCTTACGAAAGAACGCATTGCTGCGGTGCTCCAATCACTTGCGCAAAACAACGCGGCAACGCAAAAATTCAATTTACAATCGCATCGGTGTTGGCGTGTCCAGCCATCACGAAAGGCAGCACGTCTTCTTCCGCGTCAATTCGAACGCGCACAAAAAACGGCTTTTTGTTTTTCACGGCGAAAACCGTTTTCGCCCAATCAGGATTTTCGTTCGCGTCCAACGCCTCAATTCCAAAGCCGCGCGCAATCGCAAGCAAGTCAGGGCTTTTCGAAAAAATGCTCGCGCTGTAATTTTTTCCGAAAATATATTTTTGCTGTTGCCTCACCATTCCGAGCGTTCCGTTTTCCAAAACGATTACCACAACATTCAGCGCGAGTTCCGAAAGCGTTGCCAGTTCCTGAACGTTCATCATAATCGAACCATCGCCAGAAAAGCAAATTATTTTTTTCTGAGGATTTGCCAAAGCCGCACCAATCGCCGCGGGAAGCCCGAAGCCCATCGTGCCAAGTGAAGCCGAAGTCAAAAATGTGCGCGCGTGCAAAACCGGAAAATATTGCGCCGCCCACATTTGATGCTGACCGACATCCGTGGTAACGATTAGATTTTCTTCGCTTGTGCCAGCCGCTTTCGCCAAGGCGGGAATATCCGAAATGAATTTTCTGGGATTTGTCGAAGCGGATTTTTTTGCCGCGCCGCATTCAACTGAAAAAGTTTCTTTGCGCAACTTCGCATTTTTTTTGACCCATGATTTTCTTGCCTCGATTTTTTCTTTTTTGAATGAGGATTTTTTTTCGCGCAAAAGTTCGTTCAACATAGCAAGCGAAGTTTCGATGTCGCACACCAAAGAAAGTTCGGCGCGGAAAATTTTATTCACTTCGGCGGCATCGATGTCGATGTGAATGATTTTGGCATTCGGACAGAATTCACTCCGAAGCCCAACGGCGCGGTCATCAAAGCGCGAGCCGCACGCAAAAACCAAGTCGCTTTCATACATGGCGCGATTCGCGGCGACGCTTCCATGCATTCCAAGCATTCCCAAAAACGCATCGTCATTCGCGCCTACCACGCCCAAACCCATCAAACTGGAAAGGGCGCACGCATCGTAGAGTTGCAAAAATTCGCGCACCAATTTTTCTCCAATCCGTGAATTGCATCCCCCTCCCAAATAAAGCACTGGGCGTTCCGCTTGCGAAAGTGCGTGCAAAATCGAATTGAGTTTGGAAACAATTTCCTTTTTTTGCGGACGGAAGCGCGGGGCTTTTTTTTCAAAGTTGATTTTGGGCCATGAAGAAAATTCCACGACTTCTTCCTGAACATTGCGCGGAATGTCAAGCAGCACAGGCCCCGGCCTTCCGCTTGTGGCAATTTCAAACGCCTTCGGAATCGCTTCAAAAAGTTCCCGCGCGGATTTTATCATCATGCTGTGCTTGGTAATCGGAAACGAAAGTCCGAACGTATCCGCTTCCTGAAAAGAATCAGTTCCAATCATCGAAAGGTTCACTTGCCCCGTAATCGCGACAATCGGAATCGAATCGCAACGAGCATCCGCAATCGCCGTAAGAAGATTCATCGCGCCAGGTCCACTCGTTGCCATGCAAACGGCAGGAAGCCCAGTCGTGCGAGCCATTCCCTGCGCGATAAAACCAGCCGCCTGTTCCTGCCTCACAAGAATGTGTCTTATTCCGCTTTGCGAAAGTTCATGGTAAAGCGGCAAAATCCAGCCGCCGGGAATTCCTGCAACAGTATTTATTTTGTGCAACTTCAAAAGTTCGCAAATAATTTGTGCGCCATTTTTTTTCATATAGTTAAATTATAAGAATTATTTTGCAGAATGTAAAGTGCAGCAAAGACATCTTTCTCTGCACAAAACTCGCGACAACAACAACACTCTTATTGCGCCGATTGACTTTTTGCATTACAATAATTTTATGTCGCTAAACTGCAACGAAATAAATTTGATTTTGAATGAACTCAATTTGCAAGGCGCGTTCATTCAAGACATAATCCAGCCGGGCTTCGACACAATTGCGATTTACACTTATAAAAACGGCGCGGCAAAAACAGTTTTGATTTGCACGGCGAACGGCGCGTGCCGCCTGAACGAAACTCGGCGCAAAATTCCCAAAAACAAAAAGCCCTTGCGATTTATGGAATTCCTCAAATCGAAAATCAAGGGCGCGAAAATTCTTTCGTGCGAGCAAATCAATTTTGACAGAATAATAAAAATGGAATTGGCGCATTCGGAGCAGCAATATAAAATGTACATCCGTTTGTGGAGCGCGAATTCAAACGTGATTTTGTGCGACACAGACGACAACATTTTGGACACGATGTTTCGCCGCCCGCAGAAAAATGAAATCACAGGCGGAAAATTTTCTCTGCCCGAACAAAAAAAAGATTCGCACATTGAATCGATTTCACAAAAATTTCCTGTCCGCGATTTTTTTGAATTGAAAGAATTTTTTTCCGAAAAAAATCAAGCCTTCGAAGAAATCTCATTCAACCAAAAAGTCGATGCTTGGTACGCCGAGCACGCGACAAGCCTTTCGCGCGAAGCACTTTTGGAAAGGGCGAAAAAATGGTACGAAACGCATCATCTTCGCCAACGCGCCGCGCTCGAACGCTTGGAACAAAAACGCATAGATTTTTCTTCCGCATCAAACAAAAAACATTTCGGCGATTTGATTTTGGCGAACGCACATTTGGCAGACAATTCGAATCCGCAAGATTTTTTGGAATGCGAGGATTACGAAAGCGGCGAAATCGTGCGAATAAAAATCGACCCGAAAAAATCGCCACACGAAAATGCCGCGGACTATTACGCGCTTTACAAAAAGGAATTGAGTGGCGCGGAGGCACTCAAAACCGAAATCGAACTTGCAAAAACAAAAATCGCATCGCTTGAAAAATTGTATCAAGAAATTTTGGCTGAAAAAAATCCAATGCGAATCGAACAGCTTTTGCGGCAAAGTTCCACACCGAAGCAGAAGCAAAAAAAATCGCATCCCGGACTTGACTACACAGTGAACGGCTGGTACATTTTGGTGGGGCGTGATGCCGATGAAAACGACGAACTCCTGCGCCACCACGTTCGCGGAAATGATATGTGGCTTCACACGCGCGATACCCCTGGGGGGTATGTCTTCATAAAATACCGCGCGGGCAAAACCATTCCATTGGACATTCTTTTGGACGCAGGAAACCTCGCGCTTTATTTTTCCAAGGCACGCGCAGCGGGCAAGGCGGATTTGTATTACACCGAAGTGAAACATCTGCGGCGCGCAAAAAACGGTCCAAAAGGCTTGGTGATTCCGACGCATGAAAAAAACCTCAACGTCGTGCTTGACAAAAATCGCCTTGCGCGTCTAGAAGCGGCTCGGCAAGAAAACAACGCGATTTGATTTTAAATGCGTTCCCCACGAGTTTTTCTATATAAAATATAAAAACTCGCGGGTCGGGCTATTCGCGGTTTCATTGCTCCACTTCGTTCCGCAACACGCCTACGGCGTGCCGCTACTATCCCTAACGCAATTTAAATCTTTTTACACCATTGAATTTCACTTGCAAAAAATCCGCAAAAATTTTCCGATTGATTCGTGCGGAAACTTTCATTCCCCAAGCCTTGCATCGGACTATGTTGATTTTTTTGAAAAAATTTTTATAATTGAAACAATGAAGATAAGCGAAATATTGAAATCAAAAAAACTCACTTTTTCGTTCGAAGTCTTTCCGCCAAAACAACAGGGCAATTTTGATTCCGTCGCACAAACCGTGACAAATCTCGCAGAACTTTCGCCCGACTGGATCAGCGTAACTTACGGCGCAGGTGGCGCAACGCAAAGCAATACAATCGAAATTTCAAAATTCATTCAAAAGCAAAATGTCAGCGCACTCACCCACCTCACGTGCATAAACACGACAAAAGAAAATCTGGAAGACACCTTGCAAAAAATGAAAGAAGCCGGCGTAGAAAACATTTTGGCGTTGCGCGGCGACATTCCAAACGGCGTGACTTTCGAGCAGGCGACACAAGGCGGCTACAAGCACGCTTCGGATTTGGTGCCACTCCTCAAGCAAAAAGGATTTTGCGTAGGAGGCGCGTGCTATCCCGAAGGCCACATCGAATCCGCCAATCGCATCGATGACATCGAGCGGCTCAAATTCAAAGTTGATGCGGGCGTAGATTTTTTGACGACGCAAATGTTTTTTGACAACGATATGCTCTACAGTTTTTTGTACCGCATGGAATCTTCGGGAATTCACTTGCCGGTTTTTCCAGGAATCATGCCGATTACGAACGTTGCGCAAATTCCAAAAATGATTCGGCTTTCCAACGCCTACATTCCAAAAAAACTTTTGGCGATTTGCGACAGGTTCGGAACTTCGCCTGATGCGTTGCGTCAAGCGGGAATCGCTTATGCCACAGACCAAATAATCGATTTGATTTCAAACGGAATTCGCGGAATCCACATCTACACAATGAACAAAAGCGAAACCGCAAAATCAATTTTGGCGAACATACGCGACATCATAAGCGCGAGCAACCAATGAAAAAAACGCAAAAAAATTCTCCGCGAGAATTCGAAACAGACTCTCCCTGCTCGATAGAAAATTTTTCTACCCTCCCCACTTGGATTGCGAGCCTCACAAATCCCAAAATTATTCCGCACACAGTCGCGTACCTTCAAACTGTGACTATGGATTTTTTTGGAATCCAATTTTTGCGAAAACTTAAGTTGCTGCGCATTCCAATTTTGAATGTTGAAACTCCGCTCGACCAAAAAGTTCCGTTCGTGCCGCAACATTTGAACGACTACTTGGGATTCGTGAATTTTTGGATTCGACCACTTGCGATGCTGATAAAAATTCTCGGCATAAAAAACGCCGCGCCGCATTTGGCAAAGTTTTTTTCGCTGCTGAAAAAATCCTACAAATACGCATCGCAAATCTACAAATTCTGCATGACAACTACAAATCGCCCACTTTATAAAAAGCGTACTTATTTTATAATCCTGCGCGCGCTCGATCCGCATTATTTGTGCGTTCCCTCCCTGCATATCGCAATCGTGAGTTTGTGCTATGCATTTTTTCGCGACGTTTTGCAAAAAGAAAATTTTTCCGATGCGCAACGCAAATTGTGGACGCGTGAAATTTATGAAGGCGCAATCAAAATTGCAGAAACGGTTTTATATGTGAAGCAGCACAGCGTTAATTGCATTCCAGCCGCGCTTTATATGATGACAAAAATCGTGCCGAAAAATTTTTCTGAAAATGACGCGCAAAAATTTTTGGACGATATGTTCGTCACGCGCAAGGACATTCCAGAAAAAACGCGCGAAGAAATTGTGAACTATATGAAAGGAATGTTCGCCCGATTTTATGAAAAAGGAAAAAATTCCGCTGAATGGGATTCTCCGATAAAAAACTGGATGAAAGAGCACGCACAAAAAACAGCGCAGTTTATTTTTTCATAAACTGAAAATCATTTTCTAAAATTCAATTTTTGGAATGCGAAAACTGCAAACAAAAAGCCCGCGCTCCATGCGCGGGCAAAATCAGTGCCTTACGCCTATTCCAGAATCGCGCCCTTGTCCGCGCTTGAGACGAGTTTCGCGTAGCGCGCGAGGTAGCCCGTGCTGACTTTGGGCGCGGGGGCTTTCCATGCGGCTTTGCGTCGCGCAAGTTCCTCATCGCTCACTTCGAGCGTGATTTTGTAGTTGTTGATGTCGAGCGTGATTTTGTCGCCCTCCTCAACGAGCGCGATTGGTCCGCCCACAGCCGCCTCAGGCGAGCAGTGTCCGAGCGATGCGCCGCGAGTCGCGCCTGAAAAACGTCCGTCCGTAATGAGCGCAACCTGCTTGTCCAATCCCTGCCCAGCGAGCGCAGCCGTCACCGCGAGCATCTCGCGCATTCCAGGGCCGCCTTTCGGTCCTTCGTAGCGGATGACCACCACGTCGCCCGCCTTAATCTGCGATTTCTGCACAGCCTCCATAGCCTCGCTCTCGTCGTTGAATACGCGCGCGGGGCCTGTGTGGTGCATAAGCTCAGGGGCGCACGCGCTCCGCTTCACGACAGTGCCGTCCGGGGCGAGGTTTCCGAAAAGGATGGCGATTCCGCCGTTGTCGCTGAAAGGATTTTCAATCGGGCGCAGGACTTCGGGATTGCGGTTTCTCACGCCCTTTATGTTCTCCGCGATTGTCTTTCCAGTGACGGTCATTGCCGACGTGTCAATCAGGTTTTTCTTGGCAAGCTCTGCGAGCACCGCCTGAACTCCGCCCGCATCGTCAAGCTCGCACATGAACGTGTGCCCCGCCGGTGCGAGATGGCAGAGGTTCGGGGTGCGGTTCGAGATTTCGTTCACCTCGTGCAGGTCGATGCTGATTCCAGCCTCGTGCGCGATTGCGGGCAGATGGAGCATGGTGTTCGACGAGCAGCCGAGCGCCATGTCGGCCGCAAGTCCGTTCGCGAAACTCTCCTTGGTCATCATGCGCCGCGCGGTGATTCCTTTTTTGTACAAATCCATCACCGCCATTCCCGCGTGCTTTGCGAGCTGGATTCTGCGCCCGGTGACCGCGGGAATCGTGCCGTTGCCGGGCAAGCCAAGCCCCAGAACCTCGGTGAGGCAGTTCATCGAATTCGCCGTGAACATTCCCGAGCACGCGCCGCAGCCCGGGCAGGCGTAGTTCTCAAGTTCTTTGAGTTGCGCCTCGTTTATCTTTCCGACTGCAAGTCCTCCAACCGCCTCGAACATATCGGTGAGCGAGAGGTTCTTTCCAGAATAAGGATTCGACGCATCGTTTCCCGGCAGACGGCCAGGCATCATCGGACCGCCCGAGACAAAGACCGTGGGCAGGTCGAGCCGCGCCGCAGCCATGAGCATTCCGGGAACGATTTTGTCGCAGTTAGGAATCATCACGAGCGCGTCGAACTGATGCGCCCTCGCCAGGCACTCGACGGAATCGGCGATAAGCTCGCGCGTGACGAGCGAATATTTCATCCCCTCGTGCCCCATCGCGATGCCGTCGCACACGCCGATTGCGGGGAACTCCACCGGAGTGCCGCCCGCCATGCGCACCCCCGCCTTCACCGCCTCGCTGATGCGGTCAAGTTCGATGTGGCCTGGGATAAGCTCGTTCTTGGCGCAGATGACGCCGACTATCGGCCGCTCAAGCTCCTCGTCGGTGAAGCCCGCGGCATAGAAAAGCGAGCGGTGCGGAGCGCGCGCCGTTCCTTTGATTGCGTTGTCAGATTTTTTTGACATATAAAGTACCTCGAAATGTTTGCTGTTTTGACAATTATATAAACGC
>JAFLSR010000010.1 GCA_022510845.1 Treponema sp.
CCCAGATGCTCTTTGCGGCGTTACCGCAAAAGAAAGGAGAAACTGTGCCCTGGGCGCGGATTCGGCAGTTATGCTCGGGCGGCAGCATAAAATGGTCTGCCCATGCTAAGCGCGAGTTTTCCGCAGGAAAACTCGGTAAGCAGCGCAACGCGCTGCGACACAAAATGCGCGAGTTTTCCGCAAGAACGCAATTGACGGCTCGGGCGATATATGTATAATGTAAATATGATTTACGAATGGGACAACGCCAAGAATGAGCGTAACAAGGCGAACCATGACGGAATCGGCTTTGAATTCGCCGTGCGCGTTTTCCTTGACGAGAAGCGAATTGAAAAATACGACTGGAAGCACTCCACTGGCACGGAAGACCGCTGGAACGTCATTGGCAAGGTGGACGGCATCCTTTTTGTTGTCTACACGGAGCGGAATGAGAACATCCGCATAATCTCGGCGCGGAAAGCGACCAAGGAGGAGACCGATGAATACTATGACGGTTATGACCTTAGATGAGCTGAAAAAACTTCCGCCCCTCACGGAGGAGGAAAAACAGACAATACACAACGCGAAGCCCACGCCCACGGACGACTGCCCCGCGATGACCGCCGAGGAACTTAAGGAATTCCGCCCATGGTACGCGAAGAACAAAACGCCCGTGACCATCAACCTTGACAGCGGCGCGTTCGAATATGGAACGTAAAATATGATGCAAAGTGCGTTCGTCGTTTCTGTAAGCGACGACAATTCCCAAGCCCAAGTTCTCCCGATGATAACAGGAGCGTGTCTTTCCTGCAAGGAGCAATGCGCCCAACGCGGAACGCCGTTCACCGTGAGCAATGAAAAAAAATTTGAAATAAAAGAAGGAAGCATCGTAAGCATAACCACGTCGCCAAAAGCGGAAGCAGTACAAAGCATCTTGTCGCTTTGCGCGCCGGTCCTGTGCGCCATAGCGGCCTTCTTTTTTGCTCCCCCCATCAGCATGGCGATTTTTCATCAAACCGCGACAGAAGGCTTCAAGGCGGCGTGCGCGCTCGCAGGAATCATAATTCCCGCGACAATTGTTTTCGCGGTGAGCCGATTCAAAATCCGCCCGGCGCAGCCGTACATCGAAAAGGTTCTTTGAACCCCTAGCGCACATCGAACAAGCTGCAAACACAGGCAATCCCAAGTTCCCCGCCCCCACCCCAACAAACTTCGCCTTGCCGCGGACTTGATTTCCTCCCGCCTCAAAACTGACAAGCGACTTGCGAAAGACATCAACATTTTTCGTTTTTCTACTTGACATTTTTTTTGAAAAAATATATAACTTTCTCATCACTTCAAAGGCGATGTGAACAGTTTTCTTTAAACAAAGAGAATTTTCCACATCGCCTTTTTTAATGTGCGCAAACTTCGGCTTCGAGTTTCCGCTTCGCCGAAACTCGTTCATCGACTGCCGTTTCTCACTTCGTTGCGAAACGGCGTTTCAGACAGAAAAGAAAGTTGAAACTTTCTTTTCTGTCTGAAATTTAAGGAGGTGTTTATGAAAAAAATCTCATTGGCGGCTTTGTCTTTCGTTTTGTTTCTTTGCGTGACAGGATGTTCGAAAAAAGCAGACGACAGCATAAAAATCGGAGGCGTTTTCCCTCTGACAGGCGGTGTTTCGGTTTACGGCGTGGAATGCAAGAACGGAATCGATTTGGCGATTGAAGAAATCAATGCGGCTGGCGGAGTGAACGGAAAGATGCTCGTCCTCATCAGCGAAGATGACGAAGGAAACCCGGACAAAAGCGTGAATGCGTTCCAAAAACTCACCACGAAGGACGACGTAAAAATCATAATCGGTTCGCTCACTTCGGGATGCACCAAGGCGATGACACAGCGCGCACAGGCGATGAAGGTCTTGCAGATTGCGCCTGCCGCCACAGCCACTGACATCACCGAAGCCGGCAACTATATTTTCCGCGCTTGCTTCATCGACCCTTTCCAGGGAACTGTGGGCGGCAAATTTTCGATTGAAACCTTGGGCGCGAAAAAGGCGGCGATTCTCTACGACAGCGGAAACGACTATTCGGTCGGCTTGACCGAGAATTTCGAAAAGACATTCAGAGACTTAGGCGGAAACATCGTGGCAAAGGAATCCTATGCCACGAACGACAAGGACTTCAACGCGCAGCTCACGAAGATAAAGAACGCCGCTCCGGATGTGCTCTATCTGCCCGACTACTACGGCACTGTCGCCCTCATAGCGAAACAGGCCCGGGCGCAGGGAATCGACATTCCGCTTGTAGGCGCGGACGGATGGGACGGACTCACAGCGAACGCGGGCGAAGAGGTTTTGAACGGATACTATTCAAACCACTATGCCGCAGACTCGGACAGCCCGGCGGTGCAAAAATTTGTCGGCGCATTCCGCGACAAATACCGCAAAGACCCGAATTCGTTCGCGGCTTTGGGATATGATTCAGTGTATTTGCTCCGCGATTCGATTGCGAAGGCGGGAACAGCCGACGCTTCTGCGGTGCGCGATGCCCTCGAAAACATTGACGGCGACTATGTTACGGGACGCCTTCGCTTTGACGAAAAGCGCAATCCTATAAAGGCTGCTGTCATGCTTCAAATGATTCTTGACGCGAATGAAAATTTGACCGTAGCGTATAGGACTACAGTAAATCCGTAAGCCGAAACAAATTGCAAATGTTGCGAATTGCAAAAGGCGCGGAAAACCCGCGCCTTTTGTTTTAAATGGCTGAGTGCTTGAATCGTTGTATAATGCTGGCTTGTCAAACTCGCCAAAAAATTTTATAATCAGTTTCATAATTCCGGAGGAGATGTGAACGCAACCTCTTTATTTTTTCAGCAATTCATAAACGGATTCTCGTTGGGCAGCATATACGCTTTGATCGCGCTCGGCTACACGATGGTTTACGGAATCGTGACGCTCATAAATTTCGCGCACGGCGACATAATGATGATTGGCGCGTATGCGGGCTATTTTGTGCTTGCCGCTTTCGGAGCGAGCGTGCCGAGTTTCGCGCTGGCGTTTTTCGTGGCGATGCTTTTTTGCGGAATTTTGGGAGTCGCCATCGAACGCCTTGCATACCGCCCGCTCAGAAATGCCCCGCGCCTCAACTCGCTGATTACGGCGATTGCGGTGGAATTGATTTTGCAGAATTTGATGCGCGTGATTCCATTCGCAGGCCCTGATCCGCGCCAATTCATCACGCCGAATATGGGAGTGATTCAGTTCGGACAATTTTCGATTGCGGGAATAAAATTTTTCGTCATAATCGTGAGCGTCGTTCTGATGCTCGCGCTTCACATTTTGGTGAACCACACGAAGACGGGAAAGGCGATGCGCTCGGTGAGTTTTGATTCGGCGGCTTCGAGTTTGATGGGAATCAACGTGAATCGGACGATTGCCACGACTTTCGCGATTGGTTCGGTGCTGGCGGGCGCGGGCGGCGTTTTGTACGCGAGCGCGTATCCGCAAATCGACCCGATGATGGGATATATGCCGGGGCTAAAGGCGTTCGTCGCGGCGGTTCTCGGCGGAATCGGCTCAATTCCCGGAGCGATGATTGGCGGAATAATTTTGGGCATCGCGGAAACCATGACCAAAGGCTACGGCCCGAGCCAGTATGCGGACGCGATTTCGTTCGGCATTTTGATTTTGATTTTGCTTGTGCGCCCGACCGGACTTTTGGGAAAGAAGCGGGTCATAAAAGTTTAAAACACTCGCTGGTACGGCGCGTGTTAGAGCCGAGTTTTTGCTTGCAACAAAACTCGGTTGTTGATGGCAGTTTTTCGTCCTGTTGCGGAACTGCGTTATAAAGATTTTGGAATTTGTATGAACAAGGATTTTAGGAACACGCTGATTCTTTTTTCGCTCGGGATTCTCGCCGTGGCAATTCCGACCGCATTGATTGCGATTGGAGTTCTCAACGCTTACACGGCGCAGATTTTCACGCTCGCCGGAATCAACGCGATAATGGCTTTGAGCGTGAACATAATCTGCGGAATCACAGGGCAACTTTCTTTGGGACAGGCGGGCTTTATGGCAATCGGCGGCTATGCCACGATTTTGCTTTGCCAGAACGCGCACCTTCCGCTTCCGCTCGCGATAATTCTTGCCGCGCTGATTACGGCGTTCTTTGGATTTTTGATTGGATTTCCGACGCTCAGGCTTGAAGGCGACTACCTCGCCATCGTCACGCTTGCGTTCGGCGAAATAATTCGCGTGGTGCTCGTCAATCTCAAGCAATGGACTGGCGGTCCGAATGGAATTCAGTTCAACACGATTATGGTGTTCAATTCGGCCGTGGCGTTCGCGGCGATAACTGGAAGCCTTGTGCTGCTGGTCGCGCTTGTTCAGAATTTCATCCGTTCAAGTTATGGCCGCGCGATTCTTGCCGTGCGCGAAGACGAGATTGCCGCAGCCTCTAGCGGCATCGTCGTGTTCCGCTACAAAATGGCGGGATTTGTAATCGCGTCGTTCGTGGCAGGAGTGGGCGGCGCGCTCTATGTCTGCCTAATCGGATTCATAAAGCCGGATCAGGCGGGGTTCACCAAAAGCATCGACTATTTGATTTTCGTCGTACTTGGCGGAATGGGTTCTACGACAGGAAGCGTGCTCGCTTCTTATGTGCTCACATACTTGCAGGAATTCTTGCGCTTCCTGCAAAACTACAGGCTGCTTTTTTATCCTGTCGTTCTCATCGTAGTGATGATTTTCCGTCCGCAGGGATTGCTCGGAACAAAGGAAGTTTCGTTCGTGCGCGCGTGGGAAAAGGCCGTGGAATTTGTGAGGAAGAAAAAAGCGTCTGCAAAATGACGATTGCGGAACATTTTTAATGCCGAGTTTTCGCTTTATAGTTTTTGCGAAAACTCGATTGTTTATTGCCCGCTCACGCGGGATAATTTTGCCGACAAGGTTTGCAATTTGGAGAAAATTATGCATAGAGAAATGGTGCTTCAAGCCAACAATGTCTCGATAACTTTCGGCGGACTTCGCGCCGTAAACGAATTCAACTGCGAACTTTTTTCAGGCGAACTTGTCGGACTTATCGGACCGAACGGCGCGGGCAAAACCACAGTGTTCAATATGCTGAGCGGCATCTATTCCCCCACCGAAGGCGAGATAAATTTTTGGGACAAAAACGGCAAGGTGCGCGTGGTGAACAAACTCAATCCGGCAGGTCATTGCAGAATCGGGATTGCGCGCACTTTCCAGAACATCCGCCTTTTTTCGGCTCTGTCCGTTGCCGACAACGTGAAAATCGCGCTGCACAATTCGCGCCACGCAAATCCGCTCGACGTGATTTTTCGCCTTTCCAAATTCAGGCAGGACGAGAAATGGATGCAGGAAAAATCCGAGCAACTCCTTTCGATTTTCAAAATCGATTCAAAAAAGGACGAGCTTGCGAAGAACCTGCCTTACGGCGAACAGCGAAAGTTGGAAATTGCGCGTGCGCTTGCCTCATCCCCGAAGCTTCTTTTGCTTGACGAGCCTGCGGCGGGAATGAACGGACAGGAAACCGAAGACTTGATGAATCTCATCGCGTTCATCAGGAAAGAATTCAATCTGACGATTCTCCTCATCGAGCACGATATGCGCCTTGTGATGGGAATCTGCGAACGAATTATGGTTCTGGATTACGGCAAAAAAATCGCGCAGGGCACGCCCGATGAAATCAAGCAAGATCCGCAGGTGATAAAAGCGTATTTGGGGAATTGACTTTTTGAAAGTCCGATTTAAATTTTATTGAGGAAATATCAAAATCGTCCGCTGAAATGGCGCGGCCGATTTTGATTTCGAGTTTTCTTTGAAAACTCGCTTATTGTACTGCCCGCTCGCGCGGACTAAGTTGAATTTGTAAAAACTTCAGTTTTTACAAATTCAAGTTTTTTAGAGGAAAATTATGCTGCAAGTTGAAAATTTGGAAGTTTCTTACGGCGCAATCAATGCGCTTCGCAACGTCAGTTTTCATGTCGAGCAAGGCGAAATAATTTCTCTGATTGGCTCAAACGGCGCGGGCAAAACCACCGCGCTTCACGCCATCTCCAACATCATAAAGAAACGCGCGGGAAAAATTATTTTCCAAGGCGAGGACATCACTCACCTTGCGCCCGACATGATTGTCCGAAAAAAATTGATTCAAGTGCCAGAAGGCCGCCGCATTTTTCTGAATCTTTCTGTCCGCGACAATTTGGAAATGGGGGCATTCACGCGCAACGACAAGGACGGAATCAGGCGCGATATGCAAAAAGTTTTCGAACTTTTTCCGCGCCTCAAAGAGCGCGTGAGCCAAATTTCCGGAACGCTTTCCGGCGGCGAACTTCAAATGCTCGCGATGGGGCGCGCGCTCATGGCGGAACCAAAACTGCTTTTGCTCGACGAGCCGAGCATGGGACTTGCGCCGATTCTCGTGGATGAAATTTTTGAAATCGTGCAAAAAATCAACGAGGCGGGAACTACGGTTTTGCTCGTGGAACAAAACGCATTCAAGGCGCTTTCGATTTCGAACCGCGCGTATGTTTTGGAAACGGGAGAAATTTCCAAAGAAGGCCTTGCTTCGGATTTGGCAAATGACCCCGCCGTAAAAGAAGCCTATTTGGGCGGATGATTTTTGCGCAAAATTTCAATTTGAGTTTTTCGCGAAGTCGTGATATAATATTTGCGGACAAACGCGCATTGCTATTTACAATGAGTTCGCAAGCAACGCGCACTTTTTTGGAGGTGAAAATGATTGTAAAAGATGTAATGAAAAAGAATGTGATTTCCGTCGAGCCGGAAACCAGCGTCACCGAAGCAAAAGAATTGATGAACAAAAACAACATCAGCAAACTGCCCGTAATCAAAGGCGGAAAACTCGTCGGCATAATCACCAAAAACGATTTGCTCCAGGCGGGCCCCTCCCTTGCTACGACGCTCGATATGTACGAGATAAGTTACTTGCTCTCCAAACTCAACGTCAAAAAAATTATGACAAAGGATGTCATAACAGCGTCGCCCGATGACGTTGTGGAAGACGCCGCGCGCGTGATGGTGGAAAAACAGATTGGCTGCCTTCCCGTCGTGCGAAACGGAGTTGCAGTCGGCATCATCACCGAAAACGATTTGTTCCGCCTTTTCACGGATATGTTCAGCGGCGCGGAAAAAGGAATCCGAGCCACGCTTGTGTTCGATGACACGCCTGGACAGATGGCGCGGGTCGCAGAAAAAATCGCGGAGCAAAACGGAAACATAATCAGCGCGGTCACAAGCGAACTTCCCACAAAATCCAAACGGCTTCTCACGCTCAAAGTGGCAGGCATCACCATGCCGAAACTGAAAAAGATTTTTTCGGATTTGAAAATCCAAGTCGAGGACATTCGGAATATTTAACAGTGAAGAAACAGCAGTTTTCTAACCGTTAAAAAAACGATTCTGCACAAGCAACATAATTTTTTCTATAGGAGGGGAAAGCCTTCCCCTCGGCTACAATGTGCGCGACATTGTTTTTGCGCAGCATTTCCGCCTACCCCTTCTGCCGCAAGCCCATGGCTTGCTATCGAGTTCCGCTTAACGAAACTCGCGCCAATGCCCGCGCCCTACTCCACTCCGCAAACTAATTTTCAAAATTTTGGGCGTGGCAAAATTTGCACCTTGCTATTTAAATTTTTTTAAAACTGTGTTATCTTATAACTATGCAGGTTTTTGAAAATTTTGCCGTGGACGATTTTTTGCGTTCGTGTGACAAACCTTTCACTCTCAAAGACTTTACGCGACAAATGAGGGAAAAGGGCTTCAATTTGAATCAAGACGAAAGCGACGCTTACTTGGCGGAAAGCCCCTATGTCTTTCAAGTTGAATCCGGCGAATTCCTCACGCGGGCTGCGGCGTTTACAGGAAAATATTTCAGTTTCACGCTCACTCAAGAAGAAATCAAAAACAAGATGTTCATTCCAGGACACCGCTTTATGCCCTTTGTCGATGAGATGCAAAATCCCGCTTCGTTCACGTTCGTTTATGACCACAAAACGCTTGCTTCCAAAATCGGCGAATTCCGCAAAGAAACCGTGCTCGACCTGTATCGGCTTTTCGGCGAAGAATACGAAGTGCAGTACATCGCTTCCGACCCCGCGCTTGCGGACTTGGATTTGGCGGCGGTGGATTTTGAACTTCCTTCGCGCGTAAAAATCACGGGCTGCGACATTTCACATTTTATCGAAACCATCGGACTTACAGTAGGCGACCGCATCTTGTGCCGCGTGATAAACTGGGACAAAGGCATCATCGAAATAGAGCCGATTCACAGGGAGCGAGAAAACAATTCCGGCGCGATTCAGATACAAGACAGCGACCGCGAGAGAATTCTTTGGTGCGAAAAATTCGAAAAGTCACTCATAAAAATAATCGAAACCGAAGGGCCTTGCTCCACCATCGAAGAGCAACTGGCGTTCACATTTTTCGACAACATAGAAACGCTCTGCACCAAAAACTGCGATTCCGTGGAAAATTTTTTGGCGCATTCCAAAAAAATCGGCTTGGAACTTTTCGGCGTGGAAACAAGGCTTTGGTACAAAAATCAAATCGTTCCGGCAGTCGGCTCTTGGAACGGAAGCGAAATGGAAAAGGACCCGGGCGAACTTCAAAACCTCACGTTCAAAATTCCAGAATATGTCTTGGACAGCTATCTCAAAGATTTTGAATACGGCAAGGAAAAGGATTTGTCTGTTTTGATGAAGAGGATGTTCCCTGCGAATTTCGTGCTTACGAACGAAGAAAAAAAATATGTATTCTTGCACATTGCGGAAAGACATGCTATAATAAAAAATGGATACAATTATTTTGCGGACTATCCTGTGGGCGCGATTCGCAAATACGCGCTTTCGCTTTATTCGCTTGTGAGCGCGCTTGTCTACGATGTAGAAACTTCGAACGCGCAGTTCAACCAATTTCCGCAACAGGAATTGGTGATACTTTCGCAGCTTTTCACGCATATCAACAGGATTTTGGAATCGATAAATTCCAATCCCGATGCGGCCGTGGAAGACGCTACGACTCTTGAACTTTCAATCGAAGGAATGGAATGCAATTACTACGACATCGTTGACGCGATTCGTTATGTAGTGGAAAAACAGCGGCGCAACGATTTTAAGGTCATCTGAATTTTCTTGTGGACTTAATTTTTAAGGAGGGGGAAAATGGAAATCTCACAAATGTTCAAGCGCGGCGGCGTGATGAACGACATTGACGCAAAAGATATTTTTGAAGTGTACAAGCAGATTTGTCCGAAAATGCATTTGCCGGATTCGCTGACGGCGGAACAGTTGTACGAAGCGCTTTGCCGACGAGAAAAAGTTATGAGCACCGCGGTGGGGCGTGGAATCGCGCTTCCGCATTGCCGCGACATCATTCTCAAAGATGACGAAAGTCAGCAGATTACCGTAGTCTATTTGAAAAATCCAATTGACATGAACGCGCCAGACGTAAAAAAAGTTTCGGTGCTTTTTGTGCTTTTGACAAGCAATCCGCAGACGCATTTGCAGACGCTTTCAACTTTGGCAAGGCTTTTCAAAAACGACAACTTTATGAATTTATTGAGAAATCGTGCCGGCGCGGAAGAACTTGCCAACGAAGCGCGAGGTATGTGAATCTCCGCGGCTTGCGATAAATGCGAGCAGGCGAACAAGCACGAATTCGGCAAACAGGGTTTTCCCTTGCCGCAAAATTGCTTTATAATTGTTCAAAAGTTTCAACTTTATGAACAGTCATAAATTGAAGGATGCATTTTAATTTCACAGGAGTTTTTTATGAACGAAAAAGGAATCGCAGCCGCGGCTTTGTCCGTGCGCAGTCTTTCGATGGATGCCATTCAAAAGGCGAATTCAGGACACCCAGGCTTGCCGCTCGGAGCCGCCGAACTTGCCGCCGTCCTCTACGGCGAGATTATGAAACACAATCCCGCCAACTCAAAATGGGCGGACCGCGACCGCTTTGTGCTTTCTGCGGGACACGGCTCGATGTGGCTTTATTCGATATTGCATTTGAGCGGCTACAAGGTTTCTTTGAACGACATAAAAAAATTCCGTCAAGTAGGCTCGAAGTGTCCCGGGCATCCCGAATACGGCCAGACGGACGGTGTTGAATGCACGTCAGGTCCGCTCGGACAGGGCATCGCGGAAGCCGTGGGAATGGCGATTGCAGAAACGATGCTTGCCGCCCGATTCAACACAAAGAACCACAAAATCGTTGACCACTACACATACTCGCTTGTGGGCGAAGGCTGCTTGGAAGAAGGCATTTCCTCCGAAGCCTCAAGCCTTGCCGGGCATTTGCAATTAGGAAAACTGATTGTCTTCTACGACCAAAATCAAATCAGCATTGACGGCAGCACGGACATCACTTTCAGCGAAAACATCGCCAAGCGTTACGAAGCATACGGCTGGCAAGTTTTGCGCGGAAGCATGTACGAACCTGCCAAAATCGTGGAACTCGTAAACGAGGCGAAAAAATGCGCCGACAAGCCCACTCTCATCATGCTCAAGTCCGTGATTGGAAAAGGCGCGCCCAAACAGGGAACTGCCGATGTCCATGGTGCGCCGCTCGGTGCGGATGGAATTGTAGCCGCCCGCAAAAAACTTGGAATTCCCGAAGGCGCGGAATTCTACGTAGCCCCCGAGGCGCAGAAATATTTTGAATCCAAAAAATCAGCGTTCGCTGCCAAAGAAGAAAAGTGGAACGCCGAATTCGCCGCATGGTCAAAGGAAAATCCCGAGTTGCGAAAAATGTGGGACGCCTTTTTTGCAGGAAGGCCCACAGGAAAGTCCGTCGCGCCGAAATACAAAATCGGACAGAGCGATGCCACACGCAATTCAAGCGGAAAAATGATAAACGTCATGGCGGACAAATATTTGAATCTCGTGGGCGGCTCTGCCGATTTGATGGGACCGAACAAAACGCAGGTCAAAAATGACGACGGCACTTACAGCGCACAAAACCGAAAAGGACGCACGATTGAATTCGGCATCCGCGAATTCGCAATGTCAGCGATTTGTGCCGGAATAAATTTGCACGGCGGTCTTCGTCCGTTCTGCGCGACGTTCCTCATTTTCAGCGACTACCTTCGCGCCAATCTTCGCGTCCAGTCTTTGATGGGCTTGAACACGATTTATGTTTTGACGCACGATTCGATTTACGTGGGCGAAGACGGCCCAACCCATCAGCCGATTGAAACCCTCGCTTCCCTCCGCGCGATTCCCGGAGTTCATGTCCTGCGCCCGGGCGATTCGGAAGAAACCTGCCTTGCTTGGGAAATGGCGATGGCTTCGAAAAAGAATCCTGTGTGTCTCGCGCTCAGCCGCCAAAACCTTGCCGTGTATGAAAAGGCCGACAAAAATTGGAAAGCAAGCGCGAAAAAATTCGGCGCATATATCGTTCAAAATGGCGGGGCAAAACCAGACATCACGATTCTTGCCACTGGAAGCGAAGTGAACATGGCTCTTGCGGCAGCGAAACTCGTTCCGAACAAAAAAATCCGCGTCGTTTCCGTTGTGGACAAGACGATTTTTGATTCGCAAAAATGCGACGAAAAGAAAAAAATCTTGGGCGGTGCAGCCCGCGTTGTAGTAGCAGAAGCAGGCGTGAGCATGGGCTGGGAAGGATACGCCACTTCTTGCGGCGACCTTTTCACGATAAACCGCTTCGGTGAATCAGGTCCTGCGAACAAGGTCGCCGAGCACATGGGATTCACCGCGCAGAAATTGGCGGAAAGGTTGAAGTAGCGCGAAGATTTGGAATCCGGGAAAATGTTGGTTCGTGGCGTTTGCATGAGTGGAAATTATTGAACTCGCCGCTCGCGCGGCTTGTGCATACGCCACTTCTTGCGGCGACCTTTTCACGATAAACCGTTTCGGTGAGTCAGGTCCTGCGAACAAGGTCGCCGAGCATTTGGGATTCACCGCGCAGAAATTGGCGGAAAGGTTGAAATAGCGAGAAGAATCGCAAATGATTTTCGCTTCGAATAGGAACGCGAATTTTTTGTGAGCATTCCTTGCAAAAAATTCGCTTGTTCCTTTTTAGATTTTGCAACGAAGTGAAAATCGCAGTAAATATGCGAGAATTTCTGCGAAGCGAAATTCTCGAAGTTAAAGTTGCCACACCATTTCTGTGGCAACTTTAAACATTCACTATTATCCTCACTTCGTCACAAACAATCTTTTTTATTATGGAGCACTTCATGGAAGAAAAAAAAGACGGCACTTCAAAAATGGGCGGCGATTTCTTTTCGTCGTTCGGATTCAAGTGCATCGCAGTTTTCGTTTTGGTTTTGATTTTTCAGATTCCGATGGCTTTCATACGAAATCTCATCAACGACCGCATCTACTATCACAACGCCTCGGAAGAATCGATTCTCGTTCCGAAAGGCGGGCAGCCAGAACTTCAGGGCGTGCTCATCGCAATTCCATACGAAAAAATCTCGATTGCGTACATGGCGAACGGAGAGCGGCAGCGCAAAGTCGATACGCACTACATTTTTGTCACGCCGGAAACTTTCATCGCGCAAACTGAAATAGAGCCAGAGATGCTCAGGCGCGGAATTTTCGAGCTGCCTGTTTTTAACTGCGACGTGCAAGCAAGCGGCGCGTTCCCGCAAATCGAAGAAAGTTTCGCGTTCGCAAAAGAAAGCCGCCAAGAAACAGAAGAAATTCTGAAATTCGATGACGCGCTTTTGCTAGTGGGAATCTCAAATAAAAAAATTCTGACGAGTCTCCCGGAAATAAAAGCGAACGGAGAAATTTTGCGGCAGTCGATTTTCGAGCCGAACATACAAAGTCCTTTCAGCGAAACGGTCTACTACAATTTGGGCGCGCGCGCAAAAAACGGATTCAAATTCGAAATGAATGCAAAAATACAGGGTGGAAAGACTTTCTCGCTCACTCCCCATGCGGCCGAAAACAAATTCATCGTGCGCTCGAATTGGAAGACGCCAAAATTCAGCGGCGGCTGGCTTCCCACCGAGCGTGAAATCAGAGAGGACGGATTCAGCGCAGAATGGAACATTCCCGGCCTTTCAACAAATTTCCCAAAACGCTGGTCTTCGGAATCGCACAACTTCGAAACCAAAAATATCGAAAGCGTGAGCACATCGTTTTTCCAAAGCGTGGACAATTACCAAAAGGCGATGCGAAGCGCGAAATATTCGATACTGTTCCTGCTCATCCCGTTCATCGCGCTTTTGGTGTTCGAAGTTTTTTCCAAAGTGAAAATCCACCCAATTCAATATGCCCTGATTGGATTTGCGAATGTAGTTTTCTACCTGCTTTTGCTTTCGATTTCCGAACACATTTCGTTCAACACGACATATTGGATTGCGTGCGCCGCAGTTTCATCGCTGATGCTTTTTTACGGCACTGCCATCTTCAACAAATTCGCTTACGGCGTTTTTTTTGCGGCAGTGAATTTCATTTGCTATGTATTTCTGTTCGGAACGCTGCAGGCGGAAGACTACGCGCTTTTGCTTGGAAGCGTGGGGATTTTCGCAGTGATTGCCGCCCTTATGATTCTTACGCGCAAAATTGACTGGTACAAACTGAATTAGTTTTCCAAGGTGTCTTTTTCGCCGTATTCCGCGAACGCCTTCGAAATTTTTGCGTGCTGAATCAGTTCGAGCGTTTTGTGGCGCTGCCTGTAAAGTCGGATTTCGCCCATCGCGCTCGCCCCTCCAAGCACCCTCAGCACATCGCCATGTCCGTGCGTCATGCTGTATTCCTTGACAATCAGTTCGGAGACATCGCAAAAAACATCAATGTCGAGGATGTATTTTTTGCTGTTGAGGCTCACAGACCAATGGAGTTCTTCCCTTCCGGAATTTGAAGGCGTGCGGACGCAACTCCAAATCGAAGTGAACTTTTTGATTTTTTTTCCTCTGCCAAACGAATATTCATCGTCCAAGAATTTCGCCGACGAAGCGCAATTTCCGTCAAACTCGCCTTCCACCGCGAAGCCCGAATTCGGCATCGGCCTTCCAGTAAAAACACTCGTGAGGCGCGGACAACTTATGTGCACAAACGGAAAAGGAAAATCGCTCCCCCAAATTTTGTCCGTATAACCAAAACTGCTTTCGGGTGAAACTATGTACTCAACGCCGTCAAATTTTACTGTTCCAGAAAACTCCGTGTAGATTCCGGTGGCGGACCAGGAAATGTTGTTCTTCGAAATAACTGGCTTCGTATCAAAGACGCGCTCGTATTTCAAATTCCAAGCCATTCGTCCGTCATCGCTTTTGGGCTGGGGATTTTTTACGAGGTCGGTTTTTGTAACTGTGAGCGAGCCTGAAAGTTCGCTGTATGAAAACAAGCATTCGCCCACCTGCACATCCGCGCCGTTTTTCTGCAAGATGAAGTCATCGCATGGAAAACACTTTGCCAAGGCACGCGGCCTTCGTCCCAAAATTCCTGCGCGCACGCAACAATAACTGGGAACAACTTGCTCATAATGTTCTTGTGGATCAAAATTACCAGAAAGGGCTGCCTGCAAATCCGAATCGTCCATCTTTTCAACTTGCGATTCGTACACGACAGCATCTTGCGGGCTTACGGCTGGATTCAAAATCGAAAGTTCGATGAAAAAGTTCCGCTCGTCTCCGCTAGCAGGATTCACGGCATTGAAAACATAACGCCATCTGTCAAAACCGCATTTTCGCAGAGAGCCTTTTAATTTATATTCGTTTCTTCTTAATGCCTTTTTTGAAACGGACATTGCCGCACCACCCTTTTTTCTATAAAAACATTATCGGAAAAAAAGGAAATTTTGTTTACAAAAAACACGCAGCCACATCTCAACCCAAAAACTTGTCAAGCGCGTGGTCAATTTCATCCTGATTCGGAAAATTCTCGTCAAGGAATTCATAGGCAGTAGCAGCATCACGCTGAGCGTGTTCGTACCAAATTGAGTATAATTCTTGCGAAAAATCGTTGCCCAAAAAAGGCGCTCCTTGTATGTCGGAAAGAAGCATGCGTATGAACTCCACGCATTTTGCCATTTTTTTTTCCATAATTTTCCCACCTTAATTTTCGGCAAAAAGAAAATTTTTCTGAAAGTTTCATCCGACTTTTCGAAAAAATTTCGCACTGCCCAAAAATAGTTTCACAACAAAATAAAAAACAACGATTTACAAAACAACCTGCGACAAAACTTCGCACACAAAACAAGCCACAGAATTTCAATCGCGCAAGCAATTTTTGCAGCAAAAAATGCCGCAAAAAAGTTTTTACTTAGTTGTAATTATAACTCAATTTTGTGAAAATTGCTAGAGCATTTTTCATTTTTTTGCAAAATAACTACGCGCTTGGATTTTTGCCGCATCGAGCGCAAAAGCCTTTTTGCGGCAGAAGCGATGTCGCTAGATGAAATGCCCTTTAAAATCCGAATCTGCTGCATTTTTTCGGAACTGTCCAGCAAATAAAGTTGCCGCAAGAATGCCGCCGTTCCCCTCCCCGAAGGAGTCTTCGGATGAATTTCGCCGCTGTAAGTGCCAGTAACGGCTTTTTCAACGCTCTCAAAATCAAATTCAGTATGCGCGATTTCTTCAAGGCATTTTTCCAACACGGCAAGGCTTTTTTGCGGGTCCGGATCGCGATAAGTGCAAAGCGAAAAAGTTTCGTCGATGCTGTCGTTCGAAGCAAACGCGCCATACGCCCCGCCCTCCGTGCGAAGTTTTTGCCAAAGCGCGCCGCTTGTGAGAATGTGCGCCAGCACTTTTTCTGCCACCGCCTCGCGAGTGCCGTATTTCGAAGCGCGAAAATGAAGCGCGCAAAACCCAACCATGGAGTGTGTAAAAATCGCCTCGTCATTCGCGGAGTTCGTCTTTCCGATGTCCGTGAGTTCAAAGAAGCGCGAATCGGGCGCGTTGAATTTTTTTTCGGGAGATTTGAGATTCAGTTCCAGCGCGAATTTTTTCACCTCGTCCAAAGCGAGCGGAAGAGTCGCATCATCCGCGCAAACATGAAGCAACGCGCCGGAAGAAAAGACTTTCTCCGCGATGAATTTCATTTTTTGAATCGTGCCTTCGATGTCGGCGCAAATTTTTCGAAGCGTGAAAATCTGGCAAAGCCCGGTCCAAATCTCTTCGATCGCGTTTTCCCTGCTTGAACGGCATTCGGCGCGCGATGATGCCACAATATGACCCGCAGGCAGAACAGAACTTTCAAGTTCATTCAGCATTTCTTGCGCCAAAGTTGCAACGCGCTTTTTGTCGCCGAAATTCGCGCCGAGAATGCAGTCGCGCATCAGTGCAAAACTTTCAGCCACCTTTGTATCGAGCATTTTTATCTTGCAAAAAAGCCATTGTCTTCCTGCGAACGCGGCGTTTTTTTCGAGCATTTTTTTCGCGCCCGCGCTTTTCGGACACGAACTGGAAAAGCAAGTTGTGCTGAACGCTCCGCAAGTTTTTGCCACAAGGCGCGAGGCTTCGTCCCAGCGAATTTCGCCCCACCCCAATTCATTCAATGCGTATGCAAAAAACGGAATGTATGGAAAAACATCAGGCGCGAAAATGTCCACGGGAAATGCGGCAGTCGCATAGACAATTCCGTTCGTGTTTTCGCGGCTCACAAAAAGCGGCACATCGTTTTTTCCGACACGGATTTTAGCGCGGCGGATTTTCAACTTTTCATCGAACACTTTCAAATCCTTCGGACGAATGTGTGGAAGGCACGACAAATCTTCGCTGGAATTTTTTTGGAATTTTTCCAAGCAAGCCGCGTCCGAAAGAATTTTTTCTTTGCCCATTTTTTTTATCTCGCGCGAAAGAATTTCTTTTTCTTCTTTTTCGCGGTTTTTCAAAAAGTTTTTTTCGGGCGAAATCACCGTGAACACGCAATGAGGATTTTTCAGAAATTTTTCCTCAATCAATTTTTTCAAAAAATCAGGCTTCGCAAGAATCTTTTTTTTGAGGCGGTCGAAAGCATCGCGCACAAAAAGTCCTTCCCACACTTTGCCGCCGTAATTCCAAGTGCGCAAGGCGCGGCGCATCAGCACGAGCGAAAAAGGTTCTTGGAATCGCTTTATTTCCCGGTTGTCAAAATCAATCGCGTTGAACGCCGCGTCGATGTCGTCCTGCGGAATTCCTTCGGCGCAAAGTTTTGCAAGCGAATCGAAAATCAGAGTCTTCACTTTATTTTGATTTTTTTCTTTTACGCCGCGAAGCCCTATTGTGAAATTTATCTGCCGAATCGAAGCGTCAGTTCCGCTGCACGGCGAAATGTCAGAGCCGAGCGAACTTTTCAAAAGCGCGCTGCTCAAAGGCGCACCGTCATGCGAGCACAAAAGCGAAGCGAGAAAAACCGCCTCCGCATAATCGTCCATGTCGCAGGATTCACCCAAAAGCCAGGAAACTACCGCCGTGGAATCTTTTTCGCCCGAAGTGAACGGAGCCGTCGCGCGATGTTCGCGCATTTTGGAAAAATGCTTCTGCTTTTCGCATTTTAAAATTTCTTCGAGGAATTCTTTTTTTGAAGCAGGCGAAAAAGTTTTTTGGGATTCGATTTCATCCAAAATATTTTCCTGCAAAAAATCCAACTGCTTTTGCGTGGAAATATTTCCGTACAAAAAGACGAGGCAATTGTGCGGCACATAGAATTTTTTATGGAACGCAACAAAATCCTCGTAGGAAAGTCGCGCGATTTCCAGCGGATCGCCGCCCGAAGATTTTGCGTAAACCGTGTCGGGAAAAAGCGCGCTGTCAATTTCCCTTCCAGCCACATCAAGGAACGAAGAATACGCGCCCTTCATTTCGTTGAAGACCACGCCTTGAATCGAAGGCGTTCCGCGTTCGTCGAATTCGATTCGATGTCCTTCCTGCAAAAAAACTTCGCGCTTCAAATTCGGAAAAAAAACCGCATCGGCATAAACCGACATCAAATTGAAATAATCGGCTTCCAAAATCGAACTTGCAGGATAGACAGTCTTGTCGGGAAAAGTGAGCGCGTTCATAAAAGTCTGCACGCTCTGGCTTTCCAAATTGATGAATGGGTCTTTGAGCGGATATTTTTTCGAGCCACAAAAAACCGAATGCTCCACAATGTGAGCCGCGCCGCTTGAATTGCCGTTTGGCGTGCGGAAGGCGAACGCAAAAAGATTTTCATCGTCATCGTTCAAAAGGTGAAAAACTTCAATGCCTGTTTTTTTATGCCGAAAAAAAAGCGCGGTGGAATTGCAATCGGGGATTTTTCTTTCATTGACAAGTTCGAATTTTTTATATGATTTTGGAAAAGTCGATTTTTCGTTTGGCATAAAAAGAGTATATCAAATAAGGCGCAGTTTTGCAATGCCATTTTTTTGGAGGGAGCACCCCCTCTACTCGAAAGCGGGGGGGGGCTTTCTGCACGAAATCAAAATCAAAATTATTCAAACATATTCTTCATCGCGTCCGCGCACGCGCAGAGTTCCGTTTTGCCATGCGGCACGAAGGCTTTCCAAAAATGTTTTTGTCGCGGCTTCTACATCGCGCCTCATCATCGGCTTTGACGCACTTTCCTCTTCCAAAATTCTGTCGCCGCGTCCTACAGAAACATTCGCAAAAATTTTTTTTCGGAACGGCTCGTCCTTATCCGCAATCAAAAACGCGATTTCCTTGTCTTCCATCGTGCGCAGTTTTTCCTGCAAAAATCGGTCATCGCAATTCACAACATCATCCGCAGTAAAAAGATTTTGCTGCAAATCCAATTTGAGCGCAGGGTCGAATCGTTCGAGATTGTCGAGGATTTCTTTTTCCGCCCCCAAATCCATCCGCCGCAGAATTTGGACGAGAGCACCCTTTCCATCGATGGCAAGCGAATCATCGACAGGCTGGGCGGAAACTTTTTTTCGGATTGTATTGTCAATCGCGGAAATCACTTCGGGCGCGATTTTCTGCATTCGCGCAAGGCGCAAAACGATTTCGCTTTTTTGCTCCGAATCCATCAAATTGATTATGCCGGCGGCCTTTTTCGGTTCAAGATGGCTGAGCACAATCGAAACAACTTGCGCGCTTTCGCCTTTCAAAACCGAAAGAATTTCTTCGGGCGTTTTTTCGTTGAGACAGGAAAAAGGATGCTCTGCCTCGATTTTCTTTTCAACGCGCTCAAACAATGCCTGCGCCTTGCCAGCACCAAACGCCTTTTCCAAAATATCGAGCGCGGCATTTTCTCCACCGACTTCAACTTTCTTTTGCGCAAGCGAATGGAACTCCGAAAGAATCTCTTCGGCTTCTTCGTTTGAAACAGAGCGAATTGTAGCAAGTTGAGGAATTATTTTTTCGATGTCGTCTTGTGGAAGAAATTTCAAAATTTCTGCGGCTTCGTCGCTGCCAATGAGCAAAAGGAATTTTGCGACACGCCGATGAACGCTGTCCTTTCCTTCCGAAGCATCGCTCCCAACTTTCAGAAGGCCGCCGTTCTTTATCGCAGTAACGGCAGTATCAAGTTTTCCGTCCGTGCGCGCTTGCGAAGAAATTTTTTCAAAAGGTTTTTGCACCGCGTCTTCAAAAAAAGAATTCGCGCCGAGAATGCGTTTTTTTTCCGCACTGGATTTTTCCAAAGATTGTTTTTTTGCATCGCGCGAAGGATTTTGCTGCAAAGAATTTTCCTTGTTTTGCGAAGCAATCTTCGTAAGATCTTTGTACGCAAAATTTTTCAGCGGCGTAAAAAAAACTTCGCCTTGAGAATCTTGCCCCGCGTCGTCGGATTTTTTCGCATTCGCATAGGCCTTAAGACGGTAATCGTTTTCGTTCATAAAAACATTGTAAAACAAATTCGAGTAATTTTCAACAAGAAAAGCACGCGCAACTTAAAGCCGATTTAGATTTGCACGAATAAAATCAATGTGGTTTCAATTTCGCAAAAAAAATCCACGCCACATTCCGGCGTGGATTTTTTTCATTCTAAAAACAGGCGCGCTAATTTCAATGGCCGTAAGTCGCGATGAAAACGCCCGCCGCGATTGCAGTTCCGATTACGCCCGAAACATTCGGTCCCATCGCGTGCATCAAAATGAAATTCGAGGGGTCGTATTCAAGTCCCACTTTGTTCGAAACGCGAGCCGCCATCGGCACTGCGCTCACTCCGGCAGAACCGATGAGCGGATTGATTTTCTTTTTGAGGAAGAGGTTCATCAATTTTGCCATCAAAAGTCCGCCCGCGGTTGCCACACAGAACGCGACAAGCCCGAGGAGTATGATTCCGATTGACTTTCCGTTGATGATTTTTTCGGGAGTCATTTGGCTTCCCACTCCGAGCGAAAGCAAAATCGAAACTATGTTCATCAATTCGTTTTCCATCGTCTTGGAAAGCCGTTCGACAACGCCGCACTGCTTGACGAAATTTCCGAAGGCGAGCATTCCGATGAGGGGAGCGGCCGGCGGCAAAAGCAAAATCGTGATGAGCAAAAGCAACATCGGGAACAAAATCTTTTCGGTTTTGCTCACAGGACGCTGCTGCTCCATTTTGATTTTGCGCTCTTTTTCCGTGGTGAGTGCCTTCATAATCGGAGGCTGAATCATCGGAACAAGGGCCATGTACGAATACGCCGCCACAGCGATTACCGCCATCATGTGCGGAGCGAGTTTTCCCGAAACGTAAATCGATGTAGGACCGTCCGCGCCGCCGATAATCGCTATCGCGCTCGCTTCCATCATATTGTAGTCCACGTTGATTCCAGGAATGAGGTTCATCAACGCAACGCCGAAAAGCGTGAAGAAAACGCCGAACTGCGCGGCTCCCCCGAGCAACGCCATTTTCGGATTCGCAATCAGCGGACCGAAATCAGTCATCGCGCCGATTCCCATGAAAATCAGCATCGGGAAAAATTCATTTCCCACGCCCGCGCTGTAAATTATGTGGAGCATTCCGTGAGGCGCATCGCCCATTCCCGCGCCGGGAATGTTCACCAAAATCGTGCCGAATCCAATCGGAATCAAAAGAAGCGGTTCGAACCCCCTCCCTGCCCCAAGATATACGATGAGGAATCCGATGGCAATCATAAGAAGTTTTTGCCAGCCCGGAACAATCGTGTCGGCAAAGGGGTCTGAGGCTTCCGCCGAAAGTTCCGCCGCCTTTTCCGCTTTTTCTTCGGCAATTTCGGCAGCCGTCTGCGTGTGAATGATTTTGTAGATTCCCGTGTTGTGCCAAATATTCATAAGGAATTTTTCCACGGAAATATCCGGAATGTTCTCCGAATTTTTTATGATGCGGTTCATTCCGCTTCCCGAAGAATAAACGGAAACGCTCTCGCTTTCGCCGCCCACATACGCTTGCACGACGGACTTTACGCAGAACGAGATGACCATCGCCACCGCCATAACAAGGAATGTCGCCTTTATGATTTTTGTCTTGTCGTTTGTCATTTCCATAAATTGCCTCACTGAATCTGCGCGATGGCTTGACCTGCGTTTATCTGGCTTCCGGGAGCGGCAAGGAAATGCACTTTTCCGGCCGAGCCTGCCTTGATTTCAAGTTCCATCTTCATTGATTCTATCACGATGATTGTCGTGTCCGCTCCTACGGAATCGCCTTCTTTCGCGGCATAGCGAAGCAAAGTGCCTGCAACAGGCGCGTTCACATTTTTTCCTCCGGCACTTGCAGGAGCAGAAGCGGGCGCGGCTTGAGCGGGAGATGAGGCGGCAGGCGCGCTCGGTGCAGATGCCGGCGCACTAGGCGCTGCGACCCCGCCCAAAATGGCGAGGACTTGTCCTGCCTGAATTTGGTTTCCCGGCTGCACGACAAAATTTATTGTGCCTGACTCGGGCGACTTCACTTCGAGTTCCATCTTCATGGATTCTATCACGATTACGGTGTCGCCTTTGTTCACCTTGCTTCCCGCGCTTGCAACATGACGGAGCAAAGTTCCAGCCACAGGTGCTTTTACTTCAATTCCGCCAGTAACTTGAGCCGGTGCCGTACCAGCAGAGGCAGGAACGCCCGCGCTTTGCGCCACGCCAAAACTCACGTTATAAGACGCGCCGTTCACTGTGACGCTCATATTGTCCGAAGCGGCAGAAGTCGTCACATTGTACGCAGTTCCGTTCACGTTTACGGTGTACGAGCCGCCTTTTCCGCCCGCGCTTGGCGCAGATGCCGCAGGCTTTGCCGCAAACGCTTCCTCGGCTTTTACAGGGCCTTTGGCTCGTTCCGCAAAGAATTTCGGAGCGACATTCGGGAACATCGCGTAAGTAAGCGCATCTTCTTCGCTTCCATCGCCGCCGTTTTTCTTCGATTCTTCCAACATTTTTTCCCATTCCGGAGGAATCTCATCGGCAGGGCGGCCGGTCACAACCTTGTCCATTTTGTTCTGTTCGAGGGCGACTTTCACAAGATCCGCGTTCGCGTCCGTGGGAAGTTTTCCGAAACGCCCCGTAATGAGGTTTCGGAAATCCTGAGTCATAGTCTTGTATCGTCCCATGAGAACGTTCATAACCGCCTGAGTTCCTACAATCTGACTTGTGGGAGTTACAAGCGGAACATAGCCCGCGTCCTTGTGGACTCGCGGCAATTCTGCCAAAACCTCATCCATTTTGTCGGCAGCGTTCTGCTGTTTGAGCTGGCTTTCCAAATTGGAAAGCATTCCACCCGGTACTTGCGAAAGAAGGATTCGCGTGTCCGCGCCAAGGAACGAAGATTCAAGCGAAGAATAATGCTTGCGGATGTCGCGGAAGTACGCCGCGATTTCAAGCAACGCCTTCGTGTCAAGTCCCGTGTCGTATTGAGTGCCCTTGAACATTTCGACGATGGTTTCCGTAGGACTGTGGCTCGTTCCCATGGACATCGAAGAAATCGCCGTGTCCAAAATATCCGCGCCGGCTTCCGCCGCTTTGAGTTCCGCAGCTACCGAAAGTCCCGTAGTCGAGTGCGTGTGGATTTCAACAGGCAAATCGACTACCGCCTTAATAGCCTTGACCATCTCGTAGGCATCGTAAGGTTTGAGCAAGCCCGACATATCCTTGATGCAGATTGAGTCCGCGCCGAATTCGGCATAAGTTTTGGCAAGTTCCGCGTATTTTTCGACTGTGTGGTAGGGAGTTACGGCGTAGGAAATCGCCATCTGGACGTGCTTGTTCGTTTTTTTTGCGGCCTTCGTCGCGCGCTCCAAATTGCGCGGGTCGTTGCAGGCATCGAAAATTCGGAAAACATCGATTCCGTTTCTGCCCGCCGCCTCTACGAATTTGTCAACGACATCGTCGGCATAATGGCGATAGCCCAAAAGGTTCTGACCTCGCAAAAGCATCATGATTTTCGTGTTCGGAAGCGCGGCGTGCAACTTTCGCAGGCGTTCCCAAGGGTCTTCGTTCAAAAAGCGGATGCACGAATCGAACGTCGCTCCGCCCCAGCCTTCCACGGCCCAATAGCCGATTTTGTCCAGCATCGGACAGGCAGGAAGCATATCCGCCGTAGTCATGCGAGTTGCGTGAAGCGATTGGTGCGCGTCACGAATGGCAAGTTCTGAAATGCTAATCTTTGACATAATTTTCTCCTACAAAAGCCCTGCGAAATTTCACCGAGGCTTTTCAAAATATATTATATAGTAAAATAAAAACAATCTCAAAAACCCGCCATAAAGGAAACTTCACTTTCCGAGAATGGCGAGTTGGTCTGCGTCAAGCAAATTGTCGCAACGCGGACAGCAATATAAACGAGTTTTTGCAAAAAACTTCGCGCGTTGCACTGCGATTTTTCGCCTCGCTGCTAAACGAAAAACTAGACATTTTTTTCGTGGAGAGCGGCGGCGATGGCGGCAACTACCGCGCCTTGGTCTGCGGCGGAAGGAGACGCGGATGCAGCCATCTGCGGCGAAGCAGGCTTTGGCTCTTCAACCTTGTCAGCACCTGCGGCGTGCAAAATCGCATGGAGCAGATACATCGCCAAAATCATTATTATCAGAAAGCTGAACACCACGCCCATTCCAAGCAACGTGAGAATTCCGCTCTGCCCAATCATTTCGGATATTGTCATATTTTCTCCAAATATTATTAAAGTAAGTCGGCGTAGCGCGAAAAAGCGAATAAACGCCTTTTACAATAATATAGCATAGGCGATTTTTTTTCAAGGAAATTTTTTGCGGAATTCGATTTTTTTTGAGGAAGGAAAACAAAAATTGCGCCAGAAAAACAATTCTTTCGAAAATTCTTTGTGCGGAAAACGCATTCGATTCAGTGACTTTTTCTTTCAAAAATTCGTATGTTTTAAATGCGGCGGTGATTTTTTTTGCATTGCGCGTTGCGTGAAGAATGCATGAAGAAAGTTGATGACAAAAAAAGCGAAATCTTTTACAATAAAAACATGAATCGAAACGTCGCAAAAGGCGCGCTCGTAATTTCCGTGCGGACGACAGCGCAGGACAATCGTTCGGTGTGCGTCATCACGCAAGACGGAATCGAATTCTCCACGCTTTTCGGCGGACCAAAAAGCAGGCTTTCCGGCGCGGTAAGCCCGTGGAATTCGGGAACGATGTATTTTTACAACAACGCGGAAAAAGCCTCGTCAAAAATCACGGATTTTGACGTGAAAAAATATCATCCCACGTTCCGCGAAAGCCTTTTCAAAAGCTTCGCGGCGGCTTTGGCAGGCGAGATTGTCGTAAAGTCAAAATGCGCCGGAAACGGCAAGGCGGCGTTCGTTTTGCTGAACGGATTTTTGGACGGAATGGATTTGTGCGACGAAAAGTCGGCGCGGCTCGGGCTTTTGCGGTTTTTGTGGAGATACATCGATTTGCTCGGAATCCGCCCCGAAACGAAATGCTGCGCGCTTTGCTCGAAGGAATTCGGCTTTTCTTCGGAAAACCATTCCGCTGGAAATTATTTCGAAAATGTGATACAATTCAAAGCAAATGGCGGCGCATTTTTTTTGCCCGAACAAGGCGGATTTTTGTGCGAGGATTGTGCCGGCGCGAAATACGAAAGCGGCGTTGAAGGCGGAAGGCGGCTTTCGTTCGAGCAGCTTTTTTACCTTGATTTGGCAGGCGGAGAAAATCTTTCTGCGGCGCGAAATGTTCCGCTTTCGGAACGGGCGCAAGAAACTTTAAAGGCATTTTTGTTCCAAATGACGGAAAACGCTTTGGGGCAAAGGCTTAAAACAATTTCCACGGGGAACGGAATTTTATGAGAGCAGTTGACATAATAATGAAAAAACGCGGAAATTTCGCGTCATCGGACGGCGGCCGAAAACTCGCCACGGACACGACGCTTTCCGCAGAAGAAATAAAATTTCTGGTGCAAGGCTATGTCGAAGGAAGCATTCCAGAATATCAGATTTCGGCGTTTTTGATGGCGGTCTATTTCAACGGAATGACATTCGAAGAAACTGGCGCGCTCACCGAAATCATGCTCAATTCCGGCGAAAAAATCGAACTTCATGGAAAAGAATTTGAATCGCTCGGGCTGCGAGGGCCTTTCGTGGACAAGCATTCGACTGGCGGAGTGGGCGACAAAATCTCCCTCCCGCTCGCTCCAATCGTGGCGGCGTGCGGCGTGCAAATCCCGATGATGAGCGGTCGCGCGCTCGGACACACTGGCGGAACTTTGGACAAACTTGATTCGATTTCGGGCTATCGCACTGCGCTTTCATCGGACGAATTCCGAAGGCTCATTGCAAAAGACGGCTACGCGATGACAGGACAAACAGAAAAAGTAGTTCCCGCCGACCGCCTTCTTTACGCGCTTCGCGACGTGACGGGCACTGTGGAATCAGTTCCGCTGATTACGGCGAGCATCCTTTCAAAAAAAGTAGCAGAAGGAAGCGACGCGCTTGTGTTCGACGTGAAATGCGGAAGCGGCGCGTTTATGAAAAGCGAAGAGGCGGCAAACGAACTTGCCCAAAGTCTCGTAAAAACCGCGCGGGCAATGGGAAAAAAATCCGCCGCGCTCATCACGGACATGGATTCACCTTTGGGGCAAAAAATAGGAAATTTCCTTGAAATCGAAGAAACTTTGGACTGTTTAAAAGGAAAAGGGCCTTCGGACGTGATGGATTTGACCTACGCGCTCGCTTCGCAAATGCTGATTCTCGGCGAAAAGGCTTCTTCAAAAGAAGACGCTTTGAAAAAATGCCGCGAAGTCGTGGAAAACGGTGCGGCCTTGCAAAAATTTTTGGACAACGTGGAAAGTCAGGGTGGCGACGCGCAAAAAATGCTTTCGGAATGTTCGGTGCGCCGAAGCCGCTTCAAGACAGAAATTTTCGCGCGGCAAGATGGATTCATCAAAATCGACGCGTATAAAACAGGGCTTTCTGGCGTCTATCTTGGCGTCGGCCGCAACAAGACCACCGACAAAGTTTGCGCAGAAGCAGGAATCATTTTGCACGCCAAAACTGGCGATGCGGTAAAAAAAGGCGACGCCCTCATGGAAATTTTCGGCAAGGACGAAGAATGCCTTTCGCCCGCGAAAAAAATTCTCGAAGAAGCGATTTCGTATTCGGACGAAGAAATTTCACGCAAGCCTTTGATTTTAAAAGAAATAATTTGATTCGCAGGCATTCCGATGCCGGTCGCGCTGCCGATTCGATGTGGACCAAACGATGCAAAAAGGATTTCTATGAGAAATTGGAACAAAAAGGAATTGCCTCCCGAAGCCGTAAAATCGCTTTGCAAAAAATATTCTCTTGACGCGCTTTCCGCATCGATTTTGATGCGGCGCGGAATCACCGATGGGCGCGACTTGATGTGGTTCTTGGAAGACGACGCGCGTTTTTTGCACAGCCCGTTCGAGTTCGCGCAAATGGAAGACGCAGTGGACAGGATTTTGGCAGCAAAAGAAGAAGGCGAAAAAGTCCTGATTTTCGGCGACCGCGACGTGGACGGAATCACTGCCACCGCCGTACTCTTTGGACAACTTGAGCGGATGGGAATCGATGTTTCGTGGCGGCTTCCTTCGGGCGACGATGTTTACGGCGTTTCGATGGAAGCGGTGGACGACTTTGCAAAAGATTTCGGAACGCTTTTGATTTCCGTGGACTGCGGAATTTCCTGCGTCGATGAAATTGCCCACGCGAACGAACTCGGAATCGACACAATCATAACGGACCACCACAATCCGCCAGAAATTCTTCCTCCCGCCGAAATCATACTGAACCCAAAGTGCGCCGATTCAGGCTACCCCTTCGCGGAAATCTCAGGTTGCGCCGTGGCGTTCAAACTGGCTCAGGCTCTGCGTTTTTCGCAAACCGAATTATACAAAGAAGAAATCTGCCTTTTGAACACGCGCACTGAAAAAAATTCCGAGCGTGAAAAAACAATCATCGAATGCGCAAAAGTTCGAAACCTCGTGCGCGTGGAAAATTTCGTTTTGGAAATCGATGAAAATTCTTTCACGCAAAGCGCGGGCGAAAAAGGCGCGGCGCTTTTTAATTTTTTGAAGGGCGAACACATTTTCGTTTGGGACGCGAAAAAAAATCTGGACGCGCTCAAAAACATTTTTTCAAGCGCGGTCGAATTCAATCTTTTTGACATTCGCCCGGAATGCGCGAAAATCATTCCGCAAGTTTCGGCTTCTTCGCTAGAACAAATTCAACGCGCTTCCAAAATCGCACGCTACGAAAACAGCACGACCGAACTTGACGCGCTTTTCAATATTTTCGTGACATATTTGGAAAAAAAAATCAGCGCGAATTTTCCTGCGCACATTGCTTGCGATGAATCCGACTTGCAACTCGTAACGCTTTCGGCTTTGAGCGACATAATGCCTCTTAAAAACGAAAACCGAATTTTCGCGCGGCGCGGACTCTCTTCCCTCAACTGCGGAAAGGCGCGGCAAGGGCTAGCGCAGATTTTGGCACGACAAAAACTTTTAAACCAAACAATCACTTCTTCGGATTTGGCATGGAACGTAATTCCGATTTTGAACGCGAGCGGAAGGCTCGGAATGCCTGAGGTTTCATTGCAACTCTTCCTCGAAAATGACGCGAGAAAAAGCGATGATATTGTTTCTAGCCTTTTCAAGATGAACGAAGAGCGAAAAAGGCTTGTGGACGCGGCGACAGATTTTTTGGGCGCGCGACCGGAAAAATCGCTTGCCAAATTCGGCGGAAAAATCTGCCTTGTGAGCGAAGAAAAAATCGACCGCGGCGTGCTCGGACTCATCGCCACAAAACTTTTGCGGCGCACTGGCGCACCTTCGATTGTAATAACGAAAGTGGGCGCAAATAGCGAAGACGGCGCGGAGAATTTTTATATCGGCTCGATGCGCTCGGACGAAAAGATTTGCTGCACTGAATTCCTCGACAAATTCGGTGACATCTACATAAACCACGGCGGTCATGCGGCGGCGGCCGGATTTTCAATTTCGGAAAAAAACTACGAACTTTTCTTGCAAAAAATTCATTCGGTCGTGGACGCTACGAATTTCAACGCGGATTCGAACGATGCAATCCAAATCGACGCGGAAATTCCGCATCAGCATCTCACCGAAGACTTGATGAAAATAATCGATAATTTCGAACCTTATGGAAACGAATTCCGCCAATTTGTGTTTATAACAAGGGGGGCGAAAATTGTCGCGGCGCAAATCATCGGTAAAACAGAGCCTGCGCATTTGAAACTGACGCTGGAAATCGGCGAACACAAATGGCCCGCGCTTTGGTGGGGCGCGGCGGAAAAACTGAACGCGCCGTTTAAAGTTGGCGACAAAATTGACTTTTTGTACAATTATGAACGCAATGTTTTCAACGGAGTGGAAGGACGCAGGCTTGTGATTTTGGACGCGAAAAGAATTTGAAAAGGCGTGTATAGACTTCGAGTTTCGCTTAACTGAAAATATTATGGAGATTTAAAAACAGCGTCGAAAATACCGCCGCTGTTTTTAACACGAGAATTTTTGCAAAGCAAAAATTCTCGCTTATTAACTGGCGTTTCTCGCTTCGCTGCGAAACGCCGTTTTCAGCAATGAAAAAACTTGAAAGTTTTTTCATTGCTGAAAATATATGGAGGTTAAAAAAATGAAAAAACATTTCATTTGCATTGCGGCGTTTGTTTTCGCAATCGCGATTTGCCAAGCGAAAAACACGAAACTTTCGCAAAATTCAATCAACATCAACATCGACTACAACGACAAAGTTTTTCCAGGCGACGCGGTTTTTGTTCGGATTCAATTTGAAAATTCAAAAAACCGAAAAAAGAATCTTGCGATTCCTTCCGCCTCGGCAGAAATCGCAGGCGAAAAAAAATCACTTGCGTCGTGCAATTTTTACGCGCTCGGAACAAAAAAGACTTCCGCAGAATTTTTGGCAGGTCTTCCAATTTCATCTTGGGCTGAAAACGAAGAATGCCAAATCAAGATAAAATACAAAGTGCAAGATGAAGGTGAAAACGAAATCACGCTTCCGCTCAAAATCGAAAAGAAAGTATTCGAAAGCGGCGTGATAAAATTGACAAGGGAAATGTCTTCGATAACCACCGACACAAGTCCAGAAAAAGTGGAGCAGTCGAAAAAACTGAACGCGATAATCAACTCAATAAATCCTGAGAATGTGTTCAACTTGAAAAAATTCATTGTGCCCGTGATTTCAAAGCGGCGCACCACGGCATTCGCCGAAAGGATAATCTACAAATACCCGAGCGGAAAAGAAAGCACGTCGGTGCATACCGGAATCGATTTCGGCTTGCCAAAACCGCCTTCAAGCGAGGCGCAGCCACACATGCAGATTATTGCCCCTGCCGACGGAAAAATCGTGATGGCTGAAAACCGAATCGCCACGGGCTGGACAGTAATCATCGAACATTTGCCGGGACTTTACAGTATGTACTATCACATGAGCGAAATTAAAGTCAAGACTGGGCAAATGATAAAGCAAGGCGAATTGATTGGATTTTCCGGCGCGACAGGATTTGCGAACGGCGAGCATCTGCATTGGGAAATGCGTCTCAACTCGATGATTGTGAATCCCGATTTTTTCATGAACGATTTTGCGTTCACGGGAAACTAATTCACCATCGACAAAAATTCTTTTTCATCGATAATCGGGATTCCAAATTTTGCGGCTTTGGCATTTTTTCCAGAGCCGCTTTGCGTGTCGTTCGTTACCAAAAAGTTCAAATCTTTTGTGACAGAAGATTTCACCGCACCGCCCGCTTTTTTTACGAGCGACTCGGCTTCGGCGCGCTTCATAGTGACAAGCTCGCCTGTAAAACAAAAACTTTTTCCGGAAAGCGCGCCGCCCGAAGCGTCTTCGATGACGATGATTTTTTTTGCAACGAGCGAACGCATTTCTTCCGCATTCTCAAGAATTCCTTCCACGAAATTTTTCGCAGAGATTTCCGCAAAGCCATAGATTTTTTCGATGTCCGCCGCATCCGCCGCAAGAATTTTTTCGAGCGTATTGTAGCCTGCGTCCACGATTTTCTGCACCATCACCTCGCCCATTCCTTCTATGTCGAAACCTGCGACAAATTGCGCAAGGGAAAGACGCGCATGAGATTTTATTGAAGCAAGAACTTTTTTCGCGCCGAGCGACTCTTTTTTTTCAGCGACGCTTTTTTCATCAAGAAAAAATGGCGCGAGCGTTTCTTCGGTCAAATCGTAAATACTTGAAATCGAATTTATTTTTTTCGCGGAAAAAAGTTCGTTCACAGTCGTTTCGCCCAAATCGCGGATGTCGGCGCATTCAATCCATTTGAAAATTTGATGGAGGATTCGCTTGGGGCAATTTTTGTTCGGGCAATAAAGACGCGCGGGCGTGTCCAAAAGAGGAGTTCCGCATGACGCGCATTTTTTGGGAAACTCAATTTCCTTTTGGGTGGAATCTTTGCCGCGTTTTTCTGCCGAAATATTTTCTTTGACGACGCTTTCAATTTTAGGAATGATTTCCCCGCGCTTTACGACTACGACATGGCTTCCGATTTTCACGCCGAGTTTGCGAAGCGTATCGGGATTCGCAAGGCTCGCGCGTCGAACCGTAGTTCCCGCAAGTTCCACAGGATCGAAAATCGCCACCGGCGTATATGTCGCACCCGACTCGCTCCACTCCACATCTCGAACGATGGAAACCGCTTCTTCAAGCGAAAACTTGAACGCAATCTGCCGCTCTGGGCGCGCCCTGCTCGCATCCGCAAAATCAATCGCGCGTTCTTTTACCACAAGTCCGTCGATGTCGTATTCAAGCGAGGCGCGTTTTTCCATTATCTCGGCTCGATAATTCACGACATCTTCGGGATTTTTTGCGATGTAAAGAGGAACGGTGGCGAAGCCGTTTTTCACAAGCCACTTGATTTTTTCTTCTTCGTCCGAAAAAGGATTTTCTCCGTCAGTGGAAAGCGCGTCATAACAAACAAAGTCGAGGTGTTCCACCCCCTCCCCGTCTTTTCGCTTCATCAAACCGTTCGCGGCATTGCGGCAGTTCGCCTTGTCGGAAAAAAATGATTTGTGCGTCGAATGCGTCATTATCACTTCGCCGCGCACTCCGCCAGTAAAAGACGAAGAGTCTTTGAGAACTGAAAGCACGCCGCGCATTTTTTTCGCGTTCACAGTTATGTCGTCGCCAATCGTTCCATCGCCGCGAGTTACCGCGCGAACCAATTTTCCGTGTTCATATTGCAATTCAAGCGACGCGCCATCGAGTTTGTATTCCACCAAGTATTCATCGTAGGAATGTTTTTTCGCCCAGGCAAAAAACTGCTCGGGGTCGGCAGCCTTTTCTTGGCTTCCCATCGGCATCACATGACGCGCCTTCGGAAAATTGCCAGAATCCGCGCCAACTTTTTTCAGAATCGGATTTTGCGGATCCAACGATTTCAATTCGTCCCAAAGCGAATCGAATTCCGCATCACTGATTTCAGCCTCGCCGTTATAATATGAATCCTGATATTTTTTTATGAGCCGCGCGAGTTCCTTCACGCGAACAGATTTTGCACTTTCTTTCGAAGCCGCTTCAACATCAAACAAATCTGACATCAGTTTTCCTCAAATTTTCAAAGTTTTCAGAAATTTCAATTTCTGAAAACTTTGAAAAAGCGATTTTGCAACAGAGTGAAAAATCGCAGTGAATAAGCGAGAATTTCTGCTTTGCAGAAATTCTCGAAGTTAAAGTTGCCACAACATTTCTGTGGCAACTTTAAACATTCCTTGTATTTTTTAACAGTGAAAAAAGTATGAACTTTTTTTCACTGTTAAAAACGTCATTTCGCAGCAAAGCGAGAAATGACAATAAATGTACGAGTTTTTTGCTCAGCAAAAAAACTCGAAGTCACAGATGCCGCGGCATCTGTGACTGTTCCTCAAAACGATTTTGTAGCAAAGCGAAAAATCGCAGTACGATAAGTGAGAATTTCTGTTTTGCAGAAATTCTCGAAGTTAAAGTTGCCACAATATTTCTGTAGCAACTTCAACTGTTTCCTATTTTTCAGCCACCGATTTTTTCAAAATACAATTCGCGGATTTCGCGTCCTGCTTCAATCGCCTTGCGCTCGAATTTCGTTTGGGGCCGCCAAACTTGCCGCGGTGCAAACCCGTCGAATTTATTTTTCAAACCTTGCGTCGCAGAAAGTTCTTCGAGTGCGCTCTGCGCATATTCTTCCCAATCCGTCGCCATGTACAGAAATCCGCCTTGGCACAATTTTTGCGCGAGAAGTTCCGTGTGTGGACGCTGCACGAGGCGGCGTTTATGATGCTTTTTTTTCGGCCAAGGGTCAGGAAAAAAAATGTGAAAGCCGTTCACGGAATTTTCGCCGAGCATATTTTTCAAAACGTCGAGTGCGTCGTGCTCAATCAAAAACAAATTCTTCAAATCGTTCGCGCGGATTTCGCCCAACACCCGCCCCACTCCAGGACGATGCACTTCGATGCCAAGATAATTTATGTTCGGATTCGCCTTCGCAATTTCGACAGTGGCCGCGCCCATTCCAAATCCGATTTCCACCACAATCGGATTTGTGTTTCCGAAAACATCCACGAGATTCAGAAGTTTTTCCTCATAGGGAATGCACCAAATGTGTTCGAGTTCGCTGTAGTCGCGTTGCTGCGCGCTCGTCATGCGGCCCGCTCGCAAAACATAAGTTTTTATCGTGCGGTAAAAATTTTCGCCGGCGGAAAATTCTTCACTGCCCATTTTTGTCCACCCCTCCCTTGAACACTTTCGGTCCAAGGCAAATCACATTCCGCGCCTGATAAATATGCCGCAAATAGCGAGAATCCCTCACGTTTTTTAAAATCACCTCATCGTGCTGATTTTTTTTGATTTCATCAAAATATAAAAGATCGCCAGTTTCAGAATACGCCGCAAGCCGCTCCTTCCATCTGCCGCCGGAAAATTTTTCATACGAAAATTCTTTCAATGAATTTTCATCGTATTCAACAAAAAAAATTCCTTGTGCGGAATTTCCCGCCGCGTCCACGCATTCAAAAGAATATTCGCCGCGAGGAAATTTCGCAAGGTTCGAAGGCGGCGAAAGGTGCATATATCCCGCCCAAGAATTTTCGCGCGACTGGAACAAAATCGGATTTTCAATTTTCCAAAAATATTCGCCGCATTTCACCGAAATATTTTCCACGCGCCGCACATTCGAAGAAACGGCAAGGAAGACACTCAATCGCTGCACGGGATTTTTTTCGTCTTCAAAATCGAATACAATATTCGCCTGCGATTCGCTCGCATTCACTTTGTCTTCCGCGCAAGAAAAAAGCGCAAAGCAAAGCAGCAAGAACACTATCGAGATAAAATTGAAATTTTCAGGCGGCGGTTTTTCCATGCTAAAAGCTGAAAGTAAGCGTAAAAACTACGAGGTCGTTCGAAGAAAACTGGTTCACAAGAGAATCGAACTTGACGTTGACTTTTTTGCAGGCATCTTCCAAATATGAAAGGTAGTACATTCCCAAATCCGTGCCTTCTTCGCCGCTGGGCATGTCACGGTAGAAATCCACAAGCGACTTCTTGCCCGACCTTCCATTTGATGCGGAATCAACAGTGGACTTGATTTCCTGAAATTCATCGGAGCGGTTGTAGAGAGTGATTTGCAGCCTTCCCTGTTTTCCAATCGAAGTAGAGCCTCCGCCCAATTTCCATGAGATGAAAACCAACTGGCGCTTCGCTTCAAGCGCGCGCACAATTTTCATTCGCGTTTCAGGATCGAGGATGAGCATATTCAAATCATCACGACCGGGATACATTTTTTTGGCTTCCTTCGTGATGTTTGCGTTTTCGTTGTTCAGCGCGAGTTCCATCACCATCGTGGAAATGTAATCCGCCACGCGCGACTTGTCCATATAACGCGAAAGGATTTTTCGTGTCTGGCTCACAATCTCGCTGAAATTTTCATCTTTATGGAAAAGGACAAGGATGTGCCAGTTGAGAAGGCTCAGTCGGTTCAAAAATTTTTCGCTCATCAAAAGATAGACATTTTTTTCTTCCGTGGAATATTCTTTGTTGGTCATCACGCTTTTCCAAATCGGACTCAAAATCGTCTTTCGGATTTGGTCAATCAGAACGTTCTTTCCGGAAAGTTCAGCGCGGAGTTGCTTGTCTGGAATGCGCGTTTTTTCGTCAATCAAATTTCCCGCATGAGTGCGGTTGTGCTTGTGAACACAATTCGTGTCGATGATTCCCTTGAAGATTTCCTTGTCGAATTGTTTGTACATCACGGAGTAGACCATCAGCTTGCAAAGGTCCATAATCTCCTGCCGCTTCGAGCCGAATTCCGACATCGAAATTTCCAGTTTGGAAATGTAGTCAATCAAAATCATATTTTGAATCGACTGCGGCGAAAATTGGTTCAACACGATTCCGTACTCTTCGGTGTTGTCGGCCATTTTTATTCTGAGAAGCTTTTTCTTGTGGCTGATGAAATTCGAAGTGCCTCCTTCGGTAAGTATCACTTTGAGCGGCAGTTCAAGTGTAAATTTTTTCCCAGTAGCCATCTGATTGTTTTACTCCCTTATTTAATATTATCGCACAAAACTCTTGAAAAGTAAAGTGATAAATTGTAACATATTTTACAATGAAAAGGAGTTTTTCTTTCATAATCGCAATCTTCTCTATTTTTGCAATACAAATGAATTGTGTTTTTGCACAAAAGATTTCGGGCGCAGAGCTTTCCAACAATGTTTTTGCCAAACTTGAATCGTGCGCGAAAGAAAATGGGCACAAGGCGAAAATTTCCGTTGAAAGAATTCCGCTCACCCCCGCCGCATTTGAAAATTTTCCGTACAATGTTTCGATTGGCTTTTCGCAAAAATCCGAAGAAAATTTTCCGCACCAAACATTCATCGTCGCATCAACGCAGGAAGATTTTTTTGCAAATGAAGAATTCTTTTCCGAACTGTTCGAATTTGCCGCGAATGGCGAATTCACATTCAAACTGAATTTCATCTTCACGGCGGGCGATGTCCGAAAAATTTCCGGCAACGAAAAAACATTTGGCACAGAAATTTTTTGCAGGGGAATCGAAGGCACGCAGGAAACGCACGCGCTCGTATTGGACTTTTCGGGCACGAAAAAAAATTCCGTAACGCCAGGAAGCGCGTCCGATGTTTCGCCATTATACCTTGTGCGCGCGCTTTGTTCCGAACTCGACAAAAATTCCGTGAAGTACGACATCGCAGGCGGAGAATACCTTTCCCTCTACAACATCGACATTCTAAAAGATGAAGCGCGGCTCGCAGCCTTTTTGTCGAGGGGAATTCCAGCCGTGATGTTGAACATGCTTTCCGAAAAAAACAATCGGCGTGCGGAAATCGATTCCATCAAAAATTTTATCGCGCATGTTGAATTCCCTGCAAGCGGAAATTGGAGCCGCCATTACATCCCGCTGATTTCTTTTCAAAAGCGGATTTGGATTGAAGAACGTCAGATTGTCGCCACCCTCATCGCATTCACCGCGCTATGCCTGCTTGTTTTGAGCGATTTCGGATTTTTGTTCAGAAAGCACAGCCAGCGGCTTGCAAAGATAAAATCGAGCGCAATCAAATCGAACTACTTGATTTTCCTTACGATGGCTTTTTTTGTAATCTCGCTTCTTGCAGGGCAGACCATAGCGAGCGCATTGCAAAAAGCCGGCGTAAGAAACATCTTGCTGCTTTTTTCGCTCAAACTTTTTACGCCTTTTTTCATCGTGTCCGTGCTTTACCCAATCGAAATCAAATTGCACAAAGACCTCACGCCCTACGCATACGAATACATTTTGAGTACGAGCGCGCTTTTGAATGTATTCATATTTTCCACGATTGACATTTCGCTGTTTTTTTTGTTTTCATTCGAATACATAATCCTAATGATTTCGCGGACAACGAAGAACACGGCGTTGCTTTATTTTTTCATGGCGATTTTTTTCCTGCCGTTCATTCCGCTCTTGCATTCGATTTTGATTTACTCCGACGCGCAAAAAATTTCCAATCTGATTTTCTGCGACTTTTCAGGCAACATAATTTTGAGTTTCGCACTCGTTCCGCTGAGCCTGCTTTGGCTGCGCGTCCTTGCTCGGCTGAATTTCAAAGCGGAATCAAGGAAAAAACTTTTCACATTCTACGCCATCGCGTCCGCCGTGAGCCTAGCAGGATTCGTGGCGATTTCTTCGCTTGCCTTTTTTGCCGCAAACAGAATCTTTTTCAAGAATGTCGAACAGAGGCGTTCGTTCCTGCGCGTTCAAGATTCCGCGGGAAAAAAAAATGCTTCGGTTTCGATTTTCGATTCGGAATATTACGGCGGAAAAATTCGCAGTATCGAAATTTCCTCGAAAAAAATTCCCGAACGCTATGCGATTTTCGTTCAAGACAAAGCCGAAAATCCTTTTTACTTTTCGATTTACGAAACTTCGCACGAAAACGACAAAACGGAATTTTTGTTGCCCGAAAATCCTCCGCAAAATTTGACGGTGGCATACACGCCGAATTCTTCCGACAATTCGCTCATCACAATTGAGGCGTATTTTTTGAGCGAGGATTCTCGCTACGCAGAAAAAGAAGTTTTTTTGTTTGAAGCGAAGGACGGAGAAATTTCGGAGCGCGCGCCATGAACTTCGAAAGCACAAAATGTTTTTTCCATGTTGACCTCGACGCATTTTTCGCGTCCGTGGAACAACTGCTGCATCCGCAATGGCGCGGAAAGCCAGTCGTGGTGGGCGGCGTTCCTGGCGACAGGCGGGCCGTGGTTTCCACCGCGAGTTATGAGGCAAGGAAATTCGGCATTCATTCCGCGATGCCGTTCGTCCGCGCCGTGGAACTTTGTCCGAACGCGATTTTTGTCCGAGGCGACCACAAAACTTACGGCGAGTTTTCCGAAAAAGTGATGCGAATCTTTTCAGATTTTTCTCCCGACGTAAAGCAGATTTCGATTGACGAAGCGTTTTTGGATATGAGCGGCACGACGCGGCTTTTCGGCGACCCAGTGGAAACTGCGAAAAAATTGCAGGACGAAGTTTTCGAAAAAACGCGCCTCACGGTTTCCATCGGAGTGGCAACATCAAACTATGTCGCAAAAATCGCAAGCGGCTTGCAAAAGCCAAAAGGCCTTACCGCCGTGCTTCCGGGCGACGAAGAAAATTTCATGCTGAGCTTGCCGCTCGAAAAAGTCTGGGGAATCGGCGCGAAAACTTTGACGCGGCTCAAGGAATCAGGCTTCAATTCCACGCACGACATTTTGGTTCACAGCAAAAAACTCCTTGCGAATATTTTCGGGCAGGCGCAGGCGGACTTCTTATACAATGCCGTGCGCGGCATCGATCCGCCGGGATTTTTGGAGGAAGCAAAATCGCATTCGGCAGGAATCGAATCCACCTACGACTACGACCTTTTGGAATGGGACGCGATTGAGTGCGCGCTGCTGGAACTGTCCGAGCAGTTGATGTTTCGTCTTTTGCGGCACAACATCACCGGGAAAACTTTGTGCGTGAAAATTCGCTACGATGATTTTACGACTGTAAGCGTGCGCGAAACTTCCTCACAAAACATCACGAGCGTTGACGACCTTTTCAGCCGCGCAAAACACATCTTCCGAAAAAAATATGAGGCGGAGCGCGGAATCAGGCTTTTAGGAATCACCGTCGGAAAGACGCAAGACGCGAACAGCGAAACGCAAAACGAGCTTTTCGATTTCGGCGAAAAGAAAAAACGCGCCGTAGAAAAGTCGATTCTAAAATTGGAACAAAAAAATCCGAAAATCAAAATCCATAAGGCGCGGCTTCTTTCAAATGAAAAAAATCCGCCGGAAAAATGAGCGCGAACCTGCCCTCATTTAGAAGCATTTTTTGCTCGCAGATTTTATTTCGATTTTTCGTCCTGCAAGAAAATCTCACTCTAGCGGAGCAAAATATCCTATCTCATCGCGGCCGCTTCGGTTCATAACATAGGTTTCCACTTCCACAGGCAAAAAGGCTCGCCCCATGTCGGTCCACAGCGACGATTCGTAACTGAACTGGTACATTCCGTTTGGCACTGCGAGCAAATCGGCGATCACTCCGCCCAAGCCTTCGGGACGGAAAACATAATATGTCTTTCCGAAAGTCGTTTTACAAATGTAGTCGAATTCCTCGGCGGGCGCGCCCTGCTCAAGTTGCACAATGCTGAACGCTATGCGATTGTTGTTCAAATATGAGGCGAGGTCGGAAAGTCCGTATCGGGCAAACGCGCCTTGCACAAAAACTCCATCGGTCAAAAAAATCACCGCGCGTTTCGGCTCTGAATTTATCAAGTTGTTGGCAGCCATTCTGAGCGCAAGGTCAAAAGAGCAAATGTCGCTTTCTGGAGTTTTGAGCGCGGTGTACGAAAAATTCACCAGTCCGCTCGGCGCGCCTTCGTATTCCAAAACAGGAATTTCACCGCTTGAAATGAGCGTGATTTTTCCAACTCCTTGCATCGCCCCGGCGAGTTCGCGCACGGCATGGTTCAGAGTTTCACCGTAAACAGAACAATCCACATTGCGGTCAATGATTATAGCGATGTCCTCGTTCGTGTTTGCGGAAGCCGCGCCCTCAAATCGCAAATTCGAAACCGCCCTTCGCCCTTCGCTGATGTAAAAATTTTCCGCGCGAAGTCCAATCACAGGCTGACGCATTCGGTTTTGCACATTCACTTCGATTGAAACTTTCGGAAAGTGTTCGGCATTCACGCGCGAGATTTCCACATAGAATCCGCCGAGCAATTCTGTCATCCTCGACATTATGTAGATTTCGCTGTTCTTGAAATCGCTCGCCAAAATGTTTCCGTTGAAATCTGGAAGCGCGCAAGTGATGCGGGCGGGCGCGTTGCCTACGAATGCGTTTTCAAAAACCGCGCCTGTTCCCAAGTCAATCGAAAAAATTCGATTTCTGTCCGAAACGACCAAAAAATCTTTTTCCATGGAAAATTTCAAGGCCTCGGGAAAAGAAAATGTCTGTTCGGGAACGAGAACGCCCTCGTAGTTTCCGCTCAAATCGAATTGATAAATCGCGCCGTGAACACAGTCCGCCACAAAAACGCTGTCGTCCTTTATGGCAATTCCCGTAGGCCCTTTTAGCCCCGCAAAATCTTCGGAACGCCTTCCAAAATCGAAGATGCCGTTTCCGTCCTTGTCGAAAACCACCACGCGCGAATTCCCAAAATCCGTAACATAGATGTTTCCAAGCGAATCCTGCGCCAAATATTGAGGCCCGACAAATTGCCCCGCGCCCCTTCCCTTTTCGCCGATGTATTTTTCAAAAAAGCCCAGTTCGCTCAAAACGGCAATTCTGTCGCCCGCGCTCTCGCTCACCAAAAGTTTTCCGTCAAAAGAACGAATCACATCGAGCGGGCGGTCAAATCCATTGAACGGACCTGTCACGCGGCGAACGACATTTCCGTTTATGTCGAGCAAGACGAGTTCATTGCTTCCGTAAGCCGCCACCCAAATCGTTCCGTCGGAATTCACGAGCACGGAAGTGGGAGACGCGAAAACTTGGTATTTTTCGCCCTTCGTGGAATTCGTTCCGAAATAACTTCCTGTTTCTGTATATCGCGGAGAAATTTCAGGAGAGGCGTTCACGCGGCGTTCCCGAACAACTTCGATTTTGTTTTCCAAAAGGATTCCGCCGTAGCCCGCGTCATGCGCGAACTGCCATTGTTCCAGCGCAGTTCCTTCAAGCCCCGCGCGGTAGTAAGATTTTCCGAGCCAGTCCAAAATCAGATTTTCATCGGGCAAATACGAAAGCGCCTTTTCAAACTGCATTATCGCGTCATTGAACTGGCCTCGATAATATGACTGCACGCCCCGACGAAATTCCTCTTCGGCAAATCCCGCTTCCGCGCTGCGCTTGCGCGAAGACCTGTTTGCAGAATCCTCGAACAGATTTTCCGCCCGCTGCGCGTTGAGCGCGTTTTGAGAAAATGCGAGAAAAACTGCCAGCAAAAAAACGAACGACTTTCTCATCCCTGCGCCACAGCCTCTTCGAGCAGATTGACATGCTTTTTGATGATTTCGCTTTCCGGAAGCAATTTTTCCGCCTCGAATAAATATTTCCGCGACTCATCGAAAAGCCCAAGTTTGAAATAGACCCACCCCAGCGAATCAAGACACGCAGGATTGTTCGGCGCGTTCGAAACGGCTTTCTTGCAATAACTGAGCGCGAGCGACAAATCTCGGTTTTCTTCGGCGAGCACATAGCCCATTCCGTTCAAAGCCGTAACATTGTCCGTGTCTTTTTCAAGCGAACGAGAATAAAAGTCGAGGCAGGTTTCTATGTCCTTGTTTTCCCAATGAAGATATGCGAGCGAAGAAAGCACGTTCGCGGTGTTGTAGCCCGTTTCCAAAAGTTTGTTAAGTTCGAAATCAGCCAAACGCTTTCGCCCGCTTTTCACATATATTATCGCGAGAATGTAGCGGCATTGCAAAATGCGATCGTAGTCGTGGCCGTTCGTCACCACTTGTTCCAAATACAAAAGAGCGTCGTCGTACCTTTCAAGCCGCGCGTAGCAAAGCCCAATGTAGTACGCCAAATCCATTCCGTCCACTTTCGCATTTTCTGAAATCGAAAGAAAAAAAGCAAGCGCGTCGCCGTATTCTTTTTTTGCGTAAAGCTCGATTCCTTCAGACAAAATCGAATTCCCCATAAATCCACCCTAAAATATAGAATAAAATAATAATCGTAGAATGTCAATCAAAAATTGAAAATAATTGAACTCATCTCGCCAGCGTCCATCTGCTCGGCGATGACGCGAGTCACGGCAACAGAGCCTTCTTGAAGCGCGTCGTAGTCCGAAAATTTGCGCGAAGAAGAAATCACTTTTCCGCCTGAAAATTTTCGCTCGAAAATTCCTTCTGCCTTTGGCAAAAGCGTTATCCTGTCGTTGACATATTCGCGGAACGAGATTCCGGAAAACCGCGCCGACTTGTACGGCTCTTCTTGGGAAAGTCCGTTCACATTGACGAAGCAACATGGAATTTCAGGCATGGACATTCCACGCGCCACCACGCACATCTCGGAAAAATTGTCGAGGTTTTTCGCGGCGAAATCCGCCATCGCAGAATAAGAATATTTTTCGGGAGGCGTAAAAGGCTCGCCATCGTGCTCTTCCACCATCACGCTCAACGCCACGGCAGGAACTCCCATGAAAACCGCCTGACGCGCCGCGCCGCATGTTCCAGAATAAACAATGTCAAGCCCGATGTTCGGACCTTGGTTTATCCCAGAAAGCACGAGGTCGATTTTTGAAAAAACGCCGCTTTTCAACGCCGCCATCACACAGTCGGCAGGCGTTCCGGAACAAGTGTATTCGCTCTCGCTGATTTTCCGCACTTCCACTCCACTTCCCAAATTGATACAGTGGCTCGCCCCGCTCCTGTTTGCGGAAGGCGCGAAGACCATCACGTTGTGGCCGTCCAAAAGAAGCCGCTTTTTGAGCGCGTTTATTCCCGGAGCGGAAAACCCGTCGTCATTTGTCAAAAGCAAATTCATTTTTGAAATCCTTTTCTAAAAACGCAAAAACTCACCATTTATTTTCCTGCATCGCGACAAGTTGCTTGCGCGGGCAAAAGGACAAGTTCAAAATTTTCGCGGCAGAGCATTTTCCGATTTTCAGAAAAACTCATATTTTGCACTTCCCGCCCGCACAAAGAAACAAATATATGAACAAATGTTCATATATTTCATAATTGGATATTGAAGCCGCGGTTTTCGCAAAAAAATTCGCCCGCCTTTTTCGGCAATCAACAAACTTCGACGCGCGAATCAATTGACCCTAACCGAATGCGCGCCTTTCGCGCTCTTCACCTCAAATGTGACCGGCTCGAATCCGAAAATACGCGCGTAGCCCGAAAGATTTTTTTTGTATGTTTCCACATCGCCATTTCTGACAAAGGCGTAGACACACCTTCCGAATCCTTTTCCGACGATGCGCCCGCAGGTTACAGGCTCGCGGATATCCTGCAAATTCGGTTCAAGTTCGCCGACGCGCTTTATAATCCAGTCAATTTCGGGGCAAGAAACATTGTAATTTTCACGGAGCAAAGTGTGGCTTCTGTTCACCGCGCGCGCGAATTTTGTGAATTTCCCTTTTTTGATTCCGTCCACCGCGTCCAAAATGCAGCCGTGCTCATAGATGATGTACAAAAGTTTTCGGCGCATATCTTCGCTCACCACAGAAAGTTCTTCGTTCATCGCGGTGGGATTCGTATTGTAAACCCATCCTCCCAAAACACCGCGTTTTCTGTCTTTGAGGTCACCGAGCAAAAGAGCGTTCTGCATTTCGCGCACAGTTTCTTCATCCCAAATTTTTTGCCTGGGAACATTGGCATCCGTGAGAAGAATTTTGTAGCCACCAAAATCGAACGGAATGTTTTCATAAGACTGCTTGGAATAGTCCGTGAGAATGAAGGAACCAGGCTCGGAATACAACGCCACAAAATTATCTGCCATGAGATTGTCAACTTTGAGAAAACTCCGTGCGGCCATTTCCAAAACCTGCAAGAGCCGCGCGTCCGGGCAGTTCAGCCGAAAAGCCTTTTTTATCGCAAGAGCGCAACCCACTTTTACGGCGGAATTTATGCCGAAGCCAGCGGAAGGAGGAGTTTCCGTATAAATCGTGAAATTCATCCCACCGAGTTTAAAGCCCATGGCGAGATAGGCTTGAATAATTGCCTTGAGAGAATTTGCCCAGCGATCTTCTTTTTTTTGCTTTATGTTCGAAATGTCGGACTTCCGCCGCTCATTGAGCTGCACGAAGAAAAATTTCAGCGAGTTGTCCTCACGAGGAGAAAGCGCGACATAGACATTCATGTTCAACGCCAAAGAAAGAGTTTTGTCCCTAAAAAACCAGCACGAATGTTCGCCCATTATGTGAATGCGGCCCGGCGTAGAAATCACGGTTTTGGGAATTTCGCCGTATTCCTTTTGATGCGCCTCGCAAATATTTTTTACCATATTTTCCATCAGTAATTTTTTTCCTAGTCAAAGTCAAAGTTGCAGCAAGTCCAATCCTCTTGATTTTTAATCTAATATATAATAGAATATTATACCATGATGGGCGGAATTTTTCAAGTTTTTTGTTCGTTTTTTTCTGGAATTTTGACCGCGCTTGCAATTCCGAACGAAATATTTCATTTTGGCTCGCCCATTTTCGGGATGGCGGCATTGATTCCGCTTTATTTCGCCGCAAAAAGCGCGAAATCGTACAAAAATGCGGCAGGAATTTTCGCGCTGGACGCGCTTGCGACGCATATTTTTTCGAGTTTTTGGCTTGCGAATTTCAAGAATTTCGCGATTTTTACGCTTGGCGCGTCTGCGCTCGGAACTGCGTGCATCGAAGCGATGGCAGGCTGCCTTTTTTTCGCGCCGTTCGGAAAACCTGCGGAAATTTTGCAAAATAAAAATCGCCCTCAAAAAATTTCATTCAACTTTAAATTTTTAAAATTGTCATGCGAATTCTCGTCCAAGGAATTCAGAGTGTTTTGGTTTGCTTCCGTGCGCGTTGTCTACGAATGGGCGAAGTCCACAGGATTTTTGGCGTATCCGTGGGGAACGCTTTCGATGAGCGCGTTTTGCGCAAAGCCGCTCATGCAAAGCGCAGACATTTTCGGCACTTACGGAATCACTTTTTTGTTCTCCTTCATCGCGGCAACTCTCGCGGAAAGCATGATTTCATTCGGCGAAAAAAATCGCGGCAAAAAACTCGCGGGCTTTCAAAAATGCGCGCTCGTTTTGCTCGCGCTCTTTTTTCTGTACGGCGCGTTCCGCTTGTGCCAAAAGCGTCCTGCCGTAAAAACATTGAACGCGGTGCTCGTCCAGCAAAATCGCGACCCGTGGGCTTTGCGTATCGATGACGAGCCAATCCGAATTTCGATGGAACTTTCTCAAAAAGGAATCGATGAATTCTCAAAGCGCGGCAAAAAGGCGGACATCGTTGTGTGGAGCGAAGCCGTCCTGCGGCACACCTTCCCCGAATCCTACATCCGCTACACGGTGCGCCCCGAAGAAGAGTCGCTCATCAGTTTTATCAGTCGCACGAAGATTCCGTTTTTAATCGGCGGCTCGTATACACTCGATGACGCGAAGGACCGCACTGCGAACGCCGCGCTCATGTTCGACCGAAACGGATTTTTCAGGGGCTTCTACGGAAAGACGCACCTTGTTCCATTTGCCGAAGTGATTCCGCTGATTGATTTTCCAATCGTAAAAAAAATGATGCACCGCGTCGTGGGAATTTCCAACGGCTGGACTCCCGGCGAAGAATTCGTTTTGTTCGACCTTGAAATTTCTTCCAAAGAAAAAAGGCCTTTCCCTTCATTCAACGTAATCGACATGGCAACGGCGCTTCCGAACCAAGAAAAGCCAACGCGCGCAAGGATTGCCACCCCGATTTGCTTTGAAGATGCGTTTCCGGACATTTGCGGTCCATTCCACAGCATGGGCGCGGAAGTTTTCCTCAACATAACTGATGATTCGTGGTCAAAAACCGCGTCCGCAGAATACCAGCATTTTGTGGTGGCGGCGTTCCGCGCAATTGAATATCGCACCCCCCTTGTGCGTTCCACAAATTCGGGATTCACTGCGGTAGTAGATTCCTCGGGCAACATCGTTCAGTCCGCGCCGCTTTTTGAAGAGGCGTATATGTGCGCCGAAGTTCCGATAAGTCAATGGCGCGAAACTGTTTATTCTCGCTACACGAATTGGTTCGTGCATCTGATTATGATTTTTGTGGCGGCAACGCTTTTCTTTGTGGCAAGAGAGAATTTTCTTCAATCGAAAAATTCTCGTTAAATAAATTTCAATTACGGAGGAAAAAAATGAGAAAGAATTTCGGAAGCAAAACTTGGCTTTATCCGATGCCCGTTCTGATTATCGGAACTTACGGCGAAGACGGAACACCCGACGCGATGAATGCGGCATGGGGCGGAATCGGAGACGACAACCAGATTTTCATCTGTTTAAGCCCCGGACACAAAACTGTGAAAAACATCCTTGCAAAAAAAGCGTTCACTGTGAGTTTGGCTGACGAGGCGCACGTGGTGGAATGCGACTATGTTGGAATCGCGAGCGGAAACGACACTCCCGACAAAATCCAAAAATCGGGTTTGCACGCGGCAAAGGCGCAAAACATTGACGCGCCGTATTTTGAGGAACTGCCTTTCGCGCTTGAATGCACGCTGATTTCTTACGATGAAAAATCCTGCCACCTTTTCGGAAAAATCGTAAACGCAAGCATCGATGAAAAAATTCTTACTGACGACAAAATCGATGTGAGAAAACTAAAGCCGATTACATTCGATTGCGTTTCGCACGAATACATCGCGCTTGGAAACACAGTCGGGAAAGCGTTCAGCGACGGCCTCAAACTAAAATCGTAGCAAAAAAAACGCATTCAAACAAATTTCGCATACCTATACCGGGTATGGGTATGTGAAAGCAAGCCTTGTCATCGAAAATTTTGAAAGCAACAAAAAAAAATTACACTTTGCGCATTTTTTCAAAACGATTGACACGCAAAAGAAAAATTGCTATAATTTTCTCAACCTAATATTTTGAGGGGGCGGAAAATGAAGAAAAACGTGTATGCGTGGGATGGCTCTGGACCTAATCCTTCAACCATCTATTCGAACCCGGAGCCTCAGGATGCGAGCGTGACCGAAACAGTCATCAAAGGAATTCTGTGGGGAGAGGTTCTCGATCCCTCAAGCAATATCTTTGATTTATAAAATGTCACTCTCAAAACGCAGGAGAACAAAATGATTTTTCCTTTGGACCAACTTGTAAAATTTGACGGCAACATCTACGAAATAACTGTGGCGGCAAATCGTCGCGCCTACCAAATGTCAATGGTGGACGACCCGCTCATCGAAGAAAACCACGACAAAGTAGTTTCGCTCGCGGCAATGCAACTTTTCACAAAAGAAGTTACCTACCGCATCGAAAATCGGCAGTGAGAAAAATCCCTGTCCTCGTGATTTTCGCGCCCACGGCAACGGGCAAAACCGAACTGCTTTTTAGGCTTTTCGGAAAACGGCAAAATCGCGAAAAAGGCGAAAGCGAATTTTCTCCGCCGCTGATTCCAAACGCAAAAATCATAAGCGCGGATTCGATGCAAGTCTATCGCGGGATGGACATCTGCACGGCAAAGCCCACAGCCGAAGAACGCCGCCTACTCGAACATTTCCTTTTGGACATAAAAAATCCTGACGAACAATTTTCCGTGGCAGAATTCGTGGAACGCGCCGACGCGCTCTGCGAACAACTTTTTTCGCAAGGAATTCTTCCTGTCGTATGCGGCGGCACAGGCTTCTACATCCGCTCGTTTTTGCTGGGGCTTCCGAAAACTCCCGAGGGCGATGAAAAAATCCGTGAACATCTGCATTCTCAAGCGAAGGAATTGGGAAGCGAAAAAATGTGGCAGCGGCTTTTTTCGGTGGACTGCCAAAGCGCACAAAAAATAAATCCCAAAGACACTTACAGAATTGTGCGCGCGCTGGAAATCTACGAACTAACTGGAAAGCCGCGGACGGAATTTTTGGGCGAACAAATTCCGCGTGAAAAATACGACTTCACTACTCTGATTCTCGAACGCGAACGAAGCGACTTGTACAATAGAATCGACCTACGCGTGGAAAAAATGTTTGCCTGTGGACTTGAATCCGAAGTGAAGGCACTCGCACAAAAATATCCGCCCACTTCGCCCGGAATGAAAGCAATCGGTTGCCATGAATTTTTCGACTGCCCTCCCGAAGAAATAAAATCCAACATAAAACGCAACAGCAAAAAATACGCAAAAAAACAGTGCTTTTTCATGCGCGGAATTCCGGGCGCGGAAATCTTTCGCATTCCGCAAGATGAAAATTCAGCGGAAGAAGTCTACGCCCAAATTGCCCAGAGAGCCGCGGCTGCGGCAGCGGTGGTACAAAGCGTAAACGGCGCACCAAGTTTGAGCCATCCGCCAAAGTCCATCGGGCAGCCCTCTTTTTTCAGTATGCCCATCGCTGCAACATTGGCAGACGCTCCATAAGGCGTGAGATTTCCGCCGAGACAAGAACCAATCAAAAGCGCGAACATAAAAAGTTCTCCGCTCACATCAATCGAACGCGCAAGGGAATCCGCCACGGGAAGCATCACGATGATGTACGGCACATTGTCGATGAAGCCAGAAAGAATTACCGAAACAAGCAAAATCAACAAAAAGCCCGCGATGCGGCTTCCACCAATAATGCCGCGCAAAAATTGGGCGAAGTCAAAAAGCAAGCCCGATTCGCTCAACGCGCCCACTACTACAAAAATGCCTGTCAGGAAAAAAATCGTTTCCCAGTCCAACTCGCGAATCATTTGCCACGCTTCGCCCCAGGATTTTTTCTGATTCGCCACGAACCATACAACGCCCGCCGCTCCGAGCAAAAAGACGAACGCGCCAGAAAAAAAAGGCAATTCGATTTTTGTGAACGAAATCGCCGCAAGTCCGAAAATCATTGCCAAAAGCAGCGCGGCGGGAAAGACCGAAACAATCTTCGTTTTTTCCACCTGCACCTTTTCGTTTTCATTCCGAAAAAACAGGTAAAAGAAAACGCAGCCAACCACAAGCCCGATTTGGATGAAAAAGAAAATCGAAATTTTTCCTTCATGCACAAAAAAATCATTGAACGTATATCCCGCATAACTTGCGAAAATCATCGAGGGGGGGTCTCCAACCAAAGTCGCAGTTCCTTCAAGGTTCGACATCACGGCAAGCCCCAGCAAAAAATTCGTCGGATTCAATTTCAGTTTTTTGCAAAGCACGAGCGCAATTGGAGTCATCACCAAAACCGTGGCAACGTTTTCCACAAAAATCGAAATTATTCCCGTCATCGCCAAAATCAGCACGATTGCAATTCCTGTCTTCGGAGATTTTTCGATTATGAAATCGGCGATTCGCGACGGCACTTTTGAATAGATGAAGAGCGCGGCAATCATCATGCTCCCCAAATAAATCAGCAGCACGTTCCAATTTACAAGCGAAGAAAGCGCGTGCAAAAAAGCGTCCGCATGACGAGTTCCGGAAAAAATCGCGCCCGGAAAAACCGCGCCCAAAACAAGCAGGAGGAGAGCCGCCGCGCTTGTGAAAAAAACTTTTTTATCTTGAAACGCAATCACAAAGGCATACATCAAAACCGCGATGCCAAGCACAAAAAATTTCATGGATTCATTTTATGGCAACGCGATTTTTTTTGCAAGAGTTTTTGCCTCAGATTTTAGCACATTTTTCATTGTTGACCATTTGCCAAAAAAAAGTTATAATTTGTAAAATGATTTTCAGCAGTTTGGGCAATGTAATCATACTCCTTGTACTTGTCAATTTTTTGATTCCCGTATCGTTCGCGATGGAATTGTTCTATCCATTTTCGCACAAGATATGTCTGAAAATTTCGAACCATGTCATCAATGTGATTATAGGAAAATTCTTCGCCATTCTCAAAACTTACAAAAAATTTCGCCTGACTTTTTTTCAAGAAAAGAAAGCCGAGTTGCCCGAACAATTTATAGTCCTTTCAAACCACCAAAGTCTTTTGGACATTCCGATTCTTTTTTCGTTTTTTCGCGGGTTCGAAATGCGCTTTGTGGCAAAGGACTCTTTGAGCCGACACGTTCCTCTCGTTTCGCCTATGCTGAAATCGCAGGGACATTGCTTTATTCCGAGAAGCGGCCGCGCAGGTCTTGTAATGCGCAGAATTGATTCTTTTTCAAAACGCTGTCTCGACAACAAATGGAATCCAGTAATCTTTCCCGAAGGAACTCGCAGCAAGGACGGCACTCTTGGAAAATTCTACAGCGCAGGATTCCGCCGCATCGCCGATTCCGCGCGGCTTCCGATTGTCGTGTGCGTCGTGGACGAAGGCTACAAGATAAACGACATTCGCCACATCATGGAAAATATGAACAAGGTGAACTATCACGCGAAAATTCTGAAAATCTATCCGCCTGCGCTCACAAAAGAAGAGCAAGTGGCGATTTTGGATGAAGCGCGCGATTTGATGGAAAAGCAACTTTCCGAATGGCGGGCGGAAGAATCCTCCAATCTCAAAATTTGAGCGAAACCGCGCCTGCCCCCCCCCCACACACACAGAGCGTCGAGGTATAAAACCCTCCGCGCGAACCAAAAAAAAGCATTGAAAAATTCTTGGATTTGTGTTAGAATATTTTCATCACAAATTAGGAAAATTCACATGGAAAATGACTCGCCGTACAAAAACATCACGGATTCGCTGGAAATCCCCGTCCTCGTAGCAAAAAAAATCGGCGGCGGCGATTATGAAATAATTTATTCGAACCTTGCGTGCGAAAAAATCTTTACAGGAATCAAAACCACAAAAAAGCTTTCTTCGATAAAAACTGGCGCAGTGAATTGGCTCGGCCTTGTCAAAAGGGTTGAGGCGCAGGAAAAAATTCCTAGCGAAGATTTGATTTTCGTGACGGGAAAAACATCCTACGACATAAAAATAAAATTCACGCAAAACGGAATGCTCACAATATGCTTGAACGACATCGGGACAAAAACTTTTTTCAATGAACAATTGCACTCCGCCTTATACACTGACACGCTCACTACACTTCCGAACCGGCTGAATTTCAACAACGAATTCGAAAAATGCGCCGAAGAAAGCGAAAAAAACGGAAGCCGTTTCGCGCTGATTTTATTTGACCTCGACAACTTGAACCTCATCAACAACGCCCGCGGACACAGCGAAGGCGACAACACGCTTGTAAAAAGCGCGCGCATTTTCAGAAGCTTCGCAAAAAATCAAATTCATGCATTCAGATTCGGAGACGATGAATTCGCGATTTTGGCGCACAATCTTTCCAATGCGGACAGCGCGATTACTATTGCCGATGCAGTGGAAGAGGCTTTCATCACGGCGGAAATAGGAATATCGGGCGGAATCGCTGTCTTTCCTGACGACAGTTCTTCGCGCGACGACCTGCTGAATTTCGCAGACCTTGCCCTCCGCAACGCAAAGGCCCAAGGCAAGAGGCACACACTCCGCTTTACTTCCGAAATGCAAAAGGCGGTACTGCGAAAAATCAACTACAGTTCAAAAATGTCGCTTGCGTTCGAGCGAATGGAATTCCAACTTTTTTTCCAGCCGCAGTTCGACATTTCCACCAACACATTGCGCGGCTTCGAAGCGCTTTTGCGCTGGAACGATTCCTCGTTGGGAAGAGTTTCGCCGGAGGATTTCATTCCAATCGCGGAAGAAAACGGATTCATCATAACGCTAGGCACTTGGGTTTTGGACACGGCGTTCAAGTTCCAAAAAAAATGGCAGGAGAATTTCGGCTTCAAAGGAATTATGTCGGTGAACATTTCACCGGTTCAACTGCGCGAAAACAATTTCATCGACACGCTTTTGGACATCACGAAAAAGCATGACATTCGCCCCGAATCCATCGAACTTGAAATCACGGAAAGCGTCTTCATCGATGAAATAGAAAAGGCGGCGGAAAAATTGCGCGCAATAAAAGAAATGGGCTTCGGAATTTCGCTCGATGATTTTGGCACAGGATATTCTTCGCTCAGATATTTGCAGGCGCTTCCGTTCACCACGCTCAAAATTGACAAGTCGTTCATACAGTCAATCACCGAGGACAACAATTTTTCCGCGGAAATCACGAACTCGATAATTTCGATGGTTACAAAAATGGGATTGGACACGATAGCCGAAGGCGTGGAAAAAGTAGACCAGTTGAAAATCCTCAAAACGTTCAACTGCAAAAACGCGCAAGGATTTTTGAATGGAAAGCCGATGGACGCAAACCACATCGAACTTTATCTTTCAGGTGATGAAAACGCACTAGATAAAATCTAGCCGATTCAAAAATCACCCCTCCCAAAAAAAGCGCAGAGCGTTGTGTGATGGGGGGGGGCTGCGCGAAAGCACATTTTTCAAAACGAAATTATTTCTTCATAAATTTGGATTGCGAACTGGTCTGTCATTCCGGAAATGTATTCAATCAAACATTTTTGGTACGACTCATCTGAATTGACATCGAACACTTGCGGCGTTTCGTAGCGCAGCGTGCTTTTTTTGTCGTGCGCGTAGTTCGTGTATTTTATGAGCCAGCTTTCAAAATTGGAATTCAACTTCGGAAAATATTTGAGCGCGTAGGAAACTCGTCCGCGCTGCACATAAATTTGCGCGCGCTGCAAAGTTTCATAAATCGTGACGATGACGTTCCGCGCGTATTTTTGGAATTCCACCAGCCGCCAATGCGTGTAGATTTTCGCAAAATTGAATTTGTTCAGTTCGATGATGAATTTAAAATATTCGTCGCTGAAACAGATTCCCTTTTGTGGCGAACTTTGCTCGCACAAATCCACAATCATATCGTTCATCAAAACCGTGGTGTTCACCGCCTTTCCGCTTCGCAGCGATTTTTTTCCCTTCCCTTCAAAACCGAGCGTCGAGCCAACGATGTCGCGCAACATTCTGTACGAGCCCATGTCCAAAATGTGATACGTGCGCGCGTCCTCCAAGTCGCGTCCCAAAAACGAAATCTTGTCGGAAATTTTTACGATGCAACCTTCCCATGTAAAAGGCTGAATGATTCCCGGCCGCTTTATCGAATACAAATCAAGCGCGTCATCGCGCGGGCGGATTCCCTGCTGATGGATTTCGCCGCAATGACAAATCAAGCCGTCGCGCACCGCATAAGTCAAATCGAGCGTCTTCGCATTGCCTTCGGGATCGCGCAGAGTTTCGATGTAGTCCGCAAAAAAAAGGCTGTTGCGCTCGTGCCAGAATTTTTTGGGCGCGTTTTCGCCTTCCTTCTGCTTCAACAAAGAATTCAAACATTCCTCGCCAAAATGTCCGAACGGCGCGTGTCCGATGTCGTGCCCAATCGCAATCGCGCGCGCCAATTCCTCGTTCAATCCGAGATACTTTGAAATCGTAGTCGCCACGGAAGCCACATGGTTCACGTGCTCCATCCGCGTGCAAATGTGGTCGTTGTGCGGCGCAAAAAAAACCTGCGTCTTGTGCTTGAGGCGGCTGTAAGCCTGACAATGCAAAATGCGCGTGTAGTCGCGCTCGAATTCGCCGCGTATTTCATTGCCACGGCTGTAAAGAGAATTTTCCCGCTTTATGCTTTGCTGCCATTTCGGAGAATCTTCACGGCACGCCTGTTCTCTAAAAGAATCCTTCATTCAAGTTTGATTTTAGCAAAAAAAAGCGGAAATGTAAATAAAAAAAAGCGGCAACTGTAAAGGAGGAAATCAGTTGCCGCCCTGGAGGCTTTGCATTTGCAAGTTTGGTTGTGTCTATAAAATAAGCAACGCTCGCGGAAAATGGTTACAAAGAAATCGAAAAAAAATCTTCAGAAAGAACATTTTCCAAAAACACTTTGTCGTGGCTCACGATGACGAGCGCGGCGGAAAGATTTTCCAAAGCGTTTTCAAGCGCGAGCACCGATTCCAAGTCAAGGTGATTCGTAGGCTCGTCGAGGATGTACAAATAAGGCGGATTTTGACAAAGCGACATCGCAAGCGCGATTTTTCGGATTTCGCCGGGACTCGCCTCAAAAATATTTTCGCGCTCCGCAAGCGAATCGGGATTCGAATTCAAACGGTATAGCGTGGAGAGCACCGCGCCTTTTTCGGCATCCGAAAGCGAATCGAATTTTTCGCATAGCGTTTTGCGGAAATCGTCATCGGTAACTTGCGGCAAATAAAACACATTTTTCGCGCGTCCGCTTTTTTGCGCCTCATGCAAAATCGCCTTCACCAAAAGAGTTTTTCCGCTGCCGTTTTTTCCGATGACGGCAATTCTAGCCCCGCGCTTTATGTCAAACGGCTCGACGCGTTTTCCATTTTCGAGAATTTTCTGCGGAAAATGCAAAATGTTTTCGGGAACGCCGCTCGCGCCAAAACGGTTTGCGCTGTCAAAATCCGCATCGCTTTTCAAAAAAGCAAAGCCTGATTTTTTTGAAAGCGGACGCTGCGTTTTATCGCGCCGCTCGTTTGCACGAGCAAGCAGACTTTCAAAACGCGCCTGCGTATCGCCCGCCGTCCTGTCCTTGCCGCTTACGCGCGCCGCGTCGATTTTGCTCTTTGCATCGTGGTCATTCTTTTTGAGCGCGGATTTTTTCACGCGCCCCGCCGAACGCGCGGATTCCTGCCGCCATCTTTCTACGGCGTTCTTTATTTTCTGCGAATTTTGATTCGCGTCCTGCCACTCATTTTGGAGCGAAGAAAATTCCGCGCCGCGCAATTCCAACGCACCGCTCAAATTTGCATTGTAGATTTTCGCGCAAACCTTGTCCTCGCCGCCATCGAAGGTCTCGCTTTCGCGAAAAAGGAAAATCGTCTGCTCGCAAAGAGCGTCCGCAAATTCGCGGTCATGGCACACAAGGAGAATCTGCGCGCGAGAATTCTTCAAGGCGAAAATTATTTTCTGCTTGTTCTCGCCGTCAAGGTGATTCGAAGGCTCGTCCAAAAAAAGCGCGGCAGGATTTTCAGCCAACGCCGCCGCAATTTGAATGCACTTTTTTTCGCCTCCAGAAAGATTTTCCCAGCGAGAAATTTTTTCTTCAGTCACGCCAAGCATCGAATAGAATTTCCGCGCCTCGTTGTCCGCGCTCCAAAACGAAGAAAAAACGCTTTGCGGAATCTCTCCGCATTCCTGTTCCACGTAAATCGTTTCGCCTGAGGCTTTGATTTTTCCAGAAGAAAGTTCGAGAATGCCCGCCGCCAATTTCAAAAGGGTCGATTTTCCGACACCGTTGTTGCCCGCGATGCAAGCGCATTTTGCATTTGTGGACAACGAAAAATCATTGAACAGGATTTGCGCCCCGAATGAAAATGAAATCGAATTTATTTGAATCATTTTGATGCAATTCTAACAGAAGTCGAAAAGTCAAGGCGCACGAATCAAAAAAAGAAATTGGAAATTCCGCGCAACGATACCGAAGGTTTGCGCCCGCGATTCTGCACGGATTTTAAGCATTCCAAAAAAAACGCCATCGCAGAAATCCGCAGATTTCGAGAATGACGGATGCATCCGCGTTGAGCAACTTGTTGCAACGCAGGTAGTAAAATAGGCGAGTTTCACAAAGCGAAACTCGAAAATAAAAACTCGAATTCAAAATAAGCCGCACAATTTTAGCGGCTTATTTTAAACATTGGTTAGTTTTTGGCTTCTTTTGGAACGTGAACTTTTTTTACCACAAAACCGCTTCGCAAACATTGCGTGCAAACATTGATTCTGCGCGCGCCGCCGTCACCGAAATCCGCCTTGACTTTGTGAAGATTCGGAAGCCAAACATGTTTTGTATGATGGTAGGTTTTGCTCACCCTGTTTCCGTGCTGAGAGCCTTTGCCGCAAATGTCGCATCTTCGCATAATATTTTACCTGCCTTTAATTCAATATAAGTTTAAATATTTTATAGAAAAGCAAAAATAATGTCAATAGGTTTTCGGCGTTTTTAGAAAAGGCGCATTTTGCCGCAGCGTCCGCGCGATTAAAAAAATCCAAAAACGCGCCTTCAAACTGAGGTCATTTTCCGTACTGCCCTTCTATTTCGATGATTTGATCGCGGATGAGTGCCGCCTGTTCGTATTCCAAATTTTCCGCGTACTCGTTCATCTGCTTTTTCAGAGCCTCGATGAGACGACGACGCTCTTTCGGCACAAAAAGATTCGCGCTCTTTTTCAAAACGTCAAGTTGGATTTCCGCCTCTTCCTTGGCTTCCTGCGCCTTGTGTTCGAGGATGTCTTCCACCGCCTTTTTTATCGTGGTGGGCGTAATGCCGTGTTCCTTGTTGTAGGCTTCCTGAATGGCGCGGCGGCGTTTTGTCTCGGAGATTGCTTCCTTCATTGCGTCGCTCATTCTGTCGGCGTACATCACAACCATTCCATTTGCGTTGCGGGCGGCGCGTCCGATGATTTGGATGAGAGAGGTGGTGCTGCGCAAAAATCCGATTTTATCCGCGTCCAAAAGCGCGATGAACGAAACTTCGGGCAAATCGATTCCCTCTCGCAAAAGGTTGATTCCAATCAAAATGTCGATTTCGCCGGAACGAAGGCTTTTCAAAATTTCCACTCGCTCGAACGTGTCGATTTCGGAATGAATGTATTTGACGCGCAGATTCAGCCCCGAAAGATAGTCGGTCAAGTCTTCCGCCATTTTTTTTGTGAGCGTGAGAATCAGGCTTCTTTCTTGCCGCTCGATTCGCGCGAGCACTTCCTTGTAGATGTTTTCCATCTGACCTTCGCTCGGCCTCACTTCGATAATCGGATCAAGCAATCCCGTGGGGCGGATGATTTGTTCCACCACTTGGCTGCTCTGTTTGATTTCTTCGGCGCGAGGAGTTGCGGTGACATAAATCACCTGATTGAGTTTTTTTTCGAACTCCGCGAATTTGAGCGGCCGGTTGTCGAGCGCGCTCGGAAGACGGAAGCCGAAGTCAACGAGGTTTTGTTTTCGCGAACGGTCTCCTTCGTACATCGCGCCGATTTGCGGAACGGTGACATGCGCCTCGTCTATGATGCAAAGAAAATCGTCAGGAAAATAATGAAGCAATGTGGCAGGCGGCTCGCCAGGAGCGCGCGCGGCGATGGGCGCGGAATAATTTTCGATTCCGGAACAATATCCCATTTCCTTGAGCATCTCGATGTCGTAAGTTACGCGGGTTTTCAGCCGCTCGGCTTCGAGGATTTTCTTTTGCGCGGTCAAAACTTCCACGCGCTCTTCCATTTCTTTTTGGATTCGTTCCGTTGCCTGCAAAAGCAAATCACCCGAAACGACAAAATGCTTTGCAGGATAAATCACGGTTTCTTCGAGTTCTTCCACTCGCTCCGAAGTAATCACATTGTAACGTTGAATCCGCGCAACCTCATCCCATTCAAGTTCGATCCTATAGGCTTCGTCCGTTTCCATGTAGGCGGGAAAGATTTCCATCACGTCGCCTTTTATGCGGAAATTGCCCCTGTCCAAAATCGCGTCGTTGCGCTTGTATTGAAGTTCAGTAAGTTGCCGCGCCAAATCGGAAAAATTCAGCGTCGAACCTTTTTCAACACGAATCCGCATTTCCTTGTAGAGGTCGGGCATTCCCAAACCGTAGATGCAAGAAACCGTGGCAACTACAATCACGTCGCGCCGTTCCATGAGGCTGTATGTGGCAGCCAAACGCAAACGGTCGATTTCCTTGTTCACGTCGGCATCTTTTTCGATGTAGAGGTCGCGGGCAGGAACATAGGCTTCGGGCTGATAGTAGTCGTAATACGAAACAAAATATTCCACGGCGTTTTCAGGAAAAAAAGTTTTGAATTCGCGGAAAAGTTGCGCACTCAAAGTTTTGTTGTGGCTGATTATCAGCGTGGGGCGTTGCACGGCTTCGATTATCTTTGCCATTGTGAAAGTCTTGCCGCTTCCTGTAACGCCTTTAAGCGTCTGGTAGCGGTCGCCGCGGAGAAATCCCTCGCTCAATTTTTTCACCGCATCGCCCTGGTCTCCTGCGACATCATAAGGCGAATGCACGACAAATTTTTTCATAGGTTTTCCGTTCCGGCAAGCGTCACTTTGCAGTCGTAGTTTTTGCCGTCACGATAAATCGTTATTACAACAGAATCGCCGGGACGCTTGTTTTCCAACATCGAATAGTAGTCGGAATAAGTTTTCACTTGCACGCCGTCTATGCCGATTATGATGTCCCCCCCCAAATTGAAGACGCGCGAAGAGCGGGAGTTGCCGTAGCGCACGGGCATCGTTCCGCCTCTTATTCCCGCCTTGTCAGCATTGCCGTTTTGGTCCACTTGCGAAACAAGGATTCCGTAACTAATGCCGAGCCGCGCGTAGTCAGCGATGGGCTTCGTGATTTGCACCAAACTCGCTTGGAGCGTTCCACGCCGAACCTTGCCGTATTGAAGCAAGTCAGCCACGACGCGCCGCGCAGTGGAAGCCGGCACAGCAAAACCGATTCCGGAACTGCTTCCGCTCGAAGTGTAAATCATCGTGTTCACGCCAATCATGTTTCCTTTTGCGTCAAGGAGGGGGCCGCCAGAATTGCCCGGATTTATCGAAGCGTCAGTCTGAATCATGTCGCGGATTATGATGTTGTTGGAATTCTTTATCGGACGGCCAAGCGCGGAAACTATTCCGGTGGTCAAAGTGCGCTCGAAGCCGAACGGATTTCCAATGGCAATCACTTTTTGCCCCACTTTGAGTTTTTCGCTGTCGCCGAATTGAATCGTCTTCAAGACGACGCCTTCAGGCGGCTCGAATTTCAAAACAGCGATGTCGCTTTCCAAATCCGAGCCGACTACCCTTCCCTCATATTGAGTACCGTCAAAAAGCGATATATAGATTTTTGAAGCATTTTCGATTACATGAACATTCGTGATGACATAGCCGCGCGAATCGATTATCGAACCAGAGCCTGAGCCGCCTTCTTCCGCAATCGGTTCAAGAAACCAAGTAACGCCCATCACTTGCGTCGTGATGTTCACCACCGCCTCGTTGAAATTTTCGTAGACAGAAATATTTTCTTGCTCGTCCATCGTGTATTGCGAATTGTTCGCGGCAACTTGAACTTCCCTCGCGTTTTTTATCACGGGGAGGGGCGGCTTGCTTTGCGTAATCTGTTCGCCTGCATTTTCTTCTTGCGAAATGTTTTCTCCAGACACACTTTCATTTTCCTGCGCCTGCGATGCAGTGTCCGAATGATTTTTTCCAAATATTTTTTGCGCGCCCAGCGTGAGCAAAATGCTCGCCGCCGCCGTCGCAGCGATAGTAAGCACGATGTGTCGATGAGAATAAAGTTTCATATCTTCATTATAATTGCTTTGCAAAAAAAAGAATACTTGAAATTTGTATGCGTATTTTTGCGGATGGATTTTCAGCGCATTACGATTTTGAATTCCATGAAAACCAATTTTATGTCTTCGCGGAATTCATAGCCGATGATTTCAGATTCTTCTTCCAAAATCTCGCGCGTGCGCTCGCGCCATTCTTGCAAATTTTCATCCTCGCCCTCAAGCGCGGCAAGACTCCATGGAACTTCGTTGAAAGGAAGAATCTCCACGCGCTGAATTTGAATCGCGCAGACGGCTTCTTCCTCGGCATTTTTTACGATGTAGAACTCGCCGCTCACAGGAAGAATTTCATTGTCGATGGCATAGACTGCGTAGGTAGAAAAGGCGGCGCGTTTTTTTTCCGCAAGCAAAGCGGCGATTTTTTCCGTGCCAGCAAAGCCCCGCGCCTCAAAACCAAGTTCGCCCGCAAAACTTTCGTCGTCCTGCAATTTCAAAGCCGCCTTTGTTTTTTGCCAAAATTCACTCGAAGTCATTTTCGCCTCATTTACAATTTTTTACACATGAAAGCACAAGAGTTTTTGGAGTTCCAACTATACGCAACCCCTGCGGCTTGCAACGAATTTTGCAAAACAAAACTCGCGCATCGACAGCCGTTTCTCATTCAATTGCGAAACGGCGTTTTCGACAATTGAAAAACTTGCAACTTTTTTAATTGCCGAAAATATACGGATGCTTTTCCAATTTTCTGAACACGCCTTCATCCGCTCCGAAAGGCACAATCGAATCCACCGTGAATTCAGGGCTTATGGCAATGGCGCAATCCAAGCAGTGCAAGACGAATTCATCATATTTTTCCTGCGGAATTTTCGGACGCAAATAGCAACCCTCGCGCTGCCAATATTTTGTAAGAATTTTATCGTAGACAAAAAAATCTTTTTCCTGCAAAGTTTTTTGCGCGGCAATCAAATCATAAATGCTTCGACTTGCGGCCGCTTCCAAAGCGGGGGGAAGCGCCTGCGGAAAAATCTTTGCCAGCTTCAACTGCTCTTCAAAAAAATCGCCGCGCGAATTTTCCGAACCGTCGCAAAGAACTGCCACAATAAAAATATCGCTCGTCCAAGGAAGCGGGGGGTAAAGCACAACGGATTTCGTCTTGAAAAAATCGATTGGCTCGCCCTGCGCGTTTTTTGCGAACGGCTTGAAAAACGCCACGCTTTCTTTGCAAAAAATCAGGCTTGAGCGCAAAGCGATTTCCTTTTCCGAAAAGACAAAAATCTTTCGCCTGGATTTTAAAATATCCGAAACCGCTTTTTCCAGCCTCGCGCGCGATGCCGTGATGAAAGAGCCGGCAAGCCCTTTGTTCAATGTGTTTTTGAAAACCGTGTACGCGCCGTTCCCCCACCCCAAAATCGCGCGGCCTTCCTCGCGGTACAAATCGGTGAGGCGGACATTTTTTTGCGTGTACAAAAAATTTCCGCGCGCGCGCCGAACGATTCCGAAACGTTTGTGAATTTCTTCGTAATATTCTTTTATTTCCATTTCGCGCCACCGAAATTATTTTTAATTACTCTTAATTGCTTTCAATTGTCTTTAGAAATTCAAGCCGCTTTTCTTTTTGCGTTTCGAACGCGCCCCTCGCCGTAATCGTGCTCGTCCTCGCCCCGGGCTTTTTTATTCCGCGCGAAGTGAGGCATGAATGTTCCGCCGAAATCACGACTATGACATCTTCGGTTTTTACGATTTTGCTCAAAATGTCCGCAATGTCGTTTCCGATTTTTTCCTGAAGTTGAAGCCGCTTCGTAACCAAATCCACAATTCGCGGAATCTTGCTCAAACCCACAATTCGGTCTCTGGGAATGTAGCCGACACTCACGCGCATATTATACATCAAAGCAAGGTGATGCTCGCAATAACTGAAAGCCTCGATGTTCGTGACCGCCACCGTGGAATTGTTCGAAATCGACCCTTCGGGGAGGGGAAAAGTTTTGCCGCATTCCTCCGCGATTTCCTCGTTCGAAAATCGAATGCCTTCAAAAATTTCGTCTGCCATCCGCGCCACGCGCTCAGGCGTTTCCAAAAGCCCCTCGCGCTTCGGGTCTTCGCCAATGTTGACGAGAATCGTTTCCACCGCCGCGCGAATGTTCGCAAGTTGAGTTTCCGTCAAATGCCGCGTCTTGTGTTCCATAATCGGACGGATTATACCACATTTTTGAAACCATCGCAAGCACCAAAATTGAGCGTTCAAAGCACGGACAATTCCAAACCATCGTATGCGGGCGCGACGCTTCCGCCGCTCTTTACGATTTCCGCGAGCCTCGGATAGTTTGCAAGAATTCTTTCAAGATATTGCTTTGTTTCCTCGTGGCTTTTGTCGTGCGTCATGTGCGTCATCCAAGTATGGCGCGGCTGGATTTTTTCTGCCACTTCCAAAGCCTGCTCGAAATTAAAATGCGTGGAATGCGGCTTTTCGCGAAGCCCGTCGATTATGGCGTGTTCCAAAATGCCGCAATTTTCCAAAATCAATTCGATGGATTTTTCTTCGATAAAATTGCAGTCGGTCAAATACGCGACGCTGCGCTTTTTTCCGTCCGAGCCGCGCGCAGAAAAAAGATAGCCCGAACAGTCCACCTTTCCGTGCTTGAGCGGAACAGAAATTATTTGCATCCCGCCAATTTCAAGCGGATTTTTTTTCGTGACCGTTTCGCTTGGCAGCAATTTGATTCTTGGCTTTCCCCCTCCAATTTGAGTGCGCTTGAAAATGTAGTCAAAATGCTGCCGCACATTTTTCCGAGTGGCCGCGTTCGCAAAAATGTGGATTCCTTCAGGCGGCGCGTTCTTCGCGGCATCGTCGGCTTTTGTCGGAGAATGCGGAAGTTTCGTGTGGCTGAAAATCCGAACGTCGTCAAGCCCGTGCAAATGGTCGGCGTGTCCGTGAGTGAGCAGAATCAAATCGAGCGAAGAAAGTTTCGCGCGCAAAGCCTGCTCACGGAAATCAGGTCCAACGTCAATCAGGACACGCGTGATTTTTCCATCCACTTCGTTTGTAACAAGCGCGCTCGCACGAAGCCGCCTGTCGTGCGCATCCTGCGAAGAGCACACTTTGCATTTGCACGCAATCACAGGAACGCCGTGGCTCGTTCCACTGCCAAGAATCGTAAAAACCATAATTCATTATAAATCAAATTCCGATTTTTTTCCAGTGTCAACAATTTTTGAAAAGTGCTTGCGATTCGCGGGGTTTTAGGGGCTGCGCCCCTAGGAGAGGGGGTAGACCGCAACGAAGTGCGGGCGCAGGGGGAGACTTCCCTCCAGAAAATCGTAAAAATTATAATTCGTTATAAGTAAAATTCCGTTTTTTTTCCAGTTGACGAATAATTATTTTTATGATAGCATTTCCGAAAGACTCTGTGTGCGCAATTCAGTTGCATTCGCATGATTTCGCATAGTTCGCAAAAAAGGAGCCAAAATGCCGTATTCCGATCCGACTAATCTTGCGGTAGTAGCCTGTCCTGGCGGTGAAGCGTTCGCCGATGAGGTAATAACTCATCTTCGCAATATTTACAAACATCGTTTCACTTTAAAGAACGAGACAATTTCAAGACGCTATCAAATCGACAAAAACGAACTTATAAAGCAAATAAATTTTCAAAGCGATGTCAACACGTCGGACATCTCAATGCGAAACGCGACGGACAAATACCGTCAGCCGGTTTTCAAAGTCAAGGCGCGCTTCACATATTTTATGAACGGCGAATTCAAAACCGAACTTTTGGAATGTGTGCGCGGAAAGGACGTGTTCATTTTCCAGGACGTTGAAAACCACGAGCCGCTCGCGCTCAACGAAGGCAAAAACGTGATGTCGCTTTCTGTGAACGACCATGTAATGTCGATGCTCGTTACGATTGACGCAGTGCGGCAGGCGGGGGCGGAAAGCGTGAGCCTCGTTGTTCCTGCATTTCCCTATAGCCGCCAGCACAAAAAGAAGGGGCGCGAAAGCCTCACTGCGAGTATGCTCGGTCACATCTACGAACTTTTGGGCGTAAAGCGAATCATAACGCTCGACATCCATTCGCGAGAAATCATAAATGCTTTCAATACGATTTCCTTGGAAAACCTTCATGCGAGTTACCAAATAATCCGCGAGTTGGCAAAACTCCTCGACCTCACCGGAAAGACCGAGGACTTGGTGGTGGTTTCGCCGGACACAGGAGCTGTGGACAGGAACAAATTTTACGCTTCCGGCCTCAAACTTCCGCTCGCGATGATTTACAAAGAACGCGACTATTCAATCGTAACCCAAGACGCGCACAGCACGAACATCAAGGCGGTAAAACTTTTGGGCGATGTACAAGGCAAGGTGGCGTTCCTCGCCGACGATATGCTCGGCACTGGCGGCACCCTCCTCAAGGCGATGCAGTTCCTCAAAGAGCAGGGCGCGACAAAGGTCATCGCCGCTATTTCGCTTCCGTTTTTTACCGGCAACGCAATCGAACTTTTTGACGAGGCATACAAGCAGGGCTGGTTCTACCGCATCATCGGAACGAACGCCGTCTACCACGAAAAGCTCAAGGACAAAGAATGGTACATCGACACGAACGTTTCCGGGCTTTTTGCGAACGTCATTACGCGCGTCCATCACAATCAGTCGCTCGGTGATTTGCTCGACAATCGAAACATAATCGAAAAACTCGTAAAGCAAGACACGAGCGTAAACGAGGACGATGAATAATTGCGTCCTTGCAGTTGACATCGGAACAAGCGCACTAAAGGCGGCCATAGTTTGCGCGGACGGAAATGTCTTGGATTTTTGCCGAGAAGAGTTCGCGCCGAGCGGAAATTCTTTCGAACAAAAATTTTCCCAAAAATGGATTTTCGCCTTTGGCGAGGCTTGCAAAAAAATGCAAGGCGCGATTTGCGATATTCGCGCAATTTGCGTTTCGGGCAACGGTCCTACGCTGGTTTTTGAAGACGGCACAACGCTTTTATGGAACGCTCCGATTTCGGAAAACGATGAATTGAAAAATTGCGCGGACGAAATTCTGCGCGAAGCAAAAAAATCGATTTTCATTCCGCGGATTCTCGCCGCAAAAAAAATCTTCTGCAAACACTGGAACGAACGAAAAAAAATTTTTTCTTGCCCGGAATTTTTAATCCACAAGATTTGCGGCGCGCAAATCACAATTCTTCCCGAAGCCCGCTTCAAAGCCGCATATTGGTCAGAAGAAATTTTGGACGCATTGGAAATCCCGCGCGAAATGCTGTGCGATTTTTTTCCTGCTATGAAAATTGCGGGATGCACCACGGCCGAATCCGCCTGCGAATTCGGCTTGCCTCGCGGAATCCCCGTCATTGGAGCAGGCCCAGATTTTGTAGCCGCCCTAATCGGCACAGCCACAATAAAGGCGGGGGCTTTGTGCGACCGCGCGGGTTCAAGTGAAGGAATAAATTTGTGCACCCCCTCCCCAATCACGGCGAACGGAATTAGGACGCTTCCTTCGCCTGTCGCACCGCTTTGGAACGCATCGTTTTTAATCGAAAATCCGGGAAAAACGAATTCTGAAAAAACAGAAAATTTTGCGCAAGGAATTCGTGCGCTCAAAAAATGTGCGCAAGCACACGGCGTTCTTTTTCCCGACATAATCACGATAACGGGCGGGCAATCCCGCGACGAAAATCTCATTCAGCAAAAGGCGGATGTGGCAGGAATACAAATCGCCCTTGCTCAAATTCCAGATTCGGAACTTTTGGGAGACGCCGCCATCGCATTCACGGCTCTCGGCGAATTCGATTCGCTTCAAAACGCGACAGACGCGATTTGCAAAAGGCAAAATTTTTTTTATCCCAAAAATCCAAAAGGCGAAAAATGAAAGTCATAAGAATCCCGCAAAATTTACGGACGATAATTTTCGACATCGACTCCACGCTCTACACAAACGAAGAATACGCATTCGAACAAGTTGACTGCCAGGTACGACGCTTCGCAAAAGAGCGCGGAATTTCCGACGAGGCGGCGCGCAAACTAGTCGCCGATTTTCGAGAAAAATTCGCGCGTGAAAATTGCGGAAAAAAAATCAGCCTTTCGAACACGCTCCTTTCTTTTGGCGTTCCGATTCAAAAAAGCGTGGAATGGCGGCGCGAACTTTTGGAACCAAAAAATTTTTTGACGCGCGACGAGCGTCTGCAAAAAACGCTTTCTGCCCTTTCAAAAAAATTCAATTTGATTTGCGTGACAAACAATCCTGTAGTTCCCGCCGAAAAAACTCTCGTCGCATTGGGCGTGGAAAATTTGATTTCGGAGATTATCGGGCTTGACACTTGCAATGTTTCAAAACCGGCGCGCGAGCCTTTTTTGCTTGCCGCAGAAAAATGCGCGAGCGAGGCGCGAGAATGTTTGAGCGTTGGCGACAGGTACGACTTGGACATCGCAGTTCCACTCGAACTCGGAATGGGAGGGATTTTGGTGGAAGGCGTGGAAGACATATACACGCTGCCCGACATTTTGTGCACGTCCGCGAATGGGGCTTGAAAAAAAAATTGCTTTGATGTATATTATGAGAACGGTCCATTAGCTCAACTGGATAGAGCGGCTGCCTCCTAAGCAGCAGGTTGTGTGTTCGATTCACATATGGGCCAAAAAGGCGTTTAAAATCGACAAACAATTTCATTTGCCGATTTTAAACGCCTTTTTATTTGTGCACACATATCTAAGCGTGCAGGAGGGGGGCTATTCAAAATCCCATAATTTGGAGTCAAAAAAAGCAGAAGGATTGCAAAGAAGGACGCAGGCATTGTATGGAGCATTTTTTTCGACGAAAGTTTTAAAACTTCCGTCAAAACCGCGCAGTTCAAGCGAATCGGATTCTTTTACGGAAAGCGCTAAAAAAGGCACAACCACACTCTTAAAAGAGTCACCCACAAATAAAATCTTATATTCGTTTTGGACGGAATAATTTTTTATAAATCCATTTGTAACAGTTTGCATATACATCATATACGCATCCTCACTAAGGGCACTTTCTTTTGTCTGGAGACGTTCTTTGAAAATAAAAGTTTCAAATCCACCACGCGCTTTTCTTAGTAGCATATTAGCACCATAAATTTCTGTTTGCAGTTCAAATTTTTTTTTCGGCGTAATCAAAGTTATGTCTTCCATTTTCGCTCCAACAAGCGTAAGCCTTCGTCCCCAACTTCCTAAAAATGAATCTTTAAAAATTTCGAAATTGAAATTAACGGTGTCAAAAAAGTCCGTATCAATTTTTGTACTGGCAATTTCATTGATTTTTTCCGCAATAATCGGGCAGGCAAAAAGCCCTGCTTCAGCCTTCCAGTGATGGTCGGTTTTGTAAAAGAAACTGTAAAAATCTTTGCCACTTTTCAGAATTTCTTCGCGCATATCAATGAAATCAATATCGTTGTCCTTCAGAATTTGCAAAAACTCGTCCGCAATCTGATTCGAAAAGTCCCCGATACGAAGACTATCCAGCAAACTCATTTTATAAGGTGCTTGGACATAAAGAAAAGGAATGCTTTTTTGCTTCAAAAACTTGTTGAGCGCGATTACAGCATTTGCTTGTTTGGAAACATCTATCTTGCCCGTAAAGTACGAAAACTGTCCGTCATTGCCAAGAGAAATGACACCGGTATGGTGAATGCCGATAAACGAATATAAAATTTCCTTCGAGAAAGTAATCCAAAAATTTCGTAGGATAAATTTTTCTTCAAACCAAGAATTGATTTTATCCTTCACTTTTTCCGCGAACTTAAAACTCAATTTAATTTGAAGCGTCTGTAAATCCACCTTTTCATTCCGCTCATTTTCAAACGGATAAAGTTCTTTCCAATCTACGATTATTGGCTCTGAAGAATTTTCGCTTTGTTTTTTCGCCGTCGCGCTACTTCTAAAATCTTCCCTGTCGAAAAAAATTATTTTTGAAAGAAGCGGCGGACAAAGATTTTTTTTAATCAAAATTATTTTAGTGAACGCCCGCGAAAATACGCTGAACATTCCAAAAAAAATTATTGCCAAGCAAGTTATGCAAAAAAAGCTAAGACTTATGTCTTTTTTCATTTTTATTCTCCATAGAAATAAAAGCATTTGCAACAAAAATTGCGCAAAATAAATTTTATGATTCACCACAAATCAACAACTTCCGGCACAGAACGTCGTGACACGCCCCCTCCACACGAATCAAAAATTAAAATAAATGAACGGACTGTAGGAGTCACCCAAAATCTTGCAGACGCACAAAGCAAAAAGCGCGACAGCAAAAATATTTTTCAAAACACAAAAAACCTTACCTTCAAAAAATTTCAATTTTAAAATCGGCGTACTTGCAAATGCGCAAATCATAAAAATCGGAAAATAATCTTTCAGGATTATTTTCAAATAAGAACCGCCTGCAAGAAAATTTTCTGGCTCGAACATTTTTATAATTCGGGAAAACGCGGATTTTAACGGTGCGGCAAAAATCACCCACCCCACTACAATAAAAATCAAAGTTATTACGCGCCAAACAATTTTCAAAAGCCTGTGCGAGGTGATTTTTGGAAGCAATTTTTTTTCTATTACCAAAAGCACAAAATAATACAAGCCCCAAAAAATAAAATTCCAGTCGGCTCCATGCCAAATTCCCGTAAGCATCCATACCACAAAAAGATTCAGAACGCGCCGCACAGCCCCCACCCGATTCCCACCAAGAGGAATGTAAACATAATCCCGAAACCAAGAAGAAAGCGAAATGTGCCAGCGTCGCCAAAAATCAGTCACGGAACTTGCGGTATACGGATAGTTGAAATTTTCTTCAAACCTAAAGCCGAACATTTTTCCCAGTCCAATCGCCATGTCCGAATATCCTGAAAAATCAAAATAAATCTGAAATGTGTAAGCAATCGCCCCCAGCCACAAAAGTACTCCATATTGATTCGCAGGAAATTCGTAAAGATGCTTTGCGACCAGCGCGATGCTGTCTGCGAGCAGACATTTCTTTGCAAGCCCCACCACAAAGCGCCTCAATCCCAATGAAAAATTTTCGAAAGTTTCGCGCCGGTTTTCGATTTGATCGGCAATCGTTTCGTATCTCACAATCGGTCCTGCAATCAGCTGCGGAAAAAGCACGACATAGAGCGAAAGGTTCAGAACGTTGTCTTGTGCCCGCGCCTTTTGGTAGTACACGTCAAACGCATAGCTTAAAATCTGAAACGTAAAGAACGAGATGCCGATTGGCAGCGTGATTTCGACAAGCGGAATGTTTTGCAAGTTGAAAATCGATTTTATGTTTTTTACAAAAAATCCCAAATATTTAAAAACAAAAAGCAGTCCGACATTCCAAATGACGCACAAAGTCAAGAACAGTTTTTTGCGCGCACTCTTTTCCATTATTCGCACAATGAAAAAATTTACTAAAATTGAAGCAATCATTATGAAAACAAAACAAGGCTCGCCGTATGCATAAAATAAAAGACTCGCCAACAAAAGCAGCGAGTTCCTGAATTTTCGTCCTCGAAAAAAAGGATTGAAATACAGCGGGATTAAAATTCCCAAAAACCCGAACAAAAATATTGAAGATGAAAAAACCATGACGCATCATACCATAGATGGGGGGGGTATGTCAATACCGTTTTTATAATTTTTGAAAAAAAACTAAAAATTCCGAGAAAAAACGCATCGCACAAAAAAATTTCACAAAATCGCCAATTTTACCATCTTCATGCATTCCTCAATGCAATTTTTTCGAACAAACATCTTGCAAAAATTTTCTTGCGCAACCTCGCCCACACCGCTAAAATTTTCAATGAATTCTGCCGATAATATAATGTGGGAATTTGATTTCACTCGTGCAAAAAGTGGCGATAATCGAGTTTGACGCAATCAAAACACGCGCACAATTGCGGTGCTGATTTTTGGAGGACATTTTGGAAAAGGAAGAATTCTATCAATTTTTACAGCAAGTTCCAAAGGCAGAGTTGCATATTCATATCGAAGCGGTAATCACTATGACTTCGATTCGCGCGCTTTGGAAAAAAAAGTTCGGCACTGAAATGACTTCGGATGAACAGAACGCACTTTTCACTTATGATGACTTGAATGGCTTCATTCAGGCGTTTTTGAAAGTGCAGGATTTGTTCATAGACGTGAGCGACTTTGATTATGTGTTCGATGACTTTGCCCACTATCTAAAAGGAAACGGCATCGTCTACTGCGAAGCGTTCTTCGCCCCGAGCGCGTTCATCAAAAAAGGCTTCGACTACGGCGCGATGGTAGAAAATTTTTCACGCAACATCAAACGCATTCAGGAAGAGCACGGCATCACGATAAAACTGATGATGGACGTTTCGCGCACATTCGGGCTTGAAAACGCGATGGCGAATTACGAGATGATGAAAAAATTTCCCGCCGAATGCATTTTCGGAATCGGCTTGGGCGGCGCGGAACAAAAAGGTCCGTGCAAAGATTTTGGCCCAGTTTTTGAAAAGGCGCACGCCGATGGCTTCCATGCCGTGGCGCATGCAGGCGAGGATGTTGGCCCTGAATCGATTTGGGATGCGATAAATATTTTGCACAGCGAAAGAATTGGCCACGGAATCACCGCGATTCAAGACGAAAAACTTTTGGCTCTTTTGGCTGAAAAACAGATTCCGCTTGAAGTGTGCCCGACGAGCAACACATTCACCAAAAAAGTCGTATCAAAAATGGAAGACCACCCAATCCGCGCATTCTTCGACAAAGGGCTTTTGATAACGGTGGGCACGGACGACCCTGTTTTCTTCAAGACGACATTGCTCGATGAATTTTGGGAACTGCACACGAAGTTGAATTTTACGCTCAATGAAATTGAGCAGTTGCTCAAAAACAGTTTTACAGCATCATTCCTCCCAAAAAACGAAAAAGACGAATGGATTGCAAAAATTGATTCGGCATTCAAAAAATAAAAACACTTTTTTATTTTAGTGCGGATTTTGATTTTGAATTTTTGCCTCGCGCCGAATCTGGAGCAAAATGTCCGACAATTTATTCGAAAAAGAAAACCTTTCTCACGAACCGCTCGCCGCGCGAATGCGCGCGCGCACGCTGGATGAATATATCGGGCAGGATCACATCGTGGGCAAAGGCCGCCTCTTGCGCAGGGCAATCGCCGCAGACCAACTTTCTTCGGTGATTTTTTATGGTCCTCCCGGAAGCGGAAAAACAACGCTCGCCCGCGTAATCGCAAATCACACAAAATCCAATTTCATTACGCTGAACGCTGTGCTCACCGGCGTGGCAGACATTCGCGCCGCAATAAAAAAAGCCGATGATTTTAAAAACTTTTATGGGCGCAGGACAATCCTTTTTGTAGACGAAGTGCATCGCTGGAACAAGGCGCAGCAAGACGCGCTTTTGCCTTGGGTGGAAAACGGCACGATAATTTTGATTGGCGCGACAACGGAAAATCCTTTCTTCGAAGTGAACAAGGCATTGGTTTCGCGCAGCCGGGTTTTCCAGCTAAAGCCGCTCACGGAAGCCGATTTGCAAAAGGCCGCTCATCTGGCTTTGAATGATGTGGAGCGAGGCTACGGACATTGGAAAGTAGAATTTGAAAAAGGCGCATTGGAACATTTGATTCAGACTGCGAATGGAGATGCGCGCTCGCTTTTGAATGCCTTGGAACTTGCGGTGGAAACAACGCCAGAAATTTGGTCGCCCGACTCTACCCCTCCCCGCCCAGCCTACGGAAGCACAATCTACATCAGCCGCGAAGCCGCAGAAGAATCCATTCAAAAAAAAGTCGTGCTCTATGACCGCGATGGCGACTACCACTACGACATAATCAGCGCGTTCATAAAAAGCCTGCGCGGGCGCGACGCAGATGCCGCGATGTATTGGCTTGCGCGAATGGTTCGTTCGGGCGAAGATCCGCATTTCATTTTCAGGCGGATGCTAATCTCTGCCTGCGAAGACACTGGGCTTGCCGACCCCTACGCCATCTGCGTGGTGGAATCATGCGCGCGCGCATTCGACAGGGTTGGACTTCCGGAAGGCCGCTATCATTTGGCGCACGCCGCCTTGTATCTTGCAACCGCGCCCAAATCCAATTCCAGCATGGCATTTTTCGACGCGCTTTCTTCGGTAGAAAAGGAAGATGCCGAAGTGCCAAACCATCTGCGCGACGCAAGCCGCGATGCGGAAGGATTTGGACATGGGGCGGGCTACCTTTATCCGCACGCCTATCGCGACCACTGGGTGGCGCAGCAATATCTGCCAGATGCGCTTGTGGGAAAAGTCTTCTACAATCCAAGCGACCAAGGCTATGAAAAAAAAATTCGCGGAGAAGTGCTTTCGCACCGTGAATTGCAAATCGCGGCGTTGCTCGAAGACGAAGCGGGAGAGCGTCCGCACGATTCGACTGCGAGCCAAATCACGGGTTCGAAAAATTTGCAAGAAGAAATTTCTCCCAAACAAAAATCGGAATTCGGCGCGAATCCGATTTCGCAATGGTGGATAAACGCGCATTTCAAGGGAGGGGAAATCAAAAAAGGCGAATCCCTCACGTTCAGTCCGAACGACCCATCGCGCGAAAACACATTGGAAGCGGCCGACAAATCATGGCGGCAAAGAATCGATTCCAACCGCGCGGAAATCCTGCTTGACATCCGCGACACGATGATTGCCGCCGCGCGGCTTGCCCGAAGCGACCGCTCGCTTGTCTGGAATGCCGACGATTCGCTTTTGATGTGGCAACTTTTGCGCGAATGTCCCGAAGGAGTCACTTGCGGAATTTGCCGCTCGCAAAAAGGCAAGGAAATCTGCGAACATTACGCGGGCACGCTCGATGAACTCGACAAGCCGATTTTGATTGTAAATCCCGTTTCACAAGATTCCAGCGGCGAAAAAAAATCCGCGCAATTTTTGGACGCGGAAATTCTGCAAAACGCCTTGAAAATTTTTTCGGACAAAAACATAATCTTCGACAAATTCTTTTTCCGAAATCCGTTTTCAAACGAAGAAAGCATCTCCGCAATGCGCGACGCTTTTTCGCAGGCGGCACTTGAAGGCGCACTTTCGAAAAATTGGCAAATCATAATTTCACAGCAAATCCCGAACGCCACGCAGCACATTTCGCAACTCATCGAAAAGCAGATTTTCCGGGAAAACATTACGGCGGAATGGAGCGAGGTTCTGAAAAAAATGTCGGACGCGGAAAAGAATTTTTTCTGCGACAAAAAAAATCCGCTTTTTTCATGGAACGCCGATTCCGCAAAGAAGATTTTCGAAGAGCGCGGCTTTAAAATTGACGCATCGTCAAAAAGCATAGTCGAAAAGCGAAGAATCACGCAAAAAGAAATTCGCGCTTGGTTCGAAAGCGAAAGTTCGGCTTATGGCGCGGCAATCCGTGATGCCATAGGAGAACAAAAGACTTTGGAAATCTCACGGCTTTTGCAAAGCGCGGCGCAAAATTCGATTTTCAACTGGCAAAGCGAAATCGCGTTTTTCACGATTTCAAAATAGCCCCCCAAAAAAATCACGCAACGATTTTTCACATTTTTTTAAACGCGCATTTTGTGATTTTAAATGTGCGCACAGGGTGGGCACAAAAAAAACTGTGTCCATAAAAAAAGCCGCTGCCAAAAAGACAGCGGCCTTCCAAACCCTCGCAAAGTTTATACTTTGAACTGGTCGATTTGGCTTGTAACGCGGTAGATTGATTCAGAAATAGAAGTGGCGATGCTCATCAATGAATTGTCGCCCTCTTCGATTACCTTTACGCTCTTTTCAATCGTCTTGAGTTCCGTACCCACCGACTCCGCCGATGTATGAAGTTTTTCCATATTTTCAACGATTTCGCCGCGCGCCTTGTCTACATCGTTCGCAGATTCTTCTACCTTGCTTGCGGAATCGTTCATATAACTGAGCGCCTCGCTGATTTGTTTTGAACCAGCCGATTGCTCATCCATCGAAAGTTTGATTTGGCTAACAAGGTCGCCAGTGCCCTGAATTTTTTCCGAAACACTCGTGAACATCTTGTCAGAAAGGTTGGACGCTTCAACCACATTCGAAATAGAATTCAAGATTGTCGTCAACTGCGCGCCAATGTTCTTTGACTGCGTGGACGAGTTTTCTGAAAGTTTTCTGATTTCGTCAGCAACAACCGCAAATCCTTTTCCAGCATCTCCCGCGTGAGCCGCCTCAATCGCCGCGTTCATGGCAAGGAGGCTCGTCTGGTCTGCAATCGAAGAAATGACATCGTTCGCCTCATTAAGCATCTTCGACTGCTGTTCGATTTTTTGAATCTGCTCGTTAACTTCGCGCTGTCGCAAAATTCCGTTGCGAACGTCTTCTTGAAGCACATTGAATTCTTGCGCCATTTTTTCCACGGAGCGCGAAACCGAACCGATGTTTCCAATCATCTGCGTAACCGCGGTCGAAGCGTTCTGCATTCCGTCGGCCTGCGTAACAAGCAGGTCGCGCAACTGCCGCACAGAGCCGGAAATCTCGTTCACGGACCTAGAAGTGAAATCAATCACGTCATTCTGATTTTTGACTTCTTTTTCTACGTTGCCGATATTGATAATCATCTGGTCAACGAATGTCGTATTCTCTTGAACCAATTTTCCAAGCCTGTCGCCATAGGTCAAAAGTTCGCCTTCAGAGCCTTGGATTTCGCTTATGATTTTTTGGAGGCGGTCGCAGAACGCGTCGAAAGCGATGACGAGGAATCCGATTTCGTCGCGGATGAACAGTTTGCATCGCTTGGTCAAATCCGCCTCGCCAGCAGACATATCTTTGAGCGACTCGGTAACGTTTTTGATACGCCACATGAGCCAACTGATGAACATAAAACTCAAAGCCGCAAGCACGATAGAAAGTATCAAAGCGAACGGCAAGATGACGACCATCGCGATTTTGATTACAGCGTTGATGCTTTCAAGCGATTTCGCCACAAAAAGTATTCCAGTAACTTCCTCATCGTCCGCGGCAAGCGGCTTATACGCCGCAACATATCTTTTTCCAGTTTGCGCGATGACAGTAGAACCGATGAATGTCTCACCTCTCTTAAGAACCTGGTCAATGACGGCTTGGTTTGTAAGCCTCGTGCCGATAATCTTTTTTCCATCATCTCCCACAAGCGAAGTGTCCACGCGCAAATCGCCACGGAAGACAGTACATTCCACATCATAACTGTTTTGCATTTGCTCTACCAGCAAATCGTTTGTAAAACTGTATCCAAGCACGATAGTTCCCACGACTTGCCGTCCTGCAACAAGCGGAGCCGCCGAAACCATCGCATACTGGCAATCGGAAAACTCTTCGTAGGCAAACGCCTTCTTTCCAGAAAGCGCGGCGGAAACTACCTTTGTGGAAGAAAAATTTCCGCCCGAAATTCCGCTGGTCCAAATGGCGCGTCCCGCCGCATCCGTGATGGCATAAAAATCAGTGTCCGTATCGGAAAGGCGTTCCTGCATCAGCGAGCGCAACGCCGTATAATCATTTTGAACGGCATCTATAATTTCAACATCGCGTGCATAAATCGCGACATAACCGTCAATACAACTTCTCCAGTCATAAAGCGTGCGCTCCGCTCCATCAATCGTAAAATTGATTCCCTCAGTTTGGCTCTTTTCGATTTCCCGCTTGAACACGGTAATCGCAATAAGCGAAACCAACATTGCCGTAAGCACGATTAGTCCAGCAATGATAAGGATAAGCTTTGTTTGGATTTGCATATCCTTTTTGTACGTTGTGGCAAAGCGGTCAAGCTCCTTTCTTTCTCTTCCCATTTTATAACTCCTAATTCATCCCAAGCGAAAATCAAATCTCCGTCAGAGGATTCCCCTTGTGGTAGAACAAATTTTTACAAGTCCGAATTCATTTACGCAAAAGTTCGGCAAATTCCCTTGATGTAATTTCGTAAATCTTCTTGTTGAGCGGCGCCTCAAGTTCACTTTCGATACCCGGCTCATCGTCAGGCGCTTTGATGAACATGAATACAGCGGTGGAAACTCCAGCCTTATCCCGCTTCATAATAAGGATGATGTCCGTATAAAATTCAAGTCCGTTCACGCTGACGTGCGCTCCACGGACTTTTTCATAGATTTTCATTCCATGTATGTCAGATGACGCATCGAGGATGCAGGAAATGTGCGCAACATTAACGTCGTCGATTCTTGCATGGAACGGCTTGCCTTCTACATTGAACGAAACGCCGCTCGTTTCATTGCAGACCGCGCGAATGTAGTTGCGTCGTCCTTTCGCCCCCACCTTTTCCAAAGTGGCAACGAGGGTTTTGAAATTCGCATCGCCATCGCCCGGCGTAAGCCCAACGCAACCAGCCAATGGACTTACTGCGTTTCCGAATTCATTTTCCACTTGGCGAACCCGGTCGCGGCTGAATGCGGAAAAAATCACACCCACAATCATATCCATATTTTGCTGCCGTATCTGCCGAACAAACTGAAGCCAGTTTCCGCCGGGAGCGGCCGCATCAACATTGACGAACAGAACCGCATCGGGAAAATGGCTTGTGATTATTTCGACATTCTTTTCCAAAGAACCATCGCTGCGTCCCAAAATGTGTGACTCGTAGCCAAGTGCGCAGAAATCCTCCATGAAAGACAGGTGAATGATCGAAGTGTCAGGCGCAATAAAGAACACCTTTCGCCCAAAAATGTCAGTGTTTTTAATACTCATGACTCCACCAAATAAAAAAAGTACGCCCGCCAACATAGAGCAGTCGCTAATATAGATTACATTATAGCACAAGATGTCGAAAAAAACAAGGAAATTTGCATAATATTTTGAAAAAACTTAGTCGCTGGCATAAAAACGGCGGAATCGGCAAACGCAATTCGCGCAAAAGTGGCAGAAGCAGGCGGTGTGTGGCTCAGCACTTCAAACGGAATCAAAATAATTGGCGGCTGTTTTTTTGAAGCCTTGGTGCGAGTTTTGGGTAAACCAAAACTCGGTAGCAAGCCAAAGGCTTGCGTAAGGCTACCCAAAGGTCTCCCCAAGCCTGATTTTGCGCAAAAATTTTTTGCTTGCACGATTTTTTTGGGCATTAGGGATGCGGTTTGCGAACAAGGCGCGTTCCAAAAAGCACAAAAGATAGCCAAAATGAAGCGAAAACACAATGTTTAAATTTCGCGATAGCCGCTGTGCAAAATTTAATTTCGAGTTTTTTTTTGCATCAGTTTTTTTCCGCGAAAAAACTCGTTTATTAAACCTTGCTTGCCGCAACAAGCCACTAACGAGAGCGAACAAAAACACCCCAGTCGCTTTGTTTAAAGCACAACACATCCGAAAAAAAGCGCATACCCAATACCCGTATAGGGTATACTAAATTTTAAGATTTTTGAAAAATAAAAACAATTTTCTTTCGCTGCGTTTTTTCCGCTATGTTATCTGCGCGCCTTGCCACGAAACGGCGTTTTTTTTGCGCCCTCACCTCAAACAAAAGTGCCACACGCAATGCTCGCCCAACTTTTTTCCGAGGCTTTCTGCACATTTTTCAAAAACTACTTGACACAATTTGCGATTTTGTGCTAGACTTGTCCTACGCTGAAAAGCGTGCTCCCTTAGCTCAGTCGGTAGAGCAACGGACTGTTAATCCGTGTGTCGCTGGTTCA
>JAFLSR010000011.1 GCA_022510845.1 Treponema sp.
CAGCGTCACTTTTGTGTTTTCACAAAATTCGCGTGAGGGATTTCTGAATCTTGACGGTTTATCCATGAAGCGTATCATAAACAGAGGCATCGTTTCCGCATCAGAGCTTGACATCCTGGCATAAGGCATATTTTGTCAAGACTGGATTTATGACCACCCCGCTGTACACGGCGGAGGGGCACGCCCTCAATGCTTTTCCCCATATTCTTGTTTTCTGCTTGAAAAAATCCAAAAAATTTGATAAGATTCTTTTCTGAACAGTGTAAAAAACAACTGCAAAAGCGTATGTTATGGGTGGAGGCATTTTATGGCAGAAAAAAAGGACGCGGCGGCTCCTACGGAAAAGCTTCAGGCTTTGGAAGCCGCCCGCTTGCAGATTGAAAAGCAGTTCGGGCAAGGCTCTTTGATGAAGTTGGGGGCGCACACGGACGTGGCGAAAATCGACGTGATTCCTTCCGGCTCGATTCTGCTCGACGAGGCGTTGGGCATCGGCGGCTATCCGCGCGGGCGCATAATCGAAATGTACGGCCCTGAAAGTTCGGGCAAGACCACGCTCGCCCTGCACGCCGTGGCTGAGGCGCAAAAACTCGGCGGCATCGCGGCGTTCATAGACGCGGAGCACGCGCTCGACCCCGTTTACGCGAAGAATCTCGGCGTGAACATCGACGAGCTTTGGGTGAGCCAGCCCGACACCGGCGAGCAGGCTTTGGAAATCTGCGAGAACCTCGTCCGCTCCGGCGCGATTGACATAATCGTAATCGACTCGGTGGCGGCGCTCACTCCGCAAAAGGAAATCGAGGGCGAGATGGGCGACGCCGTGATGGGAATGCAGGCGCGCCTTATGAGCCAGGCGTTGCGCAAGCTCACGGCGATTGTCGGAAAAAGCAAGTGCACCGTGATTTTCATAAACCAAATCCGAATGAAAATCGGCGTGATGTTCGGCAATCCCGAGACCACCACAGGCGGAAACGCGCTCAAATTCTATTCGTCCGTTCGCCTTGAAATCCGCCGCATCGAGACGATTGACGGGAAGGGCGACGACGAGGCAATCGGAAACCGCGTGCGCGTGAAAATCGTCAAGAACAAGGTCGCGCCGCCGTTCCGAAAAATCGAGCTAGACATCTATTTTGGAAAGGGCATTTCCGGCGCGGCGAGCCTTTTGGACAGCGCGGTCAAGCACGGTCTCATCGACAAGCGCGGCGCATGGTACACGCGCGGCGAGGAAAAGGTGGGGCAGGGCAAGGAGAACGCGGTTTCCTTCATCGAAAACAATTCCGACTTCAAGTTGGAGTTGGAGCATTCCCTCCGCGCGATGGTTTTCCCCGGGCAAATCCTGCGCAACAAGGAAGGCGAAGTCGTTACCGAAGAGCAAATCAAAAGGTACGAGGCGGAAATGCGTGCCAAGGGCGTTGGACTTGGCGGCGCTGCCACGGACGCGACCCCTGCCGCAAAGCCAGCCGCTCCCGCAGGAAAGGTTTCCGCTCCCGCCGCTCCCAAGAATGACGCGAAGCCTGCCGCCAAAAAAGATGTGCCCGCCGACTTGTTCTAGAAAAAAACATATTGATGAATATTGTCGCGCTTGGGCTTGGTTCGAACAAAAAATTCTCAGCGCTGCGCCCCGAAGAAATCCTCGGCGGCGCGGTTTTCGAACTTTCGAAAATCCTCCGTGGCGTTGAAATCTCTTCGGTCTATCGCACCAAGGCTATGTACGTCCTCGAACAGGATGATTTCTACAATATGGCTCTGGCAGGATTTTTGGATGAAGGAATTTCCGCGCGCGATTTGCTCGAAAAAATCCATGAAATCGAAGCGAGTTTCGGGCGAGACCGCGAAAAGGAAATCCGCTTCGGCCCGCGCCCGCTAGACATCGACATCGAATTTTTCGGCAATCAGAAAATCTCCGAGCCGGACTTGCAGATTCCGCATCCGCGCCTAAAAGAAAGGGCGTTCGTTTTGATTCCCCTGCTTGAAGTTTTGGATTGCCTCGAAAAAGAAGAAAATCCAACTGCGCGAAGTGCCGATACGCAAGCCGCGCGAGCGGCGAGTGAAATAATTTCTACTCATGCAACGGCGCGAAGCGCCGATAATATAAAAGGAAAAATCTTTTGCTTTTGCCGCGATGAAATTTCTGCCGCGCTTTCTTCTTTGGACGAAGCGGATGTGGAAAAAATCATTTCGGCACGAGATTTTTTACCGTTTATAAAGTCGAGGTTGCGAAATGGAACAGGAGCGAAATGAGATTCAGGACGCGCAAGAAAATCTGCCAGGCAAAAAAACGAAAAGTTATTCCGCAGGAAAATTCGAAGGGCCGCTCGATTTGCTTTGGACTCTCATCCGCGACAGCAAAATCAACATATACGACATTCCCATCGCGCAAATCACCGACCAATACTTGGACTACCTCGACAGCATCGTTGACACGGATTTGACCGACCTTTCCGAATTCTACAGCTGGGCATCCAAACTGGTCTACATAAAAAGCAGGATGCTTTTGCCGGTGGAAATCGCCTACGATGACGACGACATCGAAGACCCGCGTCAGGAATTGGTGGACCATCTAATCGAATACCAGAAATTCAAGCGGCTTTCGGAACTGATGGAAGAGCAGGAAGACGATTCCGACTATGTTTTCGAGCGCAAGAAAATCCAGCGGATGCTTCCGTTCGATGACGCGGAGTCGCAGTGGGAGCGCGTGGACACTTGGGAACTTTTGCAGCAGATGCAGAAAATTTTCCGCAACATGATTGGCAAATATTCCAACGAAAAAATCCTCAATATGTACGAAGAAGTTTCGGTGAACGAAAAGATTACGCTGATGAACGAAAAACTCGAAGAATCGGGCGAATGTATGTTCACGGATTTGATTACGCGGCGCGGAAACAAGATGGACATAGTTTGCGCTTTCATGGCGATTTTGGAAGCCGCGAAATTCAAGATGGCGATGATTTACCAAAGCCGTCTTTTCGGCGACATAAAAATCTGCAAAGTCAAAAACGACGGCGAAAAGGTAGTGGCATAGCGCGCCGCGAGTTTTTCGCGCACGCATTTGGCTTGTGCGAAAGGTGCGGCGGTAATTTTCAAAATGGTTTTGAAAACTGCCGCCGTCTGTGTTCAATGGTTTAGTTGGTTGTGCTGTTCTTTTGTCAGGTAAATCAAGTTTCCCACGCTGTTGTCGTAACCGTTGTTCGTAATGTGATGAATTTGATATTCCCCTGAATCGGGCTTTTCGAGGAAGGTTTCCGCGACCATTTGATAGACGAGCATTTTTGGAAGTTCCGCATTGTCCAAAACAAGGTAGCCCACTTCTTTGCCTTTTTCTTCGCTGTCTTTTTGCGGAATGATTTCTTTGTTGTAGCTGTAACGAACTCGCCCGTATGAACTCACTTCGAGCCCTTCGGTTTTGCCGGCTTTATAGGACTTCCAAATTTCGCCTTTCAATTCAGGTTCAAGGCAAAGGCTACCAAATTCTTTTGACTGCTCAATTCGTCTTGCGATTTCCGCGTTTTCCTTGTCCAATTTTCCGTTTGCTTTCAGGCGATTTTGATTCAAGTCCAAGATGTTTTGCAACCGCTCTTTCCATTCCGCGAATTCGATTTCTGTCAAAAAACTTTTCAATTTGCTTCTCCTTTTGATTTGTTTATTCTATAAGTCCAATTACTACAGGCGTGTGCAACGGTGCTTTTCCGCCGACAATGACGACAGATAGCGAAATTTCTATTGTTTTTCCCAAAAATATTGTTGAACTAGACTCAACTACCTCACCTTTAACCTTTTGGTTTATATAGCTAACGCTGACTGGGGAGCTTTGAGACGAAAATAAAAATCCGTCTGCTTGTTCAATGGAAGCCATGTTTCCGCTATGTTTTACTACAAAGCCTGGAATGTAATATGCGTGTCCTTCTTCCAATGCGCCACCTGAAAATAGTTTTTGGTTTCTTCTTGCTTCGGCGGTACCGTGGTATACATATCCCTTTGCAATTTCTTTTGCCTTCGCATCAATTTCGGCATTTCTTTGCGCTTCTTTTTTTGCCTTTTCTTCAGCTACCAGTCGTTGTCTTTCGGCTGCTTCTGCGGCGCGTTTTTCACCAATAAGTTTTTTATATTCCTCTGATATGCCAAGATTTAATCTAACTCCGCCTAGTATTAATACTGAAAGAGTAAGTGAGTTTTCTGGTACTTCAGCTTCCACCGCATAGTGCGTGTATGTGTTGCTGTCACCATATAAACTGACGGAGTTTCGTTGTGTTATTTCATAAAGTTGATATTGTCCCAATTTTTCCCATCCGCCCTTTCTTTTTTTCCATCCGTAAACCGCAATCGAAGAAGATTTAAACATTTCTTCAAAATCAAAACTTATTCCGCGGTCAAAGCTAAGAGAAATAGGAGCAGTTTCGCTTTTATCATACTTGCATTGATAGACACTCGCATTCGGATTTTCTGATTTGAAAGGCGTGTATTCGACAGAATTTTTAGGTTTTGCCCATAAATTCGTTGATGTAATCAACATTATGACAATCGCAATACCGAAAATACGCGATATGAACTTTGTATTTATTTTATGCTTTCCCATAACACACTCCTTCAATTTATTTTACATTCCTGCGAATGCAATTTCCAATGAAAATATTTAAAACAAAGCGAGTGTTCCAAAACATTGATACTCTTGCTTTGTAGCGCAAAGCCATTGTGAGAAATTGAATTGTCTTTTAGAATTTTTACATAAGATGGATGACGGTGTTTTTGCTTGGCTGATGCTGTTAGAACGATGAATTCGCAATGTCGATTGGGGGGGGGTAGAAGCACTTGTGTTTTTTGTGAATTCTTGTGCATCTTCATATATTGCGGATTATAGCGAAGTACGGAGCATTTGTCAATATCAATCTGAGTGGTTTTTGGCTCTAGGAAGAACTTGCGGGGGCTGGAAAAAATAAAACTCCGTTTTTCTAAATAATGCCGCCCTTTCCATTCCTCGAATCCTTTTTCCGCTACGCCACGCCTTTCCCGCCCCTTGTAATTTATTGAATCTTGTGCTATTCTGACTTCGTATATTCCTGCGCTTTTGCCCTGTCGCGAAATCGCATTCTTTTTTCGGGAACTGGGTTTCCTGCAACACTGAAAATTTGTCGGAGAATGTTTATGGCGGAAGTCTCTTTCGAATCCGAAGCGGCGTTGGTGGAGGCGGTTTTGTTTTTGGAAAGCGAGCCGCTCGCCGAAAAATCCATCGCGAACATTTCGGAACTTTCCGAGGACGTGGTGAAAAAAAGCCTCGAAGTTCTGAAACAAAAATATGGGGAAAAAAATTCCGGGCTTGAACTCGTGATGATTGCGGGCGGCTGGGCGCTCACTCCCAAGAAAAAAATTTGGAACGTCCTCAAAGAACGCTACGGAAGCAAAACCGAAGGCCGCCTTTCGCGCTCGGCGATGGAAACGCTTTCAATCATCGCGTACAGTCAGCCGATTACCCGCGCGGAAATCGAAGAAATCCGGGGCGTGAGCGCGGACAATATGATTCGCCTTTTGAGCGAGCGCAATTTGATAAAGGAAGTTGGAAAAAAGGACGTGCCCGGAAAGCCCGTGCAATTCGGCACGACTAAGGAATTCCTGAAATTTTTCCGGTTGAATTCCATCGCGGATTTGCCGCGCCTCGAAGAAGAGGAAGCCGAGAGGTTCGAGCTTGCGAGATAGGATTTCTTTTCAAAGGTCGGAACTGCAGCGCGGCGAAAATTCTTTCAGTTCGGAAGAACGCTTGCAGGCGTTCTTGGCGCACGCGGGAATCGCAAGCCGCAGGGCTTCGGAAAAACTAATCTTGGAAGGCCGCGTCACGGTGAACGGCGAAGTCGTTACCGTGCTTGGAACGAAGGTGGGGCGGGGCGACAAGGTTTGCGTTGACGGCGTTCCCGTTTCCGCTTCGGAAGAAAAACGCTACGTCCTCCTCAATAAGCCGCAGGGCTATGTCTGCTCGATGAGCGATGAGAAAGGACGCCCCACCGCCGCCGATTTGATTCGCAGGAAGTACAGCGAGCGGCTCTACAATGTCGGCAGGCTTGACATGTATTCTGCGGGGCTTATAATTTTTACGAACGACGGCGATTTTGCAAAAACAATTTCGCATCCCTCCGCGCAAATCGAAAAGGAATACATCGTCGATACGAGCCTTCCCATTCCGCGCGGGCTTTGCGAAGACTTCGTTCGCGGCGTGAGGATTGAAAACGTCTTCTACAAGGCGGTGCGCGCGCGTGAACTCAATTCGCACAGGATGGCTGTCGTCCTCACCGAAGGCAAGAACCGCGAAATCCGCCGCATTTTCGAAGCCGCCGAAATCGGCATAAAACGCCTCACGCGCGTGCGCATCGGCAACATCAACATCAACGATATGGCAGTGGGCGAAATGCGCGAACTTTACGAATACGAAGTGGGCGAACTTTTGGCACTTGCACGGAATCGAGAATTCTGATAAAATTCTACTCTATCGTCCAAAACAAACGGAGTTTTTATGGTAATCGCAATCGACGGCCCTGCCGGAACCGGCAAAAGCACAATCGCTTCGCTCATCGCAAAAAGGCTCGGCGTAACATATTTGAACAGCGGCTCTTTTTATCGCGCCATCACGCTCGCGCTTTTGGAAAACAAAATCGATTTGGCGGACAAGGACGCGGTGCTTGATTTCGCGAAAAAGCAAAAATTGGACTACGAGAATTCGCGCCTGGTCTTGAACGGCGTTGACGTGGAGGACCGCCTTCACGAAGATTCCGTGAGCGCGAACGCGGCGCAGGTGAGCGCGATTCCGGAAATCCGCCATTTGGTGAACGAGCGTCTCCACGAAATCACCGGGCATCTCGACATCGTTTGCGAAGGCCGCGACATGACCACGGTCGTTTTTCCTTCCGCGGAACACAAATTCTACCTTGACGCTTCGATTGACGCGCAAGCCGAACGCCGTTTCAAGCAGGGCGTGAGCAAACTTTCCTTGGAAGAAATAAAAGCCGCGATTTTAAAGCGTGACGAAATCGACAAGAACAAAAAAGAAGGCGCGCTAAAAATTGCGAAAGATGCGAAATATATTGACACAACTCACTTGACAATAGATGAAGTTTGTGAAATAATAATTGGCAAAATCAAAGGCATATAGATGCCAAAATAAGGTGTGTGAAGATGGAAGTGGAAAAGGAAGAGTCAAAAGATTCAATCCAGACACAATTAGAAGAGTCTCTCAATAACTTCAAGCAGCTTGAAGACGGTCAGCTCGTCGATGGCTCAGTTATTGACGTAACAAACGAGTTTGTTTTCCTTGACATCGGATACAAGTCCGAAGGAAAAATCCCCGTGTCGGAATTCGCTGGCAATTTGCCCAAGGCAGGCGACACGGTAACTGTTGTTCTTCTTAAAAAAGACGGTAGAAACGGACCAGAAGTTTCTAAGGCAAAGGCTGACGCGAAGCAGGTTTGGAAAGTCGTGCGCAAGGCGTTCGACGAAAAGACTCCTGTCGAAGGCACAATCGAAAAGTCCGTAAAGGGCGGCTTCGATGTCTTGCTCGGCGGCGACCTCCATGCGTTCTTGCCAATCAGCCAGTCCGATTGCCAGAAAGTGGAAAATCCCGAAAGCCTTTTGGGAGTCAAAGGCAAATTTTACATAGAGCGGCTTTATTCTGACAACAAGGCGAACATCGTGGTGAACCGCCGCAAATATCTCGAAGAGCAGACGAGCAGCGCGCGCGAGAAATTCTTCGCGGAAACGCAAATCGGCGACACCGTGAAAGGCGTTGTCAAGACGTTCACGAGTTTCGGCTCGTTCATCGACTTGGGCGGCTTCGACGGGCTTCTTCATATAAACGACATGAGTTGGGGACACGTCACGCGCCCCAAGGATTTCGTCAAAAAGGGCCAGGAAATCGAACTCAAAGTTATCCGCATGGATCCCGAAGAAAAGCGAATCAATCTTTCGCTCAAGCATTTTACCGAAGACCCATGGGTGCACTTCGAGGAAAAATACCATGTCGGCGACATCGTTGACGGAAAGGTGACCAAACTCACTGATTTCGGCGCGTTCATCGAACTTGAAGAAGGCATCGAAGGCTTGGCGCATATCAGCGAATTCAGTTGGACGAAAAAAGTGAGCAAAGCTTCCGATGTCCTCAAAATCGGCGACGAAGTTAAGTGCGCCATTTTGGGCTACGACATTCAGGCGGGGCGCGTTTCGCTCGGACTCAAGCAGGCGGCGGAAAACCCGTGGAATTCCATCGCGCAAAAATATCCTGTTGGAACAAAGGTTCACGGAAAGGTCGTCAAAATCACGAATTCCGGAGCCTTCGTCGAAATCGAGGACGGCATAGACGGCTTCTTGCACGGCGATGACATTTCTTGGACGAAAAAAGTAAAGCATCCGGGAAGCGAACTGAAGGTTGACCAGGAAATCGATGTCGTGGTCATCGAAAGCGATCCCGAAGCGCATCGAATCAAGGTCGGAATCAAGCAGCTCACCGAAGATCCGTGGCAGAAATTCGCGGAGCAGTACAAATCCGGCAGCACGCTCGAAGGCGAAATCACTTCGATTACAGATTTCGGCGTGTTCGTAAAGACACCGCTCGGCATTGAAGGGCTTATCAACAAGTCCAACTTGAGCGAAGACCGCGATACGCCGTTTGAAGAAGCCGTAAAAGCATACAAAGTCGGCGACAAAATCAATGTGTATGTCGTGGATGTGAAAAAGGACAAAGAGCAAGTGGCCTTTTCCGTTCGGGAATTAAAGAAAAAACAGCAGCGCGATGAAATTTCTCAGTATATGACTTCGGCGGCTGGAGACGGAGACGGCGCGTACACTTTGGGCGACGCGCTCAACGCGAAAAAATAATTTTCGATGGAACGGGGATTTGTTTCAAAAAGCGCGCTTCTTTCCGACTTGCTGAAAATCGTGGAAGTGGCGGCGAACACCGCTTCTGCGGTTCTTTTGGCAGGAGAAGGCGCGCGTGAAAAAGAATTTTTTGCGCGGATGCTTCATTTTGACGGGGCGCGGCGCGAAAAACCTTTTGTGCGCGTGAATTGCGCGGCGAACGCGAATGCGCAGGAAGAAATTCTTGCGTCCGTTCGTAAAGCAGGCGACGGAACGATTTTCTTTGATGAGGTGGCGGCGTTTTCACAAGACGCGCAGTCGCTTTTGTTGCGCCTTGTTCAAAGTAAGGACGAGTGCGCGGCGAGAATCGTTGCTGCTAGTCGCATGAATCTTGAAGAGATGGCGGCTTGCGGTCAGTTCAGCGGAGAACTGCTCTCTGCATTGAGTGCGGTTGTTCTGCGCGTGCCTGCTTTGGATTTCCGTCTTGACGCGAATGCGCTGGATGCGGATTTTCGCAACGATGAATTTCGTTTGATTTTTGAGAGCGAAGGTCATGTGCGTCTCAAAGATGCCGAAAATATTTTCAAGAGAAATTATCTTCGGAGCGTCCTTGAAACCACGCGCTACAATCAGACGAAGGCGGCGAGGATTTTGGAAATCCAGCGGACATACCTTTCGCGGCTTTTGGGAGAACTTGGAATCCGCAACTGAAGGAAAATAGATTATGGAGATTGTAAAGATGAACGCCGCTTTGAACGGCGAAACAAAATCTTCAAACTCGCAGAAATTGGGCGCGTTTTTGAGTAAAAACCGAATGGGCTTGCTCGTGTTTCTTTGCGTGCTTGTTGTGGGCGTTGTGGCTTACGCCGTGGCGTTCAGCATCCATTCCTCTTCTGTCAAAAAAAATCTTGATGTAGTGGAAATGATAGAATTTTCGCTGATGAAAGATGCTGTGGAATTGGAAGAAAGCGTGATTGCTTCACGCCAGGAAACGGCACTTTCCAATCTTGAACCGTATCTCAAAAAAGGCGGAATCGTTGGCGCGCGCGCGGATATGCTTGCCGCCGACATCAGAATGCAGCGGAAAGAATGGGATGCTTCGCGCGAACTGTGGCTTTCTGCCGCGGCAAAGCGCAAAAAAACTTATCTTGCCCCCATCTGCAATTTCAACGCGGCGGTGTGTTCGGAAGAACTTGGGGATGCGGAAGCGGCTTTGGAATACTATCTGCTTGCGGCAGAGGACGTAGGATTCGCGGTGAGAAGCCGCGCGTATTTTGAGGGAGGTCGCCTTAAGGAAACTTTGGGCGATTTTGAGGGTGCGGCATCTTTGTACGAGCAAATCGCTTCGCTTGAATATTCAAGCGATGTTTGGAATGATTTGGCGCAGACAAGGCTTATCGCGCTCAGAACCGAAGGAAAAATCCAATAAGCGTGAGGCGGAATCGTCTGGGCAGGGTGTCAGATAATTCTCGAAGTTTTCCCAATCTCTTCTTTTTTTGTTTCTGTGTCTTTGCTTTTTTCGCGCTGTTCGTTTTTTGCGGTTGCGGACTTGATACATACTATGTTTTGGACCAGGCTCCGCGAGTGGGGCGCATTGTAAATTATAATGAAGTTGACCCCGCTGTGCGATATTTTGAATTCTATGCTGCACCAAACTCAAACGCGGGGAATTCCGAATTCGGTTTTTTGGGAACATTCGTCTACTACAAAATTTATTCTAATCCTTCCACGATGACTTCCAACCACAATTCCATTGAGGCGGTGAACAATTCTTCAAATTATTCTGCCGCCGCCGAGCGAATGATAGGACTTGGCTATAAGGAATTGTATACAAGCAATGGTAGCAGAAGTCCGCTTGTTTCTGAGTCCGTTGGAACTGCGTATGTGCGCATACGCTTGACGAATAACGATGAAAATGGACATGGTGACATTGGACATACCGCGCAGATTGAGATTGGTGGAGTTAATGTTGGAATTCCGCGTCGGTCACGTGGGCAGAGTTATTCGTTCGATTTCGGAAGAAACGGTAAGGCTGAATACAGTGGCAGAGGCATAAATTATGATTTGCCAATCAACGATGAAGATTTTTATGGTGGTTCACCTAGCGATGGAAAATACTATGTTGATATGTACGCCGTGGCAGCAGGCCGCGACACGACTTTCGCTAAATATTACAGCAATGTCACTTATCTAGGCTCAATTACGATTAACGCGAACGAGGAAAACAATTAGTTTTGTGCGCCGCGCTCGCGCGAGGGCTTGCACTTTTTTTTTGTTTATGATATAATCCATTTCACTTTACGGGATGTAGCGCAGCTGGTAGCGCGTCTGCTTTGGGAGCAGAATGTCGCAGGTTCAAATCCTGTCATCCCGAGATTTCCGTTCTGCGATATAGAAGCCCTTGTCCGCGCGAAGTTTGCGTTCGCTTTTCGGACTACTTGAACTTTTTGCGGAATTCGCGTATTATGGCGTTATGTTTTTGTTTTTATGCCTGCTTTTTCCTTTGGGATTTTTTATTTGGACGCGCTCGAATGACGATGGCGCGTTGAGATTTCTTGCGCCCGCTTTTTTCGGCGTTTTTGTTTCCGCAATTTTTTGCTCGTTCAAATATTTTTTCCTGCCGTTCTATTATTTGCCGCAGGATTCGTTTTTTAGGAATTTCTTGCACATATTCTTCGGTTATGTTTTCGTGCCGCTTGTGGCGATGTCCGTCCTGTGTTTTTTGCTTGAACGGCGCAGGGAGGTTTTTTCGCGCTTCGAAAACTTTTTTCCGCTTTGCACGGGATTTTATGCCATTTACCTTCCGTTCAGAATTTTGAGCGAAAAACTTCCGATTCCGTTTTTTTTGCTTTTCGCAAAACCCCTGATTTATTTTTTTATGATTCTCGGAGTTTCGAAAATTCTCGTCGCGCTTTTTGAAAAGAATCGAACGAACATGACGAACGGCTCAAAAAAATTTTTTTTGGTTTATGCGCTTGTTTTTGCGGTTTTGTTTCCTGCTGTGCTTGAAGCGGCTTGGATGGTCGGCGCGAATGCCATTCTCACGATAATTTTGACGCTCGTGTATTTGGCTTTTGCCGCGGGAATTTCCGCGCTTGACAAATAGGTTTTTGCGGCCCTCCGCGCCTAAACTTTTTTCTCGTTTTGCCGAAAATTATGGTATGAACAGTTTTTCGCGGTCAATAGATTTGTTGCAAAAGGCTCTCGACGTGAATGCGTTGCGCTACCAAGTTACGGCGAACAATATCGCAAATGCCGAAGTGCCGAATTTCAAGCGTTCCACGGTGAATTTCGAAAGCGAGTTGAAGCGGGCGTTCGAGTCAAGGAAAAACGCGCGCAATTCGTTCGATCTGACTCGCACGAATTCAAAGCACGTTTCGATTCACAACGTAATCGACCCTGCTTCGGTGAAGCCGCGCCGCACGGTGGATTGGGCTTCCACAGAAAATTCGAACGGAAACAGCGTCAACATCGAAACCGAAGCGATGAACGTCATCAAAATTCAGATGCAATACAGACTTTTGAGCCAGCTTGAGAATTTTGAATTCAGTCAAGTACGCACGGCGATGCAGCCGAACAGATAGCGCGGTTGTGATGCGGCTTTTCGTTTGATTTAGTGGGAAGTCGGCGCAAAAATTTTGATATACTGCGCGTTCTCATTGCTTTGCGAACGCGCGTAAAAAAATATTTTGCAATTTTGAAAAATTGTAAAATATTTTTTTTGGAGGAGAAAATGGGAATTTTTTCTAGCATAAACATCGCTTCCACAGGATTGAGCGCGGAGCGGCTTCGCACCGATGTCATTTCAAACAACATCGCGAACGCTTCCACGACACGCACCCAAGAAGGCGGCGCGTTCAAACGCTCGCGCGTGGTTTTCCAGCCGGTGAGCGATTCGAATCCAACGTTCCGCACGCCATACCTTCCTTCGAATTTGGACAACGGTCCTGGAAAGGGCGTTAAAGTCCGCGAGATTGTGAAAGACACTTCGGAGGGAAAACTCGTCTACGATCCCGACCATCCGGACGCGATAAAAAGCGGACCGAATGCGGGCTATGTGGAATACCCGAACGTCAACATTGTGAACGAAATGGTGGACTTGATTTCGGCATCGCGCGCATACGAAGCGAACACTACGGTAATCGAAGGTTCGAAAGATATGTTCAGCGCGGCGCTTGAAATCGCGAGATAAATAAGATATTCTGAAACCTTGAAAATTTTAATTGGGAGGAAACAAGGAAAATGAAAATCAACGAAATGCAGGTCCTTCAGATGAAGGGCTTTGAAAACATTCAAAATACAAACCCACTGAAAACTCCGGCATATCTCAACTTGAATTCTGCGGCGGAGGAAAGTCAGCGGCTCAATGAAAACTCTTTCGGCGAATTTCTCGCGGATGCCGTTTCGCAGATGAACAAGCAGCAGACGGAAGTTTCGGCGATGGAAGAGCAACTCATCACAGACCCCGATAGCCTTGACATTCATGATGTTACCACGGCGATGGCGAAGGCGCAAATGTCGATGACGCTTGCGAAGACAGTCGTTGACCGAATCGTGACTGGCTGGAACGAGATTACTACTACAAGGTAACTTTGAGTGACAAGTGTTCGAAATCGGCGGGGCGCGTCTTGTATGCAGGGCGATGCCCTGCTACCGAGTTTCGCATAGCGAAACTCGCGACGGCTCTGCATCGCAAGCCGTTGGCTTGCGATGCAGGGGAATTGCGCTTCACAAAACATTCAAAAATGTTGTGTTGCTTTCTGTTCATGTCTTTCTGATTTGCTGGCAAATTCATTTTTGGCAATTCCAAATGCGCAAGGAGTTTGTTTTCTGAAACGGCTTTTCGTTTTGGAAAAAATGATGGGGAAATCAAATGGAATCTAATGAGCACATTGTTCGGGAGGGGGTATACGTTCCTCCCACCGACACGGTTTGGCCTGAGAAGCCGGATGAGGCCGCCTTGCAGGTGAAAAAACTGCGCGAAGTAAAAGTTGACGAAAACTATCCGTTTTTGGATAAGACGTTCAAAGGCTGGTTTTTCCGCAACATCATCTATTCCACGATTTTCACGCTCGTTTTTCTTTTGCAGCATCTTCGTTATGGAATAAAAATCGAGGGAAAGAAAAATATCAGGCGCAACAAGGCGCTTTTCAAAAACGGCGCGCTCACTGTATGCAACCATGTCTACCGATGGGATTTTTTGGCGGTTGTGCAGGCTACAAGGAAGCGGGCGTATTTTCCGGCGCGCGCGGAAAACCTCGGCGGAAGCGATTCTCTTTTGATTCGTTCTGTGGGCGGAATTCCCATCGCAGAAAATTTCGCGGGAATGAAAAAATTCTACGAAGCGTTCGACAAACTCCATGCGAAGAAAAAGTGGTTCCATGTTTTCCCCGAATCTTGCCGTTGGCAGTGGTATCAGCCGCTTCGCCCGTTCAAGCGCGGCGCATTCGAATTCGCACATCGGTACAACATTCCGGTCATTCCGATGGTGATTTCCTATCGCGAGCCGAAAGGTTGGCGAAAGCTGATTGGGATAAAGCATCCGCTTGTTACGCTGCGCGTAGGCGAGCCATTTTTGCCTGACCAAAGCATTTCTTCAAAGCAGGATTCAATTCGAATGCGAGAAATCGCGTTCGAAAAAATGCGCGAGATGGCTGGAATTGTTAAGAACAAGTGGCCGTGCGAAGGCGACTGATTATTTGCAAGAAATCAAATCGTATTGCCGCGTTCCAAGCCCGATTTTTTCGCCGTGCTCAAGCGCGGTTTCCCAAACTGAGGCGTGGGTGGAATCGCGCCACAAGTCGTTCGTGGCTTTGTAGCCTGCCTTTATGTGGTCTCCGATTTGGGTGTCCTTGAAACGCTCCGCCTTTTGGCAGAGTTCGCTTGAAGCGGCATCCAACGCAACGGGGTCGAAACTTGCGAGCATTCCCAAATTCGGGATGAGCGGCGCGTCGTTATAGGCGTGGCAATCGCACCAAGGGCTTACGTCACGAATGATGTTTATGTGGAAGCACGGGCGGTCTGCGCAAACGGCGAGCGTATATTCTGCCATTTTGCGTCCCAAATCCTCGAACGCTCCTTCGTTCGGATTGTAGATTGCGTCGAAATTGCACGAGCCGATGCATCGTCCGCAGCCCTTGCATTTTTCTTGGTCGATTACTGCCTTTCTTTCGACGTATGAAATCGCGTCGCTTCCGCATTCCTTGGCGCACATTCGGCAGCCACGGCAGGCTTCCTTGTTTACAAGCGGCTTTCCGGCGTTGTGCTGAATCATCTTTCCGGCGCGGCTTCCGCAACCCATTCCGATGTTTTTGATTGCCCCTCCGAATCCCGCTGCTTCGTGCCCTTTGAAGTGCGCGAGCGAGATGAAGATGTCGGCATCCATCACGGCGCGTCCGATGAGCGCAGTCTTGCAAAGTTCGCCGTTCGGAACTGGAACTTCGATGTCGTCAGTGCCTTTGAGACCGTCGCCGATTATTATGGGACAGCCCGTGGTGACGGAATTGAAGCCGTGCTTTTCGGCGCAGTGGAGGTGTTCGATTGCGTTTTTGCGCGAACCGGGATAAAGCGTGTTGCAGTCGGTGAGGAAGGGCTTTCCGCCCAATTCCTTGACAAGTTCCGCCACGGCGCGCGCGTAATCCGGGCGAAGGTACGACATATTGCCGTCTTCTCCGAAATGCATTTTTATTGCGACGAGTTTTTTGTCGAAGTCGATTTTTTCGATTCCGGTTGTTTTCAAAAGCCGCTTGAGCTTCCGTTCGATTCCGCCGTCTTCAGTAACGCGGAAATCCGCAAAAAAAACCTTTGCCTTTTCCATTACTACCTCTTTAAAAAACTCCGCGTTAGCGATTTTGGGTTATACGAGTTGCGTGTCTAATTAAACGCTGATTTGTGCGCGGCTCAGTAAAATCTTCAAGCGATAAAAATTCAATCATATTATAAATCAATTTGGCGAAAAAATCAACCTACTTGGAACATTTTTTTGAATTCATTATAATTGGCTATATGACGAAGGATTTGACAGAAGGAAAACCGCTCACGCTCATAGTGAAGTTTTCGTTTAGCATCCTTTTGGGATTGCTTTTCCAGCAATTCTACAACATCGTTGACACTGCGATTGTCGGGCGCGCTCTTGGACCTGAGGCTTTGGCGGCGGTGGGATGCACGGGAAGCGTCTGCTTTTTGCTTTTGGGATTTTGCAACGGAGTGTCAGGCGGATTCACGCTTCCGATTGCGCAGAAATTCGGCGCGAAGGATTTTTCTTTGATGCGGACCTATGTTTGGAACGCCGCGTTTTTGTGCATAATTTTTTCCGTTGTGTTCACTGTGGGAACTGCGATTCTCTGCGGTCCGATTCTCGTCTTGATGAGGACGCCGGAAAGGATTTTGAATGATTCGGTCTCATACCTGCGCATCATTTTCCTCGGGATTCCGTTTTTGTTTCTGTACAATTTCATCGCGAATTTGATGCGCTCGCTTGGCGACAGCAAGACGCCGCTTTATTTTTTGGTAGCCTCTTCAATCTTGAATATTTTGCTGGACTTGTTTTTCATACGAGTTTGTTCGATGGGAGTGGCGGGCGCGGCGTTGGCGACTGTGATTTCGCAGGCGTTGCCGGGCTTGGTGAGCCTTGCTTTTTTGCTGAAGAATTTTTCGATTCTGAAAATGAGCCGCAAAGAAAAAGTCATCGCGAAAAAGCATTGCTTCGAACTGTGCCGATTCGGAATTCCGATGGGCTTGCAATATTCGATTACGGCAATCGGAAGCGTGATATTGCAATCTTCGGTGAACGGACTTGGACATTATACCGTGACTGCGATTTCTGCTGGAATGAAAATCAATATGCTTTTTGCGAGTGTGTTCGATTCGTTCGGGCTTACGATGGCGACTTATGGCGGGCAGAACACTGGGGCTGCGAAGTACGACAGGCTTGTGCATGGCGTTCGCGACTGTATGCTGATTTCGGCGGTGTACAGTATTGTGGCGTTTGCGGCGGTTTTTTTCTTTGGAAAGAATTTTATCTACATCTTTTTGAAGAACCCTACCGAAAAAATTCTGGACGAAGCATATATTTTTCTTCTTGCGAATTTCGGATTCTACATCACGCTCGCCGCGGTGAACATCTATCGCTTTATGATTCAGGGAATGGGATTTTCCGCGTTCTCGATGTTTTCGGGACTTGCGGAAATGCTTGCGCGCGCGGCGATGGGAATCTTCGCCGTTCCGCTTTTTGGAATATATGGCGCGGTTTTCGGAAGCCCCGCCGCATGGGTTTTGGCTGACTGCTTTTTGATTCCCGCGTTTTATCATTGCGTGAAAAAATTGAAAAGCGCGAAAAGAATTTGAGCGAATTGCGTTTTAAGCGGGCGGGATGCAGGAACGCGCGGTGTTGGAAAAGTGCGCCGCGAGTTTTGCCTTGCAAAAGTCGTTGGCAACTTTTTTCATTGCCTAAAATGTAGGAAGCGAATCAATGGACACAACATCAAGAATCTCCATGCCCGCGATAATTGCGATGAGGCGGGAAATAGAACGCGCTGGCGGCAACGAAGTTTTTTTTGTGGGGAAGACAAACGAAAACGGAATCGTCACTTCCGTAAAGGCGCTTTCGCGCGGAAACGAGCACAGCGTGCCGATAAACTTTGCGGAAAGCCGCGAGCCTTGTGTGCTCATCCACAATCATCCCGGAGGAAACCTCACGCCCTCCGAGGCAGACCTTGCCGCCGCCTCTCGCGCCAACGAGAATTCCCAGGGATTTTATATTGTGAACAACTCCGTCACAGAAGTGTACGTGGTGATGGAGGCAGTTCCCGCGAAAAAACTCGAAATGATTGACGCAGAAGATGCCGCGTCCTATATAAGCGAAGGCGGCGCACTTTCGAAACTCTCAGAAAACTTCGAGGAAAGACCAGTTCAAGTGCGGCTTCTAAAGTCCATCGCGCAAGCGTTCAACAAAGGGCAAGTCGGCGCGTTCGAGGCGGGAACAGGAGTTGGTAAGAGTTACGCGTATTTGATTCCCGCAATATTGTGGGCGCTCCAAAACAAGGAGCGCGTGGTGATTTCCACGGGCACGATAAACCTCCAGCAGCAGTTGAGCGAAAAGGACATTCCCGCGGCGCAAAAAATCCTTGGAAAGAATGTGAAGGCGGTTTTGGTAAAGGGCCGCAACAATTATGTGTGCCTCAGAAGGCTTGAGGAATTGGGAAAGGAGCGAGACCTTTTTGACAATGAAAGCGAGGCTTTGGAAAAAATCCGCGAATGGGCAGAAGTTTCTCCGAGCGGAAGCCGCAGCGACCTTTCGTTCTTTCCGCCCGAAAATGTATGGGGACGGGTTTCGTCTGAAAGCGACGCTTGCATGGGGCTTCATTGTCCATTCCGCGACAAATGCTTTGTGATGGCTGTGAGGCGCGAGGCGAGCGACGCGCAGATTCTCGTGGTGAACCATCACTTGCTTTTTGCGGACATCGAGTCGCGCATGAACGGAGTTGGATACGATGACAGCGCGGTGCTCCCCCCATACAAGCGAATCGTGTTTGACGAAGCGCACGGAATCGAAAACGCCGCCACGAGTTTTTTCAGCGAGCAAATCACTAGGATGCGAATCATCAAGCAGATGAATCTTTTGTTCCGCAAGCGACGGGGAAGTTACGCAGGATATGTTTTTACGCTCATCGCGCTTTCCACGCAGGAAGACACTTCGGATGAAGTTGCGGAATCTGTTGAGCGAATAAAGTCCGACATCGTGAATCTTGAGACTGCGGCTTTGGACATGATGCAAAGCGAATCCACGCTCCGCCTGTACGAAAAAACGCGGGCTTCATTTTCGCCCGTGATTTCGCTTTTGGGAACTTTGGCAGGGGATTTGGAGCGGCTTGTGGCTGCCGTGCGGAACATCATGGAGGGGCTTTCCGAAGAGGACAAGGTTGAGAACGCGTATTGGGAAACGAAGTCGATTCTGCGGAGGCTTGAGGAGGCGGCCATTCTTTGCAAGGATTTTTCGTTTTGGGATGAAAAGCGCGAAATGGTTTTTTGGATTCAAAAGCAGCGGCTTCCAGAAGGCTTTGCTTCCGAAGGCGGCTCGACTTATGTCGTTTTTTCGAGAACCCCGCTTTATATCGCGCCGCTTATGAACAACGGAGTCTTTGAGCCGATGGAAAGCGTCGTGTGCACTTCCGCCACGCTGAAAATTGGCGCGAAATTTGGTTTTTGGATGCGGCACACAGGGCTTTCTTTGGTGGGGCAAGAGCGAATCGCTTCTGAAAGTTTTGAATCGCCTTTTCAATACGAAAAGAATGTGCTCCTTGCGGTGGCGCGCGACGTTCCGTTTCCGAACAGCATTGAATTTCAAAGTTGCATGGAACGCGCGATTTTGAAATTGATTCGCGCGAGCGGCGGAAGTTCGCTCGTCCTATTCACTTCATACGATTCGCTGAAAAACGCATACTCCCGAGTGAAGGACGGCCTTTCCGAACTTGGAATAAACGTCATGCGGCAGGGCGACGACGACCGCTTCCGCCTTTTGGACAAATTCAAAAACGACAAGACGAGCGTGCTTTTTGCGACGGATTCGTTTTGGCAGGGAATAGACGTTCCGGGGGATTCGCTTCGACAGGTGATTATCGTAAAACTTCCTTTCCCGGTTCCGTCCGAGCCAGTGTTCGCGGCGCGTGCGCAGGAAATCGATGAGCGCGGAGGCTCTTCGTTTATGGAACTTTCTGTTCCGGAAGCCGTGATAAAATTTCGGCAGGGATTCGGCCGCCTTGTCCGTCGCAGCGATGACAGGGGAGCGGTGGTGGTGCTCGACCGCCGAATTATCGAAAAGCCCTATGGCAGCGTTTTTATGAAAAGCCTCCCGAAGACGCGCGTGGCTTATGACGGCGTGGACAATATAGCGGAACAAGTGCGGCTTTATGCGCGTGGTGATGGGCTATAATTTTTGCACATCATTTTGTCGAAGCGACTTTGTGTGAATGATTGGACGCGATAGAATATTTTTCGGTGATGTTTGTGCAAAATCGAATTGCTTGCGAAAAAACTTACGAGCCATTGTTTGCGAGCATTTTCCGCATATTCGCCAAAATGTCTGCGGCTTTCTTTGCGTCCACGGCTTTGGAAGGCTCGTGGTATGTCACCAAGTTCGCGGGGATTTCGTCCAAAAATCGCGAAGGCTCGCATTCTGCAACGCTTTGCATTTTGCGCCGCTTTTTGCATGATGAAATGAAAAGTTTTTCCCGAGCGCGAGTTATCGCCACATAAAAAAGCCTGCGCTCTTCTTCCAAATTGTTTTCGTCTTCTTCCAACGAGCGGGCGTGCGGAATGATTCCGTCTTCCGCGCCTGCGATGAACACCACGGGAAATTCAAGTCCTTTCGAAGCGTGAATCGTCATCAAATTGACGCTGCCTTTTTTTTCATCGTCGTCGCCGTCATCGCGATTTATGAGCGTGATCCGGTTCAAATAATCATAGAGGCTTGCCTCGCCTTCGTTGTCGGGGTCTTTTTCCCAAACCTCGATTGAGCGGATGAGACTTTCGATGTTCATGTATTTGAATCGCGCTGCCTTTTCGCTTTTCGGGTTTTCCAAAATCAAATGATCCCAATAATTTATTTCGTCCACCAGCGCGCGCACTTTTTTTGCAAGGTCTTTTCCGCCGAGCATCGAAGAATTGTTTTCGATGATTTTCGTAAAGTCCTCCAAATCCGAAATGGATTTTTGGGGAAGCGCGCTTTCTCCAAGCGCGAATTCTTCGAACGATTTTATCGTCTGCCACAGCGATTTTTTTTCTTCCGCCGCCGCATCGTTCAAAATGGAAAGGGTCGCGCGTCCGATTCCGCGCCGCGGCACGTTCAGGATTCTGCGCAGGTTCACGTCGTCATCGTGGTTTGCGATTACGCGAAGATAACTCAAAATGTCCTTGATTTCCCTGCGCTCAAAAAAACTCGTTCCGCCGCTCATCGTGTACGGAATGTTCGCAGCGAGAAAGGCTTCTTCGATTTGGCGGCTTTGCGTGTTGGCGCGCATGAGCACTCCGAAATCGCCGTACTTGAGGCCTTCTTCGGCGCAAAGTCCCTGAATCGATTCCGCGATGAATTCCGCTTCTTCGGTTTCGTTTTCGGGCATGAAGATTTCAATCGGCTTTCCCGAAACTTTTGAAGACCAAAGTTTTTTTTCCTTGCGGTTCGTGTTGTGGCTTATCACTCCGTTCGCCGCTTCCAAAATCGTTTCGGTGGAACGGTAATTGTGCTCAAGGCGGATTTCCTGCACGTCCGGAAAATCCTTTTCAAAGTTTACGATGTTTTGGTAATCCGCGCCGCGCCAACTGTAGATGGACTGGTCGTCGTCTCCGACAACTGCGATGTTCGCGCGGGGATTTTCGTTTTGCTCGCCTGGAATTCCTTTCGCCAAAATCCGCATCATTTCATACTGCTGGTGGCTCGTGTCTTGGAATTCGTCCACCATGATGTATTTGTAGCGCGAGCGGTATTTTTCGAGCGCGTCCGGGAATTCGCGGAAAATCCTTATCGGAAGTACGATGAGGTCGTCGAAGTCCACGGCGTTGTAAAGCTTCAAGCCTTCCTGATACGATTTATAAAGTTCGCGGTAAATGTCGGTTTCCGCCTTCCATTCTTTTCGCCCCGTCTTGATGTCGGAAAAAAGAATCGCGATTTTATAGCAGTCCAGCGCGTCGGCGGACATTTTGAGTTCGCGCCCGCTTTCTTTTATCAACGCGATTTTGTCGCTTTCGTCATAAATCGTAAAATTCTCGCGCCAGCCCAGCCGTGCGATTTCCTGCCTGAGAATCTTTACGCCGAAAGCGTGGAAAGTGGAGACGGTGATGTTTTTGAGTTTTTGCCCGGTGATTTCCTTTATGCGCCCTTCCATTTCCCGCGCCGCCTTGTTCGTGAATGTGAGGGCGAGAATTTGGCTTTGCGGAATTCCTTTTTCAAGCATGTGCGCGATGCGGTATGTGATTACGCGAGTTTTTCCGCTGCCCGCGCCCGCGATAATAAGGAGCGCGCCTTCCGTGGTGGTGACGGCTCGGAATTGCTCGGGATTGAGTTCGGCTTTCAAGGTTTCAAGATTCAGTGGCATTGGAAAATTATAGCAGGTTTCGCAATGTTAGTTAATAGCAAAAATGAAAAACCATTCGTCGCCGATTTTTTTCTCATCACTCAATTTTATTTTTCCGATAATTAAAAAGTGAAACCATTTTTCAAAATCTTGATTTCGTTTTTTCTTGCTAACGCATTTTTCGCCGCGGCACAAGTTTCATCGGGCAATTTTTTGCTCGGCGTGCCGGACGCCTTTGCGGGGCTTTGGGAGCGGGACGACCGTTTTGTGATGTTCGCGGAAAGCGAGGATTTTTTGGAAAGCCGTGTGCAGGAATTTCTTTCAAGTCCCGAAGCGAGCGATGATGAAAAAAACGCGGTGCGCAATCAGGCGAAATACGTTTCGATTTTGCTGAAAACTTTTTACGGCTGGTATTTGGACCGCACGGCGGAGCCGGAATCTTTTTCATCCGAAGCGCGTTTTGTGAACGATTCGACTTGCCCCGAAGCCGAACGGATTCGAGTGGAGTTCCGCCCGCTTTTGCGCATGGCTGATGTAGTCGGCGCGGATCAGGGCGAAGGTTCTGTTTGGGAAATTTTCATACGCTATCCCGGAGTGCGCGAGCCTGCTATAATTCCGCTTGCGATAATCGGCGGAAATTTGTATTTGAATTTCGCGATAAAATTGAACACTGAGAATGACGAAAGCCGTGAAGTTACGGACGATGAAACTGGCGAAAATCCGCCTGACGAACTTTTGGGATTTTGGTGTTCGCTCGTTCCCACTGACGGAGTGAAGGTCTCGCTTCCTGCGAGCGGCGAAAACATTTATTCAACCTACATCACGCGCGATTCGGTTTACACGATTCGATATTGGAAAACCGATATGGAATATTCGCAGGAGCGGGCGTTCTTTTCGGATGGCGGAAAAACTTTTTCCGTGGTGAAGCACATTCAAAGCGGGGGGAAGAATTTTTCTTGCACGAACGGACGCAGCGTAACGATTCGCAACGTGCAAAAAACAAGCGCGCTCCCGGAAGTCTACGAACTTGATTCTTCAGCCACAATATGCGGACTCGGCGAGCCGTATTTGAGGCGCGTCCAAAACGAAAACAGCGTTCAAACTGTGGCGCGTCTTGTGCGTGATGCGATGTCGAAAAAAGCCCCAAACCCAGATCCTCCTTTTCCGCCTAGCAACCTTGATTTTCACATGGAAGAAATTTACAGGCTCGAAGAGGGCAACCTCATAATACAATCACTTCGCAAGCGAAACAAAGATTTCGGAAAGCTGTCGCAATAAATATCGGGTTTTGAAAAATCGAAGTTAAAATCGCCGCCGCCGCGAGTTTCCGCGATTTCAGTAGCGCAGCGAAACTCGGCGGCAAGCCAAAGGCTTGCTATAAAATGCGAGCCTTGCGAGCAAGCAAAACGATGGCAAAACATTGGCTTGCGTTTAAATCCCGCGTGCAAATCGGCAGTTTTTTTTCAAATTTTTGCGAATTCCTGAAAATATTTGCGGAAAAACGCAAACGTATTTCCGCAAATAAATTTTCGAATTACCGCAAAAATTCACGCCGATTTGCGGAAATAAATTCACGTATTTCCGCAAATATTTTTTGGATGTGCGTTTCGCGTTGATTCTTTACTATATAAATTTTCCGTTTTCACCAGTAGAACAAATTTTCTTTTTGTGGTATAATTCTTCAGCAAAGTATCTAAATTTTCAGGAGAAAAGATTTGTATACGCCCGTTGATCCCAAAGCGGAGTTTCCGAAGCAGGAAGAAGAAGTCTTAAAATATTGGAAAGAAAACGACACGTTTAGGAAATCAGTTTCGCAGCGCGAAGGCCGCGAGGAATTCGTTTTTTATGACGGTCCGCCTTTTGCCACGGGACTTCCTCATTTCGGGCATTTCATTCCCTCGACAATCAAGGACATAATTCCGCGCTATCAGACGATGCGTGGCAAGCACGTTCCGCGAAGGTTCGGCTGGGACTGCCACGGGCTTCCCGTAGAGAACCTCATCGAAAAGGAACTCGGAATAAATTCCAAGCACGAAATCGAAGCATACGGAGTTGCGGCGTTCAACGAAAAGTGCAAGGATTCCGTCTTGAAGTACACTGCCGAATGGCGAAAGACGATTACGCGCATGGGACGCTGGGTTGATTTCGACGACGACTACAAAACGATGTCGCCCGATTATATGGAATCGATTTGGTGGGTGGCAAAGTCGCTTTGGGACAAAGGCTTGGTCTACGAAGGAAAATACATCCTTCCTTATTGCCCGCGCTGTTCGACCGTTCTTTCCACGCACGAACTTTCGCAGGGCTACAAGGAAAGACAGGACCCGGCGATTACCATTCGCTTTAAGGCGAAATCTTCCCCCGAAAAATTCACCGACGAGGACATGGATGCGGGCCGCGTCTATTTCCTTGCGTGGACAACAACGCCTTGGACGCTCCCTTCGAATTTGGGTCTTACGATGGGGCCTGAAATCGAATATGTCAAAGTGCGCGACGTGCGCTCCGGCGATTTTTATGTGCTTGCCTCTTCGCGGCTTTCGGCGTATTACAAAGATGAGTCTGAATATGTAATCATCTATGCAAAAAAAGGAAGCGAGTTTTGCGGCGCGAAGTACGAGCCGATTTTCCCTTATTTTGCATCGCTTGAAAAATGCAAGGACGGCTCTGACGGCGCGTTCCGAATCTTCAACGCTGACTACGTTTCCACCGAAGACGGAACCGGCATTGTGCACACCGCGCCAGCGTTCGGCGAAGACGACAGCAATGTTTTCAAAAAGGCCAACGAGGGAAAATTCGAAGACGGCATGATTCCTTTTGTCGAGCCGATTGACGCGGAATGCAAATTCACCGAAGAGGTGCCGGATTTTGCGGGCCGCTTCGTAAAGGACTGCGACAAGGACATTATGGATAGGCTCAAGCGCGAAGGAAAACTCATAAAGCGCGACACGATTATGCACCAGTATCCGCATTGTTGGCGATGTTCTTCGCCTCTGATTTATCGCGGAATTGGCTCTTGGTTCGTAAAAGTCGCGGGGCACAACGACGCGCTCCTCAAATCGAATTCGCAAATCAAATGGCAGCCCTCCCACATAAAAGAAGGCCGCTTCGGAAAATGGCTTTCCGGCGCGCGCGATTGGGCAGTCAGCCGCAACCGCTATTGGGGAAATCCGATTCCGATTTGGAAATGCGAAAAGTGCGGAGACGCGGTGTGCGTTGGAAGCCGAAACGAATTGAAGGAATTGAGCGGTGTCTATCCGGAAGACTTGCACAAGCAGTTCGTGGACGAAATCACGTTCGCCTGCAAAAAATGTTCCGGCACGATGCGGCGCATTCCCGAAGTATTCGACTGCTGGTTCGAGTCCGGCTCGATGCCTTACGCGCAGAATCACTATCCGTTTGAAAACAAGGAATACTTCGAAAATCATTTTCCCGCGGACTTCATAAGCGAAGGGCTTGACCAGACGCGCGGATGGTTCTACACGCTCACGGTTTTGGCGACGCATCTTTTTGAAAAGCCCGCTTTTTTGAATTGCATCGTGAGCGGACTTGTGCTCGCAAGCGACGGACGGAAAATGTCGAAGTCGCTTCGCAATTATACCGACCCCGAGGAGGCGATTGCCAAATTCGGCGCGGACGCGATTCGGCTTTTTTTGATGCATTCGACTGTGGTCAAGGCGGACGACTTGCGCTATTCCGATGACGGCGTTCGCGAAGTTCTGAAATCGATTTTGATTCCGCTTTGGAATTCCTATTCATTTTTCGTGACTTACGCCAACATCGACGGCATTGTCGCGACGGGACGCGAGTTCGAACGCTCGCTTCCGCAGAATCCGCTCGACCGATGGATTTTGTCCGTAACGCAGTCGCTCGTAAAGAACGTGAGCGCGGCTTTGGACGACTACGACCTTTCTGGCGCGATTGACCCGATTGTGGATTTTATCGAGCAACTCAACAATTGGTACATCCGCCGAAGCCGCCGCCGCTTTTGGAAAAGCGAAAATGACGCGGACAAACGCGAGGCTTATGAGTCGCTTTACATCGCGCTGAAAACTTTCGCGCAGGTTTCCGCTCCGTTCATTCCGTTCGTCACGGAAAACATTTGGCAGAACCTCAAGACCGCAGACGATGCGCCGAGCGTCCATCTTTCCGATTATCCGCGCTGCAATGAGGCGTGGCACGATGAGGAACTCGAATTCAAGATGGCGACCGTGCAAAAGGCGGTTTCCATGGGGCGCAGTTTGAGGAATCAGTTCAACATAAAAAATCGCCAGCCGCTTTCTTCTGTCGCTCTCGTCACTCGCAACGATGACGAAAAGCGCGTGCTTGCCGAAATGGAAGATTCCGTGCGCGAGGAACTCAACGTGAAGCGAGTGGTTTTCCATGCCCGCGAGGAAGAACTTGTGGAGTACAGGGCAAAGGCGAATTTCCGCACGCTCGGAAAGGAACTCGGGCCTTTGATGAAGAATGCGGCGCAAAAAATCGCCGCCCTTTCGCAGGAAGAAATTCAGACCGTGCTTGAAGGCTCGCATCTCGCGCTTGACATCGATGGAACGCCTGTGGAACTCACGGAAGAAAAAATCGTCATCGAGCGAATTGAAAAGGCGGGTCTGAAAGTGATAAACGACGGAACTTTGACCGTGGGCCTTGACACGAATGTTACGGACGACCTCAAAAAAGAAGGGCTTGCGCGCGACCTTGTTCGCGGAATTCAAAATCTCCGCAAAGAGGCTGGATTTTCCGTTACGGACAGAATCGCATTGCAGGTTTTCGGCGATGAGGAACTTAAACGCGCGTATGAAATGTTTTCGGATTTCATCGCTGGCGAAACGCTTTGCGCGAAAATCGAATTCACTGAAAATGCCAAGGGCGGCTCGACTATCGAAGCCGATGAAAAAATATGGAGTGTGAAAATTGAAAAAGCCTGAAAAAAAATCCAGTTTGTTGTCCGCGCCGTTCTGCGCGGGGTTGCGTTCGCTCGCCAGAAATTGCGCAGTGATTGCCATGGCTGTCTTTGCTGTGGCGGCGTTCTCATCCTGCGCCTCGGTTTTGGGCGGCACAAGCGTAAAGGTGAACGCCTTCGACACGCTAGAGCGAGATTCGAATGCCTACATACGCATTCCCGTGAACGTTCATTCCGAACTCACGAACAATCTTTTGAAAGCCGTCATCGGAAGCGACATTTCTGAAAAGTATGTGAAGAACATCACCGACAGCATCGACATGATTTATCTCGGTGTCGGCTCTTCGTCAGACAAGGGGCGGCTGCAAGTCGCTTGCGACGGAAACATTTCCAGCGCGACTAAATTGGCTCTTTCTTCGATGGAAAATTGGAAGAAGGAAATCAAGAATGTGAACACTGCCGGAATGTACACGGTCTACACCGAAGCCAATTCCAAAATACAACTTTGCGTTCCCGGAAGCAACTTGATTTGCCTTTCCAAAAACTTGACGCCGCAACTCACGCTTTACGACAAGGAAGCGTCTTCGCAGGGAATCGCTTCGGTTTTGACCGGCAACACTTCGAACAAGAACGCCACGGAATGGAAGTCGAGCGAAGTCTACAATTTTGTCGGAGACACAAATACAAACAATGTGCGGATTTACATGGACACGCCGATTGCGTTTGTTACGAACCTTTTGGGAGTTTCGCTTTCCACTTCGATTTTCCAACTGAATTTCTTGGAAGCGGAGTTGAAACTTTTGCCGACTGGAAAATATTCGATTGACATCGACATGGAATTCCAAAAAGATGGGCTTGTTGCGAAGGCCGCGGCGTTCTTGAACGTGGCTCTCCTTCTTGCCGATTCAAAGGTTTCGATTACGGACAACAGCCACCTCAAATTGAGCGGCATCCAAGTTTCGATAGCGCAACTCCAGAAAATGCTCTCTTTGTAAATTAGTTTGGGAGAAAGGATGGCGGACGGAAAAATCATACTGAAAGCCGAAGACCTTGACGGCTATCTCACATCTCGTGATTTGGAAGATTTGGCGCGGCTTTCTGGAATGTATGAAGAGGCGATGAAGAAATTCTCGCCGCTCGACACGCCCGCCATCATCGAGCATTTCGAAAAAATGGGACACGCGATGCAGGAAATCCTTGCCGCGCATCCTTCGATAAAAGTTTTTTCTTTTGAGACTAGCGAAGAGGGAAGCCACGCCGAGGCAAGTCGCGTGATTTCAAAACTGCGCAATGTCGAAACAGACACGCATGAATTCATCTACTACACGCAGCGTGCCTACGAAATGCTTTTCCGCCTTGCCTATACCGAATCGCATTCCAAAAATAAAAATTACATCGTTGTGCCCACGCCGGTAAATTCTCCCGTGCAAAATTTTTCTGTCCACAAAATCCCGAACATTGATTCTGAAATCGAAAATTCCGTGATGTGCGTGATGCTTCGCGGCGCACTTTTGCCGAGCATAATAATGTCAAAGGAAATCGAAGAATATTCTTCGCACGGCTACGTCACGCCGTTCGCGCTTTTTAAAATCAACCGTGACGACACCAAGGGCGAAGTGGATATGCAATACATCCTCGACTTGAAAAAATCCTATTTCAATTTTGAGGAACTGGACGGAAAGGATTTGATTTTCGCCGACCCGATGAACGCCACCGGCGGCTCCATCGTAACCGTCGTAAAATATCTTTTGGCGCAAGGCGTGCGCCCGCGTTCGATAAAATTCTTCAACATAATTTCCGCGCTCAAAGGCAGCCTACGAGTTTCGCGCGCGCTCGAAAACTGCACGTGCTACACGCTTTGGATGGATCCCGCGCTCAATTCTTCGGCGTACATCATGCCGGGCTTGGGCGATGCGGGCGACCGCTTGAACGGAATGGACAAAAAGGAAAATCCGCGCAACATCATCCGCCTGATTGCGAATTACGGAAGCACGATTAACGGCTTGTACAGTTCGCAACTTTCCAAAATCGAATCCGTGGTTTTGGAAGGAAGTGCGCGATGAAAAAACACGAGTCGCCGAAAATGGATTTTTTTCGCTTTTCGAAAATTCTTGCAGGAATTTTTTTTGTGTGCTTGTGCGGTTGCAAAAGCACGCGGATTTATGTTCCGGGTGAAAAAAAGACGATTATCGAAAACATTTACGGTGAATATTACGCCATCGCGGACGAGTATTTCAAGATGAAGAATTATTCGAAGGCCGCAGAATTCTACACAAAGGCCTCGTCATCGGAAAATTTGCACAACGCCGCTTATTTCAACGCCGCGCGCTCTTTCGCGCTCGCGAAAAATTGGGACGAGGCGAAGAAAATCTATTTGGAAATCGAAGCGGCAGACGGCGAGAATTCCGAAGTGAAGCAAGGACTCGCATACATCTACGCGATGAACGGCGAGTTCGAAAAGGCCGAATCGTTGTATGAAAATCTGCTCGAAGCGAATCCAAATGTGAGCGAGGTTCTTGTAAATTACACGGTGCTTTTGCTCACGCAGGAAAAATATGACAAGGCTGAATCGTGTCTTGCGCAAATAAAAGAGAAATTCCCCGACGAAAAAAAAATAAAATCAATCCAAGAAAAAATCGATTCATGGAAGGAACAAAATTCTTCCGATGACGGCGCGGATATTCCCGATGAACTAAAATCGATGTAAAAAACGCGACAAGTTTTGCACAACGAAGCCGCAATGCGAAGTTTCCAGCATATTTTCTTCACTGCCAAAAAATACGGAACGAGTTTGATGGGGTAAATTGATTGAAATGGCATACCCCATACGGGTATGCCATTGTCGCGGCTTTTCAACGACTTTTGATTTTCAAAGTTTAACGAAATTTCGATTTCGGCAAACTTTGAAAACGCAGTTTTTAATGGCCGCTTATATATTTCCTGTATTTTTCGGGATTCACTCTGAACGCAACAATTGGAGAATCTGCGTCCTCGCTTGCGTGGAACAAAGCTTGCTCGGCTTCCGTCTTGAGTCGGTCCACGGAAATCAGTCGCAGCGAACGGCTTGAAATTCCGATGACGGGCTTCGCATTTTGCTTTGCTTCTTTTAGAATGTTTGCGAGTGCCGCATACAATTTTTCTGCGCTTTGCATCGCGTCATCAACGTCCTTGTCTTGAATGATTGCCGCAAAGCCGTCCGTCTTGTATTCAAAAATAAAATCCTTGTATTGAAAAGTATCCAATAACGCTTCGCAGATTTTTGGATGGCATTCGTGCTTTGAAGTGATTCCCGGAATTCGAACAAGGACAAGCGCCAAATCTTGCTCGCTGGAAGCGGCGCGGACGAGTTCGCTTTCAAGGCGTTGCGAAAGATATGATTCCCATCCGAATCCGCTTGCGGGCGAAAACAAACCTTGCTCATCGCTTCCGTTGGTTTGGGAAATTTGTTTTGGACCGAGCGTTTGGCCGGGCGATGTGGAATCCTGCTCTTCATCTTCTTGCGCCTCATTTTCTGCTGGCTCTTCCTGCGCAACGGTTTTTTCATTTTCGAAATCTGGCTCAGGCAAAACAGGATTTTCAGGAAGCGCGGCATTTGAGTTTTCAACAGAATCTTTTGCGCCAACTTCGACTGCGGTTTTTTCTTCTTCGGTCTTTTCCTCGGAAACTTGCGAATTGCTTTCGTCCGAAAATTTTGGCTCGTCCTCTTCCTGCGAATCGATTTCTTCTTCAAGCAAGTCTTCTTCCGGCAAGTCGATGTCGTCTTCAAGCGAATTCTCTTCGCCAAAATCATCGTCATCAAAAAGCGACTTTTGTGCCTCGTCGCTTTTCTTTGTCTTCATTTCGGAGTCCGAAAGATAAAGGTACATCAGCAAAATGCAAGTTGTAAGAGTTCCTGCCAAAATTACGATGAACGCGATTTTCGCGCGGTCGAAAATCATCGTCGGCGAAAGCGCGTAGATGTTCGCGAAAAGTTCGATTCGTGAGCCGTCGCCGCCTGCGATTCGCGTGCTGAAAGTTTTTACAAAAAACGAATTTGATTTTGTGGGAACGGAAGGATAGAGGTAAACTTCTGTTCCGTCAACTTCAAGTCTGAGCAGTTCGTAGAAATTGGGCGCGCCCACTGCGGAATTGAATGCGTCGATGAATTCTTTCGAGCCGGAAGGATAGATGCCGCTCGTTTCTGCCGTCTTGGAAGAAAGTTTTTCAAATCTTGTGGCGGCACTTTCTGCGCCAGATTTATAATCGTTATAAACGCTTGCTGCAAAAGCCGCGATGGTCAGAACAAAAACACAGGCAATCAAAATCGCCGCAATGGAAATACCGCTCTTTCTCATAAATTCTTATTATACCATAAAATTTTATTCAGTGCAAGCAGAAAATCGCGCCTAGCGCAAAATGTTTCGGTTTTTTTGTTGCGAAGGAACGCGAGGTAGGGAAGGGCGATTTTTGAAAAAGGCGAGTTCGTGTCGATTTCGCATTCGCAGGAATTCATTTTTGCGATTTCGGATTCGATTCCTTTGGAAAGCGCGTCTTTGAATGAGTTCATATTGAAGCGTGGCGAAAAAAAATCTGCTTGCAATGTCGAGGCTTTTTTGAGATTCGCGCTCCAGAGAAAATTTTTGTATTCAAAAAATTCCGCGTTGACTGAAAGCCATTGCGTGAAACTGTTTTTATACGAATCGAGCACTTGGTTTTTTGCGGCGGAATTTTTATCAAGCGAAATTTTTTCAAGGGGAGTGCGGAACATCAGGCTTGAGAATTTTTTTTCCGCGCTTTCGATTTTGTCTTCCGTGGCGCGGTAAAGTTCATCCAAATAAGTTCCGAGCGCGTAAGGCTTTCCCCGAGAGTAGGCGAAGTCCGCGCCGAATACCTGAATTTTTTCAAAGCCGCATTTTTTGGCGAAGTCCGCCGCGGCGATTGTGACTGTTCCGCTTCCGCTTTCAAGGAGGGGGAATGGCGTTTCGCAGAATCGGGCGGCGAAAGAGGCGAGCGGGTGGTGCGACGCGCAAAAAATTATTTTTGACGAATTTTCATACAGCGCGTTTGCGATGCTCGCATCGGAATCCAAACTCAATACGAAAATCGTGTCGCGTGATTTTTTGCCGATGAAATGGTTCGCGCTCAAAGATTGCGCGTCAATCGAAACTGCCGCGTCCGGAACAATTCCGGTTCTCATCAAAGCCTTGAAACTCGTGTCGGTGGCGATGACAAAATATTTTTCCCGCGCGTCTTTTATTTTTTTCGCGCTTCCATCGAGACTTGGGCCTGCGGCGATTATCGCGGCGATTTTTTTTGTGTCGATTTTTGCGGAGTTTGTCTCGCTCGCATATCGAAGGTTGGCTTGCATTTTTTGAAGCGTCTTCAAATTGCAAAAAATATTTTTTTGCCACAACGCGCCGAAATGCGACTGCACTGAAAAATCCGCAGCGATTTTTTTTAACGAGCCTTCGATTTCCTGCGAAATTTTTTCGTAAAGAATTTTATCCTCGTCCGCCCAAGCGCGCATCGTCAAAATGCTCAGGTCGCCGTGGACTGCCGGAAAATAGTTTTTGAAAATTTCTTCCTGCAAATTTTCAGGAAAAGCGACGGAGAAATTTTCGCGCATGGAAATTTCTTTTACACAAGGTATTTCGCTTTTTAAAAAATCGTAGTCTTCGCGCGATTTTTCTATGCAAAGAATTTTGCATTTTTGATTTCGTTCCAAAAAAGATTTTATGTGGTAGCCGCCTGCGATTCCCAAAATCATGGTAAATTTCGCGCCATCGCTTTCCGCGCCGAAATTCCTTGCCTCGCGCTCTGGGGCGTATTTTGAGTGCGCCGCCTTTCCCGAAGCGAATACGGGAATTCTTTGAGAATTTTTTGCTGCGATAATTTCTTTGTAAAACAAATCTTTTCCTGTCCTGCCAACGAGTTTTTGTGAAACAAAAAACTCCCGTGTTAAAAACTGCGGCGGCATTTTTCGACGCTGTTTTTAAACATCGAATTCAAAATCTGCAACGACATTCGCTTGCGATTTTAGCATCTATTCCAATTTTTCAAAAATCTCTTTCAAAAGCCTCTCGCTTTTTTCAAAAATCGCATTTGAATGGCTTTGCCGCTCTTTTTCGTTTGAAGCGCGGTCGTGCAAAATGCATTTGCTCGGAAAAAGTTCTCTCTGCCATTTTTCGTCCTTGGAAAATTCATTGAGCGTCTTTTTTATCGCGTCGATTCGGTTTGGATTTTCTGGAAGTTTTTCTTGTCGAATCGCATCGCATGAATTTTTTTCGACATGATTTTCAAGAATCTTTTCCGCGTCCATCGCCGTGATGTCGCTGATTCTTCCGAGTGAATTTTTGGGAGAATCTTCGCCGCAAATGCGGAAAACTTTTTGTCTGCCCTTCCATGAAAAATTCGCAAACCATGCGGCGTAGATTTCAAGGCTGGGGGAGGGGAGCGATGCCCTCGCCACGCGCGAAGCCTTTGTCCGTAGCCGAAAATCTTTTTGCGCCGCGTCCGTTTCGAGCGCGTTTGGCTGGGCGTGCGCGAACGTATTTCCGGAAGCCAAATCCAGTCCTGCAAAAAAGATTTCTGTTTCGGCGTTCGCAAGAAAAAATTCCAACGCCGTGCCGCTCACAGTTCCGTTTCGCCTTGCCTGCATATAAGGAATGTCTAGCGCGGCGAAAAGTTTTTGCGAAAGCGCATCGTCATCGTAACACAAAGGAAGAATCGCGCTTCTGCGGAAAATGGCGGCGGCGCATTCTGCTTCGGTCGTGAGCGCAAGTGGAATTTTTTGGACGCGCCCGAGTGGGTGTAAGTGCGCTCTCGCCCAAAATCCTCCGTCCGTGGAAAAACAAATGTCGGGAAAAATTCCTTCGTGGAGCAAGACTGAAATCGACGAAGAAAGGGCTGCTAAAAAAATTTTTTCGCGCGTCTTTTTTATGAGAGGGATTGCGGATTTGAGGCTTGGTCCTGAAGCGCAAACAAAAATCGGTGCTGTGATTTTTTCAAGACGCGCGATGCCGTTTATTCTGAGAAAAAAATTGATTTTGTTTTTGAGCCATTTTTTTTCGAAATGTTCGCGCGTCGCAAGAATCGCGCGGGCTTTTTCTGTCGCGGATTTTATTTCATGCCATGCGAATTTTGTTGCTTCGGGAAAGGCGCGCGCGCTTGGCGGCCATTCCAAAAAGAGCGTCTTGAAAACGCCCTCTTCTCCGAGCGCGCCGAAAATTTTTTCGGAAAGCGAATGGGCGTTTTCCCCCTCCCGCGCGAAATCCGTAGCGTCAATTACAAAATCGAATTCGCCGTTCCACGGAAAAAAATCTTTGGAAATTCGAATCGTTCCGATTTTCGCGCCGGGAAATTTTTTCTTCAAAGCAATACATGCATAACCGAGCGCACCTTCGATGACGACTATTTTTTCGGGTATAAAATTCGCGCTCGCGTTCTCGGCGAATCGCTCCGCTTCGATTTGAGGATTGTATTGCGAATGCAGGAAGATTCCGTTCGATTTCGCACAGCGGCTTCCGTTTTTTGCATTTAAAAATTCAGTCGTCAAACTTCGCCTCGCAAAATATACGAAATTATTTCTTCCGCGTCGAATGTCTGTGCCGCAATTTCCACTGCGATTTGCGTTGCGTGCGGCGCTTTAAAAATCTCTTTCCCCGCGTCAAAAATTTTTTCGCGCATGGTTTCCTCGCGTTTTTTTCGCGTGAGAATCGAAACGATTTTTATTTTTGAAAAATCCTTCGCGTATACGAAATCAGGCCATAGAAAGTGCTTTTTTGTCGCGAAAAAAAATTCTTCAAAAATCGTGTTCGAAAGAATTTTTTTTGCTTCGGGATTTTCCGAAAAAAAATTCTTTTCTTCGCCTGAAAAAATCTTTTTGAACAAAGGCTCAAGCGATGCCGTAAGCACAAGTGCGCCAGAATTTCCTACGAGACCTGAGATTTTTTTTTCGTCGCCTTGGCGGAAGAAAAAACTTTTTTTGCTTTCCAAAATCGCAAGCACTTCGCGCCGAAAATTTTCCTCGCTCGGAAGTTTTGGGAATTCGTTCGATGTGTATGCGAAAAAAAATGTCGTGGGATTTTCGCTCAATTTCAAAATTGCAAAGCGCGCGGCGTTTTCTTTTTCATCGTTTTCCAAAAATTGCAGGAATGCCGCGAACCGCTCGTTGCCGCGTTCTGGCAAAATCCATTCATCGCCCGCCGCGCTTCCCCTCCAAAAGTCGTTCGTGGAAATCGATTTGAGGACGCTTTCGCAGGGAATGCCGTAGGCGTGTTTTAAAAGCATGAATTTTGATTGTGCGCAGAAAACGCCACAATGGGCAAAGTGCGAAAACTCTGCCCATTGTTGAAAACTGGAAGGAGGCGATTTTTCAGGCGGCGTTTCGGCCGCCCGTTCGAAAAGCCCCATTATGAAAGACCGAGTTCGTCGAAAAGTTTTTTATATGTCGCGAAGTGTTCGGACTTTGCGAATTCGGTGATTTTTTCTTCTGGAAGATTTTCAAGAAGTTGGTCCATATACGAAAGCACCGAAATCACTTCTTCCCTCAAGTTTTTGGGAATCGAAGACTGTTGAGCGTTTTCGTTCGCGTCAGAATCAGCGGCTGCGATTGTTGGCTCTTCCACCGAAGTTTCTTCCGCCTCTTCTTCCAAAGGTTCCGCGACGGATGGTGTTTCTGCAATGGTTTCTTCTGCAGGCGCGTCTTCGATTACAGGCTCTTCGAATTCCGCTGGCGCTTCGATGTCATCGCCGCTTTCTTGCACTTGGCTTTCTTCGGCAGTGGGCAGTTCTTCCGTAATCGCAATGGTTTCCTCGGCAGGTTCTTCCAATGTTTCAGCGATAGAAGGCTCTTCTGTGGGCGCATCTTCGATTACAGGCTCTTCAAATTCCACAGGTCCTTGCTCGTCGTCGATGTTCTTGTTGATTTCCTGCTCATAGGCATCTTTTTTGGCGAGGGAATCGTCCAAAATGTCGGACTCTGTGGCATCCGCTTCTTCAAACGCGGCGTTTATGTCGCTTTCGATTCCGACCGAAGCCTCTTCGTCTTCTTGGTTCGAGATGTTTTCTTTTATGATTCCTGAAACCGAATTTTCAAAATTGTCCTTCGCCGCAAGGGAATCGTCCAAAATATCGGACTCCGTGGCATCCGCCTCTTCGAACGCCGCGTTTGTGTCATCGGCAATTTCGATTGAAGCCTCGTCGCCTTCTTTGAGCGAAATATTGTCCTGCATGATCTCATTGACATTCGGGGCGTTTTCCTGCGAATCTTGCGCGTTTTCTTCAAGATAGTTGAGGTTTTCTTCCGTGAGCGAATTTTCTATTGAAATGTCTTCGCTCATATAGTCATCCACCGCCTCGTCATTGAACGCTCCGCTTGTGGGAACGCTGATTTCATTGGGAAGGGAAAGTTCTCCTTGAACTTCGGTCGAATTTGGCGTGGGCATGATGTAGTCATCGGAAAGTCCTTCCAGCGTCGGGTCTGGAATTCCGAGTTCGTCCTCGGAAATCGAGGTTTCTTCCATTTCCTGCTCGATGTTTTCTTCGACTTGCGGCTCTTCTATTGAATCGCTTTCGATTTGTGGCTCGCCTTCGGGTTCTGCTTCGGTCAAAGCGTCGGAACTTTCCTCCGCCTGCGTTATCTCTACGGAATTCAGAATGTCCGTCATTTCGCTCCCGGAAAGCGCGATTGTGTCGTCGCCGTCATCGCTCCCGAAAAAACCTTCCGAATCGTCATCTTCGGAGGCCTCCTCGGATGGCGCGGTTTGCGGAATTTCTTGTGCTGAGGGAGCGGCTGGCTCTGTCGAACGGCTTTGTATGTCGGCGAATTCGGCTTTGATATTTTTTATTTCATCTCTGAGCGATGAAAGTTGCGTCATGATTTCTTCAAGGATTTCCTTGCCTTTTTCGCTGATTTCCGGAGAAACAGCGTTTTCAGTTGTGTTTTCCATAGTGTTCGTAATGTAATCCTCCTCGGAATCAGTTTCATTTGAGTCCGCAGAAATTTTCCCGTATATGACATCCTTGACCGAAGGCGTTTCTGTGTCGCCGTCAGCGGTAACTTTCATGACATAATTTACTACTTCTTTCTTTATCGGGTTCGAGCCGTCAGGTCCTTCCGTCATTCCGATTTTGGAATCGTCATCGTCAAATCCGAATTCGGAAAGGTCGATTTCGTCGCTGGAAGAGGAGACCTGCGGAGCTGCCCCGCTGTCTGGAGCGGATTCGGGAATGCCCTGCGCCGCCACCGCCGCGTCGAACGAACTGAACATCTCGTCGTCCGTGCCGCCCTGCGTGGTGGTTTCGCTCGGTGCGGCAGGGGGATTCATTTTGGCTTCATTTTCCGGCGTGTCTTCTAGGGCGATGGCTTCGGCATCTTTGTCAAAATCCACGTTGATTTCGAGTGTCTGCTCGTCATTTATTTCCGCAGGTTCTTTGGAAGGACTGCTCGAAGAAAAGTCGCCGCCCATAAAATCATCGAGGTCGATTTCGCCGTCTTCGAACGATATTTCCTGCGAGCCATCGGAATCGCCCATGAATGAGCCTAAGTCGATTTCACCGTCTTCAAATGAGATTTCCATTTCTTCGGATTTGGTTTCTGCGACAGGCTCTGGCTCGGGAGGAATCTCTTCTGCCACTTCGATTTTTTCAGGCTCGATTTCGCCTGTTTCGAAATTCGCGTCGTCCAAAGAATCTTCTTCCGGCAAATCCGAATCGTCGGAAAAAAACGCGCCGCTCAACGCCGCGGTCTCTTCGTCAGTTATGCCTTCGTTTTGGGTAATCTCTTCTTCGGGAGCAGGCTCTGCTTCCATGACGATGTTCGCGAGTTCGTCGGGATTGAGCGAAGTCTCTCCATCGTCAAGGCTGTCGTTCTGCGAGTCGGAGGAAAAATCATCCAATGCGCTTTCGTCAAAATCCGGCAATTCGAACTCTTCGACGGCGTTGTCGGAAGAATTTGAGGATTCGTCATTTATGTCAAGAGGCGAGTTTTTTACCCAAACCCCATAGCGGTCCAATTCGTTAGAATCATCTTTTTTGTCGCTCATAGATTCCCCTTGAAAAAAGAAAACATTCTTTATAATTCAATATAATCTCATTCATTTAATTATCGGAAAATGGCTGAATTTCCGCAATATATTCCAAACAATTATATCATACTTTAAAAAAAATTCCAACTAAAATTTTGATTTTTATCGAAAACAAATGAAAAACTGTGCGGCATCGAAAATGGGCGAGGTAAAAAAAATGCGAATTTCGCGTGAAAAATTCCTCTGCTGCGGAAATCTTCGGAGAAAATTTCCTGCGTGGCGGTGAAAAACGATGTCAGCGCGGCATTCGTCAAAAGTCTAGTGGTTTTGCAATTTCTGCTTGACCTATTTGGTTTTATGCTTTAAAATGATTTAAAATGTACGCGCGTTGGAATTCTTCGGAAATCCGAGGCGTTTTCGGCGCGAATTTCATTTGAAAAATCGAGTGCTTGAAAATGACACAAAAAAATGGCGACCTTGCGGGCGCGAACGCCTTGCAGGAAAAAAACAGATTTTGGTTTTCGTTTAAGAAGAGCCTTCCCCTTGTGACAACTTGCATTGTCGCGTATTTGGCGGCGGCTTTGATGGCTCTTTTCGGAGTGAGCAGGGATGCTACCGTGGCTTCGTTCGCGCTTGACGAATACGAAGTGGGGCAGATTGCCGACCGCACGATAATCGCGGATCGCGGCCTTCCGAGCACGATGGAATATCCCACTGCCGTCCGCGAAGGCGAAAAGGTCATCAGAAAGGGCTTTCCAATCACGGAAGAGGGCTACCGCAAACTTGAAAAGATGGCGCACACGCGCGAGTACATCGACTACCTTGCGTTCGGCGGCACTTTGATTTACCTCGCGCTTGTTTTGGCGTTGTGGATTTTTTTGTATTCGCCTGCGCTTTTGGGAAGGAAGCCGCCACTCAAAGAAATAATAACGCAGATAGTTTTTTTTCTCGCGCTTTATTCCGCGACAATGTTCGCGCATAAATTGCCGTTCGCGGCGAACAGCCCGTATTTGCTTTGCATTTTCATTCCGTGCGTTCTGTTCGTGCTTTTGAGTTCGATTCTTTTCGGGGAAAAGTCCGCGCTTTTCTTTTCGCTGATTTCGACACTGGGAATTCTGAATGCGTCGAACTACGAAGTCAAGACCTTCCTTTTCGTGCTCATCGTGAGCCTTGCCTGCTGCCGCATCGTCCGAAAAATCGAAAACCGAATACAGATGGTCTTTGTCGCGATAACGACCGCCATACTGAACGTCGTGGTGGCTTTCGTGCTCAAAGTGGTTTTCAACGACGCGATGAACGACATGCCGCGTCTTCTTTCCGCGCTGGCTGGCAACGGATTTTTGTGCGGAATACTTGCCATGGGATTTTTGACGCTGCTCGAACACATTCTGAACACGGCCTCGGTTTTCCGCCTCATCGATTTGAGCGACTTGAACAATCCACTCATGCAAAAAATGCTCCTCAACGCGAGCGGCACTTACAACCATTCGCTCATGGTGGCGCAGCTTGCGGAAAACGCTTGCAAGGCAATCGGCGCGAATTCTCTTTTGGCTCGCGTGGGCGCGTATTATCACGACATCGGCAAAATCGACCAGAGCGAATATTTTGTGGAGAACCAGTCCGGCGAAAACAAGCACGACGAAATCAATCCCGCGCTTTCTGTTTCGATAATCCGAAGCCACGTAAAAAAAGGTGTGGAAATGGCGAGGCAGATGCGCCTTCCTCCGCAGGTAATCGACATCATCGCGGAGCACCACGGAAACGGCGTGATTGGATATTTTTACGCCGAGGCGCTCAAAAAAGACCCGAACGCCAACGCCGAAGATTTTTCGTATTACGGGAATCCGCCTTCAAGCAAGGAAAGCGGCGTGGTGATGATTGCGGACACGGTGGAAGCCGCCTGCCGCACTTTGGAAAAGCCTTCCGTCCCGCGCCTCGAAAAATTCATCCAGACTTTGATTGACGGCAAATTGCAAAACCATCTTTTGGACAACTGCGCGCTCACGTTCGCGGACTTGGCGAAAATCAAGGCTTCGTTCGTTTCGATTTTGGCAGGCTACTATCACAGCCGCATCGAATATCCGAACCAAAAGGACCCTGACGCCGAAAAAGAAGGCGATGCCGCCAAAAAGGCGGAAAAAGCGGATTCCGGCGCGAAATCCAAACGAGGCAAGGAAAATGGCAAATAGAATTCTCGTTTCCGTTGAAGAAGCGATGGCAGAGCCTTCCTGGATTTGCAAAGTAGAGCCATTTTTGAAAAAATCGCTTTCCGCGCTCGGACTTGACGGGCGCGAGATTTCGGTTTTGTTTTGCGGCGATGATTTTATAAAGACTCTCAACAGCGAATACCGTAACGTTCCCGCGCCCACCGATGTTCTTTCATTTGAAAGCGGCGAAAAATATTCGGACGACGAGGGCGAATGGCTGAACATGGGCGACATCGTCATAAGCGTTCCGATGCTTTGTCAGAACGCGCGCAATTTTTCTACGGATGAAAACGCCGAGCTCAAGCGGCTTTTGCTTCACGGCGCGCTTCACTTGAACGGAATGGATCACGGAGACGAGCACATCGAGGCGGGAAAAACACCCGAATGCGAGATGCTCCGTTTGCAGGAAAAAATTCTTTTGGAACTGGAAGAGGAGGAAATTGTGCCGGTCAAGTCGGCATCTTGAATTCGATATATGGGTATCTTTGGTTTTAAGCGCAAAAAAGAAGACTCCGAGCGGGAAAATGAGCAGCGTCAGATTCTGAACGAAGAAAAAAAGGACATGATTCGCGGCATAGAAGATTTGTCGGAAACCAGCGTCAAGGAAGTGATGGTCCCGCGAATCGACGTGGATTTCATCAACATAAACACGCCGCAAGACGAACTCATGGAAAAAATCGCCCAAAGCGGGCATTCGCGCTTTCCCGTCTACAGCGATTCCATCGACAATGTGGTGGGAATCCTCTATGTCAAGGATTTGATTCGAAACATTTCCAAAAAAGAAGAGTCCGCTTTGGACAAAGTGATTCGAAAGCCGTTTTTCGTGCCCGAATCCAAGCGAATCGACAGCCTTTTGCGCGAATTCAAGCGTCGCCACGTCCACATCGCGATTTCCGTGGACGAATACGGCGGAGTTTCAGGCATAGTCTGCATGGAAGACATAATCGAAGAAATCGTGGGCGACATTCAGGATGAATTCGACAACGAGCGCGAAGACATAATTCCGCTCGGAAGCAACGCATGGCTTTGCGACGCCCGCACGAATTTGGACGACTTGAACGAAGAAATCGGCTCGGAATTTCCTTCCGGCGAATTCGACACTCTCGGCGGATTCGTCTTCGACTTGTTCGGGAAAATTCCTGTGAAATACGAGAAAATTTCATGGGGCGCATACGATTTCATCGTGCAAGACATGGAAGGGCACAGAATCAATGTCATAAAGATAATCTTGCGCGGCGAAAAGGACGATACTAAAAATGAAGAAACTTAATTCGCGCGTTGAGATTTGCTGATTCGCAAGGAGTTTCGTCGTCAAAACTTGGGGGTGGGAATGAAACTTATCTTAAAAATAACGCTTTGTGCGGCCGCGTTCTTTTGCATGGCGGAAATTTTCGCGCAGACAAGGCGAAACGCGCAGGAGCTTTTCGCGCAGGGAATCGAAGCGGAGGACGACCGTGACTGGTGGGCGGCTAGCGAAAGGTTTCAGGAAGCCGTTCGCGCGAACCCTGCCTATGCCGACGCTTGGTTTCACCTTGCGAAATGTGTCTATCAAATGCAAAGTTTCGAACTTGCTTTGCGGCATCTCCAGGAAGCAAAAAAATATTCGCCCGAACGCACGGACATCCTCAATCTTGAGGGAATGTCGCTCATTTCGCTTGGGCGATTTGACGAGGCGGAAAAGATTTTTTCGCAAATCCAAAAAAAATATCCGAACGATATCGGCTCAAGGTTCGGACTTGCGGAACTCAACCTTTTGAAGGGGCGCACGACCGTCGCGGAAGGCCTTTATTCGGACGCGCTTTCGAAAAATCCCGGGAATGTAAAGGCGCTTCTTTCGCTCGCGCTTTTAAAATCCGAGGCGAAGGATTCTCCGAGGGCGGAACGCTATGTTAACGAAGCGTTGCGGGTGGGAAGCGCGGACCCGCAGGTTTATTACATCGCCGCCTTCCTCGACTTCAAAAACGGAAAACTCGGCTCGGCGGAAAAACGCTGCCTTTCCGCGCTCCAACTCGACGGAAACTACGACGCGGTGTACGAACTTTTGTCGTTGATTTATTTCGCGCAGGGCAAATTTTCCGATGTCATCGATTTGGCGGATTTTGCAATTTCCCGCGACCGCGAAAACGGAAAGGCGTGGTATGTCAAAGGACTCGCCCAGCAAAAACTCGGGCGCGATGAAGACGCCATCGAAACCTGGGAATTGGGACTTGACGCGGTGGGTGACGACGAGATAATGCGGGCGGCTTTCGAACTTTTGGTTTTGCGGACGCTTCCTTTGGAAGACCCGCGCCGCGTGGACTGGGCGAAATTCCATGTGCAAAAAGGTTTGGAACATTCAAAGCGTTATTCCGGCCGTGCGATGCGCTATGAATATCAGGCGGCGCTGCGCATCGACCCGCAGAATTTCCAGGCGAGAAACGCATTTTCGAATTTGCTTCGCGCGGAAGGCTACAGCGAAAACTATCTTTCGCAAATGCGCTTTATGCATGAAAACGAAATCTTGCAAAGCGGAATTCAGGCGATGAAGGACGAAGGAAAGAAAATCAGTCCCGATGATGAAAAATTCGCGCTCGTAAAACTTTCTGACACGGTTGAAGGCTACGAATCGCTTTTGGAAAACACGCTCGCAAGAAAGTGGGATGTGAATCCTTTTTTCCTGGACAAGAACCGCTGGAATTTGCGGATTTACTATATGAATTCTTCCGCGCCGCTTGCCCATCCCGAACTGAGCCGCGTGGCTGCCGAACATCTTTGCATTTTGTTCAACGGAGTTTTGGGAAAAAGTGTCGAGATTTCCGCTCGCCCTGCCAAAGATTTTTCTGCGGCGTATTCCGATGCCTACAATGGCGGCTTCGACTATTTCATTGTTTTGAACGCCACGGAGGACGACCGCGACATCAAGTTTGAGGCGACGATGTATTCGGGACGAAACGGAACCGAAGCGAAAAAATTCTCCACTTTCAAAACCGGAAACGACAGCTACGCTTCGTCTCTTTTGAATTTGCGTTCCGGCATTTTGGCGTCGCTTCCGATTCGCGCGAAAATTTTGAACCGCTCTGGAAAGGACATCCTTGTAGACATCGGGCGCACGGAAGGAATGGTGAAGGGCGCGAAATTCGCCGTAGTAAAACGCGGTGCTCTGCGCACCACAGATATGGGCGTGGGCGTTTCCTATTCCGAAGATGATTTTCTGGGAACTGTCACTCTTTCCAATGTGGGCGAAGATATTTCCGAGGGCGTTTTGGGCGACACCGGATTTTACGACAGGGTGAACGCGCGCGATGAAATAGTTTTGGTGGAAATTCCTGGGGCTGAAAGCGCGTCGGCAAACAAAGTCGCCGAAGACACTTCGCCTGCCGCAAACCAAAAAGGCGTTCCAGTTTTGGCTGAAATGCCGGAAATCGGCGGAGACCCGCTACGCGGTGCTTTGAGCACGGGAAAAAAGAATTCGGCTCTCGTCGATATGATTCGCAAGATTCGCTAGGAAGTCAGAAATCGTCTTCCATCAAGTCAAGGCTTGAGTCGAGCCATTTTTTTGTGAGCGCGGGAAAAATTTCCTGCACGGAAAGAAAGCATTGCACGGCGTTTTTGTATTCGCCGCAAAAATAAAAGCTTTCGCCCAGGTAGAATTCCGCGCGGTTCGTGGTGTCGGCATCTCGGTTCACGCTCAAAAAGTCGATTAAGAGCCTTGCGCTTTCGCGGTACTTTCTCTGCACAAGTCCTTCTCGCAACGTTTCGAACAGAATGTATTCATCGCCTCCGTCCGGCGCGAACATATCGTCCTCAAAAAAATACGGAGTTTTGAAAGGCTCTGCTTTCTTTTTGCCGCTGGGGTTCGCCAAATTCGCAACGCTTTGCTTCGCCTCGTCGCTCGTCTTGTGCGCCTCATCCCCAAATCCCAAAATGTCGGCTGGAAGTGGAAGCGGCATTCCGCGCATTCGGAATTCATCTTCTTGCGAAAGAAACGGAAGGTGCGACTTTTTTTTCTCCGGATTCTGCGCAACCTCAGGTTCCGCGGCGGGTTTTTGTGAAGTATCTTCTGACTCTTCGAAATCATCTTCCGCGTCTTCTTGCAAAGCCACAAAATCATTTTTTTCGTCTTTTTTTTGATAATCCTCGCTCTTTTCAGAAATTCTCGCGTGCGCACCCTTTGTCGTGACATTCATTCCGGGAATCACCGCCTTGTAGTCGCCGTAAGATGTGACCGCGATGACCGCATAAAAATAATCGCCCGCCTTTTGAATGAAGTCCGTGTGCCGCGTTTCGCTCAGCACCGCGATGGGGGAGTCCGCTTCGATTTCCTTGTAAGAAGTGATTGGCTTTGAAGCGCGGTAAAGTTTCGCGCCGACTATTTCCGGCACTGTTTGTTTCGGAAAATTCCATTCTATTTCGATAGTCCTGTCCGCGCCCGATTTTGCGGAAATCGCGTTCGCGATGGGGCGTGTTTGCGAAATCACGTTCGCGGAGCACAAAAAAATTGGCAGGAAGACCGCCGCGCTTTTTAAAAATTTCATTCTTCCATAATATCGCCAGAATCGATTTTTTGCAAGCAATTCCGCGCAAGCACTTCAATAAAAAATTGAAAAAAAGTATTGCGCAAATCAAGCATTTCCGCTATAATTGATTGACATCAGGGGTAGAAATGTGATATGTTCAGCAGCAATACTTCTGTGAAAAAAAAGTGAGGTTGGATAATGGCAGTACCCAGAGCGAAAACTTCAAAAGCCAGAACCCGCAGACGACGCAGCATAAATATGCGCCTTGAGGCTCCGAACCTTGTTCCCTGCAACAATTGCGGAAACCCGGTGAGGTCGCATTATGTTTGCCCGAAATGTGGATTCTATCGCGGTCGCCAGGTGATTATACCTGAGGCGAACTAAAATTAAATTCTTTTGTTTTACGGAGAAAAAAAATGGACGAATTGTTTGAAAAAATCAAAAAACTCATCGCGGACAAGTTGGAAATTGACGAAAGCAAAATCGAACTTGGCTCGTCATTCCGAGGAGACTTGGGCGCGGACAGCCTCGACACCTACGAGTTGGTCTATGCCATCGAAGAGGAATTGGGCGTTTCCATTCCCGATGAAAAGGCCAATGAATTCGAGACCGTTCAGGACGCTTACGACTTCATCAAGTCCGAGCAGTCAAAGTAAGCGGTCGTCCGCTTTTTTAGTGAAAATTCTCAAATAAAATGGATCGGCCCGGATTCTTTTCGGGCTGGTTTTGTTTCGTTGTGGGGGATTTTTTGGGCGTTTCAAAGGGGATTTCTCCCGAGCGCAAAAAGGCGTTGCTGGAATTTTGCAAGCCGCTTGATTTGCGTTTCAAAGATTTGGCTTTGCTGGACTTGGCTTTTCATCATCGTTCTTATTCCAACGAGGATTCTGACTACAAGCACAGGAACAACGAGCGCCTTGAATTTTTGGGCGACAGCGTTTTGGGCTTGGTGACGGCGGCGTTCCTGTACAAGGACATGGCAGAAAATCCCGAAGGCGACCTCGCCAAGATAAAAAGCAGCGTCGTTAGCGAAAAGGCGTTGGCACCCGTCGCGCTTGAATTCGGAATCGACAAGATGCTCGTTTTGGGAAAGGGCGAAGAAGGCGGAGGAGGGCGGAAAAAGCCCGCGATTTTGGCGGATTGCATGGAAGCCGTAATCGGCGCGTATTATTTGGATTCGGGCTATGCCGCCGCCGAAAGTTACGTTTTGCGCTTCATCGTTCCCGCGGTTCGAGCCGTCCAGCAGGACAAGGGCGAGCGGGATTGCAAGAGCCTTTTGCAAGAGGCGTATCAAAAAAAATGCAAGTCCATTCCGCGCTACGAATTGTTGAAGGTTTCGGGACCGGACCACGACCAGGCTTTTTTTGTGAGCGTGCATTTGGGCGATGCCGTCTATGGACCTGCGCAGGGAAAAAGCAAAAAACAGGCAGAACAGAACGCCGCGCGCATGGCGTTGGAACACTGGAAAAGTTGACTTTTTTTCGCAAAAGCACTTGACAATTTTTTTTGCGCGTGGTATATTTTCTGCATATACGCGGTAGTCATATAACGGCTTATTATCTCAGCCTTCCAAGCTGATGACGAGGGTTCGACTCCCTTCTACCGCTGCAGGCGCTTCCGTTTTCGGAGGCGCTTTTTTTGTGCCCGTGTTTTTCGCTTTTTTTTCTTGAAAATACTTGACAAACTTTGCGATGTCGAAGTATAATAATCTAATTATTTTTGTAAAAAAAATTTCCGATAATCCGAGAAGATAAAAAAAAGTTCGTTTCAAACGGGCTGAAGGAGTTTTTAATGAAAAGAGGCTTATTTGTCCTTGCTGGTTTGGCTCTGCTTTTTGTCATCGGCGGTGTGGCATTCGGCCAACCCAATTCAAAGAGTATGTCAACAGTTACAATCGATGATTTTGACTCTGTAGGCGAGCAAAAGTATCGGGTGTGGGAAAAAGGAAAAATCGTCGAGCGCAGTTGGGAATGGAAGACCCAGGCAAGCCGTTTCGTGACAGAAGGCTATCCTACGGAGCCGAAAGTCTTTGAAGCCATACCGAATTCGTTGCGCGTGATACGCACAGACGACGAAAAGCCCGCTACGGTTTTGGGTGTAAAAGTTAAATTTGACCGCAAAGGTGACAACTGGTTCGAAGTTTTCCCGTCGGACGGCGACAAGCCGATTGAAATTCCGCTTGAGGGAACTGTGAGCCAGTTTGATTTTTGGGTTTGGGGAGCGAATTACCTCTATTTCCTTGATTTGCTTGTGCGCGATGCGGAAGGCGCTGTGCACATCCTTCCTGCGGGAAATCTCGCTTTTAACGGTTGGAAAAATGTCATAGTGAAAATCCCCGGCTGGTTGAGGCAGCGTTCAAGGCTTCGCTCTGGTCCTGCCAAGATGACCTTTGTCGGATTCCGAATCAGAACAGACCCCGCCGAATTCGTGGATGACTTTCTCATTTACTTTGATGACTTCAAATATATGACATATACTCTCAGCAATGTGTTTGACGGCTACGAACTCAAGGACCAGGATTTTGGTGACGAAGAGGAAACTTCTTCAGGAGATGAACAATGAAAAAACTTCTTTTTATGATTTTGGCGGCGTCTTTGGCCGCGTCGTTTGTGTTCGCGCAGCAGGAGGAGGGGCGTTCTCTCAGCGATCCTGATCCGAACACTGTTGGAAGTGATTCTGCCGCAACTGCCCTGCGCGAAGTTTCGCTTGACAAAATGGAGCGCGACGGTGCTTGGAACATACACGTTTCTCCGGATGTGGGTGTTGCGTCAATACGCTTGTTCGAAGGAAGCCCTGCGGCGAAAGTTCCTCTTGAAGGCGAAGAAGAGCAGGAAGACATCATGGCGTTGGGTTGCAAAATCGAATTCTATCGCCGCGGCGTGAACCCCATTTATATCACTGCGGTTCGCCCGATTCCGATTGAAGGAATTACGAAAACCGTGAGCGTTTGGATTGCGGGACGCAATCAGAACCACGATATTTACCTTTTGGTGCAGGATTATTATGGCTCGAATTTCGAACTGTATCTTGGAAATCTCGGCTTTAGCGGTTGGAAGAAGTTGACGACTGCGATTCCTCCTTCGCCGGACGGAGAGCACGGAATTGTTCAGTCAAGTCCTTATCACGGAGACCGCCCCGGTTTGCGCATTGTGGGCTTCCGCATTGACTGCAATCCGATGCTTGCCCGCGGAACTTACTATGTCTACTTTGACGATTTGCGTGCCGTAACTGACTTGTACGACATGGAAAATCGCGACGAAGACGACATGGTTGACAACTGGTAATTCTTCTTTGTGAACAGTTTCATTTGATAAAATGGCGCGGCTTTTGTCGCGCTATTTTTTTTGCCTATAATAAAACAGCCTGCCTTTTTTTTCCATGCGTTCGATGAGGTTCATTTTGTGCAAGAGCCACAAAATCAAATTGGCGTATGGCTTGCCTTCTTTTTCCAGCGAATGAGACAGTTCGGCGGACGAAAATTCTTCGGGAAGAGCCGCGGGCAAAAGCGCGATGTAATTTTCCTTGCCGCGAAAATTTATCTCTCCTTCAATCGAAACTAGCGACTTGTCCGTTTTTTGCCACGCCTTTTTGAAGCGGCGACGGCCGTTTTTGGATTGCTCTGGCTCTTCGGTTTGGACGCGCTTTTCGTCCGTCGTGATGAGCGGGCAGACTAGCGAAAAATTTTCGTGCAGGAGAATGTCGCAAAGCCCTGTGAGTTCGCGCAGCATTGAATAGACGCTTTCTTTTTTGGGGCTTGTTTTCGCATAAATTTCCTTGCCGCTTGCGTCGAATGTGCGGATTTTCTTTCGCGTTATGATTGGATGCACGATTATGACTTTTTTTCCGCGCGCGAGAAGGGCGGCTGCCTTTTTGTGAAGTGAACTCACGCTTTTTGTCTGAATTTCGATTACTGTTTTTTCATCGCAAACGATGTCGCAAATCCATTGTTCCACTTGCACTTCGGTTTTTCCGCCGTAGCGTTCGGCGTAGAAAATCTTCAGGCTTTTGTGGAGCGCGCTTTCATTTAGTGTCGAAAACATTTTACTGTCCAATACACGTGGCAAACAAAAATATAGTAGACGCAATTTTCAATTTTTTTCGAAAAAAAATCAAAATATTTTCATTTTCGGCATTTTTTCTATTGACTTTATTAAAAAAGCGGTTAAAATGGTAGTTGCGTGGGAAATTGTGGCATATTGTGGGATTTGGTGGTATGAAGCGACTGTCCGGGGAATATTTCAACACCCTCGATGAAAAAGGCAGAATCTCTTTTCCTGCGAAAATTCGCGGCGATTTGCCCGGCAATTCGCTTTTTGTGACGAAGGCGTTGGACCACTGCCTTTGGCTTTTCGCGCCCGAAGAATGGGAAAAAGTTCGCGAAAGCATCGAAGGAAAGGCTTCGCTTTTTAAGCAGAATTCGCGCCTTGTTTCGCGCGTGCTTTGCGCTCCCGCTGTGGAAGTGGAATTCGACAAGAGCGGAAGGCTTTTGGTGCCGCCGTCTTTGCGCGAATACGCGGGGCTTTCCAAGGATTGCGTGATTTTGGGCTTGGGAAATTACATCGAACTTTGGGATGCGGCGGCGTACAAGCAGTACATGGACGACAATGCAGATTCTTTGGCGAAGGCCGCCGAGGAATTGGGCGCGATTGGGTTTTAGTTTTTTGGAAGCAGGTTTTTTGAAAAATTGACTTTTGCGATGCGCAAGGGTTTTGAAAATGGAATTAAATCGGCGGCGTTGTGCTTCCGATTTTGAGAATTCCGCTGGGTGGGGCGGAATTCTTTTTTGAAAAATTCTCCGCTTGCGGAGGCGAGGTGGGAAATTGCAGCCGATTCATGTTCCGGTTCTTCTTGAAGAATGCGTCGAACTGCTTTCTCCTCGCGGCGAGGCGTTCGAAAAAGACGCTCTGATGATTGATTCGACTTTGGGTGAGGGCGGACATTCGCAGGCGTTTTTGGAACGGTACGAGAATTTGCGGGTTTGCGGAATTGACGCTGACGGCGCGATTCAAACTCGGGCGAAGGAGCGGCTTTCTCGCTTTGGTGGCCGCGTGGAATTTTTCAACGGATGGTTCGATGCGTTCTACGCGAATTATCCTTTGGGAGCGCGAAAACCGAATCTGATTTTGTTCGATTTGGGCATCTCGATTTTTCACTACGAACTTTCGGGGAGGGGATTTTCGTTTCGAGGCGAAGAGCCGCTTGATATGCGGCTTGACGGCGCGAACGAACTGAACGCGGCTTCGATTGTGAATGGCTTCGACGAAGAGCGGCTTGCGGATTTGATTTTTTTGTACGGCGAGGAAAAATTCAGCAGGAGAATCGCGCGTGAAATTTGCGAACGCCGCTCCGTGAAAAAGATTGAAACGAGCGCGGAACTTGCGGATTTGATTTATGGCGCAGTTCCGCAGAGCGCGCGGCACGGAAAAATCCATCCTGCCACGCGGACGTTTCAGGCGTTGCGCATCGCGGTGAACGGAGAGCTTTCGCGGCTTCCTTCTGCGCTGTTTGACGCGTTCAATGTTTTGGAAGCCGGCGGAAAAATGGGCGTGATTACGTTCCATTCGCTTGAGGACAGAATCGTGAAAAATTTCTTCCGCAATTTGGGAAGGGATTGTGTCTGTCCGCCGAACGTCGCTTCTTGCGTTTGCGAAGGAAGGGCGTGCGCTGAAATTTTGACGAGGAAGCCTGTCGTTCCAAGCGATGTTGAGGTGAAAATGAATCCGCCTTCAAGGAGCGCGAAACTCCGGGTGGTGCGGAAAATTGCGGACGCAGGAAAAATGCGCCTTTCTGGAGTGGGGTTGTAAAAATGAAAAAGGTTGGCTATAGGATATTCGTAATCGTGTGCGCTGTTTTGGTGCCCGCGCTTTTTGTTCTGAACGCGATTCAGGCGGACCGCTACATGAAGGTACAGAACGAAATCAAGGCGCTTGAGCAAAAACAGGCTGCGCTTGTTGAGGAAAACAAGCGTTTGATTACGGATATAAGCCTTCTTTCTAGCGGCGAAAGAATACAGAAGATTGCGGAAAACGAACTCGGTATGCACAAGGCCGAGTCTGAAGACATTGTGCGAGTTGAAATGCGGCGGAAGCAGTAAGTCGGAAAAAAGATGGGTGGGGAAGAGGAAAGCCTTTTGACATTTGACGAACTCGTCTGCGCAGTTGGCGGAAACCGAATAGCGGGGGGGGCGGATAACGCGCTCTGCTTTACTTCGGTTGCCACTGACAGCCGCAATGTAAAGGACGGCTCGCTTTTTGTTCCTCTCATCGGTCAAAATCAAGACGGACACAAATTCATTCCGCAGGCGTTGGCGGCTGGCGCGCGCGCGTTTTTTGTTACGAAGTCAGTTTATGAAAATTCTCTGCGCGAGTTCGATGCGCTTGCCGAAAAAAAATCCGACAAATTTTTCATATTGGTGAAAGACAATCTGCGCGCTTTGCAGGATGCCGCGCGTGCTTATGTCGATAAGTTCCCCTCCCTTTTAAAAATCGGAATCACGGGGTCAAGCGGAAAGACTACGACGAAAGAAATTCTTTCTTCGGTGCTTGCTCAAAAGTTTCGCGTTGTTTCGACTGTGGGGAATTTGAATTCGGAAAGCGGACTTCCGCTAAGCGTTTTTGAAATTCGAAAAGAGCACGAGGCGGGCGTTTTTGAAATGGGAATGAACCGCGAAGATGAGATTGCGGAAATTGCCTCCGTGCTTCGTCCAAATTTCGCGATTGTTACGAATGTGGGAACGGCGCACATCGGCATTTTAAAGACGCGTGAAAAAATTGCCGCCGAAAAGAAAAAGATTTTTTCGCACATCACGGAAAGCGGAATCGCGCTTGTTCCGGAGGACGATGACTTTGCCGATTTTTTGGCGGCGGATGTTCGTGGAAAAGTCGTGCGCTTCGGAAAAAAATCCGCGGAAAATTTCGGCGTTAAATTTTTGGAAGACTTGGGAGTCGGCGGCACTCGATTTGAAATTGACGGCAAGGAAGCGCACCTTAAAATTCCTGGAAGCCATAATTTTCAAAACGCGCTTTCTTGCATCGCGCTTGCAAAGGAACTTGGGCTTTCGGCAGAAGAAATAATTCGCGGAATTGAAAATGTGAAGTTGCCTGCGGGAAGAAGTCAGGTGCAAAAAGTGCGCGTAAAAGGCGGCGCGGAAATTCTTTTGATGCAGGATTGCTACAATGCGAATCCCGAATCGATGCGGAAGGCTTTGGAGTTTTGCGCTTCGATTAAAATTCCTGGAAGAAAATTTTTCGTGTTGGGCGATATGAAAGAATTGGGCGAGCATTCCGAAAGTGAGCACGCGCAAATTGGAGAAGCGGCGGCGCGTTCTGGTGCGGACTTTGTTTTTTTTGTGGGAAGCGAAATGCGCGCGGCGTTCTGTGCCGTGGAAAAAATGCGCGGAAATTCTTTGCGCGATTTTTCTGCGAAATATTTTTCGGGCGAAGGGAATTGGATTGAGGAAATTTGCCGCGCGATTTTGGATGAAATTCGCGAAGGGGATTTTCTGCTTTTAAAGGCTTCCCATTCGATGGAATTTGAAAAAATTGCCGAAGGTTTGCTTGAAGTTCAAGGTGCGCCGCTTGGCGTGGAGGGGGATTGAAATGGGTGGATATAATTTTTATCCTGCCAAGCCGATTTCGGATTACAGAAGAAGCGACCTCGGTCTGATTGTTTCGGTCATCTTGTTTTGGGGAATCGGAATGTGCACGCTTTATGTGTGCTCTTCGGCGTATTGTGACAAAGTTTGGGGCGACCCGTTTTTGTTGATAAAGCGACAGATGGGCGCTTCGATTTTTGGGTTTGCAGGACTTTTGCTTTTTGCGTTTTTGCCTCTTGCGAAGATACGAAAAATGCTTCCGTTCATAATTCTTGTGACTGTCGTGCTTTTGCTTTGCACGTTCGTTCCCGCGTTCAGCGAAGAGCGTAACGGCGCGAAACGATGGGTGAAACTTCCGTTTATGCGGTTTCAGCCTTCGGAACTTGCGAAATTCGCAATCATACTGTACCTTGCAAATTTCTTCGACAAGTATCAGCGTGAGCGCGACTTGGAAGAGCGCACAGTTTTTCCTGCCGTCGTCGTGACGATGATTTTTGTTGTGCTTGTTTTTGGCGAAAAGGATTTTTCTACGGGAATGTTTTTGTTCCTGCTTGCCCTTTTGCTCTTTTTTATCAGCGGAAGCAAATTGCTTTGGCTTTTTCCGATGGCGCTGATAGGGATTCCTGCTTTGGCGATGATGATTATGTGGGAGCCGTATCGAATGGAACGAATCGAGGGATATTTGAATCCTGGGCAATATTCGCAGGGAGTGAACTATCAGACAAATGCTTCGATTCGAGCAATCAGTACGGGCGGCTTTTGGGGGCAGGGAATCGGAAGCGGGCTTACGAAATTGAACAGTATTCCCGAAGTCCAAGCCGACTATATTTTTGCAGGCTGGGTGGAAGCGATGGGGCTTTTCGGCGTGATTCTATATTTTCTGCTTTTGGGGGCGTTTGCGTACAAAGCCTACAGGTGCGCATTCAATTGTCCCGACCGTTTTGGTTCGATTGGAATTTTCGGATGCGCCTCTGCGATTTTTTTTCAGTCCATCGCGAACCTTGCCGTCGTATGCGGCGCGATTCCTTCGACGGGAATTCCGCTTCCGTTTTTTTCGGCTGGTGGCTCTTCGATAGTGGTCACGCTTTGCATGTGCGGCTTTATGATAAATGCGGCTCGTGCCGAAAGCGATTCCTATGACGAGGTGCTTGAAAACGATTCAAGAAATTACGAAGTTGTTACGAGGATGGAAAAAATATGAGCGATATTGTTCAAGAGTCTTACATCGACATCGATGATTTTGGTCGCCATGCGGAAGCGGATAATTCGAGCGAGAAATCCGACTACAAATTTTTTCGCGGCATAAAAATTTTCATCGCGATTTTGGTGGGCGCGCTCGCGCTGGAACTTGTTTTGTACAAATTCGTCAAGCCTAGCATCGGAGTTCCGCGTCTTGTCTACAGCGGATTGAAGAATTACACGGAAGAAGAATTGACGGCCGCCATCGCGCCGATTTATCGTGGCAACTGGTTCAGTTTCGACACGAACACGATTGCGTCCAAAATTTCTGCCGTGAGCGGGATTGAGTCCGTGGAAATCGAAAAGCATTTTCCGGACAAAATTTTGATTAACGTAAAGGAGCGCGAAAGCGTTGCAATGACATTTGTGAGCGACGGCGGGCGCACCGTTCCTGTTCAAATCGACAAGAACTGCGTTTTGTTTGAAGTGGAAAACACGGAGATTGCCGCGGACAATTCCATTCCTATAATTTCCGGGCTTCCCGTAGAATTTCTTTCCGGTGGAATGCGCATTCCTTCTAAGTACCGTTCGCTGATTGAGCAGATAAAAAAAATTCGCGAATTGCCGCAAAAATATTTTGCCGCCATAAGCGAAATATGCGTGTTGCCGAAAAAATATGGCAACTACGAACTGATGATAATTCCTGTGAATTCGAAAGCGCGTGTCCTCACCGACAGGGTCTTGAATGAAGACGTGCTTCAGTATATGATTGTTGCATTGGAAGTTGTGAATTCGATTGAACCTGACGCAAAGCAAATTGACTTGCGCTATGGCTCGGTTTCCTGCAGAACTTCTGACGGAGGAAATCTTGAGTGAAAAAATTGTCGGTCTTGATATCGGCACTAGCATGATTCGCGTGGCAGTTGGAGAATTGGACGCGGATTCAAATATCGAAATAATCGGTCTCGCCTCGAAAAAATCGCAAGGGCTTAAGAACGGCGCGATTTTGAATTTGAAGGCGGCGAGCGCGGTGATAAAAGAAGCCATTGAAGCCGTGGAGCAAAATGCCGGTACGGAAGTGGTTTCATGTGTGGCTGCTTTGGGCGGACCACAAATCGAAACGCTCAACTCGCGCGGGCAGTCTGCCATCGCAAAGCACGGCAAGGCTGGCGGCGAAATCACTCGTGCTGACATCGAGCGCGTAATCGAGGCGGCGCGTTCCGTTCCGCTTCCGCTCGACAGGGAAATCCTGCATGTGATTCCGAAGGATTACATGGTGGATGGCGGCGAATGCGTAAAAGACCCGATTAACATGATTGGAGTTCGGCTTGAAACCGAAGTCCACATCGTAACCGCTTCCAAAACTTCGATACAAAATGAGCGCGAATGCATAAACCGCGCGGGCTACGATTTGGAGCGGATAATGCAGAAAACGCTCGCGGCAACGCAAGCCGTGGTACACCAAGATGAAATGGACTTGGGCTCGATTTTGATTGACTTGGGAGCAGGAACTACGGATGTGTTGGTGCTTTACGGCGGCGCTCCTTTTGTGGGCTTTTCCATAAAAGTTGGCGGAAACCTTGTTACGAACGACATCGCGATTGTAAAAGGAATTCCGATTGCCGCCGCGGAAGAAATCAAAATCAATTCGGGTTGCTGCTACATCGATATGCTTGACAATCCCCGCGATGTTGCGATTCCTGGAGTTGGTGGACGACCACCTGAACTTACGACGCAGAGCGAAATCTGCCAAATTATCCAGCCTCGCATGGAAGAAATTTTTATGATGACGTTGCGCGAAATTCGAAGACGAACCGACCTCACTCGTTTGAGCGGCAACATCATTCTGACTGGGGGAGGGGCGCAGATGGAAGGCGTCCTCGAACTTGCCAAGGATGTTTTTGGAACTAGCGCGGTTCGTCTCGGCATTCCGGAAAGCATCGGTGGCGATGAGGAGGCTTATCGCAAGCCAGAATTTGCCACGGTGATTGGACTTGTCGTTTCGCAAAAAGGCATGACTGTGGCAAGTTTGGAATCAGACGGCGCGGGGAAATCTGCTTCGGTGCGGAGAAAGAATTCGGCAAAAAGCGAAGGCATTTTGCAAAAGATGAAAAAAGCGTTTTTTTAAAAACAACGCAATTCGGCGTGTCGGATTTTTTTGATATTGATGCGATGTCGAAATGCCGCCACTGAAATTGCTTCGAGTTTTTTGCTACGAAAAAAAAACTCGCTTATTGAATGCCGTTTCTCACTTCGTTGCGAAACGGCGTTTCCAAAAAAATCAGAAATTTCAATTTCTGATTTTTTTGGAATTTTTTTGGGAGGAAAAAATATGGCTTTGATGAACCATTCTTTGGTGAACGAGGAAGGCGCGTCGCTTTCGAATCCAAGTCCAACGATAATAAAGGTTATCGGCTGCGGGGGGGGCGGCTCTAACGCGGTGAACCGCATGATTGACGCTGGAATTCCCAACGTGGATTTTATCGTGCTCAACACCGACTTGCAGGCTTTGAACAGTTCTCGCGCTTCAACTAAACTTGCGATTGGGCAGAAAGTTACGGGCGGACTTGGCGCTGGCGGAAACCCGGAAGTGGGGCAGGAAGCGGCCGAAGAAGACACCGAAATCATACAGAATATTTTGAAAGGCGCGAACATGGTTTTTGTTACTGCCGGAATGGGCGGCGGAACTGGAACCGGTTCAGCTCCGGTAGTTGCGAAAATCGCGCGGGAAATGGGCGCGCTCACTGTGGGCGTGGTCACCACTCCGTTTGAATTTGAAGGACCAGTCCGAATGGATTTGGCGCGTGAAGGAATCGAACGGCTTCACAAAGAAGTCGATTCGCTGATTGTGATTCCGAACCAGCAGCTTTTGAAAATCGTGGACAAAAAGGCTCCTGCTCGCCAGGCGTTCCTCGTTGCCGACGATGTTTTGCGACAAGGCGTTGAAGGCATTTCAAACATCATCACTAAGGCGGGCGACGTGAACACGGATTTCGCTGATGTTACCGCTGCGATGAAGGGACAGGGTGATGCGATTCTCGGCGTTGGAGTTGGCTCTGGCGAAAACCGCGCGGTAGATGCCGCCACCAATGCGATTCGAAATCCGCTTTTGGAAGATTCCAATATCGATGGCGCGAAAAACATCCTCATCAATGTTTGCTCAAACGGAGGCATCTCGCTTTCTGAAACTGCCGAAATCGCAAAAATCGTAACGGCTTCTGCCGCTCCTCGCCACAAAGTTTTCTGGGGCAATGTCACGGATTCATCAATGTCGGAAGACGAAGTGAGCGTCACTGTGATTGCGACTGGCTTCAGCCAAGCGCAAACCGAGCACGAGGAAAAGCCGCTTCAGCACGAAATCAAATTGGAGAAAAACGAAAGCAACATCGTTGACATAGACGAGTTTGACGGGCTTCTGCACGGAAAGGGCTCTTATCGCCATCACAGCGAGGAACTTTTTGATGAAGGCGAATTTGTGAAAGTTCCGGTCGCGGAAAAAGTCGCGGCGGAAAAAGAGACGCTTTCTGTTGCCGCGTCTTCGGAAGGAAGCGATGGCGGAAGTTTGGGACGCGACTTGGCTTCGTCATCATATTTGTCGCGCAGACCGACTTTTGCTTCCGCTCCGCAGGGCTTTGCAGATAGCGACAATCTTGAAGTCCCAACGCTTTACAGGCTTGGAAAAACTGCGCTCACACGCGAAATAAATTTGCGCTAGGTTCTGACTCGGATTTGATTTGAATGGAAAAATTCGAAAGGCTTTTGCGGCAGTTCCACGCGAATCTGATTATGGTCGAAGGAAGGGCGGAGCTTACCGCCCAAACTTACGGAACGGCCGTAAAGGAATTTTTGTCGTGGCTCTGCACGAAGAGCCTTGAACTTGAAAGTGTCGCGCTCAAGGATTTGCTCTACTATCTTTCGTGGCGAAAGTCGCTTGGGAATTCCGAGTTGACAATCGCGAAGGACATAAGCGCGCTTCGTGCTTTTGGCGCATTCCTCACGAGGGAGGGGCTGTGGCAGGAAAACCTCGCGCTTGTCTTGGACAGGCCGCGCGCTTCTCGCGCGCTTCCAAGGGTTTTGAGCGTGGAGCAGGTGGATGAGCTTCTTTCTTGCATCGACACTTCCGACGCGCTCGGAATCCGCGATCGCACGCTTTTTGAACTCGTCTATTCTTGCGGGCTTCGAATCAGCGAAGCGTGTTCGCTTTTGATGGGAAATGTTCACCTGAAAGAAAAAATTCTTCTCGTGCGCGGAAAGGGCGACAAGGAGAGAATCCTTCCGTTCGGCGATGCGGCAAAAGAATGGCTTTCCCGCTATTTTGACGAAGTGCGTCCGAGCCTTGTGGGAAAAAAAATCGTGCCACAGGTTTTCGTGAACTACAAGGGCGATGCGATTTCGCGCAAAGGTGTGTGGAAGCGTTTCAAAGAATTGGAAAGTTTTACAGGAATCGATTGCAAGGTTCACACGCTTCGCCATTCGTTTGCCACGCACTTGCTTTCAGGCGGCGCGGACTTACGAAGCGTTCAGGCGTTGCTCGGTCATGCTGATTTGGCTACAACTCAAATCTACACGCATGTCGCTACGGGCGAACTTGGCGACTACCACAAAGAATTTTTTCCTGGCCACAAAACACCCCAATAGTTGCGAGCAGATTGATGGAATTGCGCCTTCCTTGCTTGAGCTTTTGCATTTTTCAAAAAACTTGTTGACACGATTTTGTTTTTTTGCTAGACTTGATTTGTACATTTTAATTAGTTTAAAGTGGACTCGCTAAAAAGCGGGTCTTTTTTGTAGGCGGCGAATGGAATATCTTCCGTTGGACAAGATACCTCATTTTTCGGAATGCGAGCCTTTGGTGCGCGGCATGGGCTATGTGCTCGTGGATTTGAAAATCATTCCACAAAAGTCCGTGGTACGAATCAGCGCAGTCATCGCGTGCAAGGATGCGGGAGCGTCGCTCGGCGTGGACGAATGTTCCAAAGTGCACCGCGCGCTTTTGCCGCGAATCCAAGCCTTGCTCGGAACCGACCAAACTTACATGGAACTTACTTCGCCGGGCACAGACCGCAACATAAAGAATGCCGCCGAGTTCGCGCTATTTGAGGGCCGCGAAATCCGTGTTTGGGACAGAAATGTTTCGGATTGGATTTCCGGAAAAATCCTGCGCTCGGACGAAAGCGCCGTGGTGCTTGAAGTGGACGGGCAGGAAAAGGAATTTCGTTTCGAGGACATCGCCAAGGCGAAATTCTGCGACTGAATTTGAATTGATGAAAAAAATATAGTTTTTACAGGAGGCTTCTATGTCAGAGATGGCGGAGGCTATAAAGGAACTTATCGAGCAAAAGGGACTTTCCGCAGAGTCTGTTATGAGCACAATCGAGAATATGCTGAAGGCGGCGTACAAGCGCACCTACGGCACGAACGCGAACGCAGTCGTTGTTTTTGAAAAGGACGAAAACGATATTCCCGTGGATGTGACAATCTATTCGCGCAAAGAAGTAATCGAAGGCGGCGAGGACATCGACGATGTTTTCGACCCAGTTACGGAAGTGCCGCTCGGATATGCGCGTAAGCTCAGCCCCGATTGCGAGATTGGAGATGAACTCGACATTCCCGAAGATCCGAAAACTTTTGAACGCTCTTCGGTTTCCACGGGAAAACAGACCGCGCAGCAAGGACTCAATGAAAGTTACAAAGACAATCTCTACAAAGAATACAAGGACAAGGTGGGCGGAATCATAATCGGCTACTACCAGCGCGAGCGCAACGGAACAATTTATGTGGATCTCGGAAAAATCGAAGGAGTGCTTCCGCAAAAATACCAGTCTCCGCGCGAGAGTTACGAAAAGGGCGACAGAATCCGCGCTTATGTAGCCGACATTTCCAAGAACAGCAACGGAATCCAGTTGATTCTTTCGAGGAGCGCGCCGGAACTCGTGCGCTCGATTTTGGAGACGGAAGTTCCGGAAGTGGCGGATGGTAGCGTCGAGATAACGAAGATTGTACGCGAGGCAGGCTACCGCACGAAAATCGCCGTTTCTTCGCAGCGCGAGGACATAGACCCCGTGGGCGCGTGCGTCGGTCTCAAAGGCGTGCGAATCCAAAACGTGATACAGGAATTGCTCGGCGAAAAAATCGATGTTCTTCGCTATGACTCAAATCCTGTCACTTTCATCAAGAACGCGCTTTCGCCTGCGGAAATTTCTCGCGTGATAATTTTGGACGAGAATAAAAAGCAGGCTTTGGCAATCGCGTCTGAATCGCAGTTTTCGCTTGCCATCGGAAAGCAGGGGTTGAATGTCCGCCTTGCGAACCGTCTTTGCGATTGGAGTATTGATGTCAAGACAGAAGAGCAGGCGGCGGAAATGGATTTGAGCGAATTCACTTCACGGCAGACTGCGCAGAATTTGTTCCGCGACGACGAAGTGGAAGTCACAAAAATTTCGGACTTGCCTGGCGTGGACGTGCGCGTGGCAGACTTGCTCGGCGCGGCGGGAATCGAAGACGTGCGGCAGTTTGTGGACAACTACGATTCGATTTCCGTGGAAGGCGTTTCTGCGGAAGACTTGGAAAAATTGAACGCGCTCATAAACGAAAACATTGAATTCGTGGATGAGAAAGAAGTTCCTGAACAAGGCGAAGTTGCGCAAGCGGAAAACACCGCCGCCGATGAGGAAGAGTATTTCTGCCCTGAGTGCGGCGCGAAGATAACTCTCGACATGACACATTGTCCTAAGTGCGGTGTCGAATTCGAATTTCAAGAGGACGAGGAATAGGATTTGATGGCGGAAGAAAGCGAAAAGAAAATCGTGTTGCACAAAAAATCAGCGACTCAGAATGCACCCGAGCAAAATCCGGGAACGCAGGCGGAACACGCTCAGCCTGTCACGGAAAAAAAGAAGAAAGTTGTCTTGGTGAAAAAGAAAGTGCAATCTCCGACGGCAGAGCAAGCGCAGAAAGTGCATCCAAAGCCCATGCCGCAAACTTCCGCCGAAGAACCCGAAGCGAAAAAGACTCTTCCCGAAGATGCAGAAAAAAAGGACATAGCGCAATCCTCTCCCGAACAATCGGCGGAAAAGCCAGCAGCAAAGAAGCAAGTTCCGTTCAAGTTGGTTTCTTCGCGTCCTAACGTCAAGGCAGGCAATCTTTCTGATCGCCCGAAAGGTCAGTGGAAGCCTCGAAACGGATTTGGCGGAAATCAAGGTCGCCCACAAGGATTCACTGGTGCGCAGGCGCGTGCCGGCTATCAAAACCGCGAGCGCGATGGAAATCGGCAAGGCTTTGCACGGCAAGGACAACAAGGCGGATTTCCGCGGCAGGGCGGCTTCAACAGAAACGGAGCGCAAGGCTCGGCTGGCGGATTTCCACGCCAAGGTTTTGGAGGACGGCCTGGTTTTGGCGGCGGATTCAATTCCGGTGCGGATATGTCCGCGGGCGGAAAGCCTTCCCAGGGTCAGCAGAAAAAATCTTTCAAAGGAAAGAAGCAAGTCTACAGCCGCAAGGACAAGGAAGCCGCGTTCGACGAGGACAAGTTTTACGAAACGCAACGCAAGGTTGAATCCAGCGTTTCAGTCGTGCCTCCCAAAATCGACATCATGGAAACTGTTTCGATTCAGGATTTGGCGCGAAAGATGAATCTCAAGGCGAGCGAAATCATCGCAAAGCTTATGTCGATGGGACAGATGGTCACAATCACGCAGTCCATCGACAGCGACACTGCGACGATTTTGGCTGCCGAATACAATTGCGAAGTGCATCTCGTGAGCCTCTACGATGAGACCGTCATCGCCGCAGACACTTCCAACGAAGACAAGGCTTTGCCGCGTCCACCGATTGTAACCGTGATGGGACACGTTGACCACGGAAAGACGAAGACGCTTGACGCAATCCGAAAGAGCCATGTTGCCGAGGGCGAAGTCGGCGGAATCACGCAGCGCATCGGCGCGTATGTCGTGGAAAACGAAAAGGGAAAAATCACTTTCCTCGATACTCCCGGTCACGAAGTCTTTACGATGATGCGCGCGCGCGGAGCGCAAATCACCGACATCGTTGTGCTTGTTGTGGCGGCGGACGATGGCGTTATGCCGCAGACTCTTGAAGCGATAAACCATGCCAAAGATGCGAAAGTTCCGATTATCGTGGCTGTGAACAAAATCGACAAGCCCGATGCGAATCCCGAGCGAGTGCGCACTCAACTTTCCGAACTCGGACTCACTCCGGAAGATTGGGGAGGGGACACGCAGTATGTCAATATCAGCGCATTGAAAGGCGAAGGAATCGACGACCTTTTGGATGCGATTCTCCTTCAGGCGGAAATCCTCGAACTGAAAGCCGTGTGGGAGTGCAGGGCGCAGGGAAAGATTTTGGAAAGCAGAATCGACCAAGGGCGCGGTGTCGTTTCTTCCATTGTTGTGGAGCGTGGAACTTTGCGTCAGGGAGATCCGTTCGTCGCAGGAATTTATGCCGGACGTGTTCGCGCGATGTTCAACGACCGCGGAAAGCGGATTCAGGAAGCAACGCCCAGTATGCCAGTTGAAGTGATTGGAATTGAAGGAATGCCGAATGCGGGCGACCCGTTCCAAGTGACTGAAAGCGAAAAAGAAGCGAGGGCGTTCAGCGCGAAACGCGTTGAGTTGAAGAGGTTCGAGGACGCGAAGGCCGTAAAGAAAGTTACGCTTGACAATCTTTACCAGACCATCGACGAGCACGAAGTGAAGGAACTCAAAGTCGTAATCAAGGCCGACTTGCAGGGAAGCGCCGAGGCACTCAAACTTTCGTTGGAAAAACTTTCCACCAAGGACATTCGCCTAGTCGTTATACATTCTTCCGCCGGCGCGATTAACGAAAGCGATGTAATTTTGGCAGCCGCCGATGACAATTCAATCATTGTCGGATTCAACGTGCGTCCCACTCCAAAGGCAAAACTTTTGGCGGAGCAGGAAAAAGTCGAAATCCGAAAATACAGCATCATCTACGAAGCGGTAAACGAAATCACCGCGGCGATGGAAGGAATGCTTTCTCCCGATACGAAAGAAAAAATCATCGGAACGGCGGAAGTGCAGAACACGTTCAAAGTTCCGAAAATCGGCACGATTGCGGGCTGCTATGTTTCAAGCGGCTCAATCAAGCGGAATTGCGGAGTGCGCCTCATTCGCGAGGGAATCGTCATATACACTGGAAAAATTTCTTCGCTCAAACGGTTCAAGGACGATGCCAAGGAAGTGGCGAAAGGCTTTGAATGCGGAATGGGTCTTGAGGATTGGCAGGACATCAAACTCGGTGACCAAATCGAGGCGTTCGAATATGTCGAAGTGGCGCGAAAATTAGGCGACGAAAAAATCGACGACAAGGCAAAGAACGAGGCCGCCGCAAGCGAGCAGCGTTCTCAGGCGCAGGCCAAGGCGGAAGCCGCCGCAGCAGCGGAAGCCGAAAAGATTGCCGCCGAAAAGGCCGCCGCCCGCGCCAAAAAAGAAGCCGCGGAAGCGCGTCCTGGCGCGCATGGAATTCGTCCGCAGTCGGAAGGCGAGAATGGGGCAGTATAGGCTTTTGAAACTGGGAGAGCAGATTCGCGGCGAAATCGCGACGATGCTTTTGCGCGGGGAAATAAAAGATCCGCGTGTTTCCAATTTTCTCACGATAAACCGCGTGGATGTTTCCGCCGATCTCGCCCACGCAAAAGTCTATGTTTCCACTTTTATGACTGAATCGGAATTGGCACGCGGAGTGGAAGGCTTGTGCAGCGCGGCTGGCTACATTCAATCCACAATCGCGAAGAAACTCACAATCCGCCAATTCCCGCATTTGCATTTTGTCGCCGACACTTCGATTCGCGACGGATTCGAGATGGTGAAAAAAATCGACGAGATTGTGAAGGATGACGAATCGAAGGCTGGAAAATGAAAGCAAGGACGCGATTGTGCTTTTGGCAAAGCGTCCGGGCGTTACGAGTTTTTCTTCGCTTAAAATCATAAAGAAGATTTTGGGCACGAAAAAAATCGGGCACACTGGAACGCTCGACAGTTTCGCGCAAGGACTTTTGGTTTGCTGTTCAGGCGCACTCACGCGGCTTGCGGGGTTGATAACCGAATTTGACAAGACCTATGAAGCGGTAATCGAATTTGGAAGCGAGACCGACACGCTTGACCCGACTGGCGAGGTGGTAAAACGCGCCCCGCTTCCGACACTTCACGCTTTTTTGAACTCGCTTAAAAAATTTTCTGGAAAGATGAATCAGACTCCGCCCGCGTTCAGCGCGATAAAAATCGGAGGTGCGCGTGCAAGCGACATTCTTCGAAAAGGCGAGCGTGTTGAAATTCCCACGCGTGAGATTTTTGTCTATGGCTCGAAATTGAAAGAAATCCAATTTGAGGATGATGGTTCGAAAACTTTTTCTTGCGAAACTTCCGATGACTTTTTGTGCCCGGAAAACGAAAAAAACTTGGCGCGAAAGATAAAGTATGCTCGTGTTGAATTCCGCGTGAGCAAGGGCACATACATACGAAGCCTTGCGCGCGACATCGGCTGCGATTGCGAAAGCGCGGCGCACCTTGCGGGACTTTTGAGGACGAGCGTGGGCGCGTTCAGTTTGCGCGATGCGGCCTTTTGCGGAGAACTCACGCCTTTTACGATTCAAAGCGTCGTGCGCGCGCTTGAAAGCGGATGCGCGGAGCGCGACATCGACATGGAATCCGCCGAAAAAGAAGTTATGGAAAAACTTCAAGGAATGTCGCCTGATTTGGCGCGCGCCTGCGGATTCGGTGTGGCACTTCTCAAGGCGGAACGCGCGGATGATTTTTTTCACGGAAGGCCAGTAAAAAAATCATCCTTTGCTTCGTTGCAGGAAAATTGCGAGGCGGAAAAAACGCGCGAGCAGGATTGCGGAAAATATGCCGTCTTTCTTGAAAAAAGCGCGGCCGCGTTTTGTGGCGTTGTGCGCAGGGAAGGCGAGAGATTTTTCTATGAGTTCGTGCTTTCGGGAAAGCAGTGAAGTTCGAGGCGAAGGGCGCTCCTAGGTTTCTGCTTGGCGCGCATCGCCTTTCATAATTAGTCTTCTTTCAGCCGGTAGTTCGTGCTGCGTCCGCCCGCTGTCGGCACGCGCTCTAGAATGCCTTTTTCGATGAGGTCGGTGATGTCGCGCAGAGCGGTGTCGGCGGAGCATTTTGCGATTTTCGCCCATTTCGACGAGTTCAATACGCCGAACCAGTCGCCGCCTGTGAGCCGCTCCAGCATGTGCGACTGCCGCTCGTTCAGAGGAACGCCCACAGTCTTTTGGCGGAACGAGTATTTTTTGAGGACGTTTTCCGTTTCCACGATGCTTTCGTCCAAGGCTTTTTGCAGACAGTCCAAGAACCACACGAGCCAGTTTGTGATGTCAGGCGAGCCGTGTTGCGCGCGCTCCAGAGCATTGTAGTATTTTTTCTTTTCGAGCGAGATTTGGCTTGACATGCTGTAGAAGCGGAGATTCGTGCGGTCGCTGCGGCAGAGCATCATGTCGGAAATCGTCCGCGCGATTCGTCCGTTCCCATCCTCAAATGGATGGATGGTGACGAACCAGAGGTGCGCTATTGCGGCGGCTATGAGTGAGTCCTCCGCTTTTTTCGGGGAATTTAGCCAGCCGAGAAATGCGTCCATCTCTTTCGGAACGCGCCTTGCGGGCGGTGCTTCGTAATGCACTTTTTCCTTGCCGATTCTGCCTGAGACCACTTGCATCGCGCCCGAGCGATATTGCGCCACCTCGATTCTGCTCATGCCGCTGTAGCCCGTGGGAAAAAGGCAGGCGTGCCATGCGAAGAGCCGTTCCTTGGTGAGAGGTTTTCCGTATTTCTGCGTTGCGTCAAGCATCATTTCCACGATCGCGTCCACGTTCCTGTCTGTTTTCACTGGCTTCCGCAAATGGATTCCGAGCCTCCTCGCGATTGACGAGCGCACTTGATCCGAATTGAGCAAAAATCCTTCGATTTCGCTTGACTTGATGACATCGTTCGCAATTGTGAGCAGGGTTTTGTCTTCCTTTTGAGAAAGCCCTAGAAGTTCCATCTTCGCGAGCAGCCGCCCCTGCGTCATGTGACAACCCTCTAGCAGCGGAGTGAGCCTTTTCGAGTCATACGAAAAACTAGGCCATTCGGCGTACTCATAGATATACATGAGATTATTGTAGGATTTTTTGCGGAGATTGTCAATCTATTCGCCGCAAAATTTGCGGTGAATAATGAAATAAACACCGCATATTTTGCGGCGATTACGCGGATATTCACCGCATGACGCTTTTTTCACATCGTCTTTCTGAACTGCATCTGCTCCTTCACCCGCGCGTAGCCGCACGAAGCGTAGAACTCATGCGCTTCTTTTCTTTCCATGCCGGAACAGAGCCGCACGGATTTGCCGCCGATTCCGCGCGTCCATTCTTCTGCTGCTTGCAGCAAGGCGCGCCCGATTCCTTTTCGTCTGAAATTTTCTGCGACGGCGATTCCCATTATGTTTGAAGCGAGCGGAGAAAATGTCGTGGCGTAGGTGCACACATGGATGTAGCCTGCGACCGCGCCGCAGTATTCCGCGACGAAAACGGCATTGTTTGCGTCTCCGAGAATTTCAGAAAGGACATCGCGCGTTTTTTCTATGCCGAATTCGTATCCGAGGGCGCGGGCGTTTAGGCAAGCGATTTTCTCCGCGTCAGAAATTTCCGCAGTCCTGATTGTGATTTTTTGCATGATGATTTTCGCGGTGTTGCCCGCATTCTCCTTCTGTGCAATTTATTTCTTATAATTTCAGACAATGAGAAAAGTGTCAAGTTTTTCATCATTGAAAAACCGCAATAAATAGGCGAGGTTTGTCGTAATGCAAATGTTTTTTCGCAACATTTTCATTGCTGTCGAGTTTTTGCGTTAGCCAACAAATCATTCAAAAACGTGCGGCTAACTTTCTCGAAGTTAAAATCAGTCACAATATTTTTTTGCCCCCTCCCAGACGCTCTGCATCGGCGTATGTTGATTGCAAAAAATCCGCCTGCGTAGTATATTTTCAGAATGAACAAAGAATGGTCGGATTTGAACAAACGCTTTCAGATACTCACAAAAAATGACGCGACTTTTTCTGAGGGAATGGACGTTTTGTTTTCTTTGCGCGATTCCTTGTTCAAGGAATTTCTTCGCCTCAAAAATGTGCTTCCGCCCGAAGCGTTGTGCGAGCAGCCTTTTGTGAATGCGGCGGGCTACCATTCAAAGACTATCGCTTATTCCGTCTATCACGTTTTCCGCATCGAGGACATCTGTGCGCACACTCTCATTGCTGCCGATGACGAAATATTTTTTAGGGGCGGATTTCAGGAACGCATGAAATCGCCGATTGCGACGACTGGCAACGAACTTTCGGGCAGGGAAATCGCAGAGTTTTCTGCAAGACTCGACATCGCCACTCTCTATGAGTACGCGGTGGAAGTGAAAAAATCGACTGAATCCATGCTCCAAAAAATGCGCCGCGCTGACTTCAAACGGAAGATGAACGCGCAGGACAGGGAACGCCTTCTTTCGCTTGGTGTGGTGAGCGAGGATGAAAACGCCGCGTGGCTTGTTGACTACTGGTGCGGAAAGGACGTGCGCGGACTTGCGCAGATGCCGTTCTCGCGCCACTGGATTATGCACGTGGAGGCGGCACTCAGAATAGAGCGGGGAGTGAGGAAGCCGAAGTGAGGGGCATTTCGAGAGCCTCAATGCCCGCGAGTCTTTCGCTGGTTTGGGTGGCGACACTGTGCTTGAACCGAGAATGCTTGGTTGGGTCGAAAACGCGGTGCTTGAATCGAAAGCGCGGTGGTTGAGCCTGTCGAAACCACCGTTGGTGGGCGCATAACGCGCACTTCTGCCTGAGATGCCCCCCCCCAACACATCCGCATTCGCCTCGCATCCCCTTGCGATTTTTTATCCGCGCCCTAGTTTTTGTTCAAAGTATGAAATCACGGCAGCACTCACACGGTCGTAAAGTTCATCTGCAATCTGACGCACGAAATCCTCTGTATTGAATTTTATTGAATTGATTGGCGAGCCTTTCTCTTCGAACAGCCACGAAGCCTTAATCTCAAGCGTCTGCGCAATCTGTTCGATGACTTGCACCGTGGGAAAACTTGCGCGGCTTTCGATTTTGTTGATGTAATTCGTGCCCTTGTTCAGTTTTTCGGACAGTGCCTCTTGTGAAAGTCCTTGCTTTTTTCTGTAAAACTTCAAGTTCCTGATGAAGGTTTCCTGCAAACTAACCATATTGTCCTGTCGCATAGTTACACAATGACGAGTTTCGGCAATTGTTTGTAGGATTTAAAAAGGTGTAATTTGTTTGTTCTATTGACATAACTGCCTGTTATGGTGTAGATTTACACCCGAATAGAGGGTGATTATCTTCCTTTTCGCTTTTTACCCCTTGTGTCACCCCGAACAATTAAAATTGATGTCGAAGATGGCGCTATCAATTTTAATTTTGAGTTTTCTGCGAAAACTTGTGTATCGACTGCGATTTTTCGCTTCGCTGAAAAATCGCTTTTTTAACAGTTCGAAGGCTGATGCTTTCTTCACTGTTAAAAATTGAGGAACATTTGGAGGAAAATGAATGAGAAAAAAGATTTTTGATATTGCCGCCGCGCTAGGCGCAATCACCCTGCTTTTCGCCGCGTGCTCGCATGGCGATAGCGACCACTATGAAGAACGCTTCGTCGCATATCGACCTACTGGCCTGCCCCTCGTGTATATTACCACGACCGACGCGGCAATGCCTTCTTCTGCAAAGGAGAAGCACGACGGCACGCTGCGCCTGATAAAAAACGGCGTGATCGTGTACGACAGCACCGACGACAATGAGCCGATGACCATAAAGGTGCGCGGAAATGCGACCGCAAGTTATCCGAAGAAACCGTACAAAATCAAGTTGCCCAAAAAGGCGAACCTTCTCGCGGACGACCCGCGCAACGCGAGCGACAACAAGGACAAGCACTGGGTACTGCTCGCCGGCTACTGCGACAAGACGCTCCTGCGCACTGCAACCGGCTTCTACGCCGCGTCGCTTTTCAACGGCATCCCGGGGAACGAAACGCTGTACGTGCCCCACGCCGCTTTCGTTGACCTTGTGATGAATGGCGAGTACCTGGGCACCTATTTCCTCGCCGACTCCGTGAAGGAAGGGGACGACCGCCTTGCCGTGAACGAGAAAGAGAAGAATATCGGGTTCGTGGCGGAGTACGACCCGGGCTACTATCGCAATGAGACTGACTGGTTTGTCTCGGTTCGCGGCAATCCCTACACATTCAAGTTCCCCGACCCCGAGGACTATAACACGAGTGGCGATTTCAGCGTCCACAAGGATTATCTGAACGGCTACATCAACGATTTTGAAACGGCACTGTACAGTGAAAGACCGGAACATGACTGGCAGAACTACATCGACACGGAAAGTTTCGCCCGCTGGTTTCTTGTGCACAACCTCGTAGCTAATAAGGACACGAACTTCTTTTTCAGCAAGAAGACCTCAGACGCCTCGTCAAAACTGGTCATGGGCCCGGTGTGGGACTTCGAGTGGAGCATCGGCATAGGCTGGATGCAGATCACACCGCGCCCAGTGCCCGCAAACTACTGGTGCGTCAACGGCTGGTACTTCGCCGAGCTGCTGAAAA
>JAFLSR010000012.1 GCA_022510845.1 Treponema sp.
ATACGTTTGCGTTTTTCCGCAAATAAATTCAAGAAATCGCGGAATTTTGGTGAATGGGGATTTTTCACTCCTAGTCACATACAGGGATGCGAGCGCGTCCCGATATGGAACGGCTGAATATCAACTTTGCGAACGCCAAGACGTTCCGAACTTGAACGCGAGAGGTGGCGGAAGCGGAATGCGCGTTTCCGTTAGCGGTATTAACGGACTCCACGGAGAGTGCTTTAAACATTGTACGGAGAGGGCATCTAACAGTACGCGGAGAGGGGTGCTAACAGTGCACGGACAGGGGTGCTCTCCGTAGGCGGAACGGTTTGCGCCATTGCACAAACCCCAAAAATTCGCTACAATAATTTCAACTTGAACTCGTTTATTTTACTATCCGCGTCGCAACAAGTTGCTTAATGCGGATGAATTTGGACTTTCGTGAAACTGAAGTTTCCAAAAGTTCAAATTATTATGGAGAAAATTATGTACTTAACTTGCCTCGACCTGGAAGGCGTTCTCGTTCCTGAAATTTGGATTGCATTTTCAAAAGCGGCGGGCATTCCCGAACTTGCGCGCACCACTCGCGACGAACCGGACTACGACAAACTTATGGCGTTCCGCCTGAAAATCTTGGAAGAACACAATCTCGGCCTAAAAGAAATTCAAGACGTGATACAGACAATCGACGCGCTTCCGGGCGCGAAGGATTTTTTGGACGAACTGCGCTCGATTTGCCAGACAATCATTTTGAGCGACACGTTCAGCCAATTCGCCGCCCCGCTCATGAAAAAATTGGGGCAGCCCACGATTTTTTGCAACGAACTCGAAGTCGCCCCGGACGGAAAAATCGCCGGCTACAAAATGCGCTGCGAGCAATCCAAACTTTCCACGGTAAAGGCATTGCAAAGCGTGGGATTCGAGACAATAGCGGCGGGCGACTCGTTCAACGACCTTGCGATGATTCGCGCGAGCAAGGCGGGATTTTTGTTCCGCTCCACCGAGCAAATCATAAAGGACAATCCTTCGCTGAAAGCCTTCACGGAATACGGCGAGCTTTTGGACGCGATAAAAAAAGAAATTGCTTGACGGGCACGAACCAAACCGCAAAAAGCAATTTTCTTTCAATATAAAAACAAACTTTTGCATTGTGCCGAATGCTGCAAAAGCGGAGGCTCGCGCGTCCAAATCGGAATGAGCGAAGGCAAAACGAAAAGGCCACCTTTTCAGGCAGCCCTTTCGTTTCCAAAAATCAATCTGAAATTTTCAAGGCAGTTCAAACCGCCCAAAACGCCGCGGCGTTTTTCCGAGTCGGCGCAAAACTAGAACGTGTTTTTCACAAAGGCATCTTTGAAGCCATAGGCCTTGAACCGTTCCAAAATTATTCCGTACTCGTCAACATTGAACGGTCCCACCATCACGGTTTTGCGCCTGCCGTTTTCCAACACGACCAGCGGATAGCGTTTGCCGTAAAGCGCGTTCACTTCTTCTACGTTTTCGGCCTCATTGTAGACCGCAATCTGCACGTAATATTTTCTCGGCGCGAGTTCCGTAGCGGCAGTGTACGAAGTTTCTTTTTTCGGAGAAGGCGTTTCTTCCGAAGCGGCTTTCTCTGGAACGCGGCTCTCGTTTTTATCCGCATCTTCTTTGCGCGGCGCGGGCGGATTCTCATCCGACGGAACAAGGACAATCGCATCGTACTCGTCATTTTCGAACACGCTCTCGTCCATCAAATCCTCTTCGATGTCAGAGCCCTTCTGCGCAAGTTCATCTTCGCTTTCAAAAAGGTATTCCTCTTCCAGTTCCGTTTCGGATTCGGCGAACTCTTCCGCATTTACAAAATCGCTTTCTACAAACTCTTCGGCAATCTCCGCGTCCTCAATTTTTTCAAACTCGCTTTCAAAGGCGTATTCTTCAGGAATCTCTTCCTCGATGACGCGCTCGCTGAAATTCGCCTTCTGCACATCTTCAAAAATGTCGTCGGCTTCGACATATTCATATTCAGCAGAATCCTCGAATTCCTCGGGAATATCGTCCCGCACCAATTCTTCGTGAATGTCTTCAAAAATCTCGTCTTCCGGAATTTCATCTTCCACGAAAACAAATTCATCAGAAATATCTTCTTCCGAAGCCTCGTCCTGCGCAAATTCATCCGAAAAGTCTTCCTCTTCGGCAATCTCATCTTCAATCACGGCAACTTCATCGGAAAGGTTTTCATCATCGGCTTGCGCAAATTCTTCGGCAAAATCTTCTTCCGCTTCGTCCGCCTCGTCTTCCGCCTGCGCGAATTCCTCGCCGACATTTTCTTCGTCTTCGATTATCACAATGTCATCGGAGAAATTCTCGTCCGAAACTTCATCGTCGGCTTGCGCGAATTCTTCGGCAAAATCTTCTTCCGCTTCGTTCGCCTCGTCCTCTGCCTGCGCGAATTCCTCGGCGTCGTATCCTTCAAAGCCATCGCCTTTCGTGATGTACGCGCTTCCGTTCACTATGTCGTCGGCAGTGCCGTTGCGTTTCGTCAACTTCACCAAATTGTTTGAATTCTTTTTTATGGAAAGCGCTTCGGCAGCCTCGGGAGAAAGAAGGATTGCCACGCCGTCGGACGCATCGAGCGAGCCGATTACCAGAATGTCGATTCTTTCGCCGTTCACGGGATTTGTAACTTTGATTGAATCGCCCGGAAGGTAGCCGACGGTTTTCGCAAAATATCCGCGCGGAAAAACGCCCACATCAGCAACCACCGCCCGTCCGTCAAGAGAAGGGCTTGCGGAAGTAAAAAGAATTCCGGAAAGCAAAACCGCCGTCAAAGCCAAAAATATTTTTTTCATCTTGCACCGCCTTTTTTTGAAAGACTTGTATGAATCTCCGCCGCGATTTCAGTCGCGAACGATTCCACGCCACCGCGATTGTTGTTTTTATTTTGCACGACTTTTGGAGAATGTTTTCCAGTCGCCACAGTTTCAGTCGTTTCCGTAGAAAGAATCTCGAACTCCGCGTAATTGATGTTGCTCAAAAGCACCGCGCTCGGGTTCAACGAATCTTCCAGCGAAAAATTCAGGTAAAGCTTTACGAACAAATCCATGCAGCCCACTTTCGCCTCGATGAGCGAACGGCGCAGCGCGTTCTTTTCCGCGGTGTCTTCGCGCTTCGAAACAATCACGCTGTTGCTCGAAACAATCATTCCATGCTCGAAAAAATAGTCCAAAACGGTCTGCTCAACCACATAGGACGTGTCGAAAACATTTTCGCCCGCGGTATTCCGCTGAATCACTTGCAAAGAAAAGCTCTTTGCGCTAAGCGCGAACGAGGCGCACAGCAGCAAGAAAGCAAAAAAAGTCTTTCGCATATTTCCCACCTTATCCCCGAATTTTGTTCGTCTTTTTCAAGTATCGGAATTTTTGCCAAAACAATTAGAAATTTCACGCGCGGAATGCGAATTTGAATGCGAATCGGGAATTGCGCCGAACACGAAATTCGCCTTGAAATCCGAATTTCATCCAAGCATTTCGGGAAAATTTCCCGAAAAAAATCGATTTTTGGCCGCGTTTCCGATTGACAAATTCACTTCATTCTATTATTATAATGTTTTAGAACTGTCTTAATATGTTTGGAGAATAATATGAACATTTTGTTTGTCATTCTCCCCGTTGCAGGAATAGTTCTTGGATGGACAATTCGCTGGCTGTATGCCAGATTTCAATTATCTGCGTCAGAACAAAAAGCTGAACGTGTAAAGCAGGATGCGATTAGAGAAGCAGAAGCTCAGAAAAAAGAAATTTTGCTGAATGCAAAAGATGAACTCATTCGGGAACGAAAACAGCAGGAACGGGAGACCCGCGAACAGCGGGCGGAATTGCAGCGATACGAATCGCGCGTAAACCACAAAGAAGAGCTGCTTGACCAGCGGGCGGCCGCGTTCGAAAAGCGCGACAAGGAATTCGCCGAAAAGGTAAAAAGTCTCGAAAAGCGCGAGGAAACCGTTTCCGCGCAGGAAGAAGAATACCGCCGCGAATTGGAGCGGATTTCCGGACTTTCCGCGCAAGAAGCCAAAAATTTGATAATCCGCAATCTCGAAAACGATGCCCGCCACGACGCGCAGGCTTTGCTCAACAAAGTGGAGCAGGAAGCGCAGTTGAACGCCGAAAGAAAGGCGCGGGACATCTTGGTGACCACGATTCAGCGGATTGCCACGGAAACCACGAGCGACATGACTGTTGCCACGGTTTCGCTTCCGGGTGACGAGATGAAGGGCCGCATCATCGGGCGCGAAGGCCGCAACATCCGCACGCTCGAAACCCTGACCGGCGTGGACATCATCATCGACGACACCCCCGAAGCGGTCGTGATTTCGTGCTTTGACCCGGTGCGCAAGGAAATCGCCAAAGAATCTTTGGAACGGCTCATTTCCGACGGACGAATTCACCCTGCAAGAATCGAGGAAATCGTCCAAAAAGTCACGCGCGAAGTGCAGAACAAAATCTACGAGGAAGGAGAAAAGACGCTCTTTGACCTCGGCATCCACAATATGCCCACGGAAAACGTGCGCGCGCTCGGCAGGCTTTATTTCCGCACGAGTTATGGACAGAACGTCCTCACGCACTCAAAAGAAGTGGCGTTGATTGCGGGAATGCTCGCCGCCGAATTGGGCGTGAACCGAGAGTTGGCAAAGCGCGCCGCAATCCTGCACGACATCGGAAAGGGCGCGGAAACCGACAGCGACCAAAACCATGCCGAAGTGGGCGCGGAAATCGCGCGAAAAATGGGAGAAAGCCCGCTCGTGGTGAACGCCATCGCCGCCCACCACAACGACATCGAGCCTTCCAGCATCGAAGCCATAATCGTGCAAATTGCAGACGCGATTTCTGCGGCACGTCCAGGCGCGCGTCGTGAAACCGTTGACAATTACGTAAAGCGTCTTGAAAATTTGGAAGCGATTGCCGAGAATTTTGGCGGCGTGGAAAAGGCCTACGCAATCCAGGCGGGGCGCGAACTCCGCGTCTTGGTGAACAACGAAAAGATTCCGGACGGCGACGTGAAGGAATTGGCGCGAAAAATCGCGAAGCAAATCGAAAGCGACTTGCGCTATCCTGGCCGCATAAAACTTACGATGATTCGCGAAACACGCATAGTAGAATACGCAAGGTAAGTTCGCTTCTTTGAAAAAGAATGTTTTAGAAGCCCCGCAAATTTCGCGGGGCTTTTTTATGCCGAGGAAGTTTAGCCGCGAGTTTTGTGTTTTTCGGTAGCGGAGCAAACGAAAGCCGCCTGTTTCGCCTCAATAAATTTGACAAATCGGATTTTTTTCACTATATTTATTTTAGAATGAATTCAAATTCTTAAAACCAAATTTGCGAGGAATGTCATGGCTGAAAACTGCGACCACAAATGTGAAGGCTGCTCAAAAAACGGATGCGAACAGCGCGATATGCGCGTTTCGCCCAATCCCGAAAGCAAAATAAAAAAAGTCATCGGAATCATAAGCGGCAAGGGCGGCGTAGGAAAATCGCTCGTAACAAGCCTCCTCGCCTGCAAGATGACAAAGATGGGCTACCGCGCGGCAATTTTGGACGCGGACATCACAGGGCCTTCCATTCCGGAAAGTTTCGGCGAAAGCGACAAGCGCGCGGATGTGGCGGAAGGACAGGAAGCACTTCGGCCGGTCGTCACCGCGAGCGGAATCCAGCTTATGTCGATGAATTTCCTCTTGCAAAACGAAAATGATCCTGTCGTATGGCGCGGGCCTGTGATTTCCGGCGCGGTCAAACAGTTTTGGACGGACGTGATTTGGAAAGACGTGGACTTTATGTTCGTGGACATGCCGCCCGGAACAGGCGACGTTCCGCTCACCGTTTTTCAGTCGCTTCCGATTGACGGAATAATCGTTGTTTCCTCGCCGCAGCAACTTGTCCGCGTCATCGTGGAAAAAGCCGTAAAAATGGCGAACATGATGAACATTCCGATTCTCGGCCTCATCGAAAACATGAGTTATGTCAAATGCCCTGACTGTTCGAAAGAAATCTACATTTTCGGTAAAAGCAACATCGAGGCAATCGCAAAAAATTACAGCCTGCCAGTTTTGGCGCGGATTCCAATGCGTCCGGAAACTTCGGCGGCGGTGGATTCGGGCGACATCGAAAGCCTTGAAGTGCCGGAACTCAACGAGGCGGCAAACACAATTGAACGCCTCATAAAGTGAATGCCGGTTTCTTAATGATTCCCATGAAGATTCGCATGGGGAATCGCGGAATTTCATGACGCGCATTGATTTTCATTTTTAGGAAAGAAAAATGAACGCCCCGAGTTTGACAGAACTTTTTTTCATTTTTTTTTACATCGGACTTTTTACGATTGGAGGCGGACTCGTTGCAATAACAACAATGCAACAAATCGTAGTGGGACGCGGTTGGATTAGCGGCGAAAAATTCTACAACATGGTCGCCATTTCGGAGTCCACGCCAGGACCGATTGGCGTGAACATGGCGACATACATTGGTTTTGAATTTCACGGGCTGCCAGGCGGCATTGTGGCGACGTTCGGGGAAGTTTTGCCTTCGCTCGTTTGCATCATAATAATTGCGAAATTTTTTGCAAAGTTCCAAGAGCGTCCGCTTGTAAAGACCACATTCAAAACATTACGCCCAGTTACGACTGGAATAATTTTAGTAGCATGTGCGCAAGTTTTTTCGCTCGCATTGATGAACTTGCCGCAACAACTTTCTGGCGGCTTTAAAAATTTGTTTTCCGCGCCAGAGACTGTGCCGCATTTTTTGGCAGGGCTTTTCAAATGGAAAAATGTCGCGTTCTATGCAGCCGCACTAGTTCTTTTGTTCAGAACGAAAATCAATCCCATTCTGATAATTCTTTTCGGAGCGGCGTTCGGAATTGTGTTTTTGTAGAAACGCGCGAAAGATTGCAAAAATATCGATGTAATTCAAATAAAGCAAGGTAAGTTTTCTAATTCGGATTTTTGGAAAAAGATTTGTGAAAAAAAAGCCGGCTGCGAATAACTTTCGCAACCGGCTTTTTGGCTTACTTAAGTGCCTCGGCTACCGCAACCGCACAAGTCGCAACCTGCGGTTGCTTACTTAAGCGCTTCGGCGACAGCGACGGCACATGCAACCGTGCAGCCGACCATCGGGTTGTTTCCCATTCCCATGAAGCCCATCATTTCTACGTGAGCCGGAACGGAAGAAGAGCCAGCGAACTGCGCGTCAGAGTGCATTCTTCCGAGCGTGTCCGTGAAGCCGTAAGAAGCAGGACCTGCCGCCATGTTGTCCGGATGGAGAGTGCGTCCAGTTCCGCCGCCCGATGCCACCGAGAAGTATTCCTTGCCGGCGAGGAGTCGCTCTTTTTTGTAAGTGCCCGCGACAGGATGTTGGAATCTCGTGGGGTTCGTTGAGTTTCCCGTAATCGAGACATCGACATTCTCGTGCCACATTATCGCAACTCCCTCGCGAACATCATCTGCGCCATAGCATTTTACGATGAGACGGTCAGGGTTGTTTCCGTAAGGAACTTCCTTTACAATAGAAAGAGCCTTGTCGGTGCCGTTTCCGTTGAAGTAGTCGAACTTTGTCTGCACGTAGGTGAAGCCGTTGATGCGGCTGATAATCTGCGCGGCGTCTTTTCCAAGACCGTTGAGGATTACGCGGAGTTTGTTCTTGCGCACCTTGTTGGCGTTTGCCGCAATTTTAATCGCTCCTTCCGCCGCCGCAAAAGACTCGTGGCCCGCAAGGAAAGCGAAGCACTGCGTATCTTCGGAAAGAAGACGCGCTCCGAGATTTCCGTGGCCGAGACCGACTTTGCGGTCATCCGCGACAGAACCGGGGAGACAGAACGCCTGGAGTCCTTCTCCGATTGCAGCCGCCGCCTCCGAGCCAGTGATTTTTCCCGCCTTCTCGCCTTTTTTGAGAGCGATTGCCGAGCCAAGGACATACGCCCATTTCGCGTCCTCAAAGCAAATCTGCTGAGTGCTCTGGCAGATTTCATAAGGATCAAATCCCTTTGACTTGCAGAGTTCGCGGGCGGCGTTGAGGCCAGCCTCGCCCTCGGCAAATCCGTATTCTTTTAAAGCCTTGTTTACCTGTGGTATGCGGCCTTCAAAATCTTCAAACAATGTCGCCATTTTATACACCCCTGCCACACGGATGTGGCATAATTCATGTTGATTTTCGAGTTTTGTTCGCAAAACCCGCTAAGCAGAAAACGCACGGATGGTTTTCTGCAACTTATTCCTTTCTCGGGTCAATGAGTTTGACAGCGCCCTGTTCTTCCGTAACGCGGCCGTACTGGGTGCGGGCCTTTTCAAGAGCCTCTTTCGGGTCCACTCCGTCCTTAATCGCGTCCATGAGTTTTCCGAAGTTGATGCACTTGTAACCGATGATGTTGCCGTCCTTGTCCACCGCGCACTTGTCAACGTAGCCTTCGGTCATCTCAAGGTAGCGCGGACCTGTCTTGCGAGTGGCGAACATCGTGCCCACTTGCGAGCGCAGATTTTTGCCCAAATCTTCGAGAGACGCTCCGACTTTGAGTCCGTCCTTTGAATATGCCGACTGCGTTCTTCCGTATACAATCTGGAGGAAAAGTTCGCGCATTGCGGTGTTAATCGCATCGCACACAAGGTCGGTGTTGAGTGCCTCGATAATCGTCTTTCCGATGAGGATTTCGGATGCCATCGCAGCCGAGTGTGTCATTCCCGAGCATCCGATTGTCTCGACGAGGGCTTCCTCAATCACGCCGTTCTTTACGTTGAGCGTGAGTTTGCAGGCTCCCTGCTGAGGAGCGCACCAGCCCACTCCGTGAGTGAAGCCCGAGATGTCTTCCTGCGTTTTTGCCTGAATCCATGCGCCTTCCTCCGGAATCGGAGCAGGCCCGTGATATGCGCCCTTCGCCAAGGGACACATATGTTCCACTTCTGCAGTGTACTTCATTATGGTCTCCTGAAAATAATCTTTCAAACCGTTTGCACGGCTGAAAAAAATTATACCGCATTTCAGGATTTTTTTCAAGTATAAAATTTCATTAAAACTCGGCATCGCAGAAATTTTCAGATTTCGAAGATGACGAGTTCGCTCGCACAAACGAGCAGTAAAATAGGCGACTTTACTCAACAAGCGACAAAAGCCGCTACTTGTTTTTTTGCTGGTTGCTTATCCAGCCTGAATCTTCCAGATATTTTCGGCGCGTCATCACGAGGCTTATCAATTCCTGATACATATTGTAGTCCACTTCGAGCGCAATCGGAAAGACAAAATGCTCGGTTTCGTCGCAATATCGATTTATGAATTTCGGGTCGTTCACCCAGCCCAAAGAAATCATATTGGAAATGCGGTCGGCGGTTTTTAGGATTTTCGCCTTTTGGCTTCCTTCGTAGATTATGCGGCGCAGAAAAGCGTCTTTGTTTTCGCCTTCACGCTTTGTCACTTCAAGAACAAGGCGCAACACTTCTTCGCCGTCCTCATCGGCATTGCGGATTTTGTTCGCGTCAAAATCGGCGATGTCTTCGATTACATCGTGCACGCAGGAAGCCTTGAGCAAAATGCTGTCGATGTAGCCGTAGTCAATCAGAATCGTCATCGTGTCAAGTTGATGGCGAAACATATTGCCGCCCGCATGACGCTGCTTTCCAATCAGCGTGGTGGCGAGCTGCATATACGGCGCGAGGAGGATGTTCTTGAGCTGAAGCATTTGCTCATTTTCCATTCGAGAAGGCTTTTCTGTAGCCATTTCGTATTTTGCCATAGTTCCTCCTCCATTTCATAAAACAATTTGCGTTTTAAATTTCTACTAACATTTAAAGTTTCTTGCTTCGCAGAAACTCGCTTATCTTACTGCTCGTTTGCGCGGGCGAATTAAACACCGCAGAAAATTTAAAGTTCCGCCAAATATGACGAAAGTTTTTCGATGCGATTTTGAGCCGCCGCCAATTTCTTCCGCTCGGCTTCCACCAAATCCGCGCTGGCGTGCGCCGCGAAATTTCCTGAAAGTTTGCTTTGGGAATTCTGCGCGATTTTTTTCTCGGATTCAAGTTCCTTTTCAAAGCGCGATTTTAACTGCTCCGTGTTCACGTTTTCGTCCACGAGCAAAAACGCCTCGAATCCCGCGCCCACAGTGCCGATTGATTTTGCGGTTTTTTTCTCAACGAAATCGACTTTTTGAAGTCCTGCCAAAAGCGAAATCATGTCGATTTTTTCGCGGCATACTTCGGCAGGCGAATTCTTTTCAACCAAAATCGAAAGGTGCAATTTTGCGGCGGGGTCGAGTCCGCATTCAGTGCGAAGCGCGCGCGTCTTTCCAATCAAATCTTTCAAAACCGTAAAGCGTTCGGAAACCTCCGGGTTTTCGCGCTCGTCCAAAAATTCCGGATAAGGCGCGCAAATCAACATTCCGCAGTACGAAGAAACTGGAAGAATTTTTTCCGAAGGACTGCGATTTTTTGCGATTTGTTCGACAGGAAGCTTTGAATAAATTTCTTCTGTCACAAACGGAATGAAAGGATGCAAAAGCCGCAAATTTTCTTCGAGCAGATTCAGCAGAACCGTGGCTTGGCGATTTTTTTCGCGCTCGTCTCCGTTTTTGAAATTCAACTTGGTCGCCTCGACATACCAATCGCAGAATTCATTCCAAAAATATTCCATGAGCGCGGCGGCAGCATCATTGTAGCGATAACTGTCCAAAGCCTCGCGCGCGGTTTTCGCCGCCTTGTTCAAGCACGTGTAAATCCATTTGTCAAGTTCGCGGAGATCCGAATCATGAATCTGAATCAATTCGCGTCCTTCGAGGTTTTGCAAAAGGTATCGGCTTGCGTTCCAAACTTTGTTGCAGAACCGGCTTCCCAATTTGAACGAATCTTTGTCGAGCAAGACATCTTGCCCTTGGGCGCACATAAAGCCAAGCGTAAATTTGAGCGCGTCCGCTCCATAGATGTCGATTATTTCAAGCGGGTCCATTCCGTTGCCGAGCGACTTGCTCATCTTGCGTCCCTGCTTGTCGCGAACAAGGCCGTGAATGTAGATGTCGTGGAAAGGCGCTTTGCCAGTGAATTCCAATCCTGCCATGACCATTCGGCTCACCCAGAAAAAGATGATGTCGTAGGCAGTGACAAGCGCGGAAGTGGGATAGAATTTTTTCAAGTCGGGAGTGTTTTCAGGCCAGCCGAATGTGGAGAACGGCCAAAGCCACGAAGAAAACCAAGTGTCCAAAACGTCTTCGTCCTGCTCCAATTTTTTCGAGCCGCATTTCGGACATGAGGCGGGGTCTTCACGGCTTACGATGAGTTCGCCGCAATCCGCGCAAGTCCATGCGGGGATTCTGTGCCCCCACCAAAGTTGGCGGCTTATGCACCAGTCGCGGATGTTTTCCATCCAGTGGAGATATGTGTTCTCCCATTTTTTCGGATAGAATACGATTTCGCCATCGCGCCATGCCTTCGTTGCCTTTTCCGCGAGCGGCTTCATTTTCACAAACCATTGTTCGCTTAAATAAGGCTCGACGACTGTGGCGCAACGATAGCAATGCCCCACCGAGTGCGTGATTTTTTCTTCCGCCTTGAAGAGGCCTTGCGCCTGCAAGTCTTCGATTACAAGAGCGCGCGCCTTTGCGCATGAAAGCCCGCGATATTTTTCCGGGACATTTTCGTTGAGCGTGCCGTCCGGATTCAGAATGTTGATGATTTCCAAATCGTGCCGCTTGCCCACCTGCCAGTCGTTCGGATCGTGCGCCGGCGTGATTTTTACCATTCCCGTTCCGAATTCCTTGTCAACATAACTGTCGGCGATGAGCGGAATTGTTCGATTCGTGAGGGGGAGGCGCAATTTTTTTCCGACGATGTTTTTATAGCGTTCGTCTTCGGGATTCACAGCCACGGCGGTGTCGCCCAAAAGCGTTTCAGGGCGCGTAGTGGCAATTTCGATTTTCGTAGAACCATCGGGGGCGGGACCGTCCGCAAATTCATACCAAATGTGATACATCGCGCCCGCCGTATCCGTGTGATCCACTTCATCATCTGCCAAAGCAGTTCCGCAGCGCGGACACCAGTTGACCAGATAATTTCCTTTGTAAATCAAACCGCGTTCGTACAGTGTTACAAAAACGTCTCGCACCGCGCGGGAAAGCCCTTCGTCCATCGTAAAACGCTCGCGCTCCCAGTCGGTGGAATTCCCGAGTTTTTTTTGCTGCTTCACAATCGTCGCGTGATGGTCGTCCTTTACCGCCCAAGTGCGCTTGAGGAATTCTTCGCGCCCCAAATCGTTTCGGGACTTTCCTTCTTTTTTGAGCGCGCGTTCCACAACGTTCTGCGTGGCAATTCCGGCATGGTCAGTTCCAGTGAGCCAAAGCGTATTGTCGCCCTTCATCCTGTGGTAGCGCACAACGATGTCCTGCAAAGTATTGTTGAGGCCGTGCCCCATGTGAAGAACGCCCGTCACGTTCGGCGGGGGGATGACCACAGAATATGTCGCGCAATTTTCGCACGAACAAAAATTTTTATGGATTGGAGATGCCTCGTCGCTCGCAGGCTTGAAGTAACCTTGTCTTTCCCAAGAATCGTATATTTTGTCTTCGAAGTCTTTCGGATTGTAGGATTTTTCAAGTTCGATTGCTTTCATAGCGCAAAATTATAGCACAAAAGAAAGTTTGAGGCAAGTATTTGCGGTTGGGGGGATTGTACGAGTGCGCGAAGAAATAAAATCATTGCTTGCCGAAATATGCGTTGCGGACGACATCTTCAATATCCTCGAAGGCTTTGAGTTTGTGCGCGCGGAATGTTTCACAAATGTATTTCCCGGTATTGGAATGCAACGCATCGGTAAAGAACGCGATGATTCCGGCGGCGGTGTTCTGCAATCCCAATCGATTTTGCGTGTTTTCTACGCTCCGTCTGATTTCAGCCGGAAGTTCTGCGCAGCCCAATGCGGGCTCAATCACCTCATCATTTATGATTTTGAGAATCCTTTGTCTTTCCGGTTCATGATACTGTCGTAGCAATTCTGTAAGGTTGAAGCCCAATTCCTTTGCAGCCTGTGCAAGCGAAGTGTTCCATCGGTCATACAAATCCAATTCATAATCCCACTGTTCTGGATGCGCAACTTCATTTCGTATCGACAAAATTGAATCATCGTTGTTCGAAATGAACAATCTTTTATTTTCATTTGTGAAGAACTCCGTGTCGGATTTGTCCGCCAGTTCGTCCCACTTGAATTTCAATAATTTCAAAAGATAGAAGGAATCAAGTTCATGGAAATATGACCACTGCTTTTTGCAAAAATCTTCCTGCCCGAGTATTCTGTCGCACTCCTGCTTCCAATGCGGCGACGTTTTTGACATTTCGCTTTCCAAAAGTTCGGCAAGCAACGGCGTGATGACGTATAATTTTTCGTATGTGTCTTGAAGAATTCTGATTGTTTCCATAAAAAATGACTCCTAAAAATATATTCCTAGTTTATTTGAACTATAACCCACTATAGTTTTTTAGTCTGAATTCAGCCGCTTGGACAACATCTTCTGAGAAATGTTCTTTATTTCTTAGAATAATCGCCTCAAACGTTTTTTCTTTATGATTGTTGTCTACGAGAGTTTTAAATCCCTTTTGAATTTTAGCACTTTTCACTAATTCTGATAATGCCTTTATACAACCTTTATTGGCAATCATATTTCTTGTTGCGGTGGCAGCATTAGGAATATACTGCTCGTACAACTTGATTGTTTCGTTAATTTCTTGTTCCAATTCTTCATTTGAATCCATAATTTCTGATCCTTAAAAGTATTTATTTTTACACCACAAAAAACGCTCTATCAACGACAGCGTGTTCCCTGTGCCTTATCATCGTGCGCCCGCCGCACGAAGCAACGCAGCCATACCTAAGTTACCCCACAATGTCGCCAGCATGAGTGCTGTCTGACCATTATTGTTTTTTGTGTTCACATCAGCACCAGATGTTATCAACATTCTTGCCACGTCCACTGAATTAACTATTGCAGCAGCCATAAGTGCAGTCTGACCTTTATTATTCTTTGTGTTTACATTCGCCTTTGCTTTTATCAATAACCGTGCTATATCCGCCGCATTCATAACAGCCGCCTCCATCAGCACAGTCGAGCCTGTATTGTTCTTTATGTTCACATCCGCTCCGGCATCTATCAGCACCTTCACCACGTCCGAAGCATTGTTCAGCACAGCAAAAGATAGCGCAGCCTGACCGTCATTATTCTTTACGTTCACATTCGCACCAGCCTTTATCAGAAGTTTTGCGACATCCGCGGCATTCTCCTGCGCCGCAATCATTAATGCCGAAGCTCCGTCATTGGTTTTAGCATCCAAGTCTGCTCCAGAATCTATGAGTACTTTGACCACATTCGCCGCGTTCGCAATCGACGCAGCCATCAGTGCTGTTATTCCATCATTACTCTTCGCGTTCACATCCGCCCCAACATCCATGAGCACTTTTTCAACATCCGCATTATCATATACCGCCGCAAACATCACTGCGGTCATGCCGTCATTCTCTTTAGCATTTATGTCCGCTCCAGCATCTATCAGTAATTTTGCGACATTCGTCGCGTTTGCAAGCGACGCAAGCATCAGTGCGGTATTGCCGTCATTGCTTTTTGCGTTCACGTCAGCGCCCGCCTCTATCAGAAGCTTTGCAGCGTCCGAAGCATTGTCCAACGCCGCACGCATCAACATAGTTAGACCGTCATTGTTCTTCGCATTCACATCCGCCCCGGACTTTATGAGTTTCTGCACTTTTTTCGCATCATTACCCTTTACAGCCTCCCAAAGCGCGTCTGTATTCTTGTCCGCGTATGCATTTACTACCATCACGCACAGCGCAAGCGCAACCAAAATCTTTCTGATATTCATACAGGAACTCCTTATAATTCTTTATTCCGCAACGTCTGCGGAAGCCGCCGACTTTTTCTTTCCTCCGAGCACTTCCTTCTTGAAATGCCCAATCTCCGTATTGGCGTAGTCGATGAAAGCGGCATAGGCTTCCTCGCCCTCAAGCAATGCGTGGGCGTTCACATGGAGCACGAGCATTCTATACGCCTCGTCGCTCACGGCGCGGGCGGTCTTGAGTGCGCCCGCAGTTTTCGCCGAACGCTCGTCCGTGCGTTGCCCAGTCAGGTCTCGCACTTCTTCGTTCGCCGCCTTCAACTTTTCCACGAACACGCCAAGCGAAAGGGCTTCCACCTGCGGCTTGTACTTGCCTTCCAAGTCCTGGATAAAGTTCACAAGCAAGCCCGTTTCTTTATCCAATTGCGCCTGCACATCGATTTTATAGTCCTTGATGTGCTGATTGAGCACCTTCGCGGCGTCCGCGAGCGACTCCACAGGGAAATTCGTATAGCCGCCCACCGCCTTCTTGTAGCCCGCGTAGAGTTGGTCGCGAAGCCTGTCCGCCGCCGCAATCTTGTCCGTGGTGAGACTTTTCGCAGAAATCTTCAAGTTCTCGTCCTCGTCTGCCACAGCCGAACGCAACGCGGCAACTTGAGGCGCGCACATTTCGGACACCGCCGCGTCCTTTTCCGCGCGGCTAGCCATGTTCGAGATGAACGTAAAATGCGCCCCGTTGTTCATGCTCGTGAGCGGAATTGATTGAATTTCTTTCATAAAAACTCCTTTTTTTGTGGTGATATATCCAAGCGCGAAACTCGCACTAATATCCTGCGGTGGTTTCGACAGGCTCAACCACCAGCGTTCCGTCCAACACCGATGCCCAGTCATTGAGCAGCAAGTAACCGTGTCGAAATGACCGATTTGCTTCAGCGCTTCCTTTTTGAAGTGCTGTGAAGTAATTTGTTGTGCCAAATTTATACTTGGTGAACGCCGTGAGACTGTCAGAGACCTCGGATGGCACTTTGTCGGTTGCCACGAAGCAATCGGAGGTCTCGGACGGCACTTTGTCGATTGCAGTGAAACAAGCGGAGGCCTCGGACGGCACTTTGTCAGTTGTCGTGAAGCAATCGAAGGCCTCGGACGGCATTATGTCGGTTGCCGTGAAGCAATCGGAGGCCTCGGACGGCACTTTGTCAATTGATGTGGACGCGTCAGAGGCCTCAAACAGCATTCTGTAAGTCGCAGTGGGCGTGTCCGAGGTCTCGCACGGCATTTTCCGTCGCAGTTTGCGCGAGATGGCCTCGCTTTTCGAGGCGAATTTAATTCCGCTGAATGTTCCGGCGCAATGAGCGTGAAAAGGTGAGGATTCAAAAATCGCATTTAAATATAAAAAAGACGCGCCATGCGAGGTTTTACCCACATTTCGCGTCCTTTTACATGAAAATCGTCCTTGTCCGAAAAAAGTTAGGTCGTCATACCCCCCCCTATAAGTATAGGAGGTTTATCGCCTATTAAAAACGCTGAGAGTCGCGTGTTCGCTTGTGTAGACTTATATGCCATAATCTTCATTATTTCAGATAGAAAACATTTTAAAGAAATTTCATAAGTTTGTCAATTGCAGCGCATACGCCGCTCCGTTTGCATTGGCGGAAGTTATTCAAGTCGCCGACTACGCGACATTCAAAACCTCGCTTGTCCAAAGGGCGAAAAAATGCTAGAATGATTTTGTGAACGCTGCGGAAAAAGAAATTATTTACGATTTTCTCAAAAAAGCCTCAGGCTCGGTGGCTGGCTACACTTGCGAAAATTTTTTGGGAGAAATGGATTTCCGCGACGATGAAATTTGCGCGAACGAAATTCCACAAAGCGCGAATCCGTCCTCCGCTCAAATTTCAGACGAAGCAAATTTCGCCCAAGACGCACAAAATTTTTCGGACGCGCAGAACATTGGCGAAACGCTCGATTCAATCGCAGAAAAAATTTCTGCGTGCCAAAACTGCATCCTTGCAAAAACGCGCAAAAACACGGTGCCAGGCGAAGGCTTTCCGAATCCGGCGGTGCTTGTAATCGGCGAAGGTCCTGGCGCGGACGAGGACACGCAAGGAAGGCCGTTCGTCGGGAAGGCGGGGCAACTTTTGGACAAAATGCTTGCGGCGATAAATTTGAATCGCGCCAAAAACTGCTTCATCGCGAACATCGTAAAATGCCGCCCGCCGATGAACCGCGACCCCTCCCCCGAAGAATGCGCGGCGTGCTCGGCTTTTTTGCAGGCGCAGATTCGCATCCTGAAACCGAAAATGATTTTGGCTTTGGGAAGAATCGCGTTGCAAAAATTGCAGGACACTTCGATTGGCATTACAAAACTGCACGGAAACTTTTTGGATTATAACGGCATTCCTTTTATGGCGACTTTTCATCCGAGCGCGTTGCTGCGCGACGAAAATCTGAAACGCCCCGCTTGGGATGACCTAAAGAAATTCCGCGCGAAACTTTTGGAACTTTGCCCGGACTATGAAAGCTGAATTTGTCGAAGTGGCGCTCAACGTGCCTGTAAACCAAACTTTTACATATTCCGCGATTCCTGCGGGAAAAATTTCGACACAGGGAAAAAAATCCCAGGGCGAACTTTTTTCCAAAAATCGTGCGCGCAAAGTCGAATCATTCGAATGCGCAGTTGGCTCGCGCGTACAAGTGATGTTCGGAGGCAGGCGTGCCATCGGAGTAATAACCGCGCTCCATGAAAAATTGCCGCAAAACTTCCCCGTTCCCCTAGAAAAAATCCGGCCGGTTCTGCGCGTGCTCGACGACACCCCCCTTTTGAACGAAGAGATGCTGGGCCTCGGAAAATGGATTTCGTCTTTCTACCTGTGCTCGATTGGCGAAGCATATTCTGCTATGATTCCGGGCGGCATCAAAGAAAGCGAAGTGGGAGGGGGATTTTCTTCGCAGATTGAAGAGGACGATTTTAAATCCGAAAAAGTTCTGAGCGAGGAGCAAAAAAAAGCGGTGCAAGGAATTCTGAATTCAGCGGGCGAAAAACAACCTTGCGAAAACCTTGAAGAAGAAAATCGTTCGAAAAAAAATCTTTTTCAATACATTTACGGCGCGACAGGCAGCGGCAAAACCGAAGTCTTTTTGAGCGTGGCTGAAAAAATTTTGGAGCAAGGAAAGGGCGTGATTTATCTCGTGCCCGAAATCGCGCTCACGCCGCAAGTGGCGCGCGCCGTCGCAAACCGATTCGGCTCGACTGTCGCGGTTCTGCATTCGCGCCTCACTCCGGCGCAAAAACTTTTTGAATACAAGCGCATCATAAAAAAAGAAGCCCGCGTAGTAATCGGCGCGCGCAGCGCAATCTTCGCACCAGTTCCAAATTTGGGAATGATAATAATCGACGAGGAACACGATTCTTCATACAAGTCCGAAAGCACCCCCCGCTACCACGCGCGGCAAGTGGCGATGCATCGCGCCCAAACAAAAAAAATTCCGCTCGTCATGGGAAGTGCCACACCAAGCGTCGAAGCGTGGAATTCCATCGCGCAAAAAAAATTCGAATGCCACCACCTCACAAAGCGACTTTCCGGCGGAAAGATGCCGCTGATTGAATGCGTGGATTTGTCGCGCGAAAAAATCGAAGGAAGCATTTCGAAAATTCTCGAAGACGAAATCCGCGCGACTTTGGCAGAAAAACGCCAAGTGATTTTATTTTTGAACAGACGCGGCTTCAACCACATTTTCCGCTGCCAGACTTGCGGCTTCGAACTCAAATGCAAAAATTGTTCCGTGCCGATGACGTACCACAAATCGCAGAACAAAATTTTGTGCCACTATTGCGGGCACTCTCTCAAGCCGCTTTCCGTTTGTCCAAAGTGCGCCTCGCTCGACATCGGCTATTTGGGATTCGGAACTGAATTCATCGAAAACGAAGTGAAGTCGAAATTTCCTTCGGCGCGCGCGCTCAGGCTTGACAGCGATTCGCTTGGCAAAAAAAACGAGTTGGAAGAAAAAATCGCGGCGTTCAAAAAAGGCGATGCCGACATTTTGCTCGGAACACAGATGATTGCCAAAGGCTTGAACTTTCCAAAATTGAAATTGGTAGGCGTGATTCTCGCCGACACTTCGCTGCACATTCCCGACTTTCGCGCGGCAGAACGCACGTTCGCGCTGATAACGCAGGTGGCAGGAAGGGCTGGAAGATTTTTTCCTGACGGAAAAGTCATCGTGCAAACTTACTCGCCCGAAAATCCAGCAATCTATTTTGCCTGCCATTCGCAGGCACAAAAATTTTATTCCGAAGAAGTCGAACTGAGAAAGGCGCTTTCGTTTCCGCCGTTCTCGCGGCTTTTGCGCTTGGTGTTTCGAAGCGCGGTTGAGCGCGATGCGGAGCAGTGCGCCGCCGAAGCAAAAAAAATTCTGGACGCGGAATTGAACGCCCTCAAAGAGCGGCATACAGCGGGCGCGGAAGAAAGCGAAATCCTAGGCCCAAGCGAATGCGCGCTTTCCAAAGTCGCGTCGAACTACCGCCATCAAATTTTGCTGCGCGGAAAATCGATTGCAGTTTTGCAAAGGCTCGCTTCAATATTGATTTATTCGTTTCGCGCGCCGCAAGGCGTTTTCATCGAAACGGACGTTGACCCGGCAAGCCTCTTATGAATGCCGCCTCGTTCCGTCGAATTTGACTTGCCATAAAAAAAGCCCGTTTGGAGGAGCCGTGGGACCCGCGTTTTTCCTCTGACAGGAATCGAGCGCGACTTTGAATTTTTCTACTCCTCCCCCATCGCGCTCAAATTCAATCAGCGTACCAACAAGCGAGCGAACCATCTTCCACAAAAAAGCGTTGGCTTCGATTTCGAAAACCAAAAGCCTTTGACCGAACAAATCTTCCTGGAAAAAAAATCGCGCTTGCTCCACATAACGAAAAGTTGAAACGCTTTTGTCGCCAACCGCCGCGAACGTCGCAAAGTCGATTTCGCCTTTCAAAATCCCTGCCATCTTTTCGAGCGTTTCGATTTCGGGATTTTTTTTTATCTGCCAAATGAAACGCTCGGACGCGGCGCAAGGAATTTCGCATGGCAAAATGAAGTAGCGATAGACGCGGCTCGTGGCAGAAAAACGCGCGCTGAAATTTTCGGGAACTTCAAATGCGGAATTTATGCGGACATCATGCGGAAGAAAATTGTTGAGTGCGCGCGGAATGTTCCCAGCAGGAATCGATTCAATCGGGCAAAAAAAATTCGCCGCCTGTCCGCGCGCGTGCACGCCGGAATCCGTGCGCCCGCTTCCGTGCAAATCAATTTTTTGGGAAAAAAGTTTTTGCAGCGCGCGCTCCACTTCGTCCTGCACAGTGCGCATCTTTCGGACATCTTTGCTCGCGTCCTGACGCTGCCAGCCGCAAAAATCCGTTCCGTCGTAGGAAATTGTAAGGAGAATGTTTCGCATTTTCAGATGTTCAAATCCGCGCTGTCCAAAAGCTTCGTGAGGGTGTCGTAAAGATTTCGCGCGTGTTCCAAAAGCGGTCCAGGCTTTTCTTTGGAAGTCTTTCCCAAACCGAAAATTCGCGCTATGGAGATTTTCACTTCGTCAAGCCTTTTCAAGCGCATCGAAGTATCGGCAGTTTGACCGTATTTGTATTCAAGCAAGCCGCAAAGATAAATCGCGCCGTCCCAGCCATAATTTTTGTCGGTATCCGGTCCCATGTTCCCCAATGTGGAACTTTTTTCCAAACGCGCCGCTTCATTTTGAATTGCCTGCTGATAAAAGAAAGCCGCTTTCCGATAAAAGATTTTCGCAGCCACATCGAAATTGTGGTCTGGCACTTCTTCGTTCAAGTCATCGCAAAGCCATGCCAAGCGAAGCGTGAGAATCGCACGCTTCATCGTCGGAATGTACGCCAAGTCCACAACGTCATAACTCAAAATCGCCAAAAGGTACATCGCCGCGCCGTCAAGCAAATTCCTGTTGCGAGTGAGGTCGTAATAAGGGAAAATCGTATTCACGAATTTTTTCCGCGCATCTGATGTGCTGTACACCCTGTCGAGCGACTTTTCATCTTTTATGTCGTTGAAGTCGCTCCAAAAAAATGCGGCGTGGCAATTCGGACACGCGCCCACGGCATAAATTAGAGGATTCACTTTTCCGTATTTGGCAGTAGGAACGTATTTTCGATGCAGTTCCTCTGTAAGTTCGCCCGCGCTCAGACGGCCGCTTCCGGTGAACATTTCTTCTCGCTGAAAACTGCGCTTGCATGCAGGGCATCGAATTTTTTCCTTTGCCCAATACGAAATCGCAAGCGGCTTTTTTGGCCCGGAATCCTTTTTAGAACGTGTGTACATATTTTTAATTATAGCACAGAATCAATTAAATTTCAATAATAACTTCGCTCACCGCAAATTCTTTTTCGTGGCTCATAGAAAGAAAAATTTTCGCGCGGGAATATTCAGGACAATTTTTGCGGAAAACTTCGGCGGCGGAATTCTCCACAAAAAGTTCTGGCTTGCCGCCCGCGCCAACCACAACAAAAACATCGCGCAAATCAAAAACGATTCCAGTTCCGAGCGCCTTTGAAAACGCCTCTTTCGCCGCAAAACGCGCCGCATAATGTTGGCACGCGGCAGAAATCCGATTTTTTTCGAGAGGCGAGGAATTCGAACCTTGAAAATCGAGCATTTCCTTTTCATTGAAAACGCGACGCAACATTTCGGGATTTTTCACCCATTTTTCAAAGCGGCTGGTCTTTGCCAAATCAATTCCAATTCCGAAAATCATCGCTCGCCACTTTCATCCAAAATCACAGGAATTTTTTCGCGCACATTGACCTTGATACTTTCCACGGAAATTGATTTCAAATGAAATTCTTGCGGAAGCAAAACGGTAACAGGAATTTCATATTCGCCTGTTTCCGAAACCGCGCCAAAATCGGCGGAAAGAACGCCCGGCAAAATTTCATATTCGTCAAGCCCGAGTTGCGCGCCAGTAATCGAAAAGTCTGCGAAAAGATTTCCTTCGATTTCGAATTCGGGATTGAGGTTTGTAATTTCAATCGGAACGTCAGTGAAATTTTTCGTTGCCTGTGAAAGCCCCACCTCCACTTCCACATCGACTTCGGAAACGCCGTCAATTTTTATAAGTCGATTGCGGTTTACGATGTGTTTTCTTTCGGAAAAATTTTCAGTCTTTTCATCGATTACCACGGCTTCGGATTCGAGCATTTCCACGCTTTCCACGATTGAGCGCGGTCCGAAAATTTCGACATACTTCGGTTCAACGGAAATTTTTTCCACTGTGTATCCGTAAGGGCTTGCGCCGATTTTTTGCGCCACGACCTTCACGGAGCGCGAAATATTTTTTTCAAGATGGACTTTTACTTCTGAGGGATAAACTGTAACCTCCAGAGGGTCCAAACTTTCCAAACTGGAAGGCAGGCTCACCAAAACAGGCACATCAAAATTGCCTTCTTTCGTGATGTAATTCAAATCAAGCGTGGCGGTGATTCCTTCGGCGTTCACATGCGCGATGTTTTCGGAGTTCGTGCGAATCGTAACACTTACGCTAGAAGGCAGGTGCGTCGTGCAAAGCATTTCGCCTTCTTGCAAGACATCCAGCCTTATTGCCATGCTTCTTCGCTCAAGAGATGTGTGCTGATTGAACATATATAGAACACAGGCCGCTACAATGCAAATCGCCTTTGCGGGCCACCTGTCACTCAGCTTTTCCAAAAGCGGCTTTATTTTCATCCACTGTATCCTCGATAGTATATTGATCGCTCGTGATGCCGAGCAAATAGACCAAAGTTTCAGTAAGTTCTTTCATCGACAAATTGTAATGCAGATGCGAATTATACGAAAGGCTGATTGCGCCAGTTTCCTCCGAAACGACAAGAACAACCGCGTCCGTGGTTTCGGCAACTCCGAGCGAGGCGCGATGCCTAGTGCCGAAAGTTTTCTTTATGTCGTATTGTTCGCTCAGCGGAAGAAAACATCCCGCGCTCAAAATTTTTCCGCCCTGAATTATCACCGCGCCATCATGCAAAGGAGTGTCGTGCCCAAAAATCGTCACGAGCAGGTTCGAAGTAAGGTCCGCATTTATGAGCGTCCCGGTTTTTATTATGTCGTCGAGTTTCGTGTGGCGCATAAATACCGCGAGCATTCCGCGTTTTTGCTTGGAAAGAATTTCCGCCGCTATCAAAACCGAATCAACATAGGAATGTTTTGAACGAGTTCCGAGCGAAAACCATTCTTTTTGTCCGAGCCGCAAAAAAATCTTTCGGATTTCTGGCTGAAAGACAACGGCAAAAACTACGAGGAATCCCGGAGCAAGCGAGCCGAGAATCCAAAGCAAAGTTTCCAAATGAAAGATAATCGCGGTGAGATACGCAACGACAATTATGAGCGCGCCCCGCAGTATTTGTATCGAATTCGTGCTGATGATGATTTCATACGCCTTGTATAGAATGAACGCGAGAATTGCCATGTCCAAAAACGGACGCACGGCATCGTAAATTGTCCAAAGTTCTTCAGCAGCAAACATTCAAAATTTCCTTCAAAACTTTCACCATATCAAGTGCCGCGTCCACATCGTGCACACGAACAATCGAGACTCCGTTCAAAACCGAATAGGCGTTGGCGGCAATTGTTCCAAAAAGTCGCTCGGAAACATTTCGTCCGCAAATCTCTCCAAAAAAGCGTTTCCGCGAAAGCCCCATCAAAACCGAAAAATTCCCGCCGCACAATTTGCCAGCGTCCTTTATCAGGACGGCGTTTTGCGCCCTATCCTTGCCGAAACCGATTCCAGGGTCAACGATGATTTTTTCCGCGGCGATTCCGTTTTCCAATGCGAACTGGGCGCGGCGCGTCAAATATTCGTCCACTTGCGAAAAAACATTTTCTTCGCCCTCATTCATTATAGCAGAATTCCTCTCTTGCTTGCAACTGTTTTTTTTCATCGCGTTGTGCATCAGGATTACAGGAATTTTTTCACGCGCCGCGAATTTCGCCAAACGCGAATCGTCCTCCAACGCCGAAACGTCATTCAAAATGTCCGCGCCCGCATCGAACGCCGCGCTCATCACATCGTATTTCCGCGTGTCAATCGAAATCGGAATGTCGGAAAATTTTCTGATTTTTTTCACGAGCGGAACAACGCGGCGCAATTCTTCTTTTGCGTCGATGTATTCGCTGCCAGGCCGCGTGGATTCGCCTCCTATGTCGAGTATGTCCGCGCCCTGCCTTACAAGGAGTTTTGCAAGACGCACGCCGCCTCGACTTTTTTCCCAAAACGAATCGGCATTCGCGTTCACGATTCCCATCACAAACGCGGGATTTTCCGTGGAGAGAATTCTGTCTTTCAAAAAAATCGGCTTTGCCAAAATCTCTCCAAACTAACGCTGCAAATTCATTTGATTCAAAATTCCCAAAGCCTCTTTTTGAATGTCGTTCGGCGAAAGGAACGCGCCTTCGAGAATTTCTTCCCGCGAACCTTGGGCGGGGAATTTTTTTGCAAACGCCAAAACGCTGGAAGAAAAATATTTTTTTTTCAAAAGCGCGCCTTCCAGTTCTTCCCCCACTCCGCCCGACTTCACGCCGTCTTCCACAATTACAACCGCGTCATAAGCGGCGCAAGTCTCGCAGAAAAAATCTTTGTCAAGTGGGCACACAAAACGCAGATTGTAGATATCCGCATAAACATCTTGCAACAAAAGAGAACGCGCCGCAACAAGGCATTCGGAAAACATCGAACCGAGTGTCACAATAAGAACGCGCCGGAATTTCTTTCCGTCATCTTCAAAAGAAATGTTTTCAATCAAGCCGCTTTCCAAATTGAATTTCACAGCCAAACTCGGCGCATAGCGTTCCGCCCGAATCAGGCTACCCCTCCCCGATTGCAGAGGAGCGGCGAATTCTTCCATTTCCGAAGGCGAAGTTTTTTTGGGATAGCGAATCACGCAAGGCGCGTCCAACGCCGCGGCATATTCCAGCATCAATTCCAATTCCGCGCCGCTTGCAGGAGCAAGGAAAGTCACCGCGGGAATGTTTTTTATCAACGCGATGTCGAAAATTCCTTGGTGGGTTTCGCCGTCGTTCGGAACAGGCCCGCTCCTGTCCAAGACCAAAATCACGTGCAAAGAAGGAATCGCGATGTCGTGGATGATTTGGTCAATCGAACGCTGAATGAATGTGGAATAAATGCATACTACCGGAATCATTCCGCCCTTTGCAAGCCCCGCCGCAAAAGTCACGGCGTGTTCTTCTGCGATTCCCACATCGAAAAACCTTTCCGGAAATTTCCGTTCGAATGCGGCAAGCCCAGTTCCCTTGGACATCGCCGCCGTAATCGCCGCAATCTTTTTGTCCGCCTCGGCAAGCCGGACGATGGAATTCGAAAAACATTCCGTAAAACTTTTTTCGTAGAATGTTTCCGCAGAACCGTCGCTTATGTTGAAAGGTCCGATTCCGTGGAACATTTCGGGATTGTCTTCGGCAGGCGAATAGCCCTTTCCTTTTTTCGTCACGACGTGCACGATTACGGGATTCTTCAATTTTTTTACGCGCGTGAAAATTTTTTCCATTTCGCGAATGTCGTGTCCGTTGAGCGGGCCGACATATTCAAAGCCAAAATCCACGAACAAATTATTCGTAAGGAAAAAGCCTTTGAGACCGCGCTTTAGTCGGAAAATAACTTTTTGGAAAAAACGGCTGAGCGGAAGATGCTCTACTATCTTGTCGATGCCGTGCCGAATCGACTGGTATTGAATCGACATCGTGAGCCGGCTCAAATACCGCGAAAGCGCGCCTTCGTTCTGCGAAATCGACATTCCGTTGTCGTTGAGAACAATGATGAGATTTGACGAAGTGCTTCCAAACCGCGCGCCGATTTTTTTTCCCGCGTTGAGCAAGCCTTCATAAGCAAGCCCGCCGGTGAGCGCGCCATCGCCAATCACCGCGATGACCTTTCCCGGAACGCCTTGGATTTCCCGCGCCTTTAAAAGCCCAAGGCTTTGCGAAATCGAAGTGGAGGCGTGGCCATTGTCAAAAAAATCGTGCTCGCTTTCGCGCCCCTTGGTGAAGCCCGAAACTCCCCCTCCAAGCCGAATCGAATCGAATTCCTTGTAACGCCCTGTGAGCAACTTGTGCGCATAGCACTGGTGGCTCACATCCCAAACAATCGCGTCATTCGGCGAAGAAAAAACCCTGTGCAGCGCGAGCGTGAGTTCCACCACGCCGAGATTGCTCGCCAAATGTCCGCCATTGTGCGCCACAACATCAATTATGCGCCGCCGAATTTCTTCCGACAATGCGCGAAGCTCTTTTTGAGAAAGATTTTTAATTTTCTCGGGAGAATCGATTTGAGCGAGCAAGACATTAGACCTTAATTCGAGTTAAAAAAAAAGACCGCTCACAGAGCCAACAAGTGGCATCATAAGCGGCCTTGGGCACAGATTACTTGCTCTTATGCCGATTTTTCCTAAGCATCTTCTTACGCTTGTGAGTGGCCATTTTCTGACGCTTTCTTTTTTTTCCGCAAGGCATTTAGGACTCCTCTAAAATAGTATCGATACTTCTTTCATTTTATAATTTTTGCGCAATTTGGTCAAGCACTTCGTGCTTGCTCTGTAGAGAAATTTATTCCACACGCCACTCACGTGGCTTGCGGGTCAAGTGCTTCGCACTTGCTCTGTAAGAATTTATCTGGGGAAAATCGCAAGGATTCGCCTTGCTTCCGAAGTTCGCTTTGCGAAACTCGGCACAGTTTTGGCGGCTCACATTTTCTGCGCGTTCATAATGAGCATTTGCAAGCGGTTTTCGATATTCGCAAAACTCACATCGGGATCGTAATCCAAAGGAAGAATTTGCGAATCCGGGAAAAGTTCTTTGAGCCGCTTTGTAACGCCGCGCCCGATTATATGATTTGGAAGGCATCCGAACGGCTGCAATATTATAAAATTGCGGCAGCCTTCTTTCGCATAGTGGATGATTTCTCCCGGAATCAAAATGCCTTCTCCAGAATCGAACGTGTGGTAGATTATTTCGTCAGAGCCTTGCGCGATTTCTTTGAGGCGGGCGGCCTTTTTGTAAAGTGGATGGCGCACCGCAATTTTGTCAGTCCAAGAATGCGCGAGTTCAAAGAAGTAGTTCGTCATAGCCATCATGATTTTTTCACCGAGCGGGCGCGTAAGCGAATTCTCTTTTATCTGCGCGTTTTGCGCAAAATAATTTTTTTGAATCACATCGCTCATCCGCGCCTCGATGATTTCAAATCCATTTTTCTCAAGGTAGAGTTCGATGTCACGATTCGCGCCCTGATGGAAATTCAAAAGATATTCGCCCACAATCAGAACGCGCGGACGCAAGTTCGTCCTGTCGTACTCCACTTTGTTCATCAAATCGATTGCCTTGGCAAATCCTTTTTTCGTAGCGCCGACTCCCTCGGAAATTCCTTGCACGATTAAATCCATTCCATTCTCAAACGCGGCTTCGGCACTTCCCGCAATTTTTTCGTAAGGGCGGATTTTCCGCAGCAATTCTTCCATCACATCAATCATCGGAAGAGCCGTTGCCATTTTTAGCGCGGTAAACATATTGAGGCGGAAGCCCGGATGGAGGCGGTGGAAGTCCACGTCGTCATTCGTAACAATTGCCACATTTTCAAAGCCAGCATCGTCCAAAGCCTTCCGCAAAAGCGCGGCGTAATGCGTGAGGCGGCAGTCGCCAATATATTTTCCTGTGCCCACAGCCACTTGCGCATTGTCGTACTTGCCGCTTTCGAGCGCGTCCAAAACTTCGCCGATGACAATTTGCGCTGGGAAACATATATCGTTGTGCACATATTTTTTTCCAAGCCGAATCGCGTTTTCGCGCCCCACAGGGAGGGGAACGGTTTTCAAGCCTTGTGTCGCCATCGCCGCCGCCATTATCCTGCTGAACGCATGGGAAGTATTCGGCACAAGCACGATTTTTTCCCGCGCGTCTTTTTTTGTGAATTTCACTTTGTAAGGCTCGCCCAAATTCTTCACTTCGATTTTTTTGTTCAGTTCGCGCTTCATTCGAATAGTTTGCAAGAACGAGCGCACGCGAATTCGCAGAGGGCCTTGCACATCGCTTTCGTCCATTTTCAAGATGAGCGGCGACTTTCCGGAAATTTCTTTCATCACGCGAATGATTTCGTCGCTCAAATACGCGTCGTGTCCGCAACCGAAACTGACGAACTGCACGAATTCCAAGTTGGGATTTTCAGCCGCCAAAATCGAAGAGCCAATCATACGCGCATGAAAATTGTTCACGATTTCCAGACGGCTTCTGCTCAAATCCACGTTCTCAAGCCCCGGAATCGAATCCGCGGTCAAGACGGGAATTCCTTCCTGCGTAAAAAGTTCGGAAAGCGAATGGTTCACAAGCGGATCGTTTTGGTACGGACGCGAGGCGAGAACCACGGCAAAACTGTTTTTTTGCTGAACGTCGTCCAAGATTTCCTGCGCCGCATTTTGCAAAGTCTGCTTGAAATTCGACATCGCCTTGTCCGCGTAATAAATCGCCCGGTCGATGCGGAATTTTGAAACGCCGAAATTTTTTATGAAATATGATTCGAGTTGCCTGTTGCGGTCTTTGGTGTTGTACCAGAAAAAAATCGGCGCGTCATAGGGAATGTTCCATCGGCGCAAAGGATTGTCGGAATTTTTTATCACCCAAGAATAGCCCTTTACAATCGCGCACATATAACGGCTCGTTTCCTGCGAATTCTGCGATTCGTAAGTGGCGATAATCGGCATGAAAATCCTGTCAACTTTTTTCGCGGCGAGATTGCGCAAATGCCCGTGAACCAATTTTGCGGGAAAACAAACCGTGTCGCTCGCCACGGCACCAAGGCCTTCCTCATACATTTTGCGCGTGCTCACATCGGAAAGTTTTACATCGAAGCCCATTGATTTGAGGAACGTCGTCCAAAACGGCATCGTTTCCCAAAATGAAAGCACCCTCGGAATTCCAATCGTGATGCCCCGCTTTTTTGCGTGGCGAGAAATTCTATAATCTTTGAACAAAAGTTCCTGACGCAATTTGAACAAGTCTTTCGCTTTTTGCGTTTTTTGTCCTTTGAGTTTTTGAATGACACTTTCATCTTTTGGATCGCCGAGGATTTCTCCGCGCTCGCATCGGTTGTTCGTAATGAATTCGCTTCCGTTTGAAAATTTTACGAGCGTGCGCTTGCAGCGGTTTGCGCAAAATGGGCAAGGAATGTTCGCAGTCTGTTCATAAGAAAAATCATCCAGCGCGTCAAGCCCGATGAAAGTGCGAGGAAGGTGCGCGGCGTTCTGCGCTTCCAATTTTTCTTTTGTCAAAAGCGCGGCCCCAATCGCACCCATTATTCCCGGATATGGCGCGCGCAACACTTGGCGGCCAGTGTATTCTTCCATCGCGCGAAGCACGGCATCATTTTGGAAAGTGCCGCCTTGCACCACGATTCGCCTGCCAAGCGATTCGATATTGGAAACGCGGATTACTTTTGTAAAAACATTTTGGATTATCGAGCGGCACAAGCCCGCCATTATGTCTTCGGGCAGTTTTCCGTTCCGCTGTTCGGTAACGATGCTGCTCGTCATAAAGACCGTGCAGCGGCTTCCAAGCACGGCAGGATTCTTTGAATTGAACGCCGTAGCCGCGATGTCCTCCACTTTGATTCCAAGAGAGTCCGCGAAATTTTGCAGGAATGAACCGCATCCGGAAGAACACGCCTCGTTCACTAAAATGTTGGTGATGATTCCGCCCGAAAGCCAAATGGCCTTCATGTCCTGTCCGCCTATGTCCAGCAAAAAATCCACGTCGCCCACAAAATGGCTTGCGGCCGCGGCGTGCGCCACAGTTTCCACGACATGACATTCCGTGCCGAACGCCTTGTTGAAAAGCAGTTCGCCATAACCAGTAGAACCCGCGCCAAGAATTTCAAGGTGAACGCCCTGCGCCTTGTAGCGTTCGCGCATTTTTATGAGCGCGTTTTTTGCCACCAAAAGCGGATCGCCTTCATTGCTCGAATAAAAGTAGTCGATGATTTTTTCGTCCTCGTCGAGCAAGACGAATTTCGTGGTGGTGCTTCCTGAATCTATTCCCAAATAGGCGCGCACAGTTTCGCCCGGAGCGAACGAATAGACCTTCGGCCTTTTTTTCGCGTGCCTTTCAAAAAACGAATTCTTTTCTTCTTCGGAATCAAAAAAAGGCTTCGAGGAAGTTCGCTCACCTTCTTCGCCCGTCAAATCGCAATTTGTTGAAGCGGAATCCTGCGCAAGCGAATTGCGCAAAATCGAAATCAAATCTTCAAGCGATTTTTTTTGTTCGAAATTTTTGAACAAGTCCGAAATCGAAAGCGCAGCCCCCAAAGCGACCATGGTTTCCGGATGCTCGGGCAAGACGGAATCTCCGGGCGCAAGTCCAAGCCGCTCTTCGAAAACCCGCACGAGCCGCGTGTTAAAAGTAAGCGGTCCTCCTTCAAACGCGACAGGCGGATTTATTTCCAAGCCCTGCGCGAGTCCGCCGATTGTCTGTTTTGCGATTGCGTGAAACGCGCTCAAAGCGATGTCCGCCTTTGCCATTCCCGAATTCAAAAGCGGCTGGATGTCTGTCTTGGCATATACGCCGCACCGTCCGGAAATATCGTAGACGCAGTTTCCCTTTTGCGAAAGCGCGTCAAATTCTTCGATGGGCGTTTTTAAAATCGAAGCCACTTCATCGATGAAAGCGCCCGTTCCTCCGGCGCAACTTCCGTTCATGCGCATATCGACGAGTTTGGGCGCGGCGGAATTCTCTTCGGAAGGATTTTCTTCGCGCGAAAAGAAAATCATCTTTGCGTCCTGGCCGCCCAATTCGATTGCGGTGTTCACTTGCGGATAGAATTTTTTGAGCGCGATGGAATTCGCCACCACTTCCTGCACGAACGGCAAATCCAATTCCAACGCCACAGGTTTCGCTCCAGAGCCTGTCATCGCGATGCGAAATTCCTTGTCGCCAAACCGCGAGCGCAAATCTTCCAACGCCTCCAAAACGCTTTTCTTTTGATGGGCGTGATGGCGTTTGTATTGCGAATAAATCAATTTTTGCACCGCGCAATCCCACACCGCGAGTTTGGTCGTAGTAGAGCCAACATCAATTCCCGCAAAAAGCGCCGCGTTTTTTTCCGCATCCATATTTTCTATAATAATTCAAAAATCGAAAAAATTCAATCATTTGTGCGCTTCAAAAAAGCGCGTTTCCGCCCTTTGCAAAAACGCCGAACGAAATTGCATTTCAAAGCGACTTGCGTTTCGGCAAACTCATTTTTAAATTTTGCTATTGACATTTTTTTTCAAAAAAGATATAATTACTGGACTTTCCCCGATTGTGTAATGGTAGCACTTCAGATTCTGGTTCTGACTGTGGGGGTTCGAATCCTCCTTGGGGAAAAAGCCGCAAACCGCGGCTTTTTGTTTTGAAAAACCATTGCGTTTTTTTTAACATCCGTGATTTTTGCGAGATTCGATTTGCAGCAAGTCAATCTCATCAAAACTCACGCAGCGATTTTATGGCTCCATCGAATATCGGTTTAGTTCATCGCCCTCTCAAGGCGGAGAGATGGGTTCGACTCCCATTGGAGCTAAAAGCATTGCACAAATACCACAGAAAGCCCGCGCCGACGGAAGCGAAACGCGCCGTCCTGCCCGAAGTCAAGGATTTCTGTGCGAGTTTGCATACTGCAAAAACTCAGGCGTTTTTGACCAGTATTTGATGCCCCAGTTTTCAAAATTCCATTCGTCCATGTACTCATTGCACTCAAAGTCGATATAATAGATTTCACCATCCTGCACAACAAAGTTGGTCGGAAAATAATCTATGTTCGTGTGGGCGGCGTACAGCAGAGCACACATATTGCGAATCTGCTCAAAGTATGAAGGAATCATTTTGTCTTGCAGAATCAAATCGTAAATCGTGTCGCCATCAATGAACTCTTTCAAAATCCTTTCGGCTTCTTTGTCAAAATCAATCATCGCGGGAATCTTTATTCCGATTTTCTTTAGCCGATTGTAATCGTTTATCTCTGCTTCAATCTTATTTCCAAAACGATAATATTCGCATGGCTCATGGTGGATTTGCTTTAGGACATATTCTTGTTTTCCGTCAGTCGCCAAATAAGAATAACCGCCCTTTCCTTTGCCCAACAGCCTGAGGATTTCATATTCATTGGAATTTACGCACATTTTTTCCATAAAATAAATTCCGACAACGATTTTCATTCCCTTGCAAAGCGCGTTCGAAAACACTCGCTCATTCAGAAATTTCTGTAGAAACTTCGCCGCTTTCCAAAGCCAGCGTTTTTCCGTCATCCGTGCGCACGACAAGACGCGCCGCGCTGTCAATGTCAATCACGTTCGCAAAAAAAGAATTCTCGCCGCCAACAAGCGGAAACACTTTGACGCGCCTTCCAATCAAAAGAGAGCGCGACTTGTATTCGCAAAGGGCTTCTTTGTATGCGTCAGGATTTTCTGATGCGGCATCGTACATCGAATACAAATTCTCGCAGACTTCGGAAAGCAATTTTTCTTTGAGCGAATCGATTTCGGAAATTTGGCGTTCGTCCTGAAAAATCGCGCCTGCCTTTTTTTGGATTTCCTCGGGAAAATTTTTCGCCAAAATATTTATTCCAATTCCGATTGCCGCGGCATCGATTTTTTGCGAGCGCGAATCAAAATGGCCTTCCGCCAAAATGCCGCAGATTTTTTTTCCGTCAATGTAGATGTCGTTCACCCATTTTATCGAAGGCGAGATTCCGAACAATTTTTGAATGGCGCGGCAAACCGCAAGCGCAGCCAAGACCGTCAATTTCGCTGAATCTTCAATCGGAAAAGGAGGCGCGTAAATCGCAGTAAAGTAAAGGCCTGTTTTGGGCGGCGAAAAAAATTCGCGCTTTATCCGCCCGCGCCCCGCGCTCTGTTCCTGCGCAACGACTACAGTTTTTCCGAGCGAACGCACTCCGCCATTTTTTGCAGCCTCGTTCAAAAGCGAAAGCGCGTAGTTGTTCGTAGAATCGATTTTTTCAAGGCGAATGTAATTCAACATGGACGCGCTATCGTTTTCCCAAAAGCGTAAAGCGTTTTGCATCCGCGCAGAACACGACGCCGCTTCCGCCTTTGGAAAAGCATTCGAGATTTTGCACCGCTTCCACGACTGCTTCCGCCTTACTCTGTTCGACAAGGATTACGAGCATTTCTTTTTCCGGAACGATTTCCACGCCAAAGAATTTTTCGTCGCCTTCTTTGGCAGTGCCTCGTCCGAGCACAACCGTTCCACCGCCCGCGCCCGCCTTGCGTGCGGCAGCCATCGCATCTTCGGCATAGCCTTTGTTCACGATGATGTTTATCATTTGATAAGAATTGTTTTCGAGAGCACTCATGGATTTTTCCCCCAAAGTCAAATTCGATTTTGTTCCGCTTCTTATGAAACTGTTCACGTCCACGGCGAACATCACGCCAAAATGTTTTTTCTTCGAGCAAGCCTCTTCAATCGCGGCGCGGACGGCATCTTCGATTTTTTCATCCACGACAGTGTAGACGATTTCCTTCGAACTGTCGCCAAGTCCCAAAATCGAAAGGATGTCGTTCGAAGCAGTTCCACGCCCCGGAATTATCGTACCGCCCGAAGCCCCCGCGCTGTTGGCGGCGGCACTCACGAGCGAGCCAGAATTGTTCGGCACAATGCTTACAATCAGTTTGAACACTCCTTATTACCCCTCCTTACCTCATAGCCACAGAAGCCTTTTTTTCCGCGAGTGCCTTTTCGCTGCGCACATTCTTCACTTTGAAAACGATTCCCATAATCTGCACGGCGATGAGCGGCATCATCGCAACAAGCGCAATCACGCCAAAAGAATCCGACGCACCTTTTCCAGCCGCCCCTATCGTAAAAGAAAGGATGAACGTGGAAGTGAGCGGGCCTGACGCTACCCCGCCCGAATCGAACGCGATGCCAGTAAAAAGAGGCGGCGCGAAAATCATCAATGCCAAAGCCACGGCATATCCAATGACCAAAATATTTCTCAAAGGAAATCCGTTGATGTTACGCCAAAGCGAAAGCGCGATTGCCAAAGCAGTTCCCGCAGAAAGGAAAACCAGCAGCGCGCGACGCTTTATCGTGCCGCCCGAAACCTGTTCCACCTGCTCGCTCAAAACCCAGACGGCAGGTTCTGCGCAAACGATTATCGCGCCAAAAACCACGCCCGTTCCCACAAGCAGCGCGAAGTAGAAGCCGCCCCGTTCCGAAGCGAACATTCCCAAAGTTTCGCCGAGCGCGCGTCCCGCATCGCTGAAACCGCCGTTCACGCCAATCAAAAAAACCGAAAGCCCCACGAACGCATACACAAATCCGATGATAAAGCGCAAAGCCTGACGCGCAGTCATCTTGAAAAGCCAAACCTGGAACACGATGAAAAGCGCAAAAAGCGGCGCAATCGACAAAAATGACTCGTACAGAACTTGCGAAACGATTTGCGAGAAAGGAGAAAAAATCCGCGAAAGAATTCCAGTTCCAAATTCAACTGCCACTTCCTGCACCGCTTCCACCGATTCTTGCATAAGGTGCGCGCGGCTCAAAAAAATCGCATAAATCAAAACCGCCATCACAGGCCCTACGGAAGCAGTTCCGGTAAGTCCGAACGAGCCATCGTCTCCGTCCTGCGAAGATGAATCACGCCGAACGGTCGCCACGCCCAAGCCCAAAGCCATTATGAAAGGAACGGTCATAGGCCCTGTGGTCGCACCGCCCGAATCGAATGCGATTCCCAAAAAACTTGAAGGCGCGGAAAACGCGAACGCAAAAAGCAGGACGTATGCGATGGCAAAAGTGATTTTTATTGGAAAGCGCAGAACCGTGCGCAAAAGCCCGATGAGGACGAACAGCCCTACCCCCGCCGCGATGACGAAAGTGAGCAAAATCTTGTCAACGAATTTGAATATCGAGCGCACTTGGTCGCCAAAAACCTGAATGTCCGGCTCTGCTGCGGTGACGATGAATCCAATCACAAAAGCACAGCCAAGCAAAAGCGGCAGGTTCCGTTTTTGCACGAGCGAAGAGCCGCAGCGTTCGCCCATCGGAGCGATGCCCATGTCCACGCCGAGCAAAAAAATCGTAAGCCCGACAATCAAAAGAAGTCCGCCGAACACAAATCTTGCCAAAAGGATTTTGTCCAGCGGAACTATCGTAAGCCCCAAAAGGAGAACAATGATGATTACAGGAACTACGGATTTTGCCGTTTCTTCAAGTTTAGCAACGATGTTCATATCACAAAATCTATTGCATTTGCTTCAAAAGCGCAAGCAGAATCGCGCCGCTCAAATTCGCCGCAATATCTTCATTAAAACTATAGGTGGATTCCGCAGTATCATCCGCCATGTCGGAAAGCGTGCGCATTATGACAAACGGAACTTTATTGATGAAGCAGGCGTGCGCCACGGCAGCACCTTCCATTTCCACGCAAAGCGGAGCGCAATCTTTTTTGATTTGCTCCTTGCGATTTTTTTCTGCCACAAACTGGTCGCCCGAAGCGATTCGTCCAACCGCAAGTTTGTGCCCCGCGCTCTGTGGAACGAGCGGAAAAACGCGCTCGATTTTTTCTATCATATCCTTGTCGGCTGGAAAGTCCGAACATTCCATCTGCGGAATTTCCGTGGGCTTGTAGCCGAACGCCACAGCGTCCATGTCATGGTAGAGCGCGTCGCTCGAAAGCACCACGTCGAAAATGCCAAGCCCCGCGCCCACAGCCCCCGCGATTCCGGAATTTATTATGAAATCCGCGCCGAACTGCAAAATCATCCTTTGGGCGCAAAGCGCAGCGTTCACCTTGCCCACTCCGCTTTTTGCAAGAACGATTTCCACACCGCCGATTTTTCCTTCATGGTACACAGTTCCGCCCGCGTCCGTGTGCGAAACATTTCCGCCCTGCGAAAGCGCGTCCAAAATGAGCTTCACCTCGCATTCCATCGCGCCGATGATTCCGAGCCTTTTCATTCTTCCACCTCCACGGCGTCCACAGTCTCCTGCAATTCCGCGTCCGAAATTTCGTTCGGATAGGCATCCAAAACCTTTTTATAGAAAGCCACAGTCCGCCTGCCGAACATTTCAAGCGAAAACATTTTTGAAATCTCAAGGCTCCTTTCTCCGAACGCCTTGCGCTGCCCCTCGTCGGACGCGAGTTCCAAAAGGTAGCCGTCCATTTCCTCGTCGCTGTTCGCGAAGTATCCGTTCTGTCCGTGAAAAACCGTATCGGAATAACTCGCATCGTAGCGGACGACAACAGGAAGCCCTGACATCAACGCCTCAAGCACAGTCATCGAATGCATTTCCGAAAGCGACGCGGTAACATACACATCGCCGAGTTGATAGAACGAATGAACATCGCGCCACGGAACGTAGCCTGTAAAAATAATCCTGTCCGAAAACCTTGCCGACTTTTTTTTCAAACCCTGCAACGCAAGGCCATCTCCCACGAACAAAATTTTTATGTGCTCGTTCTTTTGGATTACGCGCAAAAAAACGTCGAGCAATTCGTCCACGCGCTTTTCGTAGACAACCCGTCCCAAAAACAAAAACACAACGTCGTCTTTTTTGATTCCCAACTCTTCTCGCGCCGACTGAATTTTTTCTTTTGAAATCGCGTGCCGCAAAAAAATCTCGTCGTCAAGCGCGTTCGGAATCACGGCGGAAGGACTTTGCGGAAGCATAAAAGGCCGCTTGAAATATTCCTGCGCCTTCTTTGAAACTCCGATGAGCGCGTAAAAATCACGGTACATCCAGCGCACAATCCTGCGAATAATTTTGAGGGGAATCAGCCAGCCAAATCCAAACAGAAGATAATACTTGTAGAAATCTTCCCACAGAGTGTGCGTCGTGGCAATGGCAGGAATGCCGAGTTCCTTGCTTGCGAATTTCGCAGACTGCCCGATTGAAAATTCCGTGTGCGAATGAATGAGCTCCACATTGTGCTCTTTCAAAAAGGCAATCAGGCGTTTTTTGTCAACAATCGAAATGAACTGGTCGGGCACACCGCACATCGCGCTGGAAAACGACTTCATTCTCAAAATGTTCTGCTTGCCGGAAAATTTTTCTTCGATGTATTTGTCATGCGTGTCCGTCGTAACAATCACGACATTGTGTCCCATCGCTTCGAGAATTCTCTGCAACTGCAAGACCACGGTCACAATGCCGCTTTTTGTGGGGAGAAAAGAATCTGAGAACAGCGCGATATTCATAAAACTGCATTGTACCACAAAAAAACAGGTGTTGCAACAACTTTTTCCCGCATGAAAGGACGCAACTTTATTCTTGGGAAAAACACGCTTTCAGAAACTCGGTAAAATCCTAAAAAATTTTGTGCGCAGAAACTTCGCCCTGCTACCGAGTTTCAAAAACACTTGAGTTTTTGCCAAAATGATGCTATTCTATATACAAATACAGTCAAGGAGATATCAAAATGGCTACATTAAGCGTCAGACTCGACAACAAAACAAAGGAAGATTTCGCGAAGTTCTGCGCCACGGTGGGAATGTCCGAATCCACGCTGTTTTCGGTATTCGCAAAGACGGTTGTGCGCGAGCAAAAAATCCCTTTTGAAATCTCGGCGAAAAACGACGAGGAGGACGAGGGCTTCTACAGCGAGGCGAACCAGCGGTATTTGGAAAAAATGGTCGCGCTGGACAAGGAAGGCAAGCTAAAGTGGACCGAGCATGAACTAATAAAGGCATAACCATGAAAAAAGTTTGGACAGACACAGGCTGGGATGATTACCTCTACTGGCAGGCACAGGACAAAAAGACGCTGAAGAAAATAAACCGCCTGCTTTCCGACATCGAGCGCAATGGCAACGATGGACTCGGACATCCAGAGCCGCTGAAAGGCAATCTCGCGACATAGTGAAGCCGCACGAGCAAACAAAAACTCGTTAGCAAAACGAAGTTTTGCATATAGAAGTGGCAGGCCGCAACGAAGTGCGGGCACATTGAAATTTCCTGCGGACTTGATTTTTATGAATGCTTTCCCCTCCCCAAAAAAAACTTCATCCACACCGCACTTTACATTCCGTGATTTTTTTGGTATAATGTCTATATGCAGATAATTCCCATCGCAAGCGGAAAGGGAGGGGTTGGAAAAAGCCTTCTTTCCGCGAATTTGGCTGTCGCGCTTTCTCAGGCAGGAAAAAAAGTCGTGCTCGCGGACTTGGATTTGGGCGCGTCGAACTTGCATCTTGTTTTGGGGCAGCCTTCTCCGAAAAACGGACTTGGCACTTGGCTTATGGGGAAAGGAGATTTTCATGACGCAATCGCCCCCACCGAATACGAGAACCTCAGTTTCATCGCGGGCGACAGCGAAATCCCAGGTCTTACCGCGCTCAAAGCGCCGCAGAGAACAAAGCTCATAAAGCATTTCAAGACCATCGAAGCCGACTACCTCATCATAGACCTGGGCGCGGGAACGCACCAGATAATCTTGGACTTGTTCCTGCTTTCGCCGCAGGGAATCGTCGTGAGTGCGCCCACCACCACCGCCATTTTGAACGGATATCTGTTTTTGAAGAACACGGTTTTCCGACTTTTGAATTCGAGTTTCAGGCCCGGTAGCGCGGCTGCAAAATGGTTCTCCTCCCTCAAAAAAGATTCGTCGCAACTGCAACAACTCTACATTCCGAAGATGCTCGCGGAAATCGAACGAACCGACCCAAAGAGCGCGGCGGCGTTCGACAAGAACTTGCGGATTTTCCGACCGCGACTCGTGATGAATATGCTGGAAGACCCAAAAGACGCGGACCGCGCGTTGCGCATCCGCCGCTCGTGCAAGGAATATCTGAACGTGGAAATCGAGCATCTCGGCGTGATGTACCGCGACTCCCTTGAGGACAAGGCTTTGGCTTCGCGGCTTCCAATCGTGGTCTACAAGCCGCAGAGCGTCCTTTCCCAGGCAATCTACCGCATCGCGGAAAAGGTTCTCGCAAGCGACACTTTGGAATTCGGCGGGGAATTCGAGCCTCCCGCGGACAGCGCGAACAGCTCTTTCGAAATAATGTCGGAGGAAGCGGCGGAAGACTACGAGGCGAAGATGGCAGGCATCCAAGACCTGCTCGGAAGCGGCGCGCTTTCCACAGGCGAACTAATCGAAACGATAAGGACGCAGGCATACGAGTTGACCCAGTTGAAAAAAGAAAACATTCTTCTAAAATCGAAACTCGTGAAAGCGGCGGAAATGGGTTTCAAAGTTTGAGCATAAGTCGAAAACCGCGCTAAAAACGCGCGGCAATTTCAACTTCGAATTTTTAATCGCGAGATTTGACGCACTCTGTGGACTTGCGCAAAAAAACTCGCCTATACACTGTCATTTCTCACTTCGTTGCGAAATGACCCTTCTAAAGGAATGACGCGATGAATTTGCTTTACATAAACTATCCTTCTTGGATTAAGCCTGAAATTTTTCCGGGCGTTCCATTTTTGGGCATCCTGCGATGGTACGGGCTGATGTACGTCTTCGCGTTCGGCACAGCGTATTACGTGCTCAAAAAGATTTTCAACGAAGGCGCGCTTGACTCCAATTCCGCCGAACAAAAAACCACAGAAGACGATTTGGCGAATTTCATCATCACCGGAATAATCTTTCTTTTGATTGGCGCGCGGATTTTTTCTACGCTCGTCTACGACACTTCCGGAAAATACCTCAAAATGCCTCAACTGATTTTTTGGCCGTTCGACGAAAGCGGGCACTTTACAGGCTTGGCAGGGATGTCCTACCACGGCGGCGTGATTGGCGGCGCACTCGGAATGCTTGTTTGGTGCAAGACCCACAAGCGTCCATTCCTCAAATGGGCGGACGCGATGTGCACGGCGATTCCGCTGGGCTACACTTTCGGAAGGCTCGGCAATTTTTTGAACGGCGAACTTTACGGCCGCATCACGAAAATGCCGTGGGGAATGATTTTTCCTTACGCCGAAAAATTCTCCGCGTCGCTTGGATGGGTGAAAAATTTCGCGGAAGAAATCGGAATGCAAATCCCGGAGGCGGGGCTTGTGAACCTGCCTCGCCACCCAAGCCAGATTTACGAGGCGTTCTTTGAAGGAATCGTGCTCTTTTTGATTTTGTGGGCGGTGCGCAAAAAAAGTCCTTTCAGCGGATTTTCGTCCGCGCTCTACCTTGCAGGTTACGGCACATTCAGGTTTTTTCTCGAATATTTTCGAATGCCGGACGCAGACCTCGGATTTCGGATTGTGCACGACAAGGCGGCTTCGATTTCGCAAAACACTTCGCTTTTGAACATTTCTACAGGGCAAGTGCTGTGCCTCATAATGATTGCGGCAGGCGTGCTGTACGGCGCGGGCGCGTGGATTTGGGGCAAGAAAAAAGGCGAAGGCCGCTGAACAAAATCGCGCTTGCGTTCGGAAGCGAAAATTTTTGTTCCCCATCCGACGACAATCTATTTGATAAACGCAGCGAATCTATCGAATAGATTCACCCCATCTATTCGATAAATGCACCGCATCTATTCGATAGATTCACCTCATCTATTCGATAAATCCATCCATTCTACATAGTAGATTCCGCAAAATACCGTGCGTCCAAAAGAATCTGCCACTCACAAGGAAAAAACAGCAAAAAAATCGCAGTGAATAAGCAAGCGAAAAGCAGCAGTCGATAACAAGTTTTCGCAGAAAACTTGAAATTTAAATTTCCACACAAATAGTGTGGAAATTTAAAAAGCCCTCTTCGGGAACAAAGTTTCCGAAGAGGGCGCGTTTTTATGGTTCAATATCCTATTTCAATTCGCTGAAATATTTGATTGTGCGAACCATCTGCGAAGTGTAGCTGTTCTCGTTGTCGTACCAAGAAACCACCTGCACCTGGAATGTGTCGTCGTCAATCTTGGAAACCATCGTCTGCGTGGCATCGAAAAGCGAGCCGAACTTCATTCCGATTACGTCAGAAGAAACAATCTCATCTTCGTTGTAGCCGAATGATTCCGTAGCGGCAGCCTTCATCGCGGCGTTGATTCCGTCCTTGGTGATGTCCTTGCCCTTCACAACGGCGGTAAGGATTGTCGTAGAACCTGTCGGAACAGGAACGCGCTGCGCGGCGCCGATGAGTTTTCCGTTCAATTCAGGAATTACAAGACCAATCGCCTTTGCCGCTCCAGTTGAGTTCGGAACGATGTTCGCAGCACCTGCGCGAGCGCGGCGGAGGTCGCCTTTTCGCTGCGGGCCGTCAAGAATCATCTGGTCGCCAGTGTATGCGTGGATTGTAGCCATGATTCCGCTCTGGATTGTCGCGTAGTCATTGAGAGCCTTAGCCATCGGCGCAAGGCAGTTCGTCGTACAAGACGCGGCAGAAATAACAGTGTCAGACGGCTTCAAAGTCTTGTGGTTTACGTTGTAGACAATGGTCGGAAGGTCGTTGCCAGCCGGAGCCGAGATGACAACCTTGCGCGCGCCGGCGTTGATGTGCGCCTGGCTCTTTTCTTTTGAAGTGTAGAATCCCGTGCACTCAAGAACTACATCGACGTTCAGTTCTTTCCATGGGCAAGAAGCCGCGTCTTTTTCCGCATAAATCTTGAGCGTCTTTCCGTCAACAGTAATCGTGCCGGCATCATCGTCAGAAGTCACGACATGCTTTCCCTCGCCGATTTTTCCAGCATATCCACCCTGCGCAGTGTCATACTTGAGAAGGTGAGCGAGCATAGAAGGCTTCGTCAAGTCGTTGATGGCGACCACTTCATAACCTTCAGCGTCGAACATCTGGCGGAACGCCAAACGACCGATGCGTCCAAATCCGTTGATAGCAACTCTTACATTAGCCATTTTTCAGTCTCCTAAAAAAATTTATGAAAAGATTATACCACGATTGCAAAAAAAACACAAGTAGGAATTTGAAAAAAAGAAATTTAAAGAAAAGAAAACTCGACACCGCATAAAACCACAGTCATCAAAAAACTGCGGTTTTCGCTTCGAACAGTAGCATCTCCTAGCGGAATTGAACCGCTGTTGTCGGGATGAAAACCCGATGTCCTAACCACTAGACGAAGGAGACAAACAGTATGAAGATAATATCAAAAATAAAAAATCTTGTCAAGCGTTTAACGAAAAAAAACACAAAGACTTTTTTTGGAGCCACTTACGGAAACTTATATTTATACTCGCAGTTTAGCACCGCGAAACTTGGTGGCACTTATATCGAGGCTTGTTCGGAAGAAAAGGCCTTCGTTCCACACCGAAAATCTCGAATCCGCATCCCCGCAAAAAACTACATTATGTCGAATTCTTTCATCAGCCTTTTGCGAAGCGCCTTGCATTCCTGCGTCGCAAGACCAAGACGTTCGGCGGTGTCCAAATCTTCGAGCGAATTCTGGAATTCGCCCAAATTATATCGCGCGACGGCGCGGCGAAAATATGCGTGCGACTGGAAAGTGTTGATTTCGAGCGACCTTGAAAAGCATTCCACCGCCTTTTCGTTTTCGCCCAAGACGCTTTGGACGATGCCCATATAATAGAACGAACGGAATGCGTCCTTTCCGAGCGAAGCCGACTTTTCGAAATCAGAAAGCGCGTCGCGATATTTGTTCTGCGCGAAAAAAGCCATTCCGCGATGCTTCAAAATCACCGAAAGCACCACGTCATCGAGTTTTGTGTTGGAAGAAATTATGCGCGAATAAATGTCCACCGCCAAATCCAACTGCCCCGAATTGTGCGCATGGAGCGCGTGCAAAATCATATCGTCAATCGTGCCGTGAACATAAGGCGAAGGTCGCCCTATTTCGTCCTTCAAGAAATCGCGCTTTTCGGAATTTGAATCCGTTACAAGAGCGTTTTCTTCGTCCGTCAAAACGTCAGCCTGATTGTAGAACGAAGTGCGCCGCTGGTCCTTTTGGCGTTGGAAATTCTTTTGGTAGTCGCGGATTTCCTGGAAAATCGTGTCCGCCAAAGAAAGCGAAGCGTTCACGCAGGCTAGTTTTCTGCGCAGCGGCGCGTCAAACGGCGTGAACTCGCTCTTGTAAATCAGTTCGTGCTCCACTTCCGCCCAAGCGTCCTGCAAAATCGTGCGGATTTGGATTTCGCAGCACAAGCCTTCGGGGAGCGGATGCTGGCGAACAAATTCATCATCGAGCATGGAAAGGTCAAGGCATTCTTTGGGAAGTTCAATCAAAACGTGCACGGACTCGTAGCCGAATTCGCGGAAACTCTGTTCCGCCCCTTTGTGCTCGATTTCGCGCACCGTGTATTTTTCGGAAATCTGCCGCTCCACTTCGGCGATGTTGTCCAAAAAAAGGCAGATTACGCGGATTCCAATCATATCCGTGAGCAGGACCAATTTTTGCGTGTGATAGATTTCCGCCGAACGCTGCCGCTTGACTTTTTCGTGATAACTTTTGAATGATTTTATTCGCGACTTCAAGAGCGGGCGCGGATTCAACTCAATGTCGCTGAGCAACGAGTTTTGGATGTTGTTCAAGATGCAAGAAAAAATCGGATAGTACGAATTGTAAAGGTTTTCAATGTCAGCCTTGCTTGGCAAATCCGCGTTAGACACATGCGCTCCAATTTAAAAAGTATAAAAAAAAGGCACTTAAAAAAGTGCCTTTTTTGTTTTAGACAAGTTTGCGAAACAAATTAGTCCGCAGCCTGTCCCTGATTTTGCTGAGCCGAAGCACCATCACCAAGGCTAGAAGTAAATTCTGTCTCAGTAGCAAGTTTGGCCTTTTCAAGATAGCGGTTCACCTGCTTGTTTCCAAAGCGCTGCATTTCGGCAGCCTGGCGCTCGCTTTCTTTTTTCGTGATGATTCCCCAAAGGTCTTCATCAGCGATGTCGCGGTCTGAAATGAGAATCGCTTTGTCATAGATGACGCGGACATCCTTGAAGTATCCGATGAAGTCGCCACCGATATGAGCAGCGTCGCGAGTAATCTGGAATCCAGAGAACTTCACGAACGGCGTTCCGCGCGGATAAATCGGATACACGCGGATTTCGCGGTTGCGGATTTCCGTGATGTACTGCGGATTGTTCCAAACCAACTGCTTCCAGCCGTCAAATCCGAGGTAGCCCATGAAATAGCGGTGCTCGATGTTGTCGTTGTCCTTAAGGAGCACATAAAGTCCGTGCGGGAAGTTCATTCCCATCGTGTTTACAGCGATAGACTTGATTGTGCCGACATTTTTAACAACGCCATAGCCGTCTTCAAACAAAGTCTTTCCGCTCGCCTTTTCCTCGTCAGTGGGTTCTTGGCGGTTGCCATCGTCATCGGCTTCAGCCAAAGGCTCATAGGCAGGAATCTCAAAAGGAGGAGTGATTTTCGCATTAGCATTGTTTGCCCAAGTGGGGAACACAATGCGCACGCCCATTACGTTCTGTCCTGCAAAAGGAACTCTGGCGTCCTCTCTTACCGGAGCGTAAACAACTTTTGAATCAGCAAGAGCCTGCACATTCTTGGCAGATGAGTTCAACAAAACTTCCCATTCAGGCAACGCGAGAGAAGTTCTCATCATCTCTTTCTGGTCATCCGTGAATGTAGCACCGGCCGCCACAGAAAAATCCATTACAGTGCGCTTGTTCTGGGTCGGATTTCCCGTATCCTCGTCCGTAACGCAATCAGCATCAAGCAACGTGAAGTCAATGAGCATTGACTCATCGGCGAACGCTACCGATGTCGCAAGCAAAAGAGCCGCGGCAATAAAACTGAAAGTTCTTTTCATTTCAAAAACTCCTTTATTTTTGATAGATGTAGCCTTTTCTACGAAACATTATCCAATAAAAAATTGATTTTGTCAATGCTTTTTTTTATTTTTTTGCTTTTTTTCCGAATCCATTCAGAGGACAAAAAATGGCAAAATTTGAGCGTCAGACATTCGGAATTTGCTTTCCGTCGATGAAGATTTCCACGGACTTCACTTGGGGAAAAGTTTTGAAAATATTCTTTTTGAACAATTCGATTCCGCGCATTATGTCGCCGGCGTTTCCGGTTTGATAAAGAAGTTCGCCGCTCAAATTGACGAAGAGCGTCTTTCCGCGCAAAAAGCAGAATTTGCTTTTTGTGCCAGGCGAAAAAATCGGACGCGCACGTTCGGTCTTTGGACCAAGGAGGATTTCGTCAACATAAAGCGAAATCGCTTCGCTTCCTTTTTTGTGCGGAAGGATTCGATATTCCAGCGAAGTTTTTTTCGCGTCCACGCTTTCGAATCGGAACAAAAACCTGCGGCCGTGGATTTTTGAAAAATATTCAACCGCGGAAAAAACGAACGCCGCAACAAGCAGGATTTGCAAGATTTTCGAGACAAGGTTAAATTTGTTTTTCATTCCTACTCCTATAAAAACACCGCGTTAGCGGGCGCACAAGGATGCGCAAAAGGCAACGCGCCATTCGCGGCTTTTGCACCAACACGATGCGGATGCCTAGCGGCTGAAACCGCGCGAGCGTTCGAAGTGCGCGACGAACGCCGACACTCCATTATATATTCCGAACGCAGTTTTTTGCAAGTAGGCATTGTCGTTCAAAAGTTTCGCTTCCTCGGCGTTGGACACAAAGCCCACTTCCACCAAGACGCTCGGCATATTTGAATTGCGGACGACGAACCATTCTTCCGCCTTGATTCCGCGCGGAACGCTCAACGAGCCGATTTGCGCGCCTAGCCCGTCCATGATGAACTTCGCAATCAGAATGCTTTCGGTGGTGTATTCTTCTTCCATCATCGAATTCAAAATATTGAAGAGTTTTGGGTCCTCGACTTTTTTGCCGCTATCCAAAACCGTCCTGCGATAGCCCGGCGAAAGATACCACACTTCGTAGCCGCGCGCCTTTTTGTCGAGCGAAGAATTCACGTGGATTGAAACGTAGAGCACCGCCTCGCGCTCTTTGAGTTTTGAGTTCGTGGAATTGGCGATGTCGGTGCGCTCTTGCAGCGAAAGAAAAACGTCCGTGGAGCGCGTCATTATGATTTGCTTTTCGGGGTACGCGGATTTGAGGCGTTCGGCGAGCATTTTTGAAACGATGAGGTTTATGTCCTTTTCTTTGAGCGTTACGTTTTTGCCGTTGATTTTGTGCGTCATGCTCGCGCCGGAATCTTTTCCGCCGTGACCCGGGTCAATCAAAATCGCGCCCACCCTGAAATTTTCTTCCGAAGAATTTTGCGCGGAAAAGAAACTTTCGATTTCGCGCAGAAAATCGTTGGTCACGAAAATCGTGCCTTCCGAAATTTGCGGGGAATCCACTTTGAGGAATTTTTCATTGTTCAAAAGGATTACAGGGCTTCCCGCGCGGAACGAAATCTGCCTGCCGTTTTTTTCGAGGATGCCGCCTTGAGAAAGCGTGTCCCAATAAAGCGTCGTGCCGGAAGATGCCGCCGATTCAATCAAATTTTTTTGCGAAGAATTTTGCGCGATGACGAGGGCGGCGCAAAAGAATAAAATCAGCAAATTCGCGAAAACTTTTTTTTGCAAGACGCACATTCCGCGCGAAAAAAAATCATTGCGCCACATACAACGCTCCTTGGACACCGCCGCGCAACAGCGCAGTCCAGAATTTTTTATAATGCAAATCCGCATGGTTCGGACACATGGAATCGAATTTTCGGATGGTTTCAAGCAATGTCAAATTGTTCCAGTCGCGCATTTCCAAAAACGAAAAGAGTTTCGCAGGAATGTGTTTTTCAACCGCATCTTTTTTTGGAATAATTTTTTCACTGTTGCAATCAAGTTCGTAGGCAAGTTCGCTTGACGCGCCTTTTGGGAGTTGGTATGCCCTGGGCGGAAAAGACGCTCCATCGACATCCCTTGCCCCAAAAAGGAATTCTTCGGTTGCGGGATTTTCTTTTTCCAAAACGAGCATGATTTTGCAGACTGCTTCCTGCGCGATTTTTTCTGCCTCGACGCGGGTTTTCGCCACGGAAATTATGTTGCCGCATTTTTCGACGTTGCTTTTTGGAAAACTGACTTCATCGCCGGAAGCGGCTATGGGAAAAATATTTTTCACGCCTTCGATTTCTTCGGCTTCGTCCAAATTCAAGATTTTTTCTATTTTTCCGGGAATCGAAATCCACGCCCGTTCCACGCAAACTGTCTGCGAATTGTACGCGAAAATTTCAAACGGCTCGTGCTCGTCAAGCGGAAAGCGGCGTTCTTCGAGGCTCTGCGGCGTTTTTCCAAGCGCGAGGAGAATCGCCTGTTCGGTGAGATTAAGTCCGCTCGAATACGGAAAAGTCCAGCCTGACATATAGCCGCCCGAAAGTCGCGCCGCAATCTCGCCGACCACAGGACCTGCCTTTGTGAGTTTGATGTCTGCCTTTGCCGCGCCGTAACTCAAGCCCAAGGACTTTATTCCGCGTGCGAAAGTGCGCACCAGCGCGATGTAGTCTTCGTAGGGAATTTGCGAAGGCATCGTGTGTCCCAGTTCGATGAAGTACGGAGGGAAAAAAATGTGGCGCGTGGCGAATCCAGTAATCGTGAGCGTTCCATCGTAGACCAAGGCATCGATTGAAAATTCCGGGCCTTCGATGAACTCTTCCAAAATCGCAGTTTCGCTTCGTGAAAATTCGAACGCGGAAGCAAGCGCGGAAAAAAGTTCCTCTTCATTGCGAACCATTCGGCAGCCGCGTGCGCCCATGTTGTCAACAGGCTTTACCACTTGCGGATAGACAAGGCTTTCCAAGAACTGCGGCGAAAGAGTTTCTTTTAAAGAATGCTTTTTTATTTCCAAAAAGCGCGGCGAAGGAACGCCCGCATTCATAAAGCACTGCCGCATGAGAGCCTTGTTGGTGGCGTTTTTGGCGGCGGCAAAACTGTGCGTGGGAAAACCGCATTTTTCGGATGCGTATGCCACGCTCGCGCTGAAATCAGTTCCCGCGGTGAACACAGCCTTAAGCCCTGCGCTTTCTTTTAGATTCAAGGCGTAGCGAGCGATTCCCTCGAAGTCCTTCAAGTCAATCGGCTCAAAAACATCAGCCTCGCCGACGCATGGAGCGGAAGGATTTGCGTCCACGACAAAAACTCTGAGACCTAAATTTTTCGCGGTTTGGATGGCGGGCCTTTGCATCACGCCCGCACCCAAAATCAAAATCGATTCTTCCATTTCCCCATCCGACACTTCATTTTTTTACGCAGTAAACTTCGTAAGTGTCCCCCAACTTGAACATCTTACATAATATCACAGCGAGAGAAAAAAGAAAAGTATCTTTTTTGATTTCGTGCTTTTTAAAAAATGGAATTCGTTCAACATGGATTCCAGTAGAAACGATTTTTTTTATTTTGAATCCGAAGCGCGCGAGAATTTTTTTGCTCAGGCGGATTTCCCAAATTGAATAATGGTCGCGCGGACTTTGTTCGAAAAATTTTTGCCGTGAAAACCGCGCGCTCACGCCGCTTGCGGATGGAGTGGAAAAGGCGAACACCCCTCCCCTTTTCAAGAACGCATTCGCCGAATGCAACGCGCCTTTTAAATTTTGAATGTGTTCGATTACGAACCACATAGTAAGCGCGTCGAATTGGGAAACGCCGAATTCTTTTTCGGAATCGAAATCCAAAAACGAAGCGTTCACGCAGTCAAAGCCCAAATCGTTTTTGACGTAATTTACGGCGGCCACGGAAATGTCGCTTCCAAAAGGCGCAAAGCCCGCTTCGTGCGCGGCGGAAAGGAACGGTCCGTAGGCGCAGCCGACATCGAGCAAGGAGGGGGTTGAAAGCGGGCGACTGGAAGACTCGGCGGCTTCACTTGATTTTGGCGCGGATTTTTTTCCGAGACTTTTTTCCAAGATTTTTTTTATAATTCGAACACGCCGCGCGCCTTGTTTTTTTATCGAATCGAAATCTTCCAAATAAGTGCGGCCATATTGATTTTTGTATTCGCTTTCAAAATAATTTTTTTCGTATTGAACGCGGCTGTCCGTGGAAAAGGCGATGAAAATCATTTTGCAATTCGGGCAGCGGCGGAAAGTGTGCGCGGTGCTTCTTGCAATTATTTTCCCCGCCGAAGATTTTTCGCCGCAGACAGGACAATCAAATTTCTGCGCCGCGGCAAGGTTTTGCAAGACTTCGTTCCAAAGTGATTTTTTTCCGGGCGCGTCTTCGATTTCAGATTCGGTTTTGGAAAATGCATTTTCAAAATATTCGCTTGAAAGGCGCGAGGGATTTTGCAAAAGCGAATTCATTTTTTCTGCAGAAACTTCTTTTTTTTCGACGCAGATAAATCCGTATTTTTGGGAAAGTTTTTTGTGAAGCGCAGTCGTTGCAAAAAGAATAACGCGACATCGCGCGGCAACCGCTTCGAACGCCGTAAATCCGTAGTGCGTAAAAATCAAATCGTATTCGCAAAGACGCTCGCGCAAATCGGAAACTGGCGCAATGACTTTTATGTTTTCTTCGCCGATTTTTTTTTCGCAAGAAAATCCACTTGGCAAAATCACGGTGACATCGATTCCGTTTTTTGAAAGCGCGCGCGCCGCACTCAAAGAAATCTCAGCGTTACATTCTCCGCCGAGCGCGACAAGCGCGGTCTTTATGCAATCGCTTCGGGAAGCCCTGCGGTTTTTCGGAAGCGGAATCAGCGCGGGATTTTGCAAGTTGGGAGCGCGGCGCAAATCTAACGAATGTTTAAAATCCGCCACTGTCGCATTTCCGTCATCATCAAAAAATTGAGATTTTTGACAATGACGAAAGTTTAATGAAGGAATCACATCGAGCAGGAAATCCGCGGATTCTCTTTTTCCGCCATCGTCAATCGAACAAACTGCGCCCAAAGCGCACAGCGTTCGCAATTGTTTTTTTTCGCTTTTGAACAAATCAGCCACAACCAAATCCCAACTCGCGCTGTGCCCCACCATTTCTTCAATGGAAAAATCGTCGGCGTTTTTTGCTGGGCGAATCACTTGGAATTGATGCAGGCCGCTTTCGAACGCCTCTTCCAAAACTGAGTCGCATTCTTTTAAATCCGAATCCGCAGCGATGTAGACAATGCCTCCGATTTTTTTTGCAAGTTCGAGACACCGCCGCAAATGCCCCGTTCCCCTGCCCGCGCGGACGCTCGGCACAAAGAGGACATTCTTCTTTATAAATGGATTTTCAAATGCTGAAAGAATTTCATTCGCGGAATATGGATGAGTTTTCTTGCCGCCTGAAATTTTTTGAACGACGTTTTGCGCACGCTTGAAATCGGAAAAAGTGTCGATTGTGGTTCGCAAATCGGGCGCGAAAAATTCTTCGTCCGCCTTTTTGAAAACCGCCTTGAAATTTTCAGGATGATTGTAAAGGGAGGGGCCTACGTGCTCGTGGTCGTATGCAGAATCCGTCAAATCCGCGGCGCGTAAAAGTGAAGCCGCCTTTAAAATTTCCACACCGCTTCCGTGCGGAAGCCCCGTAAAAGTAAAATAGTCCGCGTCCGAATAATTATTTTCGAATTCTTCAAGCGATTTTTGCGCCGCTTCATAAAACAAAAAAGGATTGTCGGCGGTGGCGCGGACGATGAGTTCGCATTCCGGAAAGCGAGTTTTTACGAGCGAACAAAATCGTTCCAAAACGTCGTCGCGGCTTCCTGCGAAAATTTCCCAGTCGCATTTTTTTGCAGTTTCTCGAAGCGCATTTTCAGAATCGTAGTCGCACGCCAAAAAATATCGTTCGGCAGGGATTTTTTTCATTGCGTCGAGCGTCCATGAAAGAACGCTTTCGCCACCCAATTTTTTCAACGCCTTTCCGGGAAGCCTTGTTGAAGAAAGCCTGCACTGTACGATTACCGCCACGCGACTTTTCATCAGATTTTTCCCCAGTCATTTATCAATGTAAATGCGTCAATCGAAAAACGCCGCTCGTTTTCGCACACCCAATTTCGCGCGGAACTGAATTGACGGAACGCCTCAAAAATGCCGCACGAAGAACGCGCTTTGAAAGGAAGAAATTTTGAAAGCGGCAAATCCGCGCGGCCGTCCTTTACCACTGGTGCCATGTTTTTCAAGAAAAAGCGCAACTGCGAAATGTCGGGAGTGGAATCAACAAGCGGAATTTCTTCGGCATAGGAAAGCGAAAGCCCGGTAGAAATTTTTATGCGCTCCCCCCAAAGCCACGCGCGGAACGCGAGATCCAAATTCTGCCAATACGGCTTTTTTATAGAATAATCATAGCCGCCGAGCCGCTTGAATTTTTTCGTGTTGTAAAATCCAAAAAAATCGAACGGATAAAGTGTAGGCTCGTCATTGGAAATCTGCAAATCGGATTCGATGTTCAAAACCGATTTTTTTACGCCCGGAACAAATTTTATCGGAACGGCAGTTTTGTCCTGCGCAAAAATGCGCGGCACTATGCAAAACACATCTTGCGCCGCCAAATTTTCCGAAAGTTGCGCCGTGAGAATTTTCTGAGTGATGTGAATCGAATCACGCAAGACAAGCGCACTAGGCGAATCGATTTCCGCCATCGCTACGTTTATCAAATCTCCGTCTGCGGCTTTTTCAAGCGGAATCACGAATTTCACTTCGGGAAAGTTTTGAAGCAAATCATCCAAATTGAAATTCTTCGAATCATTTTCTACCGAAACGATTTTTTCAAATCCGCACTTCGTGAGATTTTCCAGATTTTGCAGGCGCAAGTAACTGTTGCCGCTGTTCAGCAAAATCGCCGCAACATTCAAAACCGATTTTTTTTCGGAACGCGCGCCGCCGAGAATCGTGCAATTTATCTGCCGTTCGTTAAAAATTGAAGATGTAGTACTCATCGCATTTTCCGCAACGGCCGCCATATTTTTTTTGAATGTGGTCTTGCAAAACAGAATTCTTTTTTTGCCAAATTTCTTCCAAGCCGGATTCAAAAACATTTCCCAAAATTTCCGCATCTTCAAAGGCGAAAACTTCGCGGCAAAGGGGAACACTTCCGTCAAAAAGGATTTCCATGTCGCGCCGCAAATGCCAGCACGGCTCTCGTTCGACTGGCGCGAGGTCGGCGCTTTTTATCGAAGGGAGCGCGGCGCAAAAATTGTCGTATTTTTGGATTATGATTTTTCCGCCAGTCGCGCTCGATTTTTCGCTCCATGCGCGGAAAAAATTTTCAAGTTCGTCTTCGTTTTGCGTCGTGCGCGTGAATTGCGCGTAAGTTTCGCAAAAATCCGAAGCAAGAATTTTTATCGCCGAAATCGCATCCTGCAAATTCGCGCCGCCATGAAGCGCAGCGAATCTTTCATCGGAAAACGAATCAAGGGCAATCGCGAAAATCACTTTCTTCCGATTTTCGGCAGGAACAAAACCAAGAATTTTTTTGTACGATTCGCCTTCCACAAAATCTTTGAGCGCGGCTCCGTCAATTTCCAAAAAGGTCGTCATGCCATTTTGAAAAATTTCGCGGACAAAAGAATCGATTTCGGGATGCAAGGCAGCCTCGCCGAAAAGCGAAAGCGACACCACGGCATCCTGCGAAAAGTCTTTCATTTTTTTTGCGAGCGCAGAAAATTTTTCGAACGGCATCCGCAATTGTGTGGAACAAATTTTTTCACCCGTGCGCTTTTCAAAAAAATCCGCGTATGGAGAAAACGGCGGCGACACTTTGCACGAACAGTTCACTTGGACATTGAAAAACATCGGGACGGTTTTCAAAACCTCGCCGCACTCTTTGGCGATGTCCGAAATCGCAATCACATTTTCTTCACCCACTTTTTGGGAGTCAAGTTCGAGAAGTTCCGCGCGATTTTTTTCGACGAGTTTTTTCGCCAGATTTTTCGCGCTCAAAAAGTTTGTCTGATTGTCGCACAAAAAATTCATCCGCAAAAGCCTGTAGTCATAACTTGCGATTTGCGTTTCAATCTCAAAAGAATTTATGTCGGATTTGATTACATCGAAAATCGAATCCTTTGTAACGGCGGCGTTTCCTTGCTCGCCCGCAATTTTTTCGCACAACGCGCAAATTATCGAAGCCGCGCCCGCATCCAAAATTTCAGGAGCGAATCCTGCGGGGTATCCATCGGCAAAAGTGTATTCGGCTTTGTATTCGGTGTGCAGACGAATCAGTTCTTTTGAAAGCGGTGCGTCCAAAAAAGCGGAAGCGGCGTTGGCATAGACGATGCAAGTTTCGCCCGAGTCTTTTGCGAGCGCGGACATTTTTTCAAGCAGACGCGAAACATTCCAGCCTTCTTCCGCAAGGCAAAAACATTCTCGCGAATTGAGCGCGTCTTTTACGGCCGCTTCGTTTTTGGAAAAACAGAAAACCGCGATTTTTGAAGACGGAAAATCCCGCGCGAGCATTTCCGCCCAAGCCAGCGAACGCTCGAACGCGCTCTGCTCGCCATTTTTTGAGGGGAAAACTTTTTCAAACTGTGCCGCGCTTTCGGGCGAAAACAAAACAATTTGCATTTACAAAATCAGCATAGCACAAATATTTTTTTTTCGCAAGCAGGTGAGCATACCTGGGGAAAAGTCCAAGATTTCCGCCGCGCTTCCTACTCTTCCTTCGTAGTTTTCGAATCTATCCTAGCAGGTAGGGGGGGGGTATACATCCGCTTGGTTTTTGAGCACTGAAAGAAATTCCTCTTCCGGAATCGGACGCGAATACAAAAATCCCTGCACATAATCCACATCGAAAAGCATTATCATTTGGTCTTGGACTTGCGTTTCTATTCCCTCGACAAGGATTTTCAAACTGCCGTCCTTCAGATTTTGAATGAATTTTTTTACGAACCTAAAGAACTCGACATTCTTTTCCATCATCGAGATGAAGGAACGACTGACTTTTATCGCCTTGATTGGAAGGGTTATCACGCTTGCGAAATTCAGACAGCCAGTTCCAAAATCGTCAAAATAAAAAACCACGCCCTTGCCGGAAAGCCGCAGCATATTCCTGCGAACCGAATTGAATTCGTCGGCGGAAACGCCTCCAGTAATTTCAATTATGATGTCTCCGGGTTTTATGCCGAATCGTTCGATTGTTTCCAAAATAAAATCGACGATTTCGGGATCGACAATTTGGTGGATGAAAAGATTCACCGAAATTGAACCGACAAAATCTTTGTTGCGGCGCACAAAATCGCACGCCTTTTCAAAAACCACTTTTCCCAACTGTTCGATTAGGCCGCGCGATTCGGCGACCGGAATGAATTCGGAAGGCATGACATCGCCAATTTCAGTGTTCACGAGCCGCGCCAAAGCCTCGGCAAAAACGAAGCGGCGTTCCTTCGCAGAATAAATCGGCTGGAAATAAATTTGGAACTGCGAAGAATTCATGTTCAGTTCGCGTTCGAGAATTCTGCGAATCGCTTTTTCCCGGTTCAGTTCGTCAACATACGCCCTGTGGCAGAAAAATATTTTTTGGTCTTTCGCGGAACGCGCGAGCGAAAAAAGGCGTTCCTCCAACTCCATCGCCTCTTCGTAGTTTTTTGCGTGCGAAGGAAGGTCGATTACCACAGCAAGGAAATTCACACTCCAAACCGATTTTTTTCCGACATTGAAATTCTCGAAGTGCTCGAAAAAATTTTGAAGATTAGTTTTCATCGCCTCAAAATTTTCGGAAAGCACGGCGAATTTGTTTGCGCCAAGATGATACGAATTGCGGCCGAAAAACTGCACGAGCGCGGACGAAATTTCTTGCAGCAAAAACCGAAAATCGCCGTAACTCATGCAACTTTCAAGATGCGCGTAATTTTCGACAGAAATCATTACGAGCGACGAGCGCGGACTTTTATTGAGAATGCTTTCAAAATAAGGAGTCGTGAGAAGCCCAGTCTGCAAATCATATTCAAGCAAGTCGGACTGCACGCACAAATAAACCAACAACAAGACGGCAAAAGAGGCAGTTCCAGTCATAACCCAGTATGTCGAAAAAAACTGAATCGATGTAATGCCCATCGCCAAGAACGGATAAAGAATGAAAGAAATCTTTATGCGACGAGAAATCGTTTTTTTGTTGTACAACGCCGCGGCAAAAATGAGCATCGCATAGAACGCGCTTTCGATGTAGGTTATGTTTTTGAACGAACCGCGCGTGTATCCCAAAACCGAATCGTAGTGAAAAATCAGATTGAATTTGAAGTTCAATGCAAGCACAATCAAATACACAAAAATCGGCGCGAAAATCAATGCATACAATGCCTTTTTGAATTTCCACGAGGACGGCAAAAATTCGAACACATAACGCACAAAAGAAAAGGGCGTAAGTCCGAGGAACAAAAAGAAAAGCGAAGTGACGGCCGTAGAAAGCGGAATCAGCCTCGCTTCAAAATGTTCAATAAAATAAATTGAAAATATGTTCGTAAGGGCAGAAAGCAAAGTGCAGACGACGCAGAGGAAAAATAAAAAATTTTTTCTTTCTCCCATATCAAAAGAAAGAAGCGTATTAAAAAGCAATACTGACGAAAGAATCAAAACGCAGATTTCGCCAAGATAATTGTACATAACACTAAAATACTATATAATACTGAAAGTTTTTTCAATAGGAAAAAGACGATGTTCAGAAAAATGCGAAGAGAAAAACAGCAACTTTCGCGCGAGGAAACGCTTGAAATTCTGAAAAACGGGAAGACCGCGGTTTTGGCATTGAGCGGCGATGACGGCTATCCATACGCCGTTCCAGTGAACTATGTTTTTTGCCAAGAAAAATCCGCGCCAGCAATTTCGGACGAATCAGCGCCATTCGGAAAAATTTTATTTCACGGAGCGAAATCCGGCCACAAAATCGACGCGCTCAAAAAATGCCAAAAAGTAAGCCTTTGCGTAATTCAAAGCGATGACATCATAAAAGAAAAACTCACCACGGCGTACAAAAGCGTCATCGTGTTCGGCACGGCGAGGATTTTGGAAAACGAAGAAGAGATTTTCAAAGCGGCGGAAATTTTCGGATTGCGATACAACGAAGACGCGCAATTCGTTCGCGAAGAAATTCGCCGAATGTTCAGCGCGCTTTGCTGCGTGGAAATCCAAATCGAGCACGCGACGGGAAAACAAGGAAGTTCGCTTGTAAAACACGCGGCGCAAAATAATTTTTGACAATGAAATTCAGATTAAAATTTTGTGAACCTTGTCGAAACGCTTGTACGCTATTCGCCCCTTGATTTTTTTCCAACCAAGTTGTTCAAAAAGTAAATCATAATTCCAAGGAAAATCGCGCTAAAAATTATCATGGCGGCGTTCACCTTGAAGAAAAAAATCAGCGCAAACGATGCCGCGAGCAGAATCGCGCTAAAAAAATCTGCCACAGTTTTTTTGAAAAGTTTCAAAAACGAACAACTCAAATTCGCGGCAACCGCGATGTTGATTCCTGTCAACGCTTTTTGGACTATGGGAATCTGGTCGATTGAATTTATCGATGCCGCAAGAACCGTAATCACGATGATTGAAGGCGTTACGATTGCGAGCGTTGCAACAACGCCCCCTAAAACGCCTCGAAGTTTGTGTCCGCAAAACGTCGCTACGTTCACGGCGATTATGCCTGGCGTAGCCTGCCCGATTGCGTAATAATCGATGAGTTCGTCTTGCGTTACCCAGCCGCGTTTTTGGCAAAGTTCGCGTTCCAAAATCGGAAGCATCGCAAGCCCCCCCCCGAAAGTGACAAAGCCGATTTTCACGAAGGCAATAAAAAGTTCTGCCAAAAGTTTTGCGCCGCCCTTTGTGTTTTCATCCGAAGAATTTTCATTCATAAAAATTTCCCAAAAACGCCCTGTCATTTTCCTAATGCCGCGCATTCGTTTTGCAAATACAAGTCCGCAAGAACGAGCGCGCTCATCGCTTCCACGACAGGAACGATTCTTGGACACAGGCACACATCGTGGCGGCCGTGAATCTGCAAAGCCGTTTCCTCGAATTCGATTTTTTTCTCCGCGGGCCTTTTGGGATCGCTTTTCGTGCGAATCGTCTTTTGCTCGCAAAAAATGCTTGGCACTGGCTTTACGGCGATGCGGAAAATTATTTTTTCGCCGTTCGAAATGCCGCCCAAAATTCCTCCCGAATTGTTCGAAAGAAATTTTGGCTTTCCGTTTTTGTCCAAACGGATTTGGTCGTTGTTTTCTTTTCCCGTGGAATCCGCCGAAGCAAAGCCCGCGCCGAATTCGATTCCCTTCACCGCTCCAATCGAAAGCATCGCCTGCGCCAAAAGCGCGTCAAGTTTTTCGAAAACCGGCTCGCCCAAACCGCTTGGCACGCCGCGAATTTCGCATTCGATTATGCCGCCCGCGGAATTTCCTTGGGCGCGGAGTTCTTCGATTTTCGACTGCATCAATTCGGCGGCTTTCAAGTCCGCCGCGCGGAGGGGATTTTTTTCGATGTCGGAGAAATTTATCGTATTGCAGGAAATGCCCGCCGCGCGCAAAGTGTACGCCGTGATTGAGAATTTTTTTCCGAGGCACTGTTCCAAAAATTGCCTTGCGATTGCACCCGCCGCCACACGCGCGCAGGTTTCCCTTCCGCTCGAACGTCCGCCGCCGCGGTAGTCACGGAATCCGTATTTTTCGAAATAAGAAAAGTCGGCGTGCCCCGGGCGGAAAGTGGCTGCGAGGTTCGAGTAGTCTTTGGAATTCTGCGAAGTGTTTTTTATTGCGATGGCAATCGGAGTGCCTTGCGAAAAGCCTTCGAACACGCCGCTCAAAATTTCCGCCGTGTCGGATTCGTCGCGCGAAGTTACGGCGGCATTTTTTTCACCCGCGAATTTTTTTCCGGGACGGCGGCGTTCCAATTCGCGCTGGATTTTTTCCGCGCTGATTTTTATTCCGGAAGGAACGCCTTCCACAACGCAGCCCAAAGCGTTTCCGTGGCTTTCGCCGAACGTCGTGACTTTGAAAATTTTGCCAAAAGAATTTCCGCCCATCTTTTCTCCAAATATACACGCCCAGCGAGTTTTTGTACAAGTCAAAGACTTGAACAAAAACTCGTTAAGCAAGTCAAAGACTTGCGACTTTCACTACCGCTGGAGTACCTTCTGGTCGCAAGCAGTTGGCTTGCTTACCGAGTTTTGCTTCGCAAAACTCGCGAAGATAAGCATCCGAACGGGGGTTCAAAAAATAAAAAACTCGATGTTAAACTATTTTCCGTTTTTAATCAAAAGGACTCCGCCGATGATGAGCGCGTTCTTCGACAACAGCAAAAGCCAGTGCAAGACCATGATTGACTTGAAGTCGCCGAGGTTCAAAATCAGCGTGATGACAGTAATCACAATCCAAAGCACGAGCGTAACATATTTGAAAACGTCATCGAATTTGTCGAAGTCCATTCCGAACGCTTTTAGCGCGAACATTATTCCGCACAGCAAAAGCACGATTGCGACAATCAAATTCACGACACCCGCTCCCTTTCCGAAAATCTCTGTAATCGCTTCGATTTCAGTGCTGGAAATGGAAGCCCCTTCCCGCGTAATCAGGCAGAACGCCGTCACGATGAAATAGATTGCCAACGCCAATTGCGTAATGAAAATTCCCCAAGTTCTCTGCTGCTTTGCCATGTTTCCTCCAAAAGCAAATTTTGTTTTCGCGCGAATCAAGATGCAAAATCCGATTTAGAATTATATCACAAAAATGCGGGTTTGCTCAATATTTGGCATATTGAATTTTTTTCAAAAAAAATATATCATCGAAAAAGCCTAGTAAGATTTTTTTTATTGATTTATACTGGAGGATGTATGAACAAGTTCCGTGGCGCGTACACTGCGCTTATCACCCCGATGA
>JAFLSR010000013.1 GCA_022510845.1 Treponema sp.
ATTCCTCTTTCGCCATCGAGCGGCAGTGCCCCAGCTGAAGACGCGCCTCGCGCCAGGGAATTGAGTTGAAATAGTTGTTTGCCATTTTAGATTCTCCTTAAAAAATTTTGACGTTCCTTTATTTTCAATATTTTTAGAAAATTCAATTTCTAAAAATATTGAAAACGCGATTTTGCAACGAAGCAAAAAATCGCCATGATATTTTAGCGGTAATTTTAGGCGTTCCCCGCTTGCGCGGGTCGGGCTTTTCGTAGTTCCGCGCTAACCGCGCTTCATTGCCCCGCTCGCAGTGCAACGGCTTGCGCCGCTACTACAATCCCTAACGCTTTTTTCGCCAAATTTTATTATAGAAAAAAAAACGAATTGAGTAAAGAGGGGTGTGCAGAAGGTGCGTTTTTGTGAATCGCACTCTGCCGCCGCGCCCACATTTCCCCCGCCCCTTTCCCTCGGTTGCTTTTTTCCGTCAAAGATGTTATCATATAAAAATGCGAAGAATTATTCCTGCGTTTTTTGTGATTGTCGCCATGGGCTTGCTCGTGATTTTTCTTGTGAAAAAAACTTCCGAGTCTGCGCAAAAAATAGGCGAGCAGGATTTGTCTGTTTCCGGCGATTCTCAAATCAAGGGCTTTTCCTCCGCAGAAAATCCATCGGGAACGGAAGGCGGGGCGATTGTTTCCTTTATGCCGCTCGGCGATAACGAAACTCTTTTGGGTTCGAGCGGAATTGATTTGAATGGCGATAATTATGACGATGAGATTCTCGTAGTGCGAAAAAATGGAAGCCCTTTTTTGCATTTGATTGTCGGGCTTTACAATCCAAGCACAATGCTTTACGACCGCATCGCCGAATTGCGCACGGAAATCACGCAACTGCGCTCGCTTTCCTACAACGGAATGGACGTTACCGGCGACCACAGAATCGCGCTGGTTTACCAAGGTCAAACCGATGACGGGCAAACTGTCTTGCAGATGTTTTTTTGCAGACGAGACGGCGTGGTCAATATCGGCAGTTTCAAATCCGACGAAACGATTTTCATTCAGCAATATAACCGCAGCGAAACTTACAATCTTTCGCAGTCTTCCGGCAGAAGTTTTCCTGTTTGGGTTTACGCTTCGGACACCCGAGCGGGCGTGGGCAATTTGAGCCAAGTTCAAACCGAATACGATTGGAATGAAAGCGCGGGACGCTATGTTCAAATTCAGCAAATTTTCGTAACGGGAAAAAATGTGGCAGCCGCGGAATTGGCGAAAATTCAAGACGGCACTGTGGAAACGTTCGCGAAATATTTGAACGGATTGTGGTACATGACGGACAGCACCGAAAAGAAAATCCGCTACATTTTCTTTGACTACGATTCGCGCGAAGTGATTTTTTTGGTGGACGACGCCCAAGAAATTTTTAGTTGGCATAATTCAAATTTGTATCGCAACGGAATTTACATTTCTACCGTAAATGTTTCGGTGGAAAATTTGCGGCGCATGCTCGACATCGGACTCACCGACCTCAATGAAATTCGTGTTCGCGTTCATGAAGATGTCCGAATGATGATTTCGGTTGACGCGCTTTGGAACGGCCAATACAAAAAAATGAATATGCGCAGAAATTTCGATTCTTCGGAAGATGTTCCGCAGGAATTGAATGCGATTCGAGAAAAATTGGAACAAGTTCCGCATTGGATTGCGTCCAACGGAATTTCGGTGACATTCAAAAATGGCGGCTACAAAATTGAAGGCGATGGACGCGATGAAGAGGGCGTTTATTTTTTGACGATGATGAATTCCGCTTATGTCATGCAATTTAATTCACGCGCGAAAAATCGATATTTTGATGAAACATACACGATTTCTCGCTCGCAGACAAACGACACGCTTTTGTTCCGCCCCGCAAGAATTCTTTCTTCGGATGTTCACGAAATCCCCGGAAAAATCATCACGCTTTCCGCCGGAGAGTAGAGTGGTTTGCCTTTCTCCAGATAAAGTTCCTTCGCTTGCTGTTAAGACGGCAATTGACAATATTCGCGTTTTCAGTTAAACTTGAACTATGACCGCTAACGAACTGCGTTCAAAATTCATCGAGTTTTTTAAAAGCAAAAATCATGCTGAAATCTCCGGCCAGTCGCTCATTCCCGAGAACGACCCGTCCGTGCTGTTCACGACGGCGGGAATGCATCCGCTTGTGCCGTATCTTTTGGGCGAGCCGCATCCTGCGGGAACGCGCCTCACCGATTATCAGAAGTGCATCCGAACGGGCGACATCGACGAGGTGGGCGACCCGTCGCACTTGACCTGCTTCGAGATGCTCGGCAACTGGTCGCTCGGCGACTACTTCAAGAAAGAATCGATTGCGTTTTCTTATGAATTCCTCACAAGCCCCCAATGGCTCGGCCTTGACCCGCGCAAACTTTCAGTCACGGTGTTCGAGGGCGACGAATCCGCCCCGCGCGACGATGAGGCGGCATCATACTGGAAAGAGAACGGCATGAGCGAGGACAGAATCGCCTATCTTCCCGCGAGCGACAACTGGTGGGCGGCAGGTCCTACAGGACCTTGCGGCCCCGACACCGAAATCTTCTATTGGACTGGCGAGGGTTTGCCTCCGCCCGGCTCGAACAAAAAGACCGACAGCGCGAACTGGATGGAAATCTGGAACAATGTGTTCATGCAGTTCAACCGCATCGATGAAAAGACGCTCGTGAAACTGCCCAAGCAGAACGTTGACACGGGCATGGGGCTTGAACGTACCAACTGCATCTTGCAGGGAAAGACGAGCGTCTACCTCACCGAGGTTTTCCAACCTATTATCGCGGAAATCGAGCGGCTCGCTTCATACAAGTACGGCAGCGACGCGGAAAAAGACAAGTCCGTGCGCATCATCGCGGACCACGCGCGCGCGGCGGTTTTCATTCTGGGCGATCAGCGGGGCGTTTCGCCGTCAAACGTGGGCGCGGGCTACGTGCTCCGCCGCCTGATTCGCCGCGCCGTCCGCCACGGGCTGAAGCTCGGCATCGAGGATGCGTTCCTTGCGCAGGTTGCCGTTCCCGTCATCGAAAATTTCAAGAATGCGTATCCCGAACTTGAGCAGAACCGCGCGAAAATCACGGACGAGCTGACGGCGGAGGAAAAGAAATTCCGCGAGACGCTCAAAAACGGCGAGGCGGAATTCCAAAAACTTCTGCCCAATTTAATGAAGAATCCGAAAAAAGAAATCAGCGGAAAAGTCGCGTTCCGCCTGTACGACACCTTCGGCTATCCGGTGGAGTTGACGCAGGAACTTGCCGCGGAGCACGGCTTCACGGTGGATTTGGAGGGCTTCAAGGCGGCGGAGCAGAAGCACCGCGAGGCTTCAAAGTCGCTTGAGGCGGGGTCTGCGAAGGGCGGTCTTGCCGAGCAGAGCGAAGTGACCACGAAATACCACACGGCGACGCACCTCTTGCAGCAGGCGCTCGTCAACGTGCTGGGCGACAAGGTGGCGCAAAAAGGAAGCAACATCAACAACGAGCGCATGAGGTTCGACTTCACGTTCGACCGCCCGATGACCGCGGAGGAAATCGAGCGCGTGGAAAGCATCGTGAACGAGCAGATTCAAAACGACCTGCCCGTTACGATGGAAATCATGCCGCTTGAGCAGGCGCAGTCCGAGGGCGCGCGCGCGCTGTTCGCGAACAAGTACGGCGAGAGCGTCAAAGTGTACACAATCGGTCGCGACCCGAAAAGCGACTGGTTCAGCAAGGAAGTCTGCGGCGGACCGCACGTGCAGCACACGGCTCAAATCGGCGAATTCAAAATCACCAAGGAGCAAAGCTCGTCCGCGGGCGTGCGCCGCATCCGCGCAGTGATTAGCGGCGGGCTTCCTTTGGAAAAGCAGTGAAAATATGTAACTTAATGCATATATCGTAGTTTTAATTGAAAGAAGGTGAATATGAAAAGAATTCTAATTGCAACATTTTTTGCTTTGGTCGGCGTTTTTTGCGCCACATCACAAAACCTTATGCAGCCGCTCGCCGTCGTAAAATACAATGATTCCGAAACAATCACTGTAAAAGAAGTAAAAGACCTCGTGGACACGCAGGAAAAGGAAGCGGGACGCAAACTCACTCCGCAAGAGCGTGAACAACTCTACGAAGCCGTGATAAATCAAAAACTCGTCTTGCAGGCCGCCAAAAAAGCGGGCGTTACGGTGCAGGCTACGGAAGTTGACCAAATGTTTTTGCAGAACATTTCTCAGCAACTGGGTCTTCAGCGCGTCTATTCCGAAAAGGAACTTGACGACCTTGTTCGCCAGGAGAAAAAAATCCCGTTCGCGCAATTTGTCAAAGACGAAACTGGAATGACGATTGCCGAAGTCAAAAACAATATGATTCGTCCCGCGCTCGTGGTTCAACGATATATTTTGTCGCAAAAGCAAAACGAATTGCAGAAAATTGCCGCCACGGACAAAGAAATCCGCGATTATTATGAACTGAACAAGACAAATTTCAATAGACCCGATTCTCTGAAACTTTTCCTCGTTGCCGCGCCCAAACAGGGTGAGCCGAACGCCAAGTCAAAAATCGAAAGCCTTTTGGCAGATTTGAAAAGCGGCAAAACTTCGGTGGATAAAATCCGCTCGGAAAACACAGACCCCCAAAAATCGGGCTATGTGAGCACCAATATTTTCTTGATGAAAACTCCGCAGCACGCGGCTTCTCTCGGAATTTCTGCCGAACAACTTTTGGCGATGTTCAATGAGCCTTTGAACAAGCCGTCCGATATTCGCGAAAATCCGCAGTCATACCAATTTTATGTGATTTTGGAAAAATATCCTGCCAAGTCTTTGGCACTTTCGGATGTGCTTCAACCCGATTCAACGCAAACTGTTTACGAAACGATTCGCGGAGTTTTGACGCAGCAGAAGCAATATCAGTTTCTTGAAAAAGCCCGGCAGGATTTGCTCAAGTCGCTCAACACGGCGGAAAATGTTCAGCGCAAAAAGACAGGCGATGAGCTTATAAAGTTGCTTTCTTGGTAGCGCGATGAACAGGCATGATTCAAGGCTTGCCGCCGTTCAAGGAATGTATTCATGGGATTTGAATGGGCAAAACGATGTTGCCGCCGCGATTTCGTTTAATTGGCTTGAAAACGCGAGCGACGAGGATTTGGTTTTTGCCCGGCACATTTTGGGCGGCTCGCTTGAAAACATCGAGCAAATCGATTCGCTTGTGAAATCCCACCTTGCGCCGAATTGGGTTTTTTCGCGCTTGAATAAAGTGGCGCTTGCGATTTTGCGCATAAGCATTTTTTCGATTTTGTATCAAAAGGAAATTGAAAGTCCAATCATAATCGATGAGGCTTTGGAAATCGCCAAGTCGCTCGGCGTGGAAGATAATTGCAAATTCATAAACGGCGTTTTGGACAAGATTTCAAAAGAAACGAGAAAATGAAAAATCGCGCGAACAAATTTTTTTTTCTCGCTGGCGTGACGGCGTTTTTCATATTTTCGTCTTGCTCTTTTAAAAGCCAGGCTTCTGCCGTCATTTCAAGCCTGGACGAGGCAGACCGCTGCATCGCGCAAAACAATCCTTCCGACGCTTTGAAAATCTTGAATGCCTTGCAGAAAAAAATCATTTCGCCGATGGAAGCGGTTGGAATTTACAGGCGATACAATTTGCTTTCTGAAAAAAAAGCCGGCGAAAAAGTCATACTAAAAAATCTGAAAAAGCATCCCAAAAATTTGGAATTGAATGCGATTTACACCGCGATTTTGAAAGAAGCTGGCGAGTATGAAAAGGCCTTCGCCCAATCCGAAATCTTGCGGGGCACGAAATATTCTTCGCTTTATGCGGAAATGTATTTTCGCAATTTGCTTCTGCAAGACGGCGAACGCGATTTGGATTTTTTTCTTGGCGCGGAATTTCTTCCAATTTATCACGGCGCGTGGCAGACTTCGCACGACAACGCATGGCTTCGCAACGAGGCACTTGCTCATTTGGCGCGAGGTGAATTCAGCGTGGCGGCGGCTCTTGCTCCCGAAACAAAAAAAAGCGGCGCGGACGCATTCTTTTGGGCGACAGTTTTGTATGATGGGCAAAAATATGAATACGCCGCAGAAAGCCTTTTGGAGGCGGAACGGCTTTTTGCCCGCAATGAAAATTTATTCTATGAAGGAATTCCCGACAGAACGCAAGTGAGCGCGGTGGAAGTGGCTTCACTGCTTTCGGACTGCTATGTGCGGCTGGGCGAAGACGACATGGCGGAAAGCGTGCGCGATGGTTTGGTTGCGAATCTCATGCTTTCCGAAGAAGAACAGGATTCTTCGGATATGCTCGCCCGAGTTTATTTGAACAGCGCGCTTTATTTTCAAGAACGTGACAATCTACAGAATACAAAAAAAATCCTTGACTTTGTTGTGGGAAAATGGCCGGATTTTTCTCCCGCTCTCATCGCTTACGGAAATTTTGCCTACGAAAGTGCACGGCGAGTTTTGGACGATCCGCTCACGCGTGCCTTGCGTGCCGCGGGCGTTGTCAGTGCGGATATGAAACGCTTTGACGAACTTCCGCGCATTCCGATTAGTGATGCGCTTGCTCGAATGCACGAATCGCTTGAACGCACTGGCGACAAAAATCTCCACGTGGCGATTTTGGATTTGGAAGACCGAATTTCTACCAGCGAAGACGAGCGCGCGCGGATTTCGAAAATTTGGCGGCTTTTGGAACAGAACACTCTCGCGCCGAATTTGTATCCGCCGGAAATTGTTCAGTACGCGCTTCACATTTTTTTGGAATTTGAAAGATATGATGAAGCGAAAAATATTTTTGTAAAATATCTCCATGCGCGTTTTGGCTTTGACGAAACGAAGCCTTTTGAGCGCGAACTTTTGGAAAACATTCCAAAAATGGATTTGTGGGAAATCGAATACGCCGCATTTTTTGCGGCTTCCCAAAATGATTCGTTTTTGGCAAAAAAACTTTATGAACGCGCGGTCTTTGGAGAGAAGGGGACTTCGGGAAATTCGTTTGATGGATTTGAAATTCCTCCTGAATGCGACATTCAAAGCGCGACGAATTTGGCGATGATTTATTCAAGCACGGGCAACAAAGAAAGCGCGCTGAAATTGTATGGAGCCGCCGCGAGCCGCGCCACGGACAGTTATTTAAAATCCGAAATTATGTACAGGCTGGGATGCACTTACAATAAACTGGGGCAAAAAAACGATGCGCGGCGTTCGTTGGAATATGCGCTTTACCTCAATCCAAGTAACGGCAATGCGCGGCTTTTGCTTGGCGAGTTGAAATCGTAGCGTTCAAAGTTGAGGCACAAATTAGTATACCCTATACTGGTATGGGGTATGCGCTTTTCACCATAAAAATCACATTTTGGCAAATGGGAATTTTCTCACGCTTTTTTGTAATTAGCATACATCAAGAAAATGTTCCGCATAATGCCGTGCCTTGCATTTGCCATTTTTCAAAATTTGTGCTAACATAAAAATATGGACGGATACATCAACAAAATCGAATCGTTTGGCGCGGTGGATGGACCCGGAATGCGCTACATAATTTTTTTTGCGGGCTGCCCTTTGCGCTGCAAATTTTGTCACAACCCCGACACTTGGAAAATGGAAGGCGGCGAGCGGCGTTCTGCGAAAAGCCTTTTGGACGAGGCCGAAACTTGCCGCGCGTATTGGGGGAAAAAAGGCGGAATTACTGTAAGCGGTGGCGAGCCTTTGGCGCAGATTGATTTTCTTCTCGAACTTTTTTCACTTGCAAAAGAACGCGACATCAACACCTGCATCGATACTTCCGGCGCACCGTTTACGAAGCAAGGCGAGTGGTTTGAAAAATTCAAAAAATTGATGGAAGTTACGGACATCCTTTTGGTAGACATCAAGCACATCGATTCCGCCGAACATCTCGCCCTCACTGGCCGCGGCAATGAGAATATAATCGAAATGTTTCGTTTTCTTGACGAAATCAAAAAGCCGATTTGGATTCGCCATGTTTTGATTCCGGGCATCACCGACAACGACGAGTATTTGCAAAGAACTCGCGATTTCATTCGAACGCTTTCCAATGTCGAGCGCGTGGAAATCCTGCCGTACCACACTTTGGGAATTGTAAAATATAATGAAATGGGAATTCCCTATCCGCTTGGAGAAACGCCGATGCCCAGCGCGGAACGAATTGAAAATGCCCGCCGAATTTTGGAATGCGAAAAATACACGAAATGGCAAGAATGAATTTACCCCTCCCAACTTTTTTTATTCCGACTCTGCGTGAAAATCTTGCATTCTGATTTTTTTTGGCGTGCAGCACAACAAGTTGCAATACCACGAATTTTCGCTTCGTGGTTTTATTTTTTACAGTGCATAAAAACGACAAAAATAGCAGATTTTAAATATTCCGAAAAATTCAGCATTACGCGATTTCATATTGAAAATCATATACCCCATACCTGTATTGGGTATATGATTTGTTTGGAATTTTTGCTTTAGAAGAAACTTGCTGGCAAAATGCTGTTTTGTACTTCGGGCAAAATTCACTTTTTGATTCGCACGAGAGTGATTCGTCTTTGAGTTTGGTCTTCCACGATAAAAAGATTTTCTTTGAATCGCAACGCTTCGCCGCTTGAAGGAAGCGAATCGAATTTTTCCAAAAGCCATCCGCCGAGCGTGGAAAAATTTTCGCTTTGCAAATCCATATTTAAAATTGAATTCACATCGCTCAAATGCATATCGCCAGGCACCAAAAATTCTTTGGGTGAAATAATTTTCACTCGCGCTTCCGCCGGAATCTCGTTGTGATTTCCTGCGTCGCTCATGCGGCCGAAAAGTCCGCGCATCACATCGTCAAGCGTGACAATTCCTGCCGTGCCTCCTTGTTCATTGAGCGCGATGGCGAACGAGCGATTTTCTTTTTTGAAAACTTGAATCAGTTCCACCAAGGAAAAAGTTTCGGGCACAAAAAGCGGCGGCTTCATAAATTTCGCGGGAGAGAAATCCGCAGATTTTGTTTTGCTGAACAAAACATCTTTGTAATACAAAACGCCGACCACATTTTCTTTTGAATCGATTTCATCGTTCGCCGCGCAAACTGGCAAATGCGAATAGCCCGAATTTTTGAAGGCGGCTACGACCATTTCATACGAATTCGCGATGTTGATGTAGGTGACAAGCGAGCGATGCTTCATTATGTTGCGCAAAGTGAAGTCCGAAATTTCCAAAATTTTATCGAGCATATTCTTTTCGGATTTTTCGAGCGTGCCGTCCGCCGCGCCGGATTCAATCAGGATTATCAATTCTTCTTCAGTGATTACGGAATTTTCGGAACGCCAAATTTTTTGGATTAGAAAAGCCGTGCCTTTGGAAATTTGCGAGAACGCCCACACAATTGGAAAAAAAGTTTTTTTCAACAACGCGAGGGGGGTGGCATTTCGCGCGGCGACTTTTTCCACATTGCCTTCCGTGGCGGCGATTGTCTTTGGAACGATTTGTCCGAAAACCGTAATGAAAAATGAAATGGCTGCCGTTGCGATTCCGACTCCGCCCCCTCCAAAAAGTGTGATTGCGAGTGCCGTGGCGATTGAAGAAGCAAGCGTGTTGCTGAAATTTATTCCGACCAAAATCACGGTGAGAAGTCCATCGATGTCGGAAAAAAGCGACCGCACTTTTTTTGCGCCAGGCTTTCGTTCGCGGAGCATTTTGCGCAACCTGATGCTCGTCATAGAAAGATACGCGGTTTCGCTCGCCGCAAAAAAAGCCGTGAACCGAACCAAAAGAACGAGGAATGCAAATGTGAACAAGATTTTTAGCAAATTCATTCTTCGTGTTCCTCGTCTTTAAAATCTTCGATTTGCTTAAGGCAGATTTTTTTTATGCGCAGACCCTCAACTTCTTTTACTATGAATTCCCAATCCGAAAAATTTATTTTGTCGCCCACTTGCGCGACGCATCCCGATTTTTCCATGAACCATCCGGCGACAGTTTCGTTGATTTTTGATTCAAGCGAAATTCGCAACGCTTCGTTCAAATCCGAAATTCTTGTTGCGCCGTCAATCGTGAATTCATTTTTGTCTTGGGGAATGGGTTGCGAAATGTTCGCGCTTTTCGAAAATTCCGAAATGGATGCGCCGAGCATTTCCGAAACAATGTCTTCTTTTGTGAGGATTCCTTCTGTGCCCGAATATTCATCGACGACGATTGCCATTGCCTGGCGATTTTCGCGTAGCATCTGCTGAATCGAAGACATATTCTTCGTTTCCAAAATAAAAAGTGGCGGACGCATCACGCTTCGCAAAGAAAAATTTTTTTTGTCGCCCGAATAAAAAAGCAAGTCTTTGAGATAGACAGTTCCTACGATGTCGTCAATGTCTTTGCGAAAAACCGGAAATCGTGAAAGGCGCGTTCGCTCTGAAAGTTCCAAAACTTTTTCAAAACTGTCGTCAATGTGGACGAAAACAATTTGATTGCGCGGAATCATTATGTCCTTCGCTTCGAGGTCGGAAAATTTAAAAACACGGTTCATCAAATTTTTTTCGCCATGTTCGATGATTCCGGTTTCCGCGCTCACATCGAAAAAAGTTTTCATATCTTCTACGCTGAATTTGTTTTCTTCTTTTTTGACTTTGATTCCGCGAAGCAAAAGGATTATGCGCGAAATCGCCGTGAACACAATCACAATCGGGCGCATCACAATCACGACAATTTGCACAAAGCCGGAAAGCGCGTAGGCAATCGGATCGGGGTGGCGGGTGCAGATTGACTTTGGCGTGATTTCGCCGAGAAGCAAAAGCAAAATTGTCGCGATGAATGTTGCGATTGCGACGGCCTTGTTTCCAAAAACTTTCATCGCAAATGAAGTCAGAATTGCAGAAAGCATTATGTTGACCAAATCATTGGAAACGAGCATTGTGTTTATAATGCGCTCTTTGTTTTTTAAAAGCCGTGCCACGCGCAGAGCGCGTTTGTCCCCCGCCTTGCATCGAAGCCGCAATCGCAATTTGTTCACGCTCAAAAACGCTCCTTCCGAAATCGAAAAGAGCATTGAAAGCGTGATTAAAATTATTGCAGAAATTACAAGGACTGGAATTGAAATTGAATCGGCGGGCGGAACGTCATTCATTTATTGCTGCGCCTCTTCATTGTTTTGCGCTTCGGCTTCTTTTTGGCGCTCCAAAATTTTTTGTTGGCGTTCGGCAAGAAATTGCGCTTGCTTTGCAAGCGGAGTTTCCGAATCCAATTTTACAAGCGAATCCAAATAGCCCAAAATTTTTTCGGAAACCGTGACGCTCGGACGTTCGTTGCCAGTAATGTAGGCGGCGGCATAATAACACCGCTGCTTTTCTTCCACCGAAAGAAATTTCGACCGAACATATTTTATGTAACATTCTGCCGCCTTTTCCGGTTTGCGTGCGAGATAGCAGTCCATCGCTTCGGTTGAGGCGCGGGCAAGCAAATATTTTCCTACAAGTCCGCTTTCATTTTTTTTGTCGGAGCGAACGACCTCATCGCAAAGTTTGCGCAGTTGATAACGATAATTTGCGTGCGTGTTTTCGTAAAGCAAATCGATTGCAGAAATTTTTTCAATGCCTTCCGCGTTTTTCACCGCCGCAACCATTTTTTCCATTGCGTCAATTTTTTCGCGTTCCACTTCGATGATGTTTGAAAATTCCTGCACATTGATGCACGAAAGATATGTTATGGAACTGATGACATAACCTTGCGGACTCAAAATCATAACTGTGGGAGGGGTTTCCACGCCGTAGATTACAGTCGTGTTCATGTCGCGTTCGGTTTGGGCCTTTGTTTTTTTTGCGGATTTTTTTTGCGGTGAAAAATCTTCTTTTGAAAAATCGATTTGGCAAGTTTCAAATTCCGCGCCGATTTTTTCTTGATAGTCCTGCGCATGTAAAACCTGATTTACCAAAGTTTCGTTGAAGCCGCCCGATTCAAGTTTTGTAAAAACCAAAAGAATTTTTTTGTCGCTTTTTTCTGCAACCGAAATCGTTTTTTCAAGGTCGTGAAAAATCCCAAATTCATCTTTTGAGGAATTTCTGACGCAGCCCGCAAAGACTATTGTAAAGAAAATCAAAAACAAAAATATTTTTTTCATACAAACTCCATATTTAATTTAATGCAAAATTTGCGCGCGCGAGCGGGCAATAAAAAACGAGTTTTCACTTCGTTGCAAAATCGCTTTTTCATTTGAAATAATTCACGCCCGCGGCAAAAATATTTTGGCAAGAATTTTCACTTTCGTTTGTAAGTGGATTTCCTGCGACATTTTTCAACAAATCAAGATCCGCGCCGTTCATATCGCTTCCGATAGTTCGCTCGTTGTGTCCCATTTTTCCTAGCACGCGGCCGTCTGGACTGGTCATGCCCTCAATCGCATAAAACGAGCCATTCGGATTGTCCGGCTCAAGCATCGTGGGATTGCCTTGCATATCAACATATTGCGAAAAGATTTGGCCTTTTGCAAAACATTCTTTTGCAAGCCGCTCGCGAATGATTACGCGCCCCTCCCCATGCGAAATAGGAACGAGATGAATTCGAGAATCGACCACGGAAGAATTTTGCGCCCACGGACTTGTCGCACTCACAATGCGAGTTCGGCACACGCGAGAAATATGGCGGCCGACCGTGTTAAAAGTCAAAGTGGGCATATCGGGATTTGTCTCGCGAATCTCTCCGTAAGGAACGAGGCCGGTTTTTATGAGCGCCTGAAATCCGTTGCAAATTCCCAAAATCAAGCCGTTGCGGTTTTTGAGCATATTCATAATTTGTTCGGCAACGCGCCCTTCGCGCAAAACATTCGCGATGTATTTTCCGGAGCCATCGGGTTCGTCGCCTGCGCTGAATCCTCCCGAAAACGCCAAGATTTGCGCGCGCTTAATTTGCTTCACAAGTTCTTCCAAAGATTCGTCCAAGGCTTCGGGCGTGTTGTTTCGGAAAACCAAAAAATTCGCGTCGCCGCCAGCCAAGGCAAAAGCGCGCGCCATGTCGTATTCGCAATTCGTTCCCGGAAAGACGGGAATCAAAACGCGTGGGCGTTTTTTGCAAATGTTGAACACGGGATTTTTTCGCGCTTCGCTGATGGAAGGATGAAGTGCTTTTGCGAATTCAGGAATTTCATTTTGAATTTCTGCCGCGCTAGTTTTGGGGAAAACTTTTTCAAGCCGCGATTCCCACGCTTCTTCCGCATCGGAAATTTTCACGCGCAAAATTTGTTTTGCTTTTTCTTGCACGACGATTTCTTCTTCGCGAATTGTTTCTCCCAAAAGAAATACAGTTTCTTGTGCGAAATTTTCTTTGGAAAAATCTTCATCGGTTTCCACAAGCACAGAGCCATAAAATGGCACGAACAAATTCTCAAATTTATTTTCTCCGCTTTTCGCATTGCCTAAATTTTTGGCAGTGATGTTTGGCGGAACAAAATCCACTCTCGCGCCAATCCGATTTCCCATCGCCATTTTTGTGATTGCCTCGGCAATTCCGCCTGCGCAAATCGGATACATCGCATTGATTTTTTTTGCCGAATTCAGTTTGTACAGAATTTGCGAATTGGTCTTGAACACTTCAAAATCGGGAGCGAGGAATTTGGAATATGGAACTGCGACCAAATAAATTTTTGAGCCGGCTTTTTTGAAAGAGCCGCTCGTGACATTTTTTGCATTGTCGTGTGCCACTGCAAATGAAACGAGTGTGTGCGGAACATTGATTTTTTCGAACGTGCCGCTCATGCTGTCTTTGCCGCCGATGCTCGCCGTGCCCATCGCTACCTGCGCTTCAATCGAACCGAGCAACGCCGCCGCCGGGTGTCCCCAAGTTTTTTCGTCAACTGCGCGTCCAAAAAATTCTTGGAACGAAAGCCGCGCGTCCAAAGGATTCGCGCCCAAGCACAAAATTTTTGCAAGCGAAGAAAGCACCGAAACTTGTGCGCCGTGCCACGCGCTCCATTGGCTTATGCTCGGGTCAAATCCATGCGACATAAAACTTGCCGTGTCGGTTTGACGAGGAAACGCGACAGGAATTTTGGCGACCATTCCGGCTTCGGGCGTGCATTGAAATTTTCCGCCGTAAGGAAACAATACGCTCGCAGAGCCGATTGAACCATCGAAACGTTCGCCGAGTCCGCGCTGACTGCAACAAGCCAAATCCGAAATGTTCGAAAGCCATGCCGATTTTTTTGAAGCCAAAGTCGTTCCCGCGCCCAATTTTTTCTTTGTGGAATCAAGCGGATTTACAAGAGGCGATTCGTCTGGCGATGCGGGGCTTTCAATCAAAGCCTTCGCTTCGTGCCGTGCGCCCGCGCTGTCCAAAAATTCGCGCGAAATGTTTACGATTGCATCGCCGCGCCATTTCATCACAAGCCGATTCGTGTCCGTGACTTTCGCCACTACGACTGCGTTCAGATTTTCTGCCGCCGCCGCCTTGATGAATTTTTTCACATCATGCGGGCGAACGACAACCGCCATTCGCTCTTGGCTTTCGGAAATGGCAAGTTCAGTTCCATTGAGGCCTTCGTATTTTTTCGGCACGGCATCGAGATTTATTTCAAGTCCCGGGGCAAGTTCGCCAATCGCCACGCTCACTCCGCCCGCGCCAAAATCATTGCAACGCACAATCATTCTGCCCACTTTTTCATTGCGGAAAAGCCGCTGGATTTTTCGCTCTTCAACGGCGTTGCCTTTTTGCACTTCCGCCGCCGCAGTCGTGACGGAAGTCTGCGTGTGCACTTTTGAAGAGCCTGTCGCGCCGCCGATTCCATCGCGACCAGTACCCCCTCCCAGCAAGATTACGATGTCGCCAGTTTGAGGCGTTCCGCGCACAACATTTTTTGCAGGAGCGGCCGCGATTACTGCGCCCAATTCCATTCGCTTGGCGGCATATCCCGGATGATAAAATTCTTGAACTTGACCCGTCGTCAAACCGATTTGGTTTCCGTAAGAAGAAAATCCCTGCGCGCTTTCGCGGACGATTTTCAGTTGCGGCAATTTTCCCTTTATTGTTTTGGAAAGAGGCACGGTAGGGTCAGCCGCGCCGGTAACGCGCATCGCTTGGTAAACCCATGCCCGCCCGGAAAGCGGATCACGAATCGCGCCGCCAATGCAAGTTGCCGCTCCTCCGAACGGTTCGATTTCCGTAGGATGGTTGTGCGTTTCGTTTTTGAACATCAAAAGCCAGCGTTCACTTTTCGCGCCTTGCTTCCTGTCCGCAATCTTTTTGCCATGCTTGTCGTGCGTGTAATTCACATCGATGAAAATTGAGCAGGCATTGTTTTCGTCGCTCACTTCGAGGTCGGAAAGCATTCCATTTTTGCGGAGGAATTTCATTCCGATGACAGCCATATCCATCAAAGTGACTGGCTTGCGATTTGCCTCGCTCGAATTTTCCGATTCGGCATTCGAATAAAGTTCCGTCCGCATCGCCTGATAATTTTTCAGCGAATTGCGGAAGAGTTTTTCGTAAGGACCTTTTTCAATTTTTATTTCTTTGAGTTCCGTCAAAAAAGTGGTGTGGCGGCAATGGTCTGACCAATAAGTGTCCAGCACGCGGATTTCCGTTTCGCTCGGATCGCGCCCCTCCCCGACAAAATAATCCTGCAAGAATTTTATGTCGGCGCTGTCCATCGCAAGACCCATTTTTTGTGAGTACGCGTCAAGTTCGGATTTTTTGAATTTCGTAAAACCTTGAACGACAGGAATTTTTTCAGGCTCGGCTGTTTGGATTTTCAGCGTGTCGGGAACGGCATCATCTGTCAAACGCGAATCGACAGGATTCACCAAATAGTCCTGAATTTTTTTTACTTCGCGCTCGGAAATCTTCCCGGTCAAAATCACGACCTTTGCCGTGCGGACGCGAGGTGCTTCACTATGCGCGGATTTTTTTTGTCCGCGATTTTTGACGGAAGAATTTTCTTCCAAAGTTTTTTGCAGCAACTGTAGACATTGTTCTGCACTGTCCGCGCGTTGGTCATATTGCCCGGGGAGGGGTTCCCAAATAATTTGCGTTTCGCCTTCGTTCAGTTTCAGCGAACCAAAAATCACGCGGTCGCTTTGCGGCTCGCAAAAAATTCGGTGCACCGCGCTCTTCGCGACGGAAGTCTCCACGTTTTCGATGTCATAGCGATTCAAACAGCGCACGCTTTCAATGCCAGAAATTCCCAAAAAACTTTTCGCCTCGGAAAGAATACGCTGCGCTTCGTTTTCAAATCCGCTTTGGCGTTCAACATAAATACGGAACATAAAATCATTCTATCGGAAATGTGCAATTAATTCAATAGTAGAAATCTGAGTGGAAAATTGTCGCTTGAGATTTTGGGCGTGTTTTTGAGCACGCCTTTGGGTGGAACGCACAGCCTAGAGTGGGGGAGCGAAACAGCCTAATTTGACGATGCTTTATAGACTATAAAGGGGATGCGTTATAGTCTATAACAGGGATGCTGTACTTGCTAGAAAGTGGAGTGTTTACTCCCTATAACAGGGAGTGGCATCCGTACATGTGAGAAATGCTCACGTGTACACGTGATGATATGTAACTTGTCCTTGTGATTTACTTTCATCTGTGTGCGTGTGCGCCTTGTGTTGCACAGAAAGCCACGCTGTGATATGCTTTTATGGCGTGAGGTCGGCTTGATTCTGACCTTTCCATCGAAAATATCATAGCACAGTTTTCGAGAAAAAGCAAGAGGGAAGGTGAAAAATGCCTAGAAGAAAACCCGACATCTTGGAAGTTATCGAGCCGCAGTATTATGTGGACGTAGTACTTTCGGAAGACAGGCTGAACGGAAGCGGACGGCTCGTGGGCAAGGTGAACGAGCGGACGGCGAACATTCGTAACATCATCGCCGACATAAAGAAGGACCGCAAATGCATTATGAGCGAGGACACACTCTTCTACGCGGCGCAGGTTCTGGGAGCGGCGTATTTCGAGCGGCTCAGGCGCGGCTTTGCGGTGGACATTCTAGGGCTGGGCAAGCTTTACCACGCGCTCGACGGCACTTTCGTTTCCGATCATGACGTTCCGAGCAAGCGTCCCAAGATTGTGCCGCGCTTTACGCCGTCAAAGGCTGTGGCGGCAGGATGCGAGAAGCTCAAGTGCAGGAACTTGTATAAGAGCGATGTTTCACCGAGAATCTGTGCTGTGGAAGGCCTTCCGCGCGGAGCGGACGGCGAGGTGGCGGCACAGTCTTTGGTCATGGTTTCTGGCAGTAACATAAAGGTGGCGGGTGAAGGCGCGGGCGTGTTCTTTGTGCCGAAGGCGGGAGGGGAAGCGGTGGCGATTCCGCCAGAAAAGATATGGAAGAATTTCCCACGGTCGCTGGAATTCTGCGTTCCCGACGATGTGACGCCCGGCGCGTATGATTTGGAAGTCCGCACGCGGTGGTCGCGCAGCGACAGGGTGAAGAAGGAAATGTGCTGCGCATCGGCGGAGATTGTGGTGACAGGGAAGCGTCGCATGGCGGAGTAAGTGCGCGTGGGGCGGCGACTCGTGTCTTGCGTCTAGGGGTTGGTGATGTATGTGCTGTAATTTTACTCTTTATGCAATACGGGATAAATGTCCCTTGTTCCATCAATCAGTTTCCAACTGACCCAATAATCACCCACGACATCCTCAATCGTCTTGATATCGCAGTCAAGAATGGCGAAAAGTTGCGGACTCGTCGAACGGTAAGACATATAAACAATCCACACATTCCCGGCAGAGTCTTTGGAAAGAGAATAATAACTGTCAGAAGAAAAATCATTAGCCTTTATCTCAATTCACTTGTAGTCTTCCGTGATATATTTGAACAACTAAAGACCGTTACTTCCTATCCAAGGCTTCGATGTCCTATACCATTTAGGAACTTTTGATACTGTAACCGTTTTATCATGGTCAAGGTGTTGTATGTAATCGCCGTCCAAATTCAATGGTGACAACTGAATCATTTGGGCATTAGCATATTTCCGCTCTGCTTATTGACTAAAGCCCCGTTTGTGTGGTATGCTATAATTTATATCTTGCATTCATTAAATCGGCAACGCGGTTTTTCGCGCTTTCGCAAGCAAGCGAAAATTCGTTGGCAAGGCTTTGCTTTGCGGTTGCGAAACCGTGTGCGGATGGAGGTATGTTTTGTTTACCATTCAGAAAAAATTGGTTTTGTTCAGTTCTTGTATTATTCTTGCGTTGGTGCTTCTTGTTGTTTCTGTTATTGGCGTGCACGTGCGGAGTTCGGACATAAGGCAGTTCAATGAAAATATGTCGCGCGAGACAACTCTTGTGGAAAATACTATCAACGTGTTTTTTTCCGAGACAATCGACAATGTGAATCTGCTTGCCTCGCATCCTCTTGTGGTCACTGCGGACGATACGATTGAAGAGTACTTTGAAACCACTTCTGCCACAATGACGCACCGCGGACAACTCAGCCCCACCGAAGCGGAAATGACTCGTTTGTTCAGGTGGATGTTTGACGCAAAAGAAAATTATGTGGAAGTTTTCATGGGAACAAAGTGGGGCGGCTACGCGACGAACTTGGACTACGAAGTGTTCGCAGGTTTTGACCCCCGCAAGCGCGGCTGGTATCAACTTGCGAGCGCGAATCCTGGCAAAACGTGCGTTACGAAGGCGTACCAGTCCACTGTTGGCGATGTCGTAATCTGCGTGACGCGCACTGTTAGCGATGGAACGCCCGAGATATTGGGATGTATATCAATCGAAATTCTTCTTAACACGCTCACCGATATGCTTTCAAGATTCCATGTCGGAAAGTCGGGCTTTATAATGATGGTGCAAGATGACGGCGTTATTCTTGCCGATCCCCACAACAGCGAATCAAATTTCAAAAACATTTCCGAACTGCAAAACACAAATCTCGCTTCGTTTGCTTCAAAAGGAAGTGGCGGCGGAAGGGTTTCTCTCGATGGAGAAAAATACTTTGCCTATGTCCATACAATGCAAAACGAAAATTTGAATTGGAAACTCATCGCGTTCATGCAGGAAAACGAAGTGATGGCGGATTTTCGCGCAATCCTTTTTTGGATGAGCATTATCGGCGTTGTGCTGTTCGGATTCTTTATGTTTGTTTCTATTGTTTTCGCAACGAATATCACCAAGCCGATTCGGGAAATGAGCACGCTTTTGCAAGCCGCGGCTCATAACGATTGCACGGTGCGAATGGAAGAAAAGGGCAACGACGAATTTTCGTTGCTCGCGCGGGATTTCAATGCTACATTTGGAACAATCGCACAATCCATTCGTATGGTAAAGGAAAATGCCAATGAAATGACGGAGGCGGGTCAATCGCTCGCTGAAAACACGGCTTCTTCAAAAGGAACGCTCACACAAATAGATTCCGACATCGCCGTAATTCAAGGGCAGGCGACATCGCAGAATGCGGCGGTAAGCGAAATGGTCGCGGCAGTAGAAGCGATAACAGGTGCTGTCAACAGCGTAACTGATTCCGCGGAAAGCCAGGCGGTGAGCGTGGACGAATCGATGCAGGCGGTAAAAAAGATTACGGACAACATCGATGTGGTTGCGGGACTGTTCGAACAGAGCGAACAACTTTTGGACGAAATGACGGCGCAGACGGCGGAAGGTCGCAACAGGCTTTCCAATGTATCTGCCACCATCGCGCAGTTGGCAGAAAAATCAAGTTCCATTCTTGAAACGAGTAAAGTTATACAGACGATTGCGGGACAGACAAACCTCCTTGCGATGAATGCGGCAATCGAAGCGGCGCACGCAGGCGAGGCGGGAAAAGGATTCGCGGTCGTAGCTGATGAAATCCGCAAACTCGCGGAGAACTCTGACCAGGAAGGAAAGCGCGCGGCGGAAGTTATTCAAGAATCGCTTGAAATCATCAATGAGATGACGGAAGCGGGAAGCACGCTTGGAGAGGCGTTCGACAAAGTATATGAATGCTCGGACAAAGTGCGCAATCACGAAAATTCGATGGCAGAAGCGATGCGGTCTCAGCGACAGTCTGGAACAGAAGTGCTCAGCGCGGTTCAAGCAATCAACGAGGCAAGCGGCAGGACTCGCGCAAGTTCAAAAGAATGCGTGGAAAAAGGTCAGCTTCTTTCCGAAAAACTTACGCAGTTGGATTCCGTCGTCGAAGCAATTCAAAAAGGCACATCTTCAATGATAAGCGGCGTGCAGTCAATCAGTTCGTCCATGCGCAAAATGGATGCGGTTGCTCAGCAAAACAAAGAGAACATCGGCACGCTGCTTGAAGAAATGAACCAGTTCAAGGTGTAAGACGCGGAATCGCGCAATGCGCCATGAGTTCAGTTTTCTCGTCAAATTTTCTTCACGCATTTTTGCTTTGAATGCGTGGAGAAGTGTCCTTGCAGTGCGCCGTGATTTTTGAAGGGAGGGGTAATGCACATCGAACTCGTCCTTGCGCAGGATGCCCAAACGCTCGCTCGATGTCTGCGTGTCCGCGAAGCGGTCTTTACGATTGAAAAAGGCGTGGCAAAAGAAATCGAAGTTGACGAACTCGATTGCTTAAATGAAATGTGTGACCATTTTCTCATCCGCTGCGATGGAAAAGATGCGGGTGCGCTCCGCTGCAAATATGAATCGGAAAATGCCGCGCACATTCAACGCTTCTGCGTCCTCAAAGAATACCGCGCCCGCGGAATCGGAAAAGCCGCATTGGAGCAACTCGAATCCCAGTGCCGAAACAAGGGCTGCCGCACACTCGAACTGGACGCAAAACTTTCCGCCGCAGGCTTCTACGAGAAATGCGGCTACAAGGCAGTGTCCGAAACCTTCATCGAAGCGGACGTGCCGCACGTCAAAATGAGGAAGGGGTTGTAGGATAACGGCGAGATTTTGCTTCGCTGCGAAAATCATGGATGTTTAAAATCGGCAACTATAAGAATCATGGAACTAACTTTCAGAAAGGCTGAACTTCGCGATGCTGCACCTATTTTTGATTTTGTTCAAAACGCCATTGCCAAAATGATTGCGCAGGAAATTTTTCAGTGGGATGAAATTTATCCTACCTACGAAGATTTCGAGCAAGACATAAGGAAGGGGGAGGCGTTTGTCGCGGAAATCGAAAATCAAAGTGAGTGCGCGTCTTGCAAAAAAATCGCGGCGGTGTATGCTTTGAACAAAGAATGCGACGAGGCGTACAAAACCGGAAAATGGCAATATCGCGGAAACGATTATATTGTTGTCCACAGATTTTGCGTGAATCCGGAATTCCAGCGCAAGGGAATTGGTTTTAAAGTTGGGGCGCATATTTTGGAACAAGCAAAACGCGACGGAATAAAAGCCGTGTGGCTTGACGTGTTTTCGCAAAATCCTTATTCGCAGAGATTATACGAAAAACTCGGGTTTGAAACCACAGGCTATGCCGATTGGCGCAAAGGAAAATTTTTATTGAAAGAGAAACTTTTGTAAAAACAAAAACGCTGCGAACTTCGTTTTGCAAAACTCGGTAGCAACTTGTTGCGTAGAAAGCCCGGTTTTTGATAGCAAGACGCAAGGCTTGCGTACAAAAATGCGCCCGCCCTGCGTTTAATTCTACATTCCCAAAATTTCTTTCAGCACGTTCATCAGTTGCGGAATGTTGATTGGCTTTGCGATGTGGGCGTTCATTCCGGCGGCGAGCGCGGCCTTCCTGTCTTCATCGAAGGCGTTCGCGGTCATCGCAACGATTGGCACTTTGGCTTTTTCGCTGTCTTCCAACGCGCGGATTTGCCGAGTGGCTTCGTATCCGTCCATGACGGGCATTTGAACATCCATCAAAACAAGATTGTAGGTGTTGGCGGCGGCGTTCTTGATGGTATCCACCGCTTCTTGTCCGTTGCACGCGGTATCGATGATTGCGCCTTCTTCTTCCAAAATTGTCTTTGCGATTTCTTGATTCAGTTCGATGTCGTCTACAAGCAAAATCCGCTTGCCGGAAAGGTCGATTTGCGATGAATTTTCGCTCGCCTCTGTTGGCGTTCCTGCCGCCCCGATTGCGCGGGAAAGCGCGTCGTGCAGTTCAGAGAAGAACACGGGCTTGTTGCAGAATGCGTTGATTCCGGCTTCAAGGGCTTCGTTTTTTATGGTGGGCCAATCGTAGGCGGTTATCAGCAGAATCGGCGATTCGCTTCCAACTGCCTTGCGGATTTGCCGCGTTACTTCGATGCCGTTTATGTCGTGAAGTTTTAGGTCGATTATGTAAACGCCGTAACTGTCGCCTATTTCCTTTGCCTGCTTTGCGCGGAGCACAGCTTCTTTTCCGCTCAAAGTCCATTCGGGGCGCATTCCCATCTGCACGAGCATCTTCATCGTGCTGTCGCAGATGTTGAAGTCGTCGTCAACGACGAGCGCGTGAATGCCTGAAAGTTCCAGAATTTTGTTGTCGCGCGTTTCTTTTCCTTCCACAGTCTTGAAGTTCACGCACACGATGAATTCCGTGCCTTCGTTCTGCTTGGTCTTTACGCTGATTGTGCCGCCCATGAGGTCAACGATTTTCTTTGTAATCGCCATTCCGAGTCCAGTGCCTTGAATGCCACTCACTGTGGAATTGCGCTCCCGCTCGAAAGCGTCAAAGACACGTTTTGCGAACTCTTCGCCCATGCCGATTCCGTTGTCTTTTACGCGGATTTCATACGAGCCGTAACGTTGCCCGTTTTTGATTGCCTCGGATTCCGGGATTTCTTTTTGTTCCACGCGCACCGAGATTTTTCCGCCGTTGGGCGTGTACTTGATTGCGTTCGAAAGTAGATTGATGAGTACTTGATTGAGGCGCAGTTTGTCGCAGAGAATGTATTCGTCGCGCACGTTGAGCGTGTCCATGTTCAGTTCCTGCTGTTTTGCCTCAACTTGCCCGATTATGATTGTGTTCAAGTCGTGCAGGATTTCGGGAAGCCTGCACTCGGTTTCGTCAAGTTCGATTTTTCCGCTTTCGATTCGGCTCATTTCAAGCACGTCGTTTATGAGCGAAAGAAGATGGTTGCTTGAAGTTTTTATCTTGCCCAAGTACTCCATGATTTTTTCCATGTCGCTTCGATTTTGCAGCGCGAGGTTTGTGAAGCCGATGATGGCGTTCATGGGCGTGCGGATGTCGTGGCTCATGTTGGAAAGGAAACTCGTCTTTGCGGCGTTCACGCGATTCGCTTCTGCAAGTGCCGCAGTGAGCAAGTCGTTTTGTTTTTTTTGTGTGCGGAACAAATCAGTTATATCGCTTTTGAGCAGGATATAGAATTTCGCTTCTTGGTCAACAAGATAGAAAACAAAACGCTTGTTGTAGATGCCGCCGTCAATGTCGCAGGTAACATCGACAATATAAGGCTCGTTTTCTTCAAGTTCCGAAGCGATTCGAGGAAGCGAAAGCGATTCAAAAAGTTCGAGGCGGTCGTGCTGATTGGTGTCCGCGAATGGAATCACTTGTTTCTGAATGTAATCTGTGTAATTTCCGTTATGCTCTTTGGGGAAGATGCTTCCTTTTTTGATGTTCGCCGCATTGCCAATGACAACGCCGTATTTGTCGTCCACGATGTAGCACACCATGTCGAACTGGCTTGCGAGCACCTTGTTGTTAAGCACTTCGGTTACCTTTTGGCTGTTGTATTCCGTTTCCACGCCGAGCGCGATGATGTCATCGGTGGTGGGGTCTTTGCGCATGGTGGCTGAATATTTTATGAAGCATTGTTTTCCGCTCTGCCTGTGAGTGAAAATCACTGCGGACACAATGCCGTCGCCATTGTAGTAATTGTGGAGCAACGCATCTATGTTGAATGTTTCAATATATTTTTTGCGATCGGCAGCAAGAGGCATATTTGCAAGGCGCACGTCGAACAGTTCCTTTACTGTCATGCCGGATCTGTCGCTGTCGTAGATGTCCATTCCCTGTATGGTTTCTATTATTTTTGTGTTCAAATTGGCACGGACAACTGTGAGCCTGTCGTCTGCTATCGAATCGAATTCCTTGTTCAGTTCCTCGTACATCTGCTCCGAACGAGCCTGTTGTTCTTTGAGTTCGCTCACATCGAAGTAAGAACAGTATGCGTACTGAACGCCGCCTTCTTTTATAAAGGCGTAGTGGATGCAGACGTGAAGTTCGTGGCCTTTTACTGTGGTTTTGCGGATTGTGAGGCTGTTTGAGCCGTCGTGCGCATGGTGATTTTTGAACAAGTAAGAAACTGCTTCGCGGTCGTCCGGGTGAACCGTGTTCATCGCGCTTCCGTTTTCAAGGCGGATAAAGTCGTCCTCCGTGCCTTCCATCATTCGGCAGAATTCGGCGGAGCACCACACGGGATAATATGTGCCGTCCTCGTCTACGCGCATAAGCACTGCGTTGTTATCGAGTGCACAGAACAGCCGTTTGTAAAAATCCGGTTCAAAGTCAAGCATTAAATTCTCCTTATATATTTTCATAAGTAAACAAAATTTCATTTTTGCTTGCCTATGAAAAAGTCATTTCGCAACGCAGTGAGGAATGAGCGTCAAAAAGCGAGTTTTTTAGAATCACTTTCGTTAAGTTAACATTATATCACATTTCGTTCCTTGTGTGTGAAAAATTTGTGCGATGCGCTCGTGAGAAACGAAGGCGGGGTTCGGGGTGATGTTGAAAAATATTATGCAAATATCGAGTCGCCTTTTAACACGAGTTTTCATTGAAAAAAAAAGCGCGAAATGTTAGAATGAAATATGCTTTCAAAATATCTCGCAATTTTTTTTATCTCGATGGTGCCGCTCATCGAATTGCGCGGCGCGATTCCTTTTTCTCAATTTTGGGAATTGCCGCTTGTTCCGTCTTACATCATCTGCATTGTAGGCAATATGCTTCCTGTGCCTGTGATTTATCTTTTTGCGCGACGCTTTTTGGAATGGGGGCAGGACAAAAAGCTGATTGGCGGAATGTGCCAATTTTTTTTGACAAAAGGCGCGTCCGCGCGAGAAAAACTCGAAGCCAAGGCAGGCAACGGGCTTTTTGTCGCGCTCATGCTTTTTGTGGGAATTCCAATTCCGGGAACAGGCGCGTGGACAGGAACTCTTGCGGCAAGCCTTTTGGGAATGAGTTTCAGAAAAACCGTTGCGGCGGTGATGTGCGGCGTTGTGATTGCAGGCGTGATTATGATGTTGGCAAGCCTCGGCTTTTTTGGCGCGGTCGGCGCGATTTTCGCAAAATGAATTCCCGCAAAATCTAAAACGCATTTTTTTCTCCCATTGTAAAAAGCGTGAGGGATGCACAAGTCGCGCGAGCGACGAGTTCAATAGTTTCAACTCATGCAAACGCTGTACGGCGTATGCACAAGTCGCGTGAGCGACGAGTTCAATAATTTCCATCCATAGCAAACGCCTGCGCGTTTTGCAAAGCGAAACGCGGTAGCAAGCCAACGGCTTGCGTACAAGGCGTATGCGTAGGGCGCGCGAAGCGTGTTTTGGCTTGGCGCGGAATGCGACAAGTCAAAATGAAGTGAACACGAAACCCGGAGCAGCCCGACCGCAACGCAAATCTCCGATTTGCATTGCGGGCACGCCCAAATTTCCCGCAAGATTTTTACAAAAAGATGAAAATCCGTTGACAAAGTGTCTTTTTTTTGTGTATACTTTAGTATTCTCGTATAATGCGGGTTTTATTACTTTTTTGGAGGACTTTTATAATGAAAGTTTCAAAAATCATTCTTGCTTCTGCCGCGCTCGTGCTTTTGGGAGCGACTTCTGTTTTTGCGGCAAAGGCGAAAGCTGCAAAAACTAAAATCGAAATTGTTGACAGGCCTGGCTTCGCGCTTGGAACAGCCATCCCTGATTGGGTTGTTGCGGTTCTCGAAGGCGAAAACAAAAAAGTTGCCAAGGCTCTCAAATTCGATGATGCGAAAACTCAGGTTTTTGTTTTCACCAACCAGGGTGACAACCTTGAATTCCTCAAGACATGGACGGACCAGGTGGACGTGCAGCGTCAGGTGGCGAACTCTTTCTCAATGGCTGTCGGACAGAGCGCGAACGCTGTTTTGCAGGGCAATTCCGGTGCGAACAAGACCAAAATCCAGCAGTCTGTCGATCAGACAATCAAGACTCTTTCAGCGTTGGAACTCAACGGACTTTTGAAGGGCGCACAGTATTGGATTCAGTTCCGCAAGCCGAAGCAGGGTGTAAAAGTCAACAATAAGTCTACGGACAAAGATTTCGACTACTACTATGAATACTATGTTGTTTTCACGATGGATCGCGCCGTTTACGACAAGCAGCTTGACGCGGCTTTGAACGGAGTTGAAGACAACACTTCTGAAACAGAACTTTTGAAGAAGGCTTTGAGTGCCACTCTCCGCGCACCGCTCCTTGACAAGGCTGTAGACGAAACTGTTGAATACGACTTTGATGAAGAGTAATTTTGGAGAAATAGAATGAAAAAAAATCTTATAAGATTTTTGTTTCTCCTCGCCGCGACTTCTTCCGTTTTCGCAGCAAATGTAAAACGCGGCGGAGATGCGAATCTCACGCCCTATCTGAACGAGTCGGATTCTCGCGTTGTCTGCAAGGATATCGTTGGGCAAGTTCTCAAATCGCCGAGAATCGAACGCTTTTCCCGCGAAAAGGGACGCGACCCGATTGTTACCATCGGCAGAATAAAGGACGAAACCGGCGAATTCTTTGACACGCAAATCATCGCGAACTCTCTCAAAACCGCGATTTTGAACAGCGGCTTGCTTGAGTTCATGGCGAACAAAGACACGCGCGATGAGATGAGAAGCGAACTTGTCGATCAGGCGAACCATGCGAACGAAGACAAGGCTCTCGCGATGGACGATGAGGACGCGGCGGATTTTATGCTTACTGGCTCGGTCAAACTCATGGTTCAGAACGACGGAAAAAAGCAAGAGCGCACCTACATCGTGAACATCGAGTTGGCAGACCTTCGGACGCATAGGACTGTCGCTATGTTCGAGCCGTCAGAAGAAGTCAAAGACTATTTGAAAAAAATCGGTTCTGTAAAAAGTAGATAAAATTGGACTGTAAAAAGTCAAAAGTTATTTTGAATCAGTTCCGAAAAGAATTGCTAGTTCTGCTTTAACCTCCTTGTTTTATATGAGGATGAGGGTATCAGTGAAAAAAATCTTGAAATTTGCAGCCGTTTTCGCGCTTGCGGCGTTTGTTTCGTCGCAAGCGTTCGCGAAGAAGGCGAAGGGTTCTGCCGAAGCGGGAAATACGGAAGCCGCGGCAGGCGGAGAAACGTCCGCCAATTCTAAAACCAAAAAGTCAAAAGAGAAAAAAGAAAAAGTTAAAAAGCCTAAGAAAATCCCATTCAATGAGGAACAGTTCAACAGTTCTTTCTACGCGGGTGACTACGCTACTTGCCTTTCTATGATGCTGTCCAAAGAAGACAGAAAAAAGGATGTCATTCTTAATTCGATTGATACGAATATGCTAATGCATCTAAACGGAGACTATCTTGGTTCCGGAAAGGCTTTCTTGGAAACTCAAAGACTGATGCAGCAATCCAAAAAGGATACTGCTGGCGGAAAGAAGGCTGGGGCGGCAATGTCGAACGAAACCGCAACCAAGTATACCGGGAATATGTATGAAAGAATTCTCATGTATACGATGCGTGCGGTGAACGCCCTTTCGATGGGAGATATTGGAAACGCAAAAGGTGTGATGGATACTTACGCCGGCGACTACAAGGACATCATCGCGCCGCTCATCGCCGAGCAAAAGGCACTCGCCGAAGAAGACGACGATACTGAGGATGCCGATGCGGATGGCAGTTTGAAAAATGCTGGATTGACGATTGACAGTGCGGCGATGAACAGCAGAAAGCCTCCGAAAAGCACCAAGGTTTATGAGAATTCTCCGTTGCTACAGTATCTTTCCGCGATTATTTATGCGGCGCACGCGGCATCCGAAGGGCAGGGCATCGAACACGCCGAAAAAGCGGCTTCCGAACTTAAAACGCTCAATCCGAATGTCAATGTTGCTGAAGATGTCGCGATTCCGTCCGGAAAGGGGCGTATTAATGTATTGGCTCTTTCGGGCACAATCGGAAAACGCACGGAAAAGACGAATGAGTTTGACGCAGGAATTCTAAGCGGAGTTCCGATTAAATTCAAGATTGCCTATCCTGTTTTCGAGCCGCAGACCCATGCAATAACCGCTGTGCGCGTTACGCTCAATGACGGAACATCAAAAACCGCTACGCTTGTAGAAGACTTTGATGAAGCCGTAAGACTTGATGTTGCCCTCAAAGCGCGCGGAGCGTACGGCAGGAGCGTTTTTAGGAACGTTATGAGGGTTGTTACTGCTTTTGCGACATTGGAATCTGCCAGAATTGCCGATCAAGTAAATTCCAATTTAATAACCCAAATCGCTTTGGCTACCGCGAAAATTGCCTTTCCTGCCGCGGTTGCGGCAAACAAGTCTGAACGCGCGGACCTTCGCCAAGGCGCGTACTTCCCGCACAAGGCAAGCGCAGCGGGTTTCACCGTTGCTCCGGGAACATATTCTGCGAAAGTTGAATATCTTTCAGGCAATTCAGTGCTTGAAACAAAAAATTTGGAGAATATCGTTGTTAAAACAGGAAAACCAACGATTGTAATTTCATCATGCGCAAAGTAAAATTTTTCGGCGCAGTCTGTCTGCTTTTTGCGGGCAGTTTTGCGTTCGCAGCCAAAAAATCCGCCCCGCAAGCCATGCCGGAATGGGTGAACGTGCCTTCCGCCGTTTATCCGAACGCTTCCTACATAACGAGCGTGGGCTATGCCTCTGACCGTGATTCTGCCGAAATCAAGGCGTTGCAAGGAATTGCGGCGACGTTCGGGCAGTCCGTAAAGTCCGAAACCGAAGCCTCGCAGAGAATGGCACAAGCGAAGGCCGATGGAAAAGTTGCCACCGCAAGTGTGAACACATTCAGCCAAAACATTTCGCGCTCCGTTGATGTGGATTCCCTCATCGGCGTGGAAGTGAAAGAATTCTGGCTTGAACAAAGCACATCAACGTGGTACGCCATCGCCGTTCTCGACAGAGAAAAGGCGGCGCAGATTTACGGCGAAATGATTAAGAAGAACGCTTCTGCGATTAAGACGCTTTTTTCTTCGGGCGCGGAAGACAAGGTTTCGTTTGAAGGCTACGCGGTGTATGACTTCGCGGAGGACATCGCGATTGAGAATGAAAACCATCTCAAAAAAGTTTCTGTCATCAAACCTGTCGAAGTTGATTCGCTCAAGCAGTATTGTCCTTCATCGAAGAATTATCATGCGAAGAAAATCGAAATCGCGAAGCAGATTCCAATCTGCATAACGGTGGAGAACGATGTCAATGGAAGGATTGCCGCTGTTTTTCAGCAGACGATTTCTGCCGCAGGATTCCGTGGCACATTCGATAAAAGTGCGCGTTACCAGCTTTCGGCGACAGTGACATTCGAGCGTTCCGACACCACCGATGGAAAAACGGTTCGCTGCCGTTACAACATCGAAAGTCACATCCTTGATTTGGACAACGGGCAAAAACTCGCTCCGTTCAGTTTGACCGGGCGCGAAAGCCATGTTGATTTTACGGAAGCCAAGAACCGCGCCGTAAAAGCGATTGAGTCGAAGGTCAAGGACGATTTCGCAAAGTCGTTCGCGGCCTTTTTGAAAAACCTTGTGGCGGAGTAGTCCAAGTTAAAAAGTTTTGTGCGCGAGCCTCTGGCTCGCGCCATTTTTTATGAAAATGAAAAGACTTGTTATAATTTTTGCTTTTTGTTTTGCGCTTCCTTCGCTTTTCGCCGAAATCATTTCGTGGAAGGGCATGGAATTTGGCAGCGAGCGCAATCCCGCTTGGCTCAAAAATCTGACAAAGAAAAACGACGAGCGCACCGCCCGCAAAAGATTTGAAATTGACGAGGCGTTCGAAATATTTTTGGGCGTGGGCAAAGACGAGGATTTGGAAAGCGCGAAAAGTTATGCTGCTTCCGACTGCATGAAAAAAATTCTCGCCGCCGAAGAAACAGACGAAACCATTTTGAATGGACTTTTGCCTGTGTACGATTTTTGGACGCTCGACGAAACGGGCTACACGGTTTATTCTCTCTTCAAGTTGAAAAGACGCTAGACGACTTCTGCGGGTAACTACGGCTTGTAAGTTTTTTTACGCGGAATTGAAGAATCAGTGTGAGAAAAAAAATGGGGCTTTCGCCCCAAGGAGGTTTACCAGTCGGATTGCAATTTCCCTTCCGCGATTTCTTTGAATATTGCTTTCCAGTTTTCTATTTCTTCTTTATAAACCACCGCACCGTTTGCAAGCAATTTCCCGTCTGCGCCTTTCTTGCCGATTAAATCCTCTTCTTTGCAAACCCATTCTCGTTTATATGCATCATACATTACAAGTCGCACATCTTTTGTGGAAAACCTCATCCTGCCTTCTCTGAATTCAGCAACGAGCGTGTATCTTAAATCGGCAAGCATGGCGGTTTTTATCCACCTGAAACTTCTGTAAAGAGATATTGATAACATTGTATTTGAGGACGAAGCAAGAGTGCCCGCTACATGCGAAAATTTATCCAAAAAATAACTTCTTGTGTCATTGAAAAGCGCATCTATGCTTTGCTTTGTTTCGATTACTTCGCTGTATTCTGCAAGCGGATGTTCTTCGGTTGGACCTGTGGTCTGCGCGTGTAGAGCCGTAGCGCATAAAAAAACTGCGGCTATTAAAAAGAATACATTTTTCTTCATGTGCTTCTCCTTGAAAATTACCTTATGAACCAACGCCGCATAAATTCCTGCGTGCCATAGTCGCGGAAAACATAAGCGTAAAGTTGGCAGAAGCACGTCATGTATTCTGAATCTGAAATTCTTACGAGCGTTGTAATATAGTCGATGATGTCTGCCTTTCTTGCGCTCATTGCACCTTCTTTCTGAAGTTCAATCGATGCGCCTTCGTTCGGAAAAAACCATCCGTAAAAAAGATACGGATTTGAATCCCAAAGCGAAATTATTGAAATTCTTGTTTCAGTTGTGATTCCTTCGCCTCGGCTGTACGAATCAAAAATCTCTCTGATCTGTGCCTTGATTTCAGGCGTTAGTTCAGCGTCCTTCAGCTGCTCTGCAAATCCTCCAGCGCAAACCAAAATCATTGCAAGCGCGATTATTTGAAATTTTGCTTTCATAGACTTTTCCTGTTTAACTATTTACGGCCTTTACCATTACAGTATTTGCATTTACCATCACCTCCACAGCGATCACATTTGTATTTTCCGTGATTTACGCCGCTTTTGTAATAGTAGCCTTTTCCATCGCATTTAGGGCATTTTCCACTTCCATGACAAGGAATGCAATGCACGTCAACATGATTGTCAGCAGGAGCAACCCTATTGTTAGAACCACTGCTATTAACAGAGTTAACATATATTGTTGAACCGCTAGCTGAAAAAATCACTTTTTCATTAGTTTCAAGAACGAAACTCCTTGAATGTACTGCGCCAGAACTTTTGGGCTTTATTGCTCCGGGAGTGCCTCTTATACGTACATATTGAAGCGTATTATTCACTATTTTAATTGGAGCGCTGCTTGCTGTAATATCACAGCTTGTTCCTGTATAGTTCCAATCTTCAGCAAATAATGCTGTGCAAGTTAAAATTGTAATTAAAAACAAACAAAATTTCTTCTTCATGAATTTCTCCAAATATAAAAGACTCAAAACAAATTATGAACAAGATAGACTTGTTCATAATTTGTTAGATTTATCTTCTTTTGTGCATATAATCATAGTGACCGCAGTAGTAGCATTTTGAAGTGCCTATTTCTGACCAAAACTCACTGCAATGGCATGAGGCACTTGTACATTTTGCTTTATAATGTTGAGAGCCTTTTTGACCTGCAAAGGTAAATCCTCCCGCTGCCACAAATAGTGCCAATGCGCAAAGTCCGATAGTTACCATTCGTTTCTTCATAAAAAAAATCCTCCGTCATTTTTATTTCTGTGTTATTTTACACACAATATTTCTTATTGTCAATACTATATTTATTTGTATTCACACGATTTTTCGTTAAAATGTTTTCTATGACGCTGGAGGAACAGGAGAAGTTCGTTTGCCGCCGGCTGCGGGCTGAACGTGAAAATGCGCATCTTTCGCAAATGGAACTTTCGCTCGAATCCGGCGTTTCGCAGAATATGATTACTTACATTGAAAATGGAAAGCGTACTCCCACGCTGAGTACGATTCTAAAATTATGCAACGCGCTGAAAATTGACCCGAGCGTACTTTTTCCCAAGAGGGACGCAAAAAGGCAGGCTGCAAAGAACACGGTTCTTGACCTTGTAAAGAGATATATGTGATTTGCGGATTGTGACGCTAGACGAAGTGTTGGTACGCTCAAACGCTGAGAAGCGCACTCATTTTCCCGTCCTGCGTTCTTCGACGAATTCCGCGATTTTTTCAAGCGCGATTTTTATTTTGTCAACGGCGGTCGCATAGCAGCATCGGATGTGTCCTTCGCCGCCAAGTCCGAAAACGCTTCCGGGAACAACGGCGACATTGTGCTTTTGAAAAAGGCGCGTGGCGAATTCTTCGCTGGAAAGTCCTGTGGTGGAAATGTCCGGGAAAATGTAAAACGCTCCGGCAGGCTCGGGAACAGAAAGTCCCATTTTGCGGAAAGCATCGCACATCAGATTTCGCCGCTGCTTGTAGCTGACGCGCATTTTTTCCACTTCGCTCCATCCGTTCCGAAGCCCTTCGATTGCCGCGTACTGGCTGAAAATCGGAGCGCAGATTGTGTTGTATCCGTGGAGTTTTACGATTTGAGCGAGAAGTTCGGCGGGCGCGGCAATGTAGCCGATTCTCCAGCCCGTCATCGCGAACGACTTTGAAAATCCGTTTAAAATAATCGCGTAGTCCTTCATTCCTTCAAACGAGCCGACGGAAACGTGTTCCGCGCCGTCATAGGAAAGCTCGCAGTAAATTTCGTCGCTGATAATCCAAAGTTGATTTTTTCTGACGACTTCCGCGATTTTTTCAAGTTCGTCCTTGGGAATCATCGTGCCGGTCGGATTGTTCGGAGAGCAAATCATCACGGCCTTTGTCTTTGGCGTGACAAGCGATTCGATTTGGTTCGCCGTAGGATAGAAGCCGTTCACGCTCGTATCAAGCGGAACGACTTTCGCGGCGCAAAGTTCGGCAAGCGGAGTGTAGTTCACATAGCAGGGCTGGCACACGATTATCTCATCGCCCGGATTCAGAATCGCGCGGAGAACTGCGTCCACTCCTTCGCTTGCTCCAACAGTGATGAGAATCTCGTTCTGCGGCTCGTAGTTCATTCCGTACTTGCGCATATACTTTGAAATTTCTTCGCGCAGTTCGAGAAGCCCCCAGTTCGAAGTGTAGGAAGTGTGGCCCTTTTTAAGATGGTAGAAGGCCTCCTCGCGGACGCACCAAGGGGTGGGAAAGTCCGGCTCGCCCACAGAAAGCGAAATCACGTCGTCGTGCCCGATGAGCATTTCGAAAAATTTTCGGATTCCGCTAGGCGGCGTTCGGAGCATCGATTCGCTGAACCTGTCTTGTCGTGAGTTCATTACGCCATCGCTCCTTCGCGGCGGTCCACTTCGTCTTCCACATAAATCACGTCGTTCTCTTTGTATGTTTTCAGCACGAATGAAGTTTTTGTGGAGCGGACGCCTTCGATTGTGGAAAGTTTTTCGCTCACGAAAAGTCCCACTTCTTTGAGCGAGTTGCCTTCGATAGTGACCATGAAATCGTAGCCGCCGCTCATCAAATAGACGGACTTCACTTGCGGGAAGCGATATATGCGGTCGGCGATTTTGTCGAATCCGGAGCCGCGCTCGGGCGTAACTTGAATTTGAATCTGCACGTTGATTTTGTCTTTGGAATTCAAAAGTTTTTCTTTGTTGATGATTGCGGCATACTTCAAAATGATTCCGTCATCTTCCATCTGCTTTATTATTTGCGCCACTTGCTCCGGAGTTTTTTTTGTCATTGCGGCAATGTCGCTCACAGAAAGCCGAGCGTTTTCGGCGAGCAAGTTCAAAATTTCTTCATCGTAATTCATAAGAAGATGATATCAAATTTTGTGCTTTGTGTAAAGCGAGGCGAACACTCAGCAAACGCGCAAGGGATTGGAGCGCCTGGGGCGAAAGCGGAAGGGCTGCGAGTTTTGCTTTGCAAAACTCGGTAGCGACTTGTTGCGTAAAAAGCCCGGTCTTTGGTAGCAAGACGCAAGGCTTGCTACCAAATATGCGCCCCAAAAAAATGTTTAAATTTTGCTATTTTTGTCGTTTTCTTGCACTGAAAAATGAATGGTTTACAATAAAAAAAATCTGTGGTAGAATTCAAAAATGAAATTCTTCCGAAAATCCTTTTTGCAAATTCTCCTCGTCGTATTGATTGGCTCGCCGTTCGTTTTTGCCGTTGCCGATGTGTCAACTGAAAATCCAAAAAAGGAAAACCTCGCGAAAGAAAAATCAAAGTCAGAAGAAAAAAAATCCAAGCAAAAAAAAGGAATCGGAAATTCTTCCAAGGTTAAGAATTCTGAAATCGCGCTTTTTAAAATCCTCAAAGAGAATTCCGAACGCGAAGAAGTTTTGTTTTGGCAGCAAGAATTTCTAAAAGAACGCCGTTTTAAATTTTTGAAGAACGCGGCGGAAGTGCATCCCGAATACAGGATTTTCGTGCGCGCCGCTGTCCGTGAACGCGGGCTTCCCGCGGAACTGGAATATCTTCCTGTGATTGAGTCGGGCTACAACACGCGGGCAAAATCTCGCGTGGGCGCGACCGGGATGTGGCAGTTTATGTCGAACAGCGTTCGTCCTTATCTCAAGTTGAATGAGTATGTTGACGAGCGACTTGATCCGTGGAAATCCACCGCGGCGGGGCTTTCAAAATTGGAATACAATTACAAAGTTTTCGGCGACTGGCTTTTGGCAATCGCGGCTTATAATTGCGGAAATGGAAAAATGAAGGCTGCCATAAAAAAGGCTGACGGAGAAACTGATTTTTGGAAATTGGCGAAAGGCGGATTTTTGCCCAAGCAAACGGCAGACTACATTCCTGAATTGATTGCGGTGGCAGCGATTTGTCTTGAGCCTGAAAAATTCGGCGTGGAAATTTCTTATTACAAAAATGAATTCGAACAGTTGCAAGGCGAAGAAGAAAATTACGATTTTGTAAAAGTACAAAAGCCTTATATGCTTTCTTCGATTGCAAAGGAGATCGAACTGGAAGAGTCCGTCCTAAAAACTTTGAACCCGTCTTACACAAAAGGTTTTACCCCTCCCTTCGCGGAGAGCGTCTTGCGCTTGCCCAAAGGAATGGAACAAACTTTTTTCGCCGCGCTGAAAAATATCAAAGAATTGGAATTTCCGTTCAAATACAAAGTCGTGAAAGGCGATTCGCTTTGGTCAATTTCGCGGCGTTACGGCGTGAGCATAAATCTCATTTGCGAAACAAACGGAATCAAAGAAAATGCGGTTTTGAAAATAAATCAAATTTTGTATATTCCCGGAATAAAATAAGGCATCAGAAATTTTAGGCGATTTTTCGCGTTGTTGTAATGCCGTGCTTTTAATTTCATGCAAAATGATATACCCTATACGGGTATAGGGTATCGCAATTTCTTGTTATACAAAATCGAAATTATGAATTTTGTTTTTGTGCCGTATTTTGTGCAATGCATTCGTCGATGCGCGATTTTACGATTTGCGCAATTTGCGTTGTTGTCAAATCTTTGTATTCTTCGTAGTAAATCGGTTTTAAAAAATGAATTTGCGGATATACTTTTTCGAAAATTTTTTCGTAATTCAAAACTTTGTATGTGTCGATGAGCGCGACAGGAACAATAGGAACTTTTTCGCGCGTGGCAAATTGAAATGTTCCCGGCTTGAATTCCGTGGTTGAATTCTTGTTGTCGGTGTAGCCGCCTTCCGGAAAAATTATGTAGTTCTTGCCCGCCTTGATTTCGTCCTGCACTGTATTCAAAACATTTATCGCATCGCGCCTGTTTCCGCGCCGCATTCGTTTGGCGTTCACCAAGGCGCAGGCTTCGGGCAAAAGCAGAGGCCATTTTAAATCGTCGCGCAAAATAAAAGAACACACGTCATCATTTTGGCTGATGATTCCAAGCGCATCGTATTTTCCTTGATGATTCGGAAACATAACATATGGCGAATTTTTTGGCAAATTTTCTTGTCCGGAAGAAATCGGATGCGCGAATGCCGTGCGTTCCACAACTTTGATTCCGTACCGCAAAAGTTCGTATTTGTCTTTTTCAGAATATTTTTTCGGATGGTCGGCATACCAACGCATCATTGGAATATAATAAAGCAGGCGAAAGAAATTCATGCAAATGACATAAATAAATTTTTTCATTAACTTATTATATTCTGAAAAAAGTTTTTTGTGAATAGGCAAATTTAATTTAAAAATCGTCAAAGCACGGCGAATTGCAAAAAATAAAATTTTGCGCGAGCAAAAAATGCGCCACCTTTAGAAAACTTTGGTTTTCGAAGGTGGCGCAAATAGCGGGTGTTTCTAAAACAACTTATTTAAATTTTAATCAAAGCTTTTTTCGAATGGGCGAACTGGGCGGCGCGGATTTTCGGGGCGCTGCTTTCGCGAATCGTTTTTAGGAGCGGCCTGATTTGAATTTGAAGAATCCGCATAAGGCCTCGTGCCGTTTCGTCCTGGCACGCGATTGTTGTTTTGAATCTTTTCGCGGTCTTGAACGCGGTCGCGATTTTGAGCGCGATTGCCGTTTTGATTTTTTTCATGATTATGCATTTGTCCGCGCTCTTGCACGCGATTATGGTTTTGCATTTTTTCACGGTGCTGAACATTGTCGCGTTTTTGAAAATTCGGTTCGTTGTGCTGCGGATTGCGCGGTGCGTGGCGCGGGTCCATTCTTTTTGGCGCAGGACCGTGCTCATATCGTTTGCCAGGTTTTGCAGGCGGCGGATTTCTGTGCGCAAGTCTTATCGGAGGCAAAATGCGTGTCTTCGAATCAAGTTTGTAGCTTCCGCGCGGGCAGATGATAATCTGCAAATGTTTTCCGTCAATCGAATAAACCGCATCGAAAGAATTTTGTTCGCCGATTTTGCACGCAATCTTAATCGACTCTTCAAAGTACAAACCCTTGCCATTGTTTTCCAGAACTTCGCCGGCAACTTCGATGTCTTCGCCAGTCTTGTTGATGACGGAAACTCTGCCAAAAACTTTTCCGTCTAAATCACGCGAACCACTTTTGAAAAACCAGAAATTTTCCGAGAACCCAAACGCACAAATTGTGCTCAAAACTGCAAGAACAAGAATAGCTTTTTTCATATTTACTCCTTAAATAACTCCGCGTTAGCGGACGTGCAGGAGGCACGGAATCGCAGATTTGAACGCGACGCGCAAATCTGCAAATGATAAAAATACACGGATATTTAAATTTGCCGCACAGATGGCGCGGCAAATTTAATTTCGAGTTTTCTACGAAAACTCGCCTATCGATTGTCATTCCGCTTGAAACTTCGCGCTACGCGCTTGTTGCGAAATGACTTTTTTAACAGTTTGAAAGTTGACACTTTCTTCACTGTTAAAAAATTAGGGATGTATTTTTATCATACCTCCTTAAAAAGGCAATCATGGATTTTGATTTTGCGACTGCCTTTTTGTAAGTTTTTATAATGGAACGGCAAGAAAAAATCAAATCAATTCGATGATATTTTCTAGATTCCACTTAATTTTACTCGCATTTGACGTCAAGCAAGTTACAAAAAAATAAACAGCGCAATGCAAAATAGATTACAAAAAAAAAGCCGCGCTTTTGGCGCGGCTCAAGTCTAGCGATTTTTTATTTTGGAATTAAACGAGGCCTTGTGCAATCATTGCTTCGGCAACTTTTATGAAGCCTGCGATGTTCGCGCCTGCGACATAATCAGTTTTGCCAGCCTTCGTTTTGAGTCCGAATTTTTTGGCAGTGTTGAAAGCGTTGTCGTGAATGTTCTTCATGATTCCGTCAAGGCGGCCGTCCACTTCCTCAAAACTCCAAGAAAGGCGTTCGCTGTTTTGGCTCATTTCCAAGCCGCTCACGGAAACGCCGCCCGCGTTGGACGCTTTTCCCGGCGCGAACAAAACGCCCGCATCCTGAAATTTTTTTGTGGCTTCGATTGTGCTTGGCATATTCGCGCCTTCTGCAACCAATTTTACGCCGTTCTTGATGAGCGCGTCAGCATCGCTTCCGACAAGTTCGTTTTGTGTGGCGCAAGGGAACGCGCAGTCAACTTTGATTCCCCACGGCTTTGCTTTCGGCGTGAATTTTGCCTTGGGATATTTTTTGACGTATTCATCGATGCGCTTGTGTGCGTCGCGGAATTTTTTGACGTAATCCAATTTCTTTTGGTCGATTCCTTCCGCGTCATAAATGAAACCGCTTGAATCGCTCATCGTCACGACTTTCGCGCCAAGTTCAATCAATTTTTCCACAGCGTACTGCGCAACGTTTCCGTCGCCGCTCACAGAACACACTTTGCCTTTGAGCGTGTCGCCTTCTTTGGCAAGCATTTCGCGCGCAAAATAAATGAGTCCGTAGCCAGTGGCTTCCGTGCGTGCAAGGCTTCCGCCAAACTGCAAGCCTTTTCCAGTAAGCACCCCGGTGAATTCATTGCGGAGGCGTTTGTACTGTCCAAAAAGATACGCGACTTCGCGTCCGCCCACGCCCTTGTCGCCCGCGGGAATGTCCGTATCAGGGCCGATATGTCGCTGCAATTCAGTCATAAAAGACTGGCAGAAGCGCATGACTTCCGCATCGCTTTTTCCGTGCGGGTCAAAATCGCTTCCGCCTTTTCCGCCGCCCATCGGCAATGTGGTGAGACTGTTTTTGAGAACTTGCTCGAATCCCAAAAATTTCAAAACCGAAAGGTTCACTTCTGGGCTGAAACGCAATCCGCCTTTGTACGGACCAATCGCGCTGTTGAACTGGACGCGGTATCCGCGGTTCACGTGCGCCTTGCCTTTGTCGTCCGTCCACGGCACGCGGAACATAATCACGCGCTCAGGCTCGACCATTCGTTCCAAAACCGCCGCGGCTTCCAGCTGCTTTTGCATTTTCGCGACGATTGGATCCAACGTGGTGAGGACTTCTTCCACAGCCTGAAGGAATTCCGGCTCGTTGGCGTTTTTCTGTTGGACTTCTTTCCAAATCCGATTGACATATTCGTTTTTCATTTTCAATTCTCCTTTTTTCATTGTAGCACATCGAACCTTTTTTTTCAATATTTTTGATATTTTATTTGATAAAATCCGCTTTGCGTGTTATAATGACAGAATGAGTACGAGTATTGAAGATTTGCTTGCAAGTGTTATAGACGAATCTCCTGCCAAATCCCCGGCTTCGGAAGACGGATTGTTCAGCTCTCATGCGGCGAACAGTTTTGAGAATATGTTCATCGAGGAAGAGGGAGAAAAAAACGCAATCAGAACGGATAAGGGCGGCCCTGTTCCAGAAGTCGATTTGAGTGTGAAAGCATTCAAACCGATTGAAAAAGCCTTCCTTGACACGCCTGCAAATTATTTCGATGATTCGGCATATTATAAAACCGCGATTGCTGGCGAAGGTCAGGCTTCCAATCGACTTCACGCGGTGCTTTCAAAATATTTGGCGTGCCAAGACATCAAAGACAAAATGGTGTTTCGCCAGCAAGTGATTATGGCGTATTGGGAAGTTGTTCGTTCCATCGCGCCGAAGGCTTCCGGGAAAAATTTCCCCATGCCCAAACGAATGCTGCTTCGATTTTCTGTTTTGCTGCCATCGCTTTTTCGGCCGGAACATCGCGAACTTTTTTCAAAAACCATTTTGGAAAACAACACGAACGAGCCGGTTTTTTATTTGGACGAATGGTTCAAATATATTGGGCAAGGCAAAATCAAGCCTTCCACCACGGATGAAGTTCGACAGAAAAGAGGTCCTGCCACGCCCGAACAAGAAGCGATGCATTTGCAGCAACTGCAAAGCAAAAATTCTGGCAGGTTGCAGACTTCCGAAAACGCCCTGAACATGGCGGAAAATCAGCGCAATTCGCTTGAAGGCGATTTGAGGAACAAGGTTGATGAACTTTGCCGCCACGAAGCGATGTCCGGTCTTGAACCGCATCGGCAATCCTACACCGAAAGCCAAAGAAAACTTTTTGCGGAAATCACGAATTTGCTTCACCAGCTTTCCAAGAATGACAAGGAGCTTTCGCGCGCATTGGATGAATTCCAGGACGCGAAAAATGTCTATCAATCTGTGGAAGAAAAAATTGCCGAAGGCCCTGAAATTTCAAGCGCGAACAGCGAGGATTTGGACCAAGAATTCGAAACGGTTCGTCAAATGGCAAAAATGACTTGCGGCCGCCAAGGAAACCAGTTCCCGATTTTTACGCGCGACTTTTTTCATTGTATGCCGCAGGCGACTGGCTTCCGCGAAAATGTTCTCCAAACGCTCGCTTGGGTGGAGTCCATCGACCCGAATGCCTTCGTGCGAATCCACAAGAACACGCCCAACCGAATCGTGCCTTTTGTAGTGCTTCTTCCCACTTACGGCGACTTCGGTTTTTGCTGGGAGCCTTTCGACCGTTACAATCGCGTCACAAGCCGCGGACGAATTGTCGTTCCGATGTATCCGCGCGATTTGAAAATTGCCGTGCTGATGGCTGTTGCCGATTTGCGCTGGCAAGTCGCAAAGGAAAAGGCTTCGTTCTATTGGATGGAAGAAGGTTTGACAGGACAGTATTACGAATGGATTATCGAAAAGCAAAAACTCAAAGGCGACATCAAGCAATATTTTATTCAGGACTACATTTTGTGGATGACCAAAGAAAGCGAAGGCGTGCAGCGGCTTGACAAAGAAGTCCGCGGAATCTTTTGGCGCAATCTTCCGTTTCCGCAGGCGCTCAAAGAAGACTTGCGCACGCGAAGTTTGGTTTACGATGAACTTTGCAAAAAGGACGCGAACCGCGCGATGAGCGACGGATATTGAAATCACATCAAACACAAATTTAAGACGAAGCCCGCTCGACAAAGCGGGCTTTTTTTTGTGCCAAAAATTGTCTTGCGGGTATGTTTATAAAAGTCATATAACTATGACTTTTATAAAATGTCTTGATTTGGTTTTGCGTTTTCAAATTTTTTCAACGCTTCAAAAATTGAAAATGCCTTTGTTTGTTCGGCGGAACTTTTTCAACATTTTGCGGAATTTAACTAGAATAAAACGAAGATTTTGTGTATATTTTAAGAATGGCAGAAGAAAAGAAAAACAGCGATGAAAAAAAGAAAAAAACGGAAAGGGACGAATTCGATTTTTTCAAACTTTCCGCCGATGATGACGAAAATCGAGGTCGTTCTCCTAATTCGCGTTTTCCGTTTTGGCTCATAATATTGTGCGCAATTTTAGTTTTGGGTTTTATGCGTGTTTTTTCTTCCGGAACAAATGACGCGCTTGTGGAATTTTCGGAATTCCGCAAATTCGTGGAAAACGGAACTATAAAAGAGGTTGAACTAAGCGACAGTTATTTTTACGGATATACTCAGGAAAACAAGGTCGAAGATTCGCGGGATGTTGGAATGGGATTTTTTCCGCAAGGAAGGCGACCCGATTTTAAAACCGTCGGACTTCTTACGGAAGATTTTCTGAAGATGCTCAACGAAAAAGGTGTAAAATACAAAGTCATTCGTCAGCAAGGAAATTTCATCCTTCAACTTGTTTTGAATATCATTTTGCCGATTGTGCTTATCGCAGTTATTTATTATTTTCTTTTTAGAAGAATGGGTGGCGGAAGCGGCGGAATGGGAAGCCTTTTCGGAATCGGCGGCGGAAAAAGCAAGGCAGTGGAAGAAGGCAAAGTGAAAACACGCTTTTCCGATGTCGCCGGCGTGGACGAAGCCAAAGAAGAATTGGTGGAAGTAGTTGACTTTTTGAAAGAGCCGAAAAAATACACGGACATCGGCGGAAAGATTCCAAAAGGCGTTTTGCTTGTCGGTCCGCCCGGCACAGGAAAAACCTTGCTCGCTCGCGCTGTGGCAGGAGAGGCAGGCGTTCCGTTTTTCAGAATTTCGGGTTCGGATTTTGTGGAAATGTTCGTGGGTGTGGGCGCGAGCCGCGTTCGGGATTTGTTCCGCGCCGCTCGGGAAAAAGCACCTTGCATCATTTTTATCGATGAAATCGACGCGCTTGGAAAAAACCGCATGGAAGGATTTGGCGGCGGCAATGATGAGCGCGAGCAAACTTTGAATCAGCTTCTCGTGGAAATGGACGGCTTCGACAACGAAAAGGGCTTGATAATTTTGGCTGCCACAAACCGCGCCGACATTCTCGACCCCGCGCTTTTGCGCCCCGGTCGCTTTGACCGCCATGTTCCCGTGGAAAAGCCGGATGTAAAGGGGCGCGAGGAAATTCTGCGCATTCATTCCAAAAATGTGAAAATCGACAGCGACGTGAATTTTGAATCTTTGTCGCACGGCACTACAGGATTTGCCGGGGCGGATTTGGCGAACGTCGTGAACGAAGCCGCATTGCTCGCTGTCCGCAACGGGCACAAAAAAGTTACGATGTCGGACTTTGACGAAGCGATTGACAAAGTGAGCATCGGTCTCAAAAAGAAATCGCGCAAAGACAACGAAAAAGAAATGCGGCTTGTTTCGGTTCACGAAACCGGGCACGCGCTTGTGGGTGCGTTCACTCCCGACTATCCGCCGGTGAACAAGATAACTGTCGTGCCGCGAAGTCACGGTGTGGGCGGCTTTACGCAGTATCGCGAAAAAGAGGAAAAGAATTTCAGAACTCGGAAAGATATGCTCAACGAAGTGGACACGATGCTTGGCGGACGCGCGGCGGAAGAAGTGATTTTGGGCGACATTTCGACTGGCGCTTCGAACGACATCGCGCACGCCACAGACACAATCAAGCGAATGATTGTGGATTTCGGAATGAGCGAGAAATTCAAGAACATGACGTTGGGAAGAGGCGTTCTGGGCAACAGCGGAAGCGAGCCTGTTTTGGTGCGAGAGTTCAGCGAGGACACGCAGAAATTCATCGATGAAGAAATCGCGCGAATCGTGAATGAGCGTTACAAACACGTTTTGGAAATAATCAAAAAGCACAAGACTTTGGCGGAATACATTGCGAATCGCCTGCTCGAAATTGAGACGATGGACGGAAAGGAATTCTACGAAATCGTAAACGCCGAAAAGCATTGTGCGGAACTCGAAGACAAATCTAAGGAAAGCAAAAAAGCGCGCACGAAGAAAACCGAAAAATAAGATACATTGCGGCGAATTTTCTGTTTAATGCAGAATTTTTTGCCGATAAATTTATAAATTAAAAAGTAATTTTTGGAGATTTTTATGAAAGGCATCATACTTGCAGGCGGCTCTGGCACAAGGCTTTATCCGCTTACGAGAGTAACGTCAAAACAACTTTTGCCAATTTATGACAAGCCCATGATTTTTTATCCGTTGTCAACGCTGATGCTCGCGGACATACGGGATGTCCTCATAATTTCCACGCCGACAGATCTTCCCAATTTTGAAAAGCTTCTCGGCGATGGCTCGCAATACGGAATCAATTTGAGTTACAAAATTCAGCCAAGTCCCGATGGGCTTGCACAGGCGTTTATTTTGGGAAAAGAATTTATCGGCGATGATGCTTGTGCAATGGTGCTCGGCGACAATATTTTTTACGGCAATGGGTTTGTACGAATGCTTCGCGATGCCAAAAAAAATGCGGAGGAAAACAAACGCGCGACTGTTTTCGGCTATTATGTGTCAGACCCGGAACGTTTCGGCGTTGTCGAGTTTGATGAAAATGGCAAGGCACTTTCTATCGAAGAAAAGCCGGCCGCACCAAAAAGCAATTATGCTGTAACGGGCTTGTATTTTTATCCGGCGGGCGTTAGCGCGAAAGCAAGCCTTGTTCCGTTTTCTAGTCGAGGTGAACTTGAAATCACGACGCTCAATGAAATGTATCTTAAAGAAGGTGCGCTTGATGTTCAGATTTTCGGACGTGGCTTTGCATGGCTCGACACAGGAACAATGGACAGCCTTCTTGACGCTTCAAATTTTGTCCAAGTGATTCAAAACCGTCAGGGAATAGAAATCTCGGCTCTTGAAGAGATTGCGTTCATCAACAAATGGATAGACAAAGAGGCGTTGTTAAAAGCCGCTGAAAAATATGGCAAGTCTCCGTATGGAGCGCACCTCAAATCTGTGGCAGAGGAAAAACTGAAATATTGAGGATGGGAAAATAATTATGATTGTTTTTGTAACAGGCGGAGCAGGCTTTATTGGCGCAAATTTTATCTTTCACATTCTCGAAGCGCATCCTGATTACAGGATTGTGTGTTTGGACAAACTCACATACGCGGGCAATCTTTCCACCCTTGAGTCCGCGATGAAAAATCCGAATTTCCGTTTTGTCAAAATTGACATTTGTGACAGAAAAGCCATATACGAACTTTTTGAAGAAGAGAAGCCTGACATCGTTGTAAACTTTGCGGCCGAATCCCATGTTGACCGTTCAATCGAAGAGCCTGAAATTTTTATTCAGACAAACATTCTTGGAACACAAGTCCTTATGGATGCTTGCCGCAAGTATGGAATCCAGCGTTATCATCAAGTTTCCACAGACGAAGTTTATGGCGACCTTCCGCTTGACAGGCCTGATTTGTTTTTCACGGAAACAACCCCGATTCATGCAAGCAGTCCGTACAGCGCGTCAAAGGCTGGCGCCGATTTACTTGTTTTGGCTTATCAACGCACTTATGGACTTCCAGTAACGATTTCGCGCTGTTCCAACAACTATGGCCCATATCATTTTCCCGAAAAACTCATTCCGCTTATGATTGCGAACGCGCTTGCGGACAAGCCTCTTCCTGTTTATGGCGAAGGCTTGAATGTGCGCGACTGGCTTTATGTTGAAGACCACTGTCGTGCAATCGACCTCATTCTTCACAAAGGAAAAGTTGGCGAAGTTTATAATATCGGCGGCCACAATGAGATGAAGAACATCGACATTGTTAAGTTGATTTGCAAGGAACTCGGCAAGAGCGAAAGTCTCATCACTCATGTTGAAGACAGAAAGGGACACGATATGCGCTATGCGATTGATCCGACAAAAATCCACAGCGAACTTGGCTGGCTTCCCGAAACAAAATTTGCTGATGGTATCAAAAAGACAATCAAATGGTATTTGGACAACAAAGAATGGTGGAGCACCATAATTTCAGGCGAATACCAAAATTATTATGAAAAAATGTACGGAAATCGTGCGAAAGTGTGAGATGAAAATATAATTTGTTTGCACTAAAAAACGCTATACCCTATACCAGTATGGGGTATGGCAAGTTTTCTTTTGTTGCGACATACAGAATTTTTTAGGCGCATTTCCAATGACATTGTGTACAAGTTAAACTCGTAGGAAACGAATTGCTTTCTACATATATGACGCGCCTTCAATGTGCTTTAAGGAGATTCGGAATGGGTCAAATACAAGTTGAAAAAAATGTCGGCGGCATAGAAGGACTTTGTGTAATCACGCCTGCTGTTTATGGCGACGCTCGCGGATATTTTATGGAAACATACAACCAAAAAGACATGGAAGGGGCGGGCATAAATATTACATTTGTGCAAGACAATCAAAGTTGTTCAACAAAAGGAGTTCTCCGCGGTCTTCATTTTCAAAAACAGTTTCCGCAAACAAAACTTGTGAGGGTCATCAAAGGCAGCGTGTTTGATGTCGCAGTGGATTTGCGCAAAGATTCAAAAACCTATGGAAAGTGGCACGGTGTCGAACTGAATGAAGAGAATAAAAAACAGTTTTTGATTCCAAAAGGTTTTGCGCATGGATTTCTTGTTCTCAGCGACACCGCAGAATTTTGCTATAAGTGCGACGATTTCTATCATCCAAATGACGAAGGCGGCATCGCTTGGAATGACCCAGCGATTGGCATAGAATGGGGAGTCGTAGGGGATTATCATGGAAGCGCCTCCGCAGAAGGCTACGCGCTCAAAGACGGAACAAAACTTAATCTGAGCGAAAAAGATCAAAAGTGGTCTGGCTTGAAGGACGCTTTCAAATTCTAACTTGTCGTTCTCATTTCCTGCTGACTTAATTTTCAAAAACATTTAAAATAGCCGCAGGGATGGTGCGGCTATTTTAAACACAGGTTTTCTTAAAAACTCGCTTATGGCAGCTGTTTCTCGCTATACTGCGAACCAGTTTTTCATATTTCCAAAAATTCCAATTTTTAAAAATATGAAAATTTAAACTAGGCTTTTATTTTAGAAAAAACTGTGATATAATAAAAAAATGAGCAAATCTATTCTAATTGCCGGAAAGGATTTCCCAGATGGAGGCGATTTCGCCGAAGGCGCGGAAATGAAAATGCGCAATGTTGCAATCACGCAGTCGCCGCTTATAAGAAGTGCCGTGCCCGCAAATCTCAAGGCGTTTTCATGGCTTCGAACTTCGCCGGTCAGCGCACGCACTTTGGTTTTGGATTGCGAAACTGCTTTTAAAAATTTGGATGAGGCGGTTTTGTATTTTGATGAATCGTATTATGTCGCGAAGTTCAACAGTTTCACTACGCCCGAATGCTCGGCGGCTGTGGATGAAATGGTTTTGGGCTTCCAATATCTGACGCTCGAAATTCTTTCTCGCTTTGAAAAAATTTCGTCGTTGAATTTGCGCCAAGAAGATTCGCCTGTTCCAAAACTTGTTTTCCTTGTGAAAAATTCTGTTGCGGAGGCGGATGTGGCAAGAAAGGCGACCTTGCGCTCTTTAGTGCCGATGGCTTCAGGTCCGTTTGTGGCTGCGGCGCGAGTGGCATTCGAGGCGTTCGCCGAAAACACGGCCGCGCTTTATTCTGAACGCGCATACGTCAACATAATTCTTTCGCGTACAGACTTGGGAAATGAAGTCGCAAAAACAGACCGCTCGCTTTCCGAATGGCTTTTCACTTATCTTGATGAATTCGATTTGCTGAAAAAAACGCCTTCCGTAAAACAGATGATGTCTTGGGTGAACGCTGGCGCACGTGCGCAAAGTTTTTCGATTTTCAAATAAAAGGTGAATGATGTTCGACATTGTTTTTGATGAAAAAGTTATCGAAGGTTGCCTGCGAATTTTTTTGAGTGGAGTTTTCGGAATCGTTTTGGGCATCGAACGTAAAAATCATTTTCAAGCAATCGGAATGCGCACGCTGCTTTTGATTTCTGTTTCATGCGCGTTGATGGGAGTTCTTTCATTTTGGGCGGTGGCGCAAAACGAACGCATGACAGGAGACCCCACTCGAATTGCGGCAGGCGTTCTTACAGGAATCGGCTTCATCGGCGGCGGCGCGATTATGCATCATGGTTTCAACATAAAGGGCATAACTACAGCCGCAATAATTTGGACGACGGCCGCGCTTTCTTTGGCAGTCGGATTCGGAATATATCTTCCCGCATTGTTCGCGTTCTTGCTGGTTTTGGCAGGGCTCAAGGCTTTTCAAAAAGTTGAGGACATTTTTTTCCCCGCCGCAAAAATCAAAACCATCCGACTTGTTTACAAGGGAGGGGATGCCGACATCGAGCGCATAAAAAAAATTCTTTCGGAAAATGGAATAGTTTTGCGTGACATGAGTTTCAGCAATTCTTACGATGACGATTTGCTCGACATAACAATTTTGGTGAACACGCCAAACGAGCGCGACTTGAAAAAACTCGCGCAAGAATTGAGGCAGACCGGCTCTCTGCAAAAATTTTCATTCGCTTAAATTTCAATTTTTGGAAATATCGAAAAACTCATTTTGTGTTTACAACGAGAGCGCGACATCCATCAAACGAATTTTTTCAAAAATGCAAATGTTCAAATATTGCTATTTTTGTCGTTTTTTTACACTGGGAAAAATGCGTTAGGTATGCACAGGGCGCGCGAGTGGCGAGTTCAATAACTTTCTCTCATTCAAACTGAGAATAGCGAGATATATGTGGAGAAGGCAAAATCGTTGCGGAGTGAAGTGGGTGGTGTCTAAATCCTATTCGCTAAACAAAACGGCGAGCGTTTGTGAGTCGCGCACCAAATTTTTTACAACGCAAAATTCGTTGGGCATGTGGGCTGTGTCGCAAAGCGTGCTCCACACAACGCAGTCAAATCCATTGTTGCGGAGTTCCGCGCCCACAGTGCCTCCGCCGATTCCGATTGTCTTGGAGCGAATGCCGTGCGCCTTTTGCAATGCCGCGCTCATTTTTTTTACGACTTGCGAATTGGCACTTGTCGGAATGGACTGCACTTTTTGCAAAATAGAAATTTTTATTTTTACGCCGAATTCATCTTGCGCCTTCTGCACAGTTTCTTTTACAACTTGCAAAACTTCGTCGCAACTGTATTCGGGAATGATGCGGCAGTCAAAGCAAAATTCTTCCTTGCCCGGAATTATGTTCACGCCATCGACATTCGCTTTGCGCATTGTCGGTTCGAATGTGGAGCACAGCGGAGAAAAAAGCGGATTTTGTTTTTTGAATTTTTTGTAAAGCGCGTCATACAAAGCCGAAGTGAATTTCGCCGAAGCAAGGCAGGCGTTCTTTCCTTGGTCGGGGCGCGAGGCGTGCGTCTGCTTTCCAAAGATTTCGAATTTCAGCCAAAGAATGTTTTTTTCGGCGATTTCAAGCGTCTCGCCTTTTTTGTCGCCGCCATCGGGAATGATGAACAAATCATTTTTGCCGAAAATTTTTTTGTGATTTTTCAAAAGAAAAATTATGCCGTGCTTGCTGCCCACTTCTTCGTCTGCGGCAAAAAGCAATTTGATAGTATGCTCAGGCACAATTCCATTTTTGACGAACGCCCACGCCGCCGCAAACGCGCTCACCAATCCTTGCTGATTGTCTTCCACGCCGCGTCCAAAAATTTTCCCGTCCTTTTCAACGGCTTGCCACGGCTCGGTTTTCCAAGCGGACAAATCGCCTACAGGAACTACGTCCAAATGTGCGATTATCCAAATCGCAAAGTCGTTGTTTTTGCCAGGAATTGTGGCAACAAGATTCGGGCGGACTTTCGCGCTCACGCGCTCGTCGGGAGAATCGAATCGGGCGAGATTTTTAAATCCGTGTGCGCGAAGAAATTTTTCCAAAGCGGCGCATTTTTCAAGTTCGCCATCTCCGCCATTTTCCGGAGCGAGCGCCTTGTGTGAGGTGAGAATTTTTTGCAGCGAAATGTATTCGGCTTCGTTTTCAGCGATGAATTTTTTCAACGAGCGCACATCCATAATTTCACCTCACAGTTTTTAACGAATGAAATTTATTTTTTCAAAAATTTATTGTATGCGTCCCAAGTGGTTTTCAGCAAAGTTTCGATGTCGCTGTGCTCGGCTTTCCAGCCAAGTTTTTCGGCGGCATATTTCGCGCTTGCCACCAAAGTCGCAGGGTCGCCCGCGCGACGTTCGGCGTAATCGGCAGGAATTTCTTTGCCAGTAATTTTTCGAGCGGCATCCACCATTTCAGTTACGGTAGTTCCTTTTTCGCTGCCCAAATTCACTGTGAGGCTTTCGTTGTTTTTTGCGATGTATTCCAATGCCTTGACGTGCGCCACCGCCAAATCCGAAACGTGAATGTAATCGCGGATGCAAGTTCCGTCGCGCGTGTCGTAATCATTTCCGAAGATTTTCATTTTCGGACGCATTCCGCAAGCCACTTCCATTATAATCGGAAGCAAGTTCGCGGGATTTTGTTCGAGGCCGTAGAGAACGCCGTCCACATCGTAGCCAGCCGCATTGAAGTATCGGAGCGAAGCAAATTTGAGGCCGCGAAGTTTTTCGTACCACGCCATGAATTCTTCGATTTTGAGTTTGGTAAAGCCGTAATAATTTTCAGGATTTTTCGGATGCGCTTCGTCAATCGGCAAATATTGCGGCTCGCCAAAAACCGCCGCGCTGGAAGAAAAAACCATACGCTTGCAGCCGTGGGTGACCGCGCTGTTCAAAATGTTGAGAGTTCCGTTGATGTTGTTCAAAGAATATTTTTCCGGCTCAATCATCGATTCGCCCGCAGCTTTGAACGCCGCCAAGTGAATGAAGGCGTCGAAGCCTTTGGCAAACGCCGCATCGAGTTGCTCCTTCAACAAAATGTCGCCGTGAATAAAATCATTTTCTTTGAAGAGATTCTGACGCAAGCCGCTGGAAAGGTTGTCGAAAACCGTAACGGCATGACCGCTCTTCATCAATTCTTTTACGACATGGCTTCCGATATATCCCGCGCCACCAATCACCAAAACTTTCATATTTTCTCCTGAACCTTGTGAAACTTATTTTTGCAAAAATTTCTGAATATAAATATTATAGTGCAAGGCGCGAAAAATTTCAATTGATTTTTTTTAATTGAAAAATCCGGCAAAGGGTGATAAAATTGAATTTGCGGAAAAAGTTAAAATACAGCACGCGGGTTTCTTGCATGGAGCACTATACTTTTGAAAGATGAAATGCAATACCCCATACCTGTATAGGGTATATTGGTTTGTGCTGCGAGGTTTTGAAGAGCCGTTTCTCATTTCATTGTGAAACGACGTTTTCGACAATGAAAAAACTGGAAACTTTTTTTATTGTCGAAAATATTTAGGAGGGAAAATGCGCCAAATCATAACAAGCCTTCTCGAAACGGATATGTATAAATTCAGCATGGGGCAGGCGATTTACCATCAATTTCCGAGTTACACGACAGTTTGGAATTTTAAATGCCGAAATGAGGATGTGAAATTTTCGCCGCAAATGATTCAGGAAATTCGCGAACAAATCCGCTTGTATTGCGATTTGCGATTTTCCGAAGACGAGTTGAATTATCTCAAAAACATCGAATGGATAAAACGCGATTACGTTGATTTTTTGCGGCTGTGGCATCCGCGCTTCGAGGAATTCAAAATCGAAGCGTGCGAAGAAGGCGCGGGGCTTTTCATCGAAACTTCCGGCACTTGGCTTAACACTTCGTTTTACGAAATCCCCACGCTTGCGATTGTGAACGAAGTTTATTTTCGGATGACGCACGATTACGATTCGCTTTTTTTGGATTTTACCGAGCGCGCGAAAACCAAAATAAAAAATCTTGTCGATGGAACTTTTACAATCGGGCATTTTTCCGAATTTGGAATTCGCCGCAGGTTGAGCGCGGAAGCGCAGGAATTCGTGATTCGCGAAATCATCGAATCGCAAGAAAAATTCGGTTTCAAGGATTCGCAATTCATCGGCACGAGCAATGTGTTTCTTGCAAAAAAACTCGGCGTAAAACCAATCGGCACAATGGCGCATGAATATGTTCAATGCGTGGGGCAAGGAAATCGCAAGCACAATCCCGCATATTCAAATTGGTACACGCTTGAATCTTGGGTGCATGAATACGGCGTGCTGAACGGAATCGCGCTCACGGACACTGTGGGCACTGATGTTTTTTTGCGCGACTTCCGCAAAACTTACGCGACGCTTTTTAGCGGGGTGCGGCACGATTCGGGCGACCCCTACGAATGGGCGGAAAAAATCATCGACCATTACAAGCGGCTCGGAATCGATCCAAAGACGAAAACTGTTTTGTTCAGCGACAGTTTGAATTTTGAAAAGGCTTCCAGACTTTACAACGAATTCAAAGACAAGGTTAGCGTGGCGTTCGGAATTGGAACTTATATCGCAAACGACACGCGAGTTCCGCCGCTCAACATCGTGATGAAAGTGACGGAATGCAACGATGGACCTGTGGCAAAACTTTCCGATGCCGAAGGAAAAAATATGTGCAAAGACCCAGCCTACATTCATTATTTAAAACGCGCGATTGCATGGCGACTTGAACACAATGAAATGTAATTTTCTTGCGGAGTAAAAATGCCCGGTTGCCTAACAAGCGACGCTGCTTCTTGACATTCTCGCGCGAACATCATATCCTGCAAGAATGATTGCGGACATTCTTTTTGCAGGGCTAGGCGGATTTATTGGGAGTGCGCTCAGGTGCGCGGCGGGCTTTTTACCGATAAAAAATCCTGCGGGCTTTCCGATAAAGACTTTTTTTGTCAATGTGGCGGGCTGCTTTATCTTTGCGCTCGCGGCTTGTCTTGTAGCAAAACGTGGCTCGATTAGTCCGCGCGCGCTCGTCTTTATTCGCACGGGATTCTGTGGCGGCTTTACAACGTTCTCGGCGTTTGCTGCGGAAAGCGCGAGCCTGTTCAAAGGCGGAAACTATGCGATGGCGGCGGCGTACATTGCGGCGAGCGTTGCGGCAGGACTGCTCGCGGTTTTTGCGGTGGAGCGGGCGTTCGGGGAATAGAATGCGGAGTTAGATGTTGCGGCTAGATTCTCGTGGCAGGCGACTTTTCAAATACACGGCAGTTCAAATCTATGCCCAATGTTTTTTGGGCAGCATTTCACAAAAACAGCAACTCATAATCAAAAAAACAAGCGGAAAGTGGCGTTGTTTGCAAACAGTTTTTTGTTTGCTCACGCTTCCTCCTATGCGATTATTTTACTTGCTTTCTTATATACCTATACACCGTATAGGTATATGATTTCTCCTTGTGTGAAGCGGTGATAGAACAAGGGGGCGAATCGTTTTATGTAATGCCATTGAAAAAGTTTTGAAAATTACATCAATTCAAGAAAACGCTCCAAGGCTTGGATTTGCGGCTTGCTTAATCGCTCCGCTTTCTGAATCAGCGAGCGGTATTTTTTGTAGAGGCGGGCTTGGTCGGGGTTCTTGTCAGTGGCTTGTGTCTGCTGTGCGGAATTCTTGCCCGTCACGAGGTATTCCACGCTCACTCCGAGCACGGTTGCGATTTTCACGGCGTTCTCTGCGGAAGGCATTTTTGCGGCGGAGGACAGATACTGGTCAATCGTCCGTTTGTTTACCCCCGATGCGAACGCCAGCTCCTTCACCGTCATGTCTTTGTAGCTTAGTTCGATTTTCAAGTTTTCTTTAAAACTCATCGCAAAATAATACTTCTATTTGCGTATTTTCAGCACAAAAATACTTCCAAAGAAAGTTATAATATGATATACTTCGATAGAGGTAATAGAAATGAAATTACTCGTAATTATTCCGACCTACAACGAGATTGCTAATATTTCAAAGTTGCTGCCGGAAGTTTTCAGAAATATTCCAGAAGATGCCGGCATACTTGTGGTTGATGACGGTTCTCCGGACGGAACGGCAGATGCCGTAAAAGAATGTATGGAGAATTACAGCGACAGACTGCATTTGCTGGAAAGAGCTGAAAAAAATGGTTTAGCTGACGCATATATGACTGGATTCAAATGGGGAGTGGAACACGGTTATGATGTTCTATGCGAAATGGATGCCGATTTTTCGCACAAGCCGGAATACTTGCCCGAACTGTATGCCGCCATTCAGACGAATGATGTGGCTATTGGTTCTCGAAACATAAAAGGCGGCGCAGTGGAAGGCTGGGGCGCATTGCGAAATTTCATATCAAAGGGCGGTTCTCTCTATTCGAGGATGGTTTTGCGTTGTCCGATAAAAGATTTGACCGGCGGATATAACATGTGGCGAAAAGCCGCTCTAGAACGCATTGATTTGGACGCAATAATTTCAAAAGGATATTCGTTCCAGATAGAAATGAAATACAAAGCATACAAGGCGGGCTGTTCCATAAAAGAGATTCCTATTATTTTTCCGGATAGAATCGCTGGAGAATCGAAAATGAACAAAGGGATTTTTATGGAAGCACTGAAAGCTGTTTGGAAGATACGGAATCGCTGATTTTGAAAAACGTTCGGTGTCATGTTGATTATTTTATAGCAAGGAGAAGGGGGCATAGTCATGGAAAAGTATGCAATGAAGAAACTGGCGAAGACCGCCATGGTGCTGTGTACGGCGGCGGGTGTGCTGTCGCTCGTGATTTTTATTCCGCAGGTTCGGGAGATGATTATCAGCCTCGGCGAAAAATATGTCGGTCGTCCGCTTACGCACGAGGTGTGGCACAGACGGTTCATAAACTGGGAACTAAAATTTTTGGTACTCGCTTTCGCATTGGTCTTTTTGTTTTCCGGCAGGATTTTTGAAATAACTGAAAGATATGCGAAAGTTTCATGGATTTTCGTGGGTGCGGTCTCAGTTTGCCTTGTGATTGTGGCGGGAGTCAGCAGCGACATTTGGGTTGACGAGGTGTATTCGCTGGGGCTTGCCCGCCACAGCGTAAAAGACCTCGTGTGGCTCACTGCGCAGGATACGCTTCCACCTTTGTATTATATTTTCCTGCACCTTGCGATGATTCTGTTCCCCAACTCGGTGTTCGCGGCAAAAATCGTGTCCGTCGTGCCGGTCGTCCTGTTGCTCTGCGCCGCGACAGCCTTTTTCGCGAAGGAATATTCGTATCGCTCCGCGCTTCTTTTCAGCGCGCTTTTGGCATCGACTTATTCCGTGCTCCAGTATGCCGTTGAAATCAGGATGTACTCGTGGAGTCTGCTTTTCTGTGGATTGTGCGCCATTTCGTCCTGGTATATGATAAAAACGGGAAGTTTGAGGTCATTTTTGGCGTATGTCCTTTTTGCGGAGTGCGGGGCGTACTGCCACCATTGGACGGCGTTCGGACTCGCGCTTCATTTTGCGCTCGTGAGTGCTGTGTGCCTAGCAAAAGACAGGAAGTCGCTCAAAAACATTCTGATTGCGGCTGCTGTGGGAGTCGCGCTCTATCTTCCGTGGGCGTTCGTGGTCGTGCGGCAGGTGTCTAGGGTGGCAAGCAATTTTTGGATTCCTCGGATAACGGCTAGAAATTTTATCGAATTTATACTCACGGTCATTCCGCTGCCTGGCATGGCGAAAATCGCTGCAATCGCATTTATCGGCTGGCTGTTTGTGCTATGTGCGGCCATTGTGCGCAAGAAAGAGCTGAACGGCTGCTATCTTTTGGCGTGCCTGCTCACGCCGTTTCTTTTGATACTGTGCGCGACAGTTATTTCCTTTGCCGTGCGTCCGCTTTTTGTAACGAGATACGCGCTTCCGCTGATTGCGTTTGTCGCGTTCTTCATCGTCCTTGCCTGCGAAGAATGCAAGGTGAGCAAAAGACTTGTTTTTGTTTTTATATGCTTTGGACTGCTGTGTTCCGCCGTGAGCATGGGGGTTCTCTTTCGCTCCGAAAAATCCGTCGCACGCACCGACCGCGCGTTCGAGGAGATGATGCGCGAGAACTGCACAGAACGCACCGTCTTTGTCTTCGGTGAGACGATTAACGGCCACATTCCGTGTTGCATCGCATACCGCTATCCGCACAATCGCATATATGGGTATGTGATTTCAGAATTGAGGGCATCGGTATATTTTTACGACCACAAGAACTTGATAGACACGCTTGACGGCGAGAGTGACCTCTGCCTTGTCCTCCAACAGGACGAAGAACCGCCGAGCGAGTTCGCTAGAGTAGAGCCGATTGTGGCGAAAATGAGCACATATCCTGTGCACAAGTTTTATTTTGTGAAAAGATGATAGGGCGTGGTATATACCCATACCCCGTATGGGTATATGGTTTCTCCTTGTGTGAAGCGGTGATAGAACAAGGGGGCGATAAGTTGATTCAAGTCGCTACATCTTCTTCCGCAATTCCGCGCTCATCATTTCAAAATCTTCCTCACTGATTCCGCACTTTGCCAAATCGACATGACCGTTCGTGAAAACCACGCCTTCTTCTTCAAGTTTCTCGCGTTGTACTTCGCTTCCGCCGAACGCAAAACTTCCCGAGCAGAAGCCTTTTGCGTTCACGACGCGATGGCAGGGCGTGTGCGAGTTGCTCGGGTTTTTGTGGAGCGCGTTGCCCACGTAGCGGCGAAGGTTGCGGTTTCCCATGAGGGCTGCAATCTGCGAGTACGAGGCGACTTTTCCGCGCGGAATGAGGCGCACTGCGGCGTAGATTCGTTCGGCAAGGGATGATGTTACGGGGTTTTCCATAAGTGTAAATATATGAAAAAATGCGGCTTGCGTCTAGGTGGTAGGCGAACAGTGCGTTCGCCGCGAAGTATTTGTGCGCGGAGCAGGGGGTGTTAGGGTGAGAGCACTTATAGGGCTTATCAAGCAAAGTATTGCGGCGCAAGCACGCAATACTTGCGTAGAGAAAGGGGTATGTGCCTTTTGTGGTTTCACCATGTCGCAAAGAAAATTCCTGCGAGGGGCGAGAGCACAATCATTATCACGGAGAACGTGAACGACTCTATTGAAACGAGAGTCGCCCTCTGCTCGGAAGGAAACATTTCGTGCAGGAGCGCGTCCGTCCTTGCTTGAAGAGCGTCATCGGCAAATGCCGCGATAAAGCCTCCAAGCGTCATAAGCGGATAAAGCGCGGTGTGTTCAAGCGCGAGCGCGAACATAATCGCCGAAAGGCAAGCGATGAAAACCGCGCGGTATCTTGCGCGCCCTGCCTTAAGAATCGCCTTCGCGCCGAAGATTCCCCCCGCCTGCATAAAAAGGAGAGCCGCTCCCAAAAGCCAGTTTGGGATTCCAGCCATCGGAAGTTTCGCCTGCAAAAAGAAAAGCAGCAGGATGTCGAGCGCGCCCACAAATGAATTGGCGAACATGAGGCGCATCGCTTTCCGCTCCTTTTTCAGGAAGAGGAAACTTTCCCTAAAGCACTTCGCGACTTCTTTTCGGAATTCGATTTTGTTCGTTTCGCCGAATCTCACTTCGCAAAGCCCGGCGAGAACCGCGCCCTGCGCGATGGCGAGAACGATGCCCGAAGAGTAGGCGAGCCTGTATCCGATGAAAAGCGAGAATCCCGCAAGAAGCGTGGAAAGCCCTTCGCACGCGCGGTAGATAATCAGTTGGTTCGAAACATACTTTTCAAAGCGGCTTTCCTTGCCGGCAAGTTTCAGCGAATCGTAGGCGAGTGCGTCTCCCGAGCCGGAAGAAAAATTGTAGCTCAGCGCGTGGAGCGCAATCGAAGCGCACACCATCGTAAAACTGTTCGACATCACCATGACGACATTTCCCGCAATCCGCATCGCGCACGAAAGAAGAAGCGTCTTCTTTCGTCCGAAAACGTCCGCCAGAATTCCGGAAGGGATTTCGAAGAGAATGCTCACAATGTGGAAGACAGTTTCCGCGAATCCGATTTGGGCGAGCGAAAATCCTCTCGCCGAGAGAATCGCAACCCATGCGCCCGAAAGCGAAACCTGTGCCAAGACAGAAGACGCATAAAGTCTTTCAATCTGTTTTTTTATGTTCATAATAAAGCCGTCCTTTGCGGCTGAAAATTAAAAGCAGAAAATCGGGATACCCATACCCTGTATGGGTATATAAAAATCCCGAAGTAAAAAAATGATTTTTAGAGAAAGGGTTCAATGTGTGGATTTTTTTAGAAGAATGGAAATTCGAAGTCTAGCGAAAAAGACCCACTACCCCTATCGAGAGATAGAGAGGTAGCATTTTTCTAACAGCAAAACTGGACTTTTCCACATGATGTTTTTATTTTATCGCAGGGAAGCGAAAAAGTCAACGAAAAGTTGCACCCCGCGTGGATTTTTTTAAATCATCTGCAACAAATCGTCCAAATCACTTGCTACGCGGGTCAAAATCTCGTCCTTGATGTGCTTGCGGAGTTTTTGCTTGTGTTTTTGTTCACGCTTTTCTTTTTCGCGTTGTGCGGTCATTGCGGGCGGTTCGTTCTGGTGGTCGGCGAACAGAACCAGCACTGGCACATCGAGCGCGTCGGCAATCCGCTCAATCGTCGAAAGTTTGGGGATGTTCTTGTAGGTTTCCATCAGCCCAATGTAACTTGCGGACGTGTTGCTAAATATGGATAGGCGCAGTTGCGAAATTCCTTTTTCCTGCCTGATTCTTCTGATATTGTCAATCACTGTTTTTTCAAGGCGGCTTATGTTTTCCATGCTATCAATCTTGATATTGTTTCACAATTTAGTACTTGCGTATTTGATAGTATTGTAGTAGTATATTCAATATAGTTTTTGATAGTGCAATATTAATATCATTTTTTGAACTTTCATTATATCAAATGTGGAGATGACGCTATGCTCTTCAACTCATTCAAATTCCTGATTTTCTTTCCGGCGGTGGTGCTGCTG
>JAFLSR010000014.1 GCA_022510845.1 Treponema sp.
CGCGCGCCGTCTTGAGCGCGCCCGCCGTCTTTGCCGAGCGCTCGTCCGTGCGCTGGGCGGTGAGTTCGCGCAGGCTCTCGTTCGAAGCCTTGAGCTTTTCCACGAACGCGCCGAGCGAAAGCGCCTTAATCTGCTCCGAAAACTTTCCTTCCAAATCCTGGATGAAGTTCACGAGAAGCCCCGTCTCCTTGTCCATCTGCATCTGCGGACTTATCTTGTAGTCCTTGATGTGCTGTGCGAGCGCCTTCGCCGCTTCTGCCATCGCGTCGTCCGGGAATCCCTCGTAGCCCGAAACCGCCTTCTTGTAGCCCGCGTAGAGCCTGTCGCGCTCCTTGTCCGCATCGGCGATTTTGTCCGTGAGGAGGCTTTTTGCGGAAAGCTTGAGGTTCTCGTCCTCCGCCGTCACCGCCGCCCGAAGCGCGGCAACCTGCGCCGTGCATTTTTCAGCCACTGCCGCGTCCTTTTCCGCCCGCTCCGCTATGTTCGAAACGAACAAAAAGTGCGCCGCGTTGGTCATTCCGCCGATGTAAAATGTCTGGATTTCCTTCATTTTCTTTTACACTCCTTCAAAGTTTTTTATTTTTTGCGCAGAATCTGCGCCTTTTGCACGATGTGGGCGGATTTGCCGCGCAAAATCCGCTCTTTTGGAACGCGGACAATGAATTTGCTCCACAAGATGGGCGTTTTTGGCTTGGGGAAATGAATTTGGTATGACAAATTCGCACTTTTGAAACGCGGAGAAGGAATTTGGTGCAACAAATTTGCATTTTTGGGGCAGGAACAAAGAATTTGGCACACAAAATTCGTGCTTTTGACTTGCGGGAAGGAATTTTTCGCGCCAAATTTGCGCTTTTTGCAGTTGGTGAAGGAATTTGCTCCACCAAATCCGCGTTTTTTGAAATCTGACAAAGAATTTGGCGTTAAAGAGCAGTTCTGACGAAGCTGTGGCAAAGAATTTGTTGTGGGAAATACGGATTTTTGAGGTGCAGACCGACGCGCGGAAGTTCCTGGGGCGCGCTAGATGACAGGGGGGGGGTATAAGCATCAATGCTTTTGCGTGTCCGCCGACTTTTTTCATATAAAAAGTATATCTTACAAAAGCCCGCCTGTCAAGGTATTGTGCATTCTGCGAGTTTTTGCGGGCAGTCAAGATGATTTTAGATTGCCGCCCGATTGTTTTTCTCTTGCTAAATTTTCTTTTTTTTGCTATAATTTTTCTATATGAGAATTACTTCTGTTTGTTTAAGCCCTACGATTCAAAGAACTGTCTCCTTCAAAAATTTCATTTTGGGCAAAGTGAATCGCTCGGAACGATACGGCGTGTGGGCTTCCGGCAAGGCTGTTAACGCCGCGCGTGTTTTGAACCAACTCGAACAAGGCTGCGTGCGCGTTGTCTGCCCGCTCGGCGAGGAAAACCATCGACGCTTTGCGGAATTCGCCGAACGCGACATCCTGCCTTTGAGCTCAGTCATAATTCCAGGGAACACTCGCGAATGCTGGACGGTTTTGGATTCCACCGCGCACACGACGACGGAACTTGTTGTGGGCGAGCCGGCATTGGAAAAATTGTCGGAAAACAAAGTTGAAGAATTCATCGATGTAATCGCCGAAAGCCTTTCGGATTCGGACGCGCTTTTGCTTGCAGGCAGCCGCCCGGAAATTTGGCCCGACGATTTTTCCGAAAGGATTTGCCAGATGGCAGCCGAACAGAATAAAATCGCTTTGGTGGATTTTTGGGGCGACGACTTGAAACGCGCGCTCAAAAACTGCGTGCCTTCTATCATAAAAATCAACGAAGAAGAATTCTTTTCCACGTTCGGAGGAAAGTCCGGAAGCGCGGGCTTGAAAACCGCCCTCATCTCCGCAAGCGAAAAGCACAATTCAATTTTCATCGTGACGCGCGGAGAAAAAAGCACGTTTGCCGCGCAAAAGGGAAAATTTTTCGAAGCAGAAAGCGAAAAAGATTTGCGCATTGTGAACACCACCGCTTGCGGCGATGCTTTTGCTGGAGGATTTTTGTACGAGTTCTTGAAAACTGGCGACATCAAATCCGCGCTGAAAAAGGGAACTTGGTGCGCCGCGCGAAACACGGAAAACGAGTGCCCAGGCTCAATTCAATAGCGACCGCAATTTGATAAACAACAGTTCGAAAGTTGACACTTTCTTCACTGTTAAAAATTAAAGGAAATTTAAACTTGACGTCGAAAATGCCGCCGTCAAGTTTAATACGAGTTTTTTGCTTCGCACAAAACTCGCTTATTTATTGTCATTTCTCGCTTCGCTGTGAAATGACTTTTTTAACAGTTCGAAAGTTGACACTTTCTTCACTGTTAAAAATTAAGGAATGTCTATGTCAGACGAAAAGCTTCAAACTCTGCGACACAGCCTTTCGCACGTGATGGCGGAAGCGATTTTGCATTTGTTTCCCGACGTGAAATTCGCCATTGGGCCTGCGATTGAAAACGGTTTTTATTACGATTTTGAATTCGGCGAAAAGAAAATTTCCGAAGATGATTTTCCCGCAGTCGAAAAGGAAATGCGGAAAATTCTCGCCACGAATTCCGATTTTGTCCGCGAAGAGATTTCGCGCGAAGAAGCCTTGGAGCGTTTCAAAAATCAGCCGTACAAAATCGAATTGATTCAAGACCTGCCCGAAGGCGAAACAATTTCGATTTTCACGCAGGACGGCTTTTGCGATTTGTGCCGCGGCCCGCACGTTTCCAACACCCGCGAAATCAACGCGCAAAGTTTCAAGCTCAGCAAGATTGCGGGCGCGTATTGGCGCGGCGATTCGGCTCGCGCGATGCTCACTCGTGTCTACGCATTCGCGTTTGAAAAACCGAACGATTTGAAAGAATACCTTGCGATGCTTGAAGAAGCCGAAAAGCGCGACCACCGAAAATTGGGCGTGCAAATGGATTTGTTTCATTTGGACACGGAAGACCCAGGACAAATTTTTTGGCATCCGAACGGCTGGCAACTTTATGTTACGCTTCAAGAATATATGCGCCAAAAAGTTTTTGCGGACGGCTATCAAGAAGTGAACACGCCTGCGATAATGCCGCGCTCGCTTTGGGAACGCAGCGGACACTGGGGGCATTATCAAAAAAATATGTTCATCACCGAAAGCGAAAAACGGATTTTTGCGGTAAAGCCGATGAACTGCCCGGGCGCGCTTGAAATTTTCAAAAGCCGCACTCGCAGTTACAAGGACTTGCCTTTGCGCCTTGCTGAATTCGGGCACTGCGTCCGCAACGAGCCGAGCGGAACGCTTCACGGAATTATGCGAGTTCGCGGATTCGTGCAGGATGACGCGCACATCATTTGCACCGAAGACCAAATCGAAGCCGAAGTGGAAAAATTCTGCCGGCTCTTGCTCGATGTCTACAAGGATTTTGGATTTGAAAAAAATCTCATCGTAAAACTTTCCACGATGCCGGAAGACCACGTTGGCACGGAAGAAACCTGGCGGCAGGCGGAAAAGAAATTGGCGGCGGCTTGCACCGCGACCGGAATGAAATACGAAATCCAAGAAGGCGAAGGCGCGTTCTACGGTCCGAAACTCGAATACACTTTGGTTGACGCTCTCGGTCGCCAATGGCAGTGCGGCACGATTCAACTTGACTACCAACTGCCCGGCCCCGAACGGCTCAACGCGGAATATGTGGGCGCGGACAATACCAAGCACAATCCCGTGATGCTCCATCGCGCGGTGCTCGGTTCGATAGAACGATTTTTGGGAATCCTCATCGAAAATTACGCGGGCGCGTTTCCGGCATGGCTCGCGTTCGAGCAGGTGGCTGTCGTTCCGATTGCATCTACCTTCGATGATTACGCCAAGGAAGTGGACGCGGTTTTGAAGGCGGCGGGCATTCGCAGCCACGCATATTTGGACGACGGCAACATGAAGGCGAAAATAAAGCTTGTTTCCTCGGAACACAAAACGCCCTACATTCTCGTAGTCGGCAAAAACGAAATGGAAAGCAAGACCGTGGCGTGCCGCTTCCGTTTTTCAAGCGGACTTGGACAGCGCACATTCCAATTGCAGGAATTCGTGGAATACGTCAAAGAAAAAACCGCGACGCACTTCAACGGAATCTAAAGCATCGCGCGCATTTTTATAAACGAATTTTCGCAAGTTTTACTTACAGGGAAAAAATATGGACGAAAAAAATTCACAAGAAACAAAGCCCGGCAAGGCGGATTCTGCCGCGAGCCATTGGGCGGACATCATGGCGCAGAAAATCATCCGCGAAAAAGGCGACTTGGATTTGTACACCTGCGCTTCGGGAATCACGCCGAGCGGCACCGTGCATTTGGGAAATTTCCGCGAAATCATCACGGTGGATTTGATTGCGCGCGCGCTTCGCGACCAAGGCAAAAAAGTCCGCTTCATTTATTCGTGGGACGACTACGACGTTTTCAGGAAAGTGCCCGCGAATATGCCCGAGCCGGAAACGCTCGAAAAATATTTGCGCTATCCAATCACGCTTGTTCCCGACACCACAGGCCGCAACGAAAATTACGCGCGCCATCATGAAGTGGACATCGAACAGCAGTTGCCGCGAATCGGAATCCATCCGGAATTTTTGTATCAAGCCCAACGCTACCGCGAGAATCGCTACGCCGAGGGAATAAAAATCGCGCTGCAAAATCGCGACACAATCAAAGAATGCCTGAACGAATTCCGCGACGAGCAGCACAAAATGAAGCCGGAAGACGTTTATTGGCCGGCCTCGATTTTCTGTTCGAAATGCAATCGCGACACAACTCAAATCACCGAATACGACGGCGAATACGGAGTTTCGTACAAATGCGAATGCGGCTGCGAAGAAAAAATCGACATCAGAAAATTCGGCGGAATAAAATTGGGCTGGCGAATCGATTGGCCGATGCGCTGGAACGAAGAAAAAGTCATGTTCGAGCCGGGCGGCAAGGACCACATTTCGCCGGGCGGAAGTTACGACACCGCGAAACTCGTAAGCAAAAAAATCTATGGCTGGGATGCGCCCATCACGATGCGCTACGACTTCGTGAACCTCAAAGGCGTTCCCGGAAAGATGTCGTCCTCAAAAGGAAAGGTCATCGCCTTGCCCGACGCGCTCGATGTATATCAGGCCGAAGTCCTGCGCTACATTTTCGCGGGCACTCGCCCCAACACCGAGTTCGCGATTTCGTTCGACTTGGACGTTTTGAAAGTCTATGAAGATTACGACAAGACCGAGCGAATCGTCTACGGAATCGAAAAGGCAAAAAATGACGAGCATTTCGCAAAAGAAAAACGCATTTATGTTTTGAGCCAAATCGACGGAAAAATCCCCGATGAGATGCCGTACCAAATCACGTTCCGAATGCTCACTACCCTACTCCAAACTTATTCGGGCGACATCGACGCGGTTCTGAAATCGCTTTCGGACTTGAAGCCTGAACAAGAAGAACGATTGCGCCGCCGTGCAGAATGCGCTTGGTTTTGGATTACACATTGCGCCCCGGATTGCGCGCCCGAATTCTGCTTTTCGCTCCGAAGCGACGGAAGCAAGGCAGAACTTGGCGGCGATGTCTTGAAGGCAGTCCAGCGCGTGCGCGACGAAGTTGTTCCCCGCATCGAAACTTTTTCCACCGACAAAGAATGCCAGCAGGCAATGTACGACATCGCCACGGAAATGGGCTTGGAAGCGAAGTCGCTTTTCGCCGCGCTTTATGACGCGCTCATCGCAAAGGCGCAAGGCCCGCGCCTCGGCGGATTTCTGCGGATAATCGGCAAGGAGAAATTGCTTTCGCTTTTGGGAGCGTATTAGAAAAATGATTGGATTTTTTCTGAAAAAAAATTTTTGCGATGGCTGGGACAATGTTCTGTACTTGCTTCTCCCGAACATCATCATTTCGCTTTCTTCCGCGTTGGCGTTTTTCATCTTGAGCCGAATTTTTTCGTTGCAATCAAGTTTCGCGTTGGTGCTGACTTGCGCGGCGTTCATAATGCTGCTCGCGCTTGCAATGGTTTTGGCGATGGCATTTTCTGAAAACGCAGCGGAAATCGCCAATTTTTCCATGCCGAGCATTGCATCTTTTTTCACGCAAATTCCCAAAGTCCTGCCGGATGCATTGCGCTACGGCGCGTTGATGGGCGTGCTTGTCGTGGCAAGCGCAATCGGAATCCCCGTCTACAATTCCATGGGCGGAATTCTCGGAAACGCACTCGCACTTATTTTGCTGGCATTTGAAATCGTCTTTTTTCTTTCGCTGCAATGGTTCGTGCCTTTGCGCGCGCTGCTCCACGACAATTTTTCAAAATGCCTCAAAAAATGCTTCATCATTTTTTTTGACAACACGGCGTTTTCGATTTTTATGTTCATCTACAATTTGTTTTTGGCAGCGCTTTCATTCGCAATTTTTACTGTGCTTCCGGGCACTTGCGGAATCGTGCTCGCGCAAGTGAACGCGCTTCGCCTGCGGCTTTACAAATACGATTGGCTGGACGCGAATCCGCAATTCAAAAGCGTAAAGCACCGCAAGAACATTCCGTGGGACGCGCTCTTGGAAAACGACCGCAACACTCTCGGTCCTCGCCCGTTCAAATCATTTTTTATGCCTTACGATAAAGAATAGAAAAGCCCGCAAACGCGAGCCTTCATTTCAATGTGCGAAGCGGCATCGCTTAACCGCCCGCGCAAAATGCATTAAAAACAACAAACCCCGACGCTCTGCGTCGGGGTTTTAAAGTCTTCGCACGAATCCGAAAACTTATTTGCTCATCAGCATCGTCTTTGAATCAAGATTCACGCTGCCGACATTTTCTTTGGCGTGAGCTTTGAGCACGTTCAATTTCAGATTGCCGCCCGAGCCTTCGATATGCGCGATGACGGCAAAAAGCGGAATGATGTCCGAGCGGGCGGAATCAAGCAGTTTGTCGCTTTCCTTCGTGTCGCTGAACCATACCGAGATTTTGTCTTCCTTCGCGAAATCAGCCACGGAAGCGATGTCGGATGTGGAAATCTTGTCCAAGTTGAGTCCATCAATCACCAAAGCCTGAACATTGATTCCGCCGGTCTTGAGCGCGCCGATTGTGTTGATGACTTTCGGCAAAGAAAAAGATTCCTGATTGAAGTTCAAAATCGTGCGCTCGCGCATAATTTCATCGCGCAATTCGGAAACGTTCGAAATATTTTTCTTTTTCGCAATTTCGCTGAACACGCTCGAATACCAAGAAATCACATTCGAAGAATGCTGGTCAAATGAAACGTGCACAAGAGGCTTGTCGGAAATGAGCGCGTCCATTCCAAATTGGACGAGGAGCGATGTCTTTCCCAAACCTTTTTTTGCCGTAATCAAACCGAGTTCGCCCGCCTTGAGGCCGCCTTCCACAACTTTGTCAAAATAGCGAACCGGGCTCAAATCCAAAAGTTCTTTCTTTTCCATAAATAATCTCCATTAATAATGCGCCATCACAGAAAACTCCGTCCTGCGATGCAAGCATATAGGCTTGTGTATTATTTCTGCGCCGCCTTGCGTTCTTCCTGATATTTTTTCTGAAGTTCTTCGGAAACATTGTTCGGAACTTTTCCGTATTTCAGAAATTCCATCGTAAATTCGGCTTTGCCCTGCGTAGAAGAACGCAAAATCGTTGAAAATCCGAACATTTCGGAAAGCGGAACTTCCGCGTTCACGGTCGAAGTATTGTTTTCGTCCGTGGAATCCACGATTACGCCGCGCCGCTGGTTTATCAAGCCGAACATATTTCCCTGGAATTCCGTCGGCCCCGCAATGGAAACCTTCATAATCGGTTCAAGAATCACGGGTTTGGCTTTTGCATAGCCATCGCGGAACGCTCCAATCGCGGCAGTCTGGAAAGCGATGTCCGAAGAGTCCACCGGGTGATACTGACCATCGTTAATCGTGCAGCGCACATTCACGACAGGCGCACCGATGAGGCTTCCTGTTTCCATCGCCTTTTTAAATCCTTTGTCGCAAGACGGAATGTATTCGTTCGGAATCGCGCCGCCTTTGATTGAATCGACAAACTCGTATTCCTTGTCCGTAATCGGCTCCATGAAACCTGCCACACGTCCGTACTGTCCCGAACCACCGGTCTGCTTTTTGTGCGTGTAGTTGAAATCCGCACGCTGGGTAATCGTTTCGCGGTAGGCTACCTGAGGCGCGCCAGTTTCAACTTCGCATTTGTATTCGCGGCGCATTCGTTCGATGTAAACGTCAAGATGAAGTTCGCCCATTCCCTTGATAATCGTTTCATTCGATTCGGGATCAAGGTAGGTCTGGAACGTCGGGTCTTCCTTCGTAAAGCGGTTGAGAGCCTTGGACATCTGGGCCGCGGTGTTCTTGTCTTTCGGCTTTATCGAAAGAGAAATGACAGGAGCCGGAACGAACATCGAAGCCATGGAAACATTCAAGCCACCGCTTGTAAATGTATCGCCCGAAGCGCAGTCGATTCCAAAAAGCGCGACGATGTCGCCAGGCTCAGCCTCGTTGATGTCTTCCATCGCCGAAGCGTTCATTCGAACCAATCGTCCCACTTTGAAACGTTTGCGCGAACGAATATTGAAGAGTTCGTCGCCTTTTGAAAGTCGGCCCTGGTAAACTCGAACATAGGTCAACTGACCGTACTGGCCGTCATCGAGTTTGAACGCGAGGGCGACAGTCGGCTTGTTCGCCACAGACTCCAATTCAACCGGGGCTTCGTTGTTGTCCAAGTCGAGCGCGGTGTTCTTTACGTCCGTAGGACAAGGCAAATAGCGCAAAACGCCATCGAGCAAAGGCTGGACACCTTTGTTCATGTGCGCGCTTCCGCAGAAAACGCCGACGAATTGTTCGGAAAGCGTTCCGATGCGAATCGCCTTGATGATTTCTTCTTCGGTTTCAGTTCCTTCGAGAACGTGCTCCATCAAATTGTCGTCGAACATCGCAGCCGCTTCAATCAATTCCTGACGATATTTTTCAACGTCATCTTTCATGTGAGCGGGGATTTCCGCATAGCGAAGTTCGTTGCCGTCGTGTCCTTCGAAATAAATCGCCTTGCGGCTGATCAAATCCACAACGCCTTCAAGTTTGTCTTCCAAGCCAATCGGCAATTCCATCATATAGGCGTTGAGGCCGAGTTTTTCACGAAGCTGCATTCGAACGCGCAACGGATTCGCACCCTGTCGGTCGCACTTGTTGACAAACGCGATTCGAGGAACATGATAACGCTTGAGCTGGCGGTCAACCGTAATCGACTGCGACTGCACGCCCGCAACCGCGCACAAAACCAAAATCGCGCCGTCCAAAACGCGCAACGAGCGTTCAACTTCAATAGTAAAATCAACGTGACCCGGAGTGTCAATCAAATTGATTGTGTAATCCTTCCAGTGAACCTGCGTTGCCGCAGACTGAATCGTAATTCCGCGCTCGCGTTCAAGTTCCATCGAATCCATCACGGCGCCAACTCCATCCTTTCCGCGGACTTCGTGAATCTGGTGAATCTTGTCGCAATAAAACAAGATGCGTTCGGAAAGAGTGGTCTTGCCCGAATCGATGTGGGCGCTGATACCGATATTTCTTACTTTGGAAATATCATAGTCCATAATTTACCTCACAAAAAATTGGAAAAACTCAACTTGCAAAAAATCGAAAAAAGATTTTTGCAATATTTAATTCTAATCAATTTTTGCAAGTTGTTCAAGAGGTTTGGTCAAGGAATTTTGAAATTTGAATTCACGCAAATATCCGCGTTGATTTTGATTTTTTTCAAGTCGAACAAAAACGACGCTTTCGCAAAGGGCGCGAATTTTTTCCCCGTGGATTTTTTTTGCGAGGCGGTTGCCCCGAGCGAAACGCTTTTCAAAAAATTCACGCCGGGATAATAATATAGGCGCGCGCTTTCGGTGAATTCGGTTTTCATTTCGTCTTGATTCAATTTTACCGAAAATGACGCGGAAGACGAAATGCGTTTTTTGTTTTTGAATTTGTGCGAATAATAAGCGGCTGCAGAAAATTTCGGAAGTTCCCTTGTATCGCTTTCCTTCGCATGGCGAATGTCTTTTATTTCCGAAACTGAGAAAGTCAACTTGGCTGAATTTATTTTTCCTGAAAATTTCGCGCCTGTAGAAAATTTTGTGTCGAGCGATTCATACTGACTTTTTTTCCCGTAATTTTCGACGCGTTTTTCCAAAAATCCGCCCGCGCCCAATTTCAACGTCGCGCGCTTTGGCAAAAAAATGCAAATTTCTGGAACGAATTTTATCTGCCAAACAGAATATTTGTTTGCGCCGCCGCTCGCTACAAGTGGAAGAATTTGCTTCAAAAAAACGCTGTCGCTTGCGAACGCTCCGAGCGCGAACGAAAAACTTCCCGCGCGAAAAACGGCTTCGTCACGAAACCAAAATCTTCCTTGGCTTTCGGAATTTTCTGTGATGCCGAAAATGAATTTATTTTTGAAAAACGGAATCGCGATGGTGGTTTCGTTCATAAAAGAATTGAACAGCGCGGAATTCCAAACTGGGATTTCGCTCCACCAAACCACATCGGCTTCGGACGAACTTTGCGCGTAATAGCGTTCAAACCAAAATCCGTTCGTAACTTTCAAAAAATTTTTGTAAAAAAATCCGCTTCGAAGCGTCCAAATATATGGAACTTTTTCGCTGTCGATTTCATTTTTCGAACAAAAAAATTCCGCGTGCACAGGTAAAAATCGGACAGTTTCGTTGGAAAGCCGTTCAATCGAATGGAATGTCATTCGCGCAAAAATCGAATCATCCTTTTTTGTGGAAGTCTTCGTAGGAAGTGCAGGCGAAAGGTTTGCGGCATCGGAAAGCGAGGAAACGAACGGAGAGAGCACGGTGGAAAGCGGAGGGTTCTTCATTCGCGAAGACATTCCGAGCGAGCCGAGCGCGATTTCCGCGTCAAGTTCCTTTTCGAATTTTTTCAAATCGATTTTCAGCAAATGCCGGCTTTTTTCAAAAACATCGTAATATTCTTCCGCGCTTTTTATTTTCCATAAATCTTCGCCGAGCGTTTTGCCGCACGAATTGAAGTAGCGAAATTCAAATGCGGACAAGCGCAACTTCGCGCCATAGGAAAAAGTATATTTTGAATCCGCCCAAAAATCGCCTGCGAAATTTTCCGGAAAATCCATCGATGCGGTATAAAAAAAATCCAGCGATTCGAACGTCGAATTTTTTTGTGCCGCGGAGGATTTTTCCAAAGCGCAAAGGAAGGCCGCGCAAGCCACAACGAAAACGAAAAAAGAAATTGTTTTTTTCATACAAATAAAGTATGAATTTTTGGCAACAAATTCGCGCCAATGAACATTTAAAATTTCTTGCTTTGCAGAAAATTCGCGGCACTTTACAAGAAAGCATTGCGGCAACTTCAATCTTTTCGCCCTTGAAAAAAAATCGCTTTTTTGCTATAATCTGCCCATGCATTTTATTGCGGTCTTGCTTCAGTTAATGGGGAGTCTCGCGTTCCTTTTGTATGGAATGAAATTGATGAGCGACGGCGTACAAAAGAGCGCGGGCGAAGAACTCCAACGCGCGCTTTCCGTAATGACTGGCAATCGCTTTAAGGCTTTGCTCACAGGCACGTTCATTACGATGATAATCCAGTCGTCAGGCGCGACAACTGTGATGGTCGTAACATTCGTGAACGCGGGACTTCTTACGCTCAAACAATCTGCGGGCGTGATTTTCGGCGCGAACATCGGAACGACAGTTACCGCATGGGTTGTTTCGATTTTCGGATTCAATTTTAAAATATCGAATTTTGCGTTTCCGATTTTCGGAATAGGATTTTTTCTCACGCTCACAAAGCGTAATCTCAACAAGAACATCGGCGAAGCGTTGATGGGTTTCGGCTTGCTTTTCATAGGCCTTGATATGCTCAGCGGACTGCTTTCGCTCAAGCCCGAACAATTGGAAAGATTCAAATGGTTTTCGCAAATGCAAAATTTGGGAGCCGTTTCCGTCCTGCTTGCTTTCGCCATCGGAATCACAATCACGGCACTTATGCATTCTTCGAGCGCGTTCAGTGCGATTGTAATCACGCTGGCATACAGCGGAATAGTGAATTGGGAATTCGCGGCTTCGCTCACGCTTGGAAGCGGAATCGGCTCTACCGTGGACGCTGTGCTCGCCGCAATCAACGGAAGCACGAATGCAAAACGCGCGGCGTTGATTCACGTTTTGTTCAATGTGGTGGGAACTACCATCGCGCTGATTTTTTTCCATCCGTTCCTTTCGTTCGTAGAATTTCTCACGCCGAAAAATGCGAACATCGCGATTCGCATTTCGATTTTGCACACGGCGTTCAAAACAATTTCCACGATTTTGTTCCTGCCGTTCATAAATCAAATCGTGGCGATTTCCGAAAAACTCATCAAAGAAAGTAAAAACGACAAAAAAAGTTTTTACAAACTCGACTATGTGGAAAGCGCGTTGGGAAAAGAAAATGTCGGTGCATACATCGTTCGCGCGGAAAAAGAAATCGCAAACCTCACGGATTTGGCAACGGAGATGTTCGACAGAATTCAAATCGGCTTAAAAAAGCGCGACCAAAAATTCATCGACGAGCATCTTGAACAAATTGAACTTGCGGAAAATTATGCCGACCAAATGCACGAGCAGCTTTCGCGATACATAGTCCACATCGAACATCTTGCCGTAAACGAAAAGCAGTTGAACAATCTTTCGATTATGCTTTCAATTATTGGCGAACTGGAAAACATGACTGACGAATGCCTGAGCATAGGACTTTTGCTGAAACGTTCTATCGAAAAAAATATGCAATTCGAAACCGAAGACACCGACCGCCTGATTCCTTATGTCGAACTTGTCCGGCAATTTTTGCAATTCATCCACATCAACATCAACAAACATTTGGATGCCGAAAAACTTGAAATGGCGAAAGAACTGGAAGACCAAATCGACTTGTTCCGAAAAAATCTGAAAAAAATCGCGAGAAAGCGGCTGGAACATGGCGCGGACGTAAAATCGGAATTGCTTTACATCGACCTCGTGCGGCAAATCGAAAAAATCGGCGACAGGGCGTTCGGAATCGCAGAAGACCTCGCGCAAACAGCATAAGCCCCCTTCGTTCAAACAGTTAAAGGCTTGCTACAATAACGCGCTTTTGTCCTTCCAAGTCGCGCAAGATTTCCACGCCGCAAAAATTGTGCAGCCGCAAAAAATTGGCGGCGGCATCAGCATTGTATTCGCCTGTTTCCATCAACAAAAATCCGTTTGGCGCAAGGTGGCTTTTCGCTTCAAGCGCGAGGCGACGCGCCACTTCAAGCCCGTCATTCGTTCCGCTGAAATCGCCTTCGCGCGAAACATCTCCGTCCAAAGCCAAAAGCGGCTCGCCCCGCCCGTCTGCCAAAAGTGCGCGCGCCTCTTCGTGCGGAATATATGGCGGGTTTGCCAAAATCACATCGAACGAAAACGGAACGGCTTCGAACAAATTGCTTTGAATGAATTTCACGCGAGAATTTTCTTTGCCGTACAAAAGGATTTCGGCATTTTTTTTCGCAACGGAAAGCGCGTCCAAACTTATGTCCGCCATCGTAAATTGCGGCAATCGTTCAGACGGCACGCGCTCGCAATCTGCCAAAGTGCGAAAAACGCTCAACGCGATGCAACCGCTTCCTGTGCACATATCGCAGACAGTGAGAATGCGATTTTCATTCGCGGCGATTTTTTCGGAAATGATTTCGATGGCGCGGGAGACAAGGATTTCCGTGTCCGCTTTTGGAAGCAGGACATTTTGATTGACAAAAAAATCATAGCCGAAAAATTCTTTTTTTCCGACGATGTACGCCACCGCCAAACCTTTTTCGCGAGCGGATGTCCATTCAAAGATTTTTTTTTCCTGCGATTGGTTCAGCGCGAAATTCTTGTTCATCAAAATGAAAGTCTTGTCTTTGCACAAAATTTCCTGCAAAAAGATTTCGGCATCCAAAAAAGGCGTTTGAGACACACTTTCAATTTTTTTTGCGATGAATTTCTTCGCTTCGAAAATCGTCATTTTTGCGGCAGAATTCGCACAAGAAAAATCCGCGCTAAAGTTCGCTCACATCGGCTTTGAGTTGCTCTTCCTTCGCGTAGACGTTTAGCGCGTCAAGCATTTCGTCCATCGCGCCGCCCATAAATCCAGGCAGATTGTGCAACGTCAAATTGATGCGGTGGTCAGTAACGCGATCTTGCGGAAAATTATAAGTGCGGATTTTTTCGCTTCGGGCACCGGAGCCTACCATGCTTTTTCTCGCATCGGCACGTTCCGCCTGTCGCTTGCTTTCTTCCAAATCAAAAAGCCGCGCGCGCAAAACCCGCCATGCCTTGGCTTTGTTTTTTATCTGGCTTTTTTCGTCCTGCTGAATTACGACTATTCCCGTGGGAATGTGTGTGAGGCGCACGGCGGAATCGGTTGTATTAACGCACTGCCCGCCAGGTCCTCCGGCGCGCATCACATCCACACGAACATCTTCCGGCTTGATGTCGATTTCGGTTTCTTCGGCCTCAGGCAAAACTGCCACGGTCGCGGTGGAAGTTTGAAGCCTGCCTTGCGATTCGGTTTGAGGGACGCGCTGAACACGATGCACGCCGCTTTCCCAGCGCAAAGTTCCGTACACAAATTTCCCGCTGATTGAAGTGACGATTTTATTGAAGCCGCCCACTTCTGTTTCCTGCGCTTCCATCGTTTCGGTCTTCCAGCCTTTGCGCTCTGCAAGGTGGACATACATTTCCCAAAGGTCGCGCACAAAAAGAGTTGCTTCGTCGCCGCCCGCAGCCGAACGAATTTCCAAAATGATGTTTTTTTCATCTAGCGGGTCAGGCGGAATGAGTTTCATTTTTATCTGCTCTTCCAACTGCGGCTGCCGCTCTTCCAACGTGCGCAATTCCTCGCGCGCCATTTCCTTCATTTCAACATCATCTTCTTCGGTGATTAAAACCTTCGCCTCGTCGATTCCCGAAAGCAATTTTTTATATTCGTCATAAAGCGCGCACACTTCGCTCAAATAATTATTTTCGCGCATCACTTCTTTGTAGCGATTTTGGTCTTTCACCAAGTTCGCGTCCATGATTTGTTCTTTCACAATCTCATATCGAGCGGCGCAACTTTCAAGTTTTTTCAACAAATCCATATCGAAGGATTTTAGCATTTTCACTAGATTTTTTCAATGGGATTTGTTATGATAAATTATGAATTCGTCAGAAGAAAAAAACAGCGCGCGCACAAAAAGCGGAATCGTAGCAATCATCGGGCGACCCAGCGCAGGCAAGTCCACTTTTTTGAATTCGGTGTGCAAACAAAATGTTTCGATTGTCTCGCCAATTCCACAGACCACGCGGAATTCGATTCGCGGAATAGTGAACGAGGCACAAGGTCAAATCGTTTTCATCGACACGCCTGGCTATCATCAAAGCGAAAAAAAATTGAACCTCAAGTTGCAGGAAAACGCGAAGTCTGCCCTCGATGGATGCGATGCGGTTTTGTATTTGATTGACGCGAGCCGCGCTCCGGGCGAAGAAGAAAAATTGACTTCGGATTTGCTGAAAAAGTTTTCGCAAAAAATCGTCGTCGCAATAAACAAAGTTGATTTGACGAGCGCGGATTCACAAAAGGCATCCGACTTCGCAAAAAGCGTTTTTCCAGAAATTCCCGAAGAGCGCATCGTGAGAATTTCTGCCAAAAAATCAAGCGGACTTGACGCGGCGCTCGCGGCGATTTTTGAAATTCTTCCCGAAGGCGAAAAACTTTATCCGGAAGAATTTTACACCGATCAAGAAGTGGGCTTTCGCATTTCTGAAATAATTCGCGGCGAGGCGATAAATCGGCTGGAACAAGAAATTCCGCACGCAATCTATGTGGACATCGCCGACATGGAATTCAAAAATGACGGAAAAAAATTGTGGGTGCGCGCGTTTTTGTGCGTGGAGCGCGAAAGCCAAAAAGGAATCGTCATCGGAAAAGGCGCGGCGATGATAAAAGCCATCCGCATGGAATCATTGAAAAAACTCGGCGAAATTTTTGAATATAAAATCGATTTGGACTTGAGCGTAAAAGTGGACAAAAACTGGCGACAGCGCGACAAAACGCTTGGAAAAATTTTAGGGTAAAAAGCGAAAATAGCACTATACTCAAGATAACAGATAAAAAACATAATAAAAAAATGCGGTGAAAATTTCACCGCATTTGACAAAATAAGAACTGGCACTTTTTTGAGAGCCATCCTAAAACATAATCAATATTGAAAAATTAAAATCATCTTCCTTTAGCTGTGAATCTAAAACCGTTTTTTTCAGAGTCAAAATCCGTTATGGTTGCGACAATATCGACAGGCTCATCTCTGTTGTAATCGATATATGGCGAGGAACTATTCGTATAAACTACGATTGACCCCACCACATCATATCCCGAAACAACAGTAAGCTGGGCCTTATACCTGTAACTATTGTCTTCGTTTCTGTCAACGCTTCTAAAAACACATGGAATAACAAGTTCTCTATTCAAAACCCCAAAATCTTGAAGAAGGCGCTCAACCTGAAGATCGTTTTTACAAGTTTGTTTTAACCATTTCCAAGTGCGTGGATTTTTTGCAACTTCAGCCTTTACTTTTGGGTAATTCTCTGCCTCAAAAAAAGCCATCAACCGTTTTTCCAAATCATCTTGCGCATACGCCCGAAGTTCCATTAATGATTTTCCATCCGATGACATTCTAACGGTTACTTTTCCATTAACTTTTTCCCAAGAGTTATCACTGTAAATCCAATCTGTATCAAGTGCTTCAACATAAATCGTGTTGCCATCACAAGTAACTCGCAGTTCCGTAGCAATCATTGCACCAGCATAAGGAGGCACAAGCTTGTATTCAATGTAAGCATCCGACACACCGTTAAAACGATTCAATCGGCAAGTCACAGTCCTTGGCATATTTCGATTTTCACTTTTCTCAAGAGGCACACTGCTGTCTTGAGTCAACGCAATAATGCCAACATAGAAATCGGCATTTTCTGGAAGTGTTCCAATAGCCCTTTTGCCTTTATAACTTGTAGCAGTCGGACCTTTAAAAAAGTTGAGGAATTTTTCCCCTCTTGCCTTTTTTTTGTCTGCATCAGACTGGGCATTCAAATTAAAAGAACTGAATAAAAGAAGAAGTAATGCTACCCCCCCCTATACATAAATTTTGTTTTCATAAACACTCCTTGTTCCTGGATAAAAACCAGGATTAATTTATAGCGATTATACTTATCCAAATATTTTATGTCAAGTCATTCAAATAATATTTACGAAAAGCAGTTTTTTCCGCATCCATTTACAAGTAATTGATTTCACGAATTCTATTTTTCAAAAAACCATCACACGCGCTTTTTTTGCAAGAAAAGTCGAGTTTAAAGGTGTCGCGCAAAATCAGCGGGGCAAGTGTGGACGTTTCTCCAATTTTTCTTTTTAAAACATTGAAGATTATATACCTCATACGGGTATGGGGTATATAATCTTCTTCGCCGTTTTGCAACGCAGCGAAAAAGAAGTGCAACGCCAAACTTTTATTTCATCACGCTTTCGCCGCGTCCCATCGCAGTAAGTCCGGTTTTGGCGTATTCCAAAATTCCGAATGGCTCAAGCAGGCGAATGAGGCTGTCGATTTTATCTTCGCTGCCAGTGGCTTCCACGATGACGGATTCAAGCCCCACATCCACAATGTGCGCTCGGTAAATGTCGCACGTTTCGATGATAATCGCGCGCTTTTCGCCTGAGGCCTTGACTTTTATCAGAGCGGTTTCGCGCTGGCAAGTGTTTTTGGAATCGCAACTTTCGATTGAAATCACTTCAATCAATTTTGAAAGTTGCTTTTGAATCTGCTCCAAAATATGCTCGTCGCCGCGCACGACAATCGTCATCCGCGAAATGCCCTTGTTGCTGGTTTCGCATACAGTGAGGCTGTCGATGTTGTAGCCACGTCGGCTGAACAATCCCGAAACGCGACTCAAAACGCCAGCGTGATTTTCCACCAAAACAGAAAGCACAAATTTGTTCATAATTTCCCCGTATTTAAAAATTAAATTGCGTTTTTTCAAAATCGTAATTTAATTTTTATACCGCTTCGCAATGCAATGAGAAGCGGCACTTGATATGCAAGTTTCAGAATGAAACTTGTCAAGGAAGAAATGGCGCAACATTCATGCGGATTTTCTTCCTCATTTTCCTATTGCAAAAATTCTATCTGCTTTCGGCGGCGTACACTCCAAGCAGGCGAACATCCTGCGCCACTTGCATGAGCGCGTCCAAAACATCGCTAACATAATCCACAGTGCGTTCGTCCTGCGAAAGTTCCGCATCCGCATAAAAACGATATTTCCAAGTTTCGCCATGAATCGGGCGAGATTCCAGCCGCGACAAATTCAACTTGAATTTGTCGAAAATCCCAAGACACTTGCAAAGCGAACCAGGCTCGTCTTTTGTGGAGAACATAAACGAAGCGGCGTTAGGTTTTATTCCCGCAACCTTTTGCGCCCTGAACGCAAGCGAAGCGGATTTGTCGTCCTTCTTTTTTGCGATAAAGTGATTTGCGGCGATGACGAAAAAGCGCGTGTAATTTTTCGGATCATCTTCGATTGAATCGCGCAAAATGTCGAGTTTGTAATACTTCGCGTTGACTGCGCTTGCGATGGCAGCACTGTCTTTGTTCGGATTTTTGGAAACGAGGAGCGCCGCCGTAGCCGTAGAAACCGAATCGATTTTGCTCCAGTTTTTGTGCTCGCCCAAAAATTTCGAACACTGCGCGAATCCTTGCGGATGCGAATAAATCGATTTGATGTCTTCGAGGCGCGCTCCCTTCGCGCCCAAAAGCGCGTGCTTGATTCGAAGCGTAACGCTCGCCACTATGCTGATGTCGTGGAAATTCGCAAGGTTGTCGTAATTTTCGTAAACCGAACCCGCAAGCGAATTTTCAATCGGAACCATTCCGTAGTCCGCGCGTCCGTCCAAAACGTTTTGGAAAATTTCCCTGAACGAATCCACAGGCATCGCGTTCGCTTCATTTTCAAAATGCCGCGTGATAGCTTGTTCGGCATACGCGCCGCGCTTTCCGCAGAACGCGCACACAAATTTTTGCTTCGGCTTTTCCGCAGATTTTTTTTCGCCTGAAATTTTCACTGGCTTCAAATTCGGATGCAAGTGAGCCAGTTCCCTTCCCAAAATCGGAGAAAGCGCGTCGATGTCGCGCATAAGCGTGTCGAACTGCTGCGGATAAAGCGACTGCGGTCCATCGCTCAAAGCCTTTTCGGGATTGCAATGCACTTCCACGATGATTCCGTCCGCGCCGGCAGCGATTGCCGCAAATGCCATCGGAAGAACCTTGTCGCGGATTCCAAGGGCGTGCGAAGGATCGACGATTATAGGCAAATGGCTGAGTTGCCGCAAAATCGGAACTGCGCTCAAATCAAGCGTGTTGCGAGTGGCTCGCTCGTAAGTGCGAATTCCGCGTTCGCACAAAATCACTTTTTCCGTGCCGCTTGAAAGAAGATATTCCGCGCTCATAAGCCATTCTTCGATTGTGGCAGAAATTCCGCGTTTCAAAATCACAGGCTTTTTCAATTTTCCGAGGCGTTTCAAAAGCTCGAAATTCTGCATATTGCGCGCACCCACTTGATAGCAATCGATTCCGCTTTTTTCCATTGCAGGCAAATATTCCGCAGCGACCACTTCCGTTACGACGGGCATTCCGAATTTGTCGCCCGCTTCTTTCAAAATTTTGCAGCCCTCTTCTCCAAGCCCCTGAAACGAATACGGAGAAGTGCGGGGCTTATACGCGCCGCCGCGAAGCATTACCGCGCCGCTTTCCGAAACGCGCTTTGCGATGCTCATCATCTGTTCGCGGCTTTCCACGGCACAAGGTCCTGCAATCGAAACGATGCGCTTTCCGCCCACGCGAATCATCTGCTTGAACGGAGACGGGATTTCCACCACAGTGTCTTGCGGCTGGAATTCGCGGCTCGCCAATTTATACGGCTTGGAAATCGGAATCACTCGCTCAACGCCCGGCAAAATTTCCACTTCGCGCACGTCGAGATTGAGCCGCCCCACAGCCGCTACAATCGTTTTTTCTTCGCCGGCAATTTCATTCGTCTTGAATTTGCGCTCGCCCAAAAAACTAGCCAACGCCTTTTTTTCTGCCGGAGAAATATCATGCTTTAAAACTATAACCATATTTTCACTCGATGATTTTATTTTTTGCTTTCAGGATTGAAACTCACGGTGCGCAAAATGTCGCCGAAAACTCCGGCCGCCGTCACTCCTGCGCCCGCGCCGTATCCGCGCACTGTAAGCGGAATCGGCGTGTAACGCCTTGTGTAAAACACAAACGCATTTTCGCCACCGCGCACGGCATAGAGCGGATTTTCCGAATCCACTTCGAACATTCCCACAGAGCATTCGCCGTTTTTGATGTGCGCGCCCATTCGCAAAACCTTTCCTTGCTTTTTCAAATTGTCGATTTTTTGCTTGAAATACTCGTCGATTTGTGGAAGCCTTTTCAAAAATTCTTCGACAGAACCGCTTGTGTCAAAATCATCTGGAAAGACCTTCGCGATTTTTACGTCCGAAAGTTCAAGTTCAAATCCTGCCTCGCGCGCAATAATCAAAGCCTTTCGCGCCACGTCCATTCCATTCAAATCATCGCGCGGATCGGGTTCGGTGAAACGCTGTTCCTTCGCTTCCATCACCGCCTTGCTGAACGGAACGTCTTCGTCAAGCCTGCCGAAAATATACGAAAGCGAGCCGGACATAATGCCAGTGAATTCGGTAAGATTGTCGCCGCTTTTGAAAAGATTCTGCAAAGTATCGATAATCGGAAGTCCCGCGCCGACATTCGTTTCATACAAAAAAAGTTTGCGCTTTTTGTTGGCAGTTCTGCGAAGATTTTTGTAAAAATCCATTTCCATGGAATTCGCACGTTTGTTCGGAGTGGCAATCGACATTCCCGCTTCCAAAATGTCCAAATACCTCGCAGGCAAATCGTAACTCGCCGTGCAATCCACAAAAACAGGATTGAGCGGCTTTTTTTCGCGGACGAAATTCAAAACTTCATCCACGGCGTTTTTTGAAGCGAGGACATTTTTCTTTTCGCGCCAGGAAGAAAGGTCGATTCCGTTTTCGTCCAAAGTCACGCCCTCGGCAGTGGAAATCGCCATCACTTGAATTTCGATTCCCTGATTTTTGAGCGCGACCTGCTGATTGCAAATTTGGTCGAGAAGCCTTCCGCCGATATTTCCCGCGCCGAACATGAAAACTTGAATCGACTGTTCCGTGCCGAAGAAAAAGTTGTGCGCCATTCGCACTGCCATATCGCCGAACTCGCCTTCGATGACCGCGCTTATTGAACGCTCGGACGAGCCTTGCGCGATGGCAAGAATGCTCACGCCCGCGCTCGCAAACGAATCGAAGAATCGGCTTGCCACGCCGAGTTGCTTTTTCATTCCGTCGCCGACAATCGAAATCACGGCGCAGTCCGAATGAACTTCAAGCGGATTTATCACGCCGCTTCGAATTTCCAAATCGAATTCTTTCGCAATCGCTTCCTTTGCCGCAAGAGCCGAATCGTCGCGCACGCAAAATGAAATCGTGTATTCGGAAGAAGACTGTGTGATGAGCAAGACAGAAATTCCTGCGCGAGAAACCGCCGAAAAAATTCTGCCTGCCACGCCGCGCCGTCCGCGCATTCCGCTTCCGCTCACTGAAATTATCGAAGTTTTTTTGAGGCAGGAAATTCCGCGCACGAAATTCAGTTCGCCCTTGTTGTTGAGCGTTCCTTCGTAAGGACCTTTTCCGATTCTGGTGCCACGCGCGCTCGGGTTGAGCGAATTCAAACTCCACGCTTCGATTCCTTTCGCAGCCAATGGCGCGAGCGTTTTAGGGTGAAGCACTTTCGAACCAAAGAACGAAAGTTCCATCGCCTCTTCGTAAGTCATATCGTTCACCAAAACCGCGTCTTTTACAATTCGCGGATCGGCAGTGAAAATTCCGTCAACGTCCGTCCAAAACTGAACTTGCTCCGCATCCATGCACGCGCCGATTATCGCAGCCGAAAAATCCGAGCCGTTGCGTCCGAGCAAACCGGGAACTGCTTCTCCGCCAGCCACCGCGCTCCAAGAACAAACAAAGCCCGGAAAAAGAACGATGCGTTCTTGCGATTTTTCTCCGCCGTCAATATATGGCTTCAACAATTCCGTGGTGCGCGAATAGTCAACGTCGCCTTCTTTTTGATTGCCCACGGTCATAATGAATTCGCGCGAATTCAAAACGATGACGCTTTGCTTTTTGGCGAGCAGCACGGCTTCCACAATATTGACGCACAAAAGTTCGCCCATTCCCATGATGCGGCAATGCGCGGTGTCAGTGCATTCGCCGAACGCCACCACCGCTTGCAAAAGCGTTTGGATTTCAACGAAATATTTTTCGATGCTCGCCATGACTGAATCGCTTTGAAAGGCGGGAAGGCTCGACTGCAATTCGCGGCAAATTCCCAAATGAAGCGCGCGCAATTCCTGCGTGAATTTTTCGGGGTTTTCTCCGCGCTCGCAACAATCTATGCTTTCTTGAAGTTTGTTCGATACCCCTGCCACTGCCGAAACCACGACACTCACGCGAGCCTTTTTTTGCTGCTCAATCATAATGTCGGTGGAAGCCAAAATCCGCCCGGCGTTTCCCATCGAAGTTCCGCCGAATTTCAAAGTAATCATAAAATCCTCGACCTTTGATCTGTTTGGATTTCATTTTACCAAGTTTCAAAAGGATTTGCAAGAGTGCTAATTTATCTGGAGAAAAAGCATAATCAAATTTTTGCAGACAAACAGTTAATTATGCTAGGTAGTTCTTGTGCAAAAACCCGCGACAGCACAAAGCCATTTTTTGTGTAGAAAGCGAATCGATTTTAAAAACAAATACTTGAACATTTGTTCATATATTCAAGTATTCATATATTGAATCAGCAAATTTTGAGTGCGTGCTTCAAAGTTTTTTGAGCATTTCAAGTCGCCGCGGCTCTACTTCATCGTGCTGTTTTTCCAACAATTCCATCACATGATCCACAGTCTTTTGCTTGGGGTCTTCGGTTTCGGGCGGAAGGGCTGCCAAAACGCTGTTGCGGAATTCCTTGCAATTTATGACGGGACTTGCCGTGTGCAAAACGATGTCCTTTTCGAGCGTATCAAAAAGCATATTGTCAGGATTTTCAGGATTGATGCGCAGGCAATTTCCGTTTATTGAAACCAAAATCATTATGTCGAAAAGTCGAAGGTAGCTGTCGATTTCGCGCAAGCCGCGCTTTGTTTCGGGCTTGCCTTCGCGGTAGCGCGTTCCTGCCGGATAAACCAAAATCACTTCGCCGCGCTTTTTGCATTCGTCCATCGTGCGCATCGCCGCAAGGTTGATTTTACGCGCCTTCATTTCTTCGGCCTTTTTCTCTTCCTCGGAAATTTCTTCTTCGCTTTCGACTTTGTTGAGCGAGCGCGTCGGATAAATCACGATGCGCGTGAACGCTTCGGTGAAAGCGCGCACAGTCGGGTCTGATTCGTTGAGTTTCATTCCTGCGATGGCGACGATTTTCCGCGAAAATTCTTCCGCCCAATCTTCGCCGTGCTTTTCCAAAAAATAAATCGTTTCGGGCAAATCCAAATTCGTGTAATGCTCGCTCAAAATGAGTCCGCGTTTTCCGCTTTGAACCTGTTTGAAAAATTCGCGAAAATTTTCCACGTTTCCCAAGCCCGAGCCAGGAAGCGCGTATTCTTCAACCATATCCCACATAATCTGGCGGTTTTTCAAATTCGCTTCTTGATAAGTATTGCTCCCGTCGATTTTTGCAGCCGCTTTTGAATTGCTTTTGATTGTTTCAAAATAATTTGAATATCGCTGAATAAGTGTCGGTCCCATTCCTTTCCCCACGCAGATGTATTTTTGAAAAAGTATAGCACACATCTGGGAAAAAGTAAAGACGCAAAAATTATATCAAGGAATAGGGTCAAGCGCGACAAAAAATTCAAAAAGGCTGCGAATAGTTTTGCGAACTATTGCAATAAAATCGCGTCGCTTACAATCGAATGCTTTTTTATTTCGCGGAATTTTTTCACGAGCGAATCAAGCGTGAGGCGCGATTTTTCTTCGCGGTCGATGTCCAAAATTATTTCGCCCGCATCCATCATCAAAAGCCTGTTTCCGAAGTCCAAGGCGTGCTGCATATTGTGCGTTATCATCATCACGGTGAGATTGTATTCTTGCGCGAAGTGCCGCGTGAGGTTCATCACGATTTCGGCGTTGGCAGGGTCGAGGGCGGCGGTGTGTTCGTCCAACAAAATCAAATCGGGCTTGGACATGACAGCCATCAAAAGAGTGAGCGCCTGACGCTGCCCGCCCGAAAGTTGCTCCACGTTATCGTTGAGGCGGTTTTCCAAATTCATGTTCAGAGTGGAAAGCCGCTCGCGGAATTCGGCGCGGAGTTTATTGTTCAAAGTAATGCGAAGTTTTTTCGCGCCTTTCTTAGAACAGATGACCATGTTGTCTTGAATCGTCATTTTTCCGGCAGTGCCCAAAAGCGGGTTTTGAAAAATCCGCCCAATGTAGCAGGCGCGTTTGTATTCCGGCTGCGAAGTGATGTTTTTCGCATTTCCGTTTTCTTCGACATCCAAAAAAATTTCGCCGCATGAAGGGCGCAGTGTTCCTGCGATTATATTGTAAAGCGTGGACTTGCCCGCGCCGTTCGAACCGATTACTGTTACGAAATCGCCTTTGTTTATTTTGAGGTTGATGTTTTTGAGCGCGACATTTTCATCGGGCGTGCCCGCGTTAAAAGTGATTCCAATGTTTTTCAGTTCGAGCATTTTTTTCCTTAACCTTAACCATAGAATATTTTCGGCGGCAGACAATGCGGAACGGAAATTTTCGCTCCCGTTGGGACTAGCCTCTGGTCGCAAGCCGTTGGCTTGCTTACCGACTTTTCGCTTGCTCGCAAGGCTCGCATTTTAGTTCGCATACTCTCTAAAAACGCGAAAACTCGCACCCTTATTCATCTTGTTTCCGCTGAAACTACCATACTGTAACAATTTGCTAACGATTTCGCAAATGCTTTTTGAAAAATCCAACGATGTCGTAATTCGAAATTATCAGGCACAAAACAATCAGAATGCCGGTGAGCAGGCGCAAATCGTTGCTGTTCATTCCAATGACATAGCCGTAGCGTCGTGCGAAAAACATCAACGCGCGGTAAATCACAGAGCCGAGCAGAACGCGGAAAATCTGGAGCGAAATCCTGTTCGTGCGCAAAACGAATTCGCCGAGCATCAGCGAAGCAAGTCCCGAAACCACCACTCCCGTTCCGCTGCCCACGTCCGCGAATCCAGCGTACATCGCGTTCAGTGTGCCCGCAAGAGCCGCCATCGCGTTTCCCATGCAGATTCCCACACCACGCATAAACTGTATGTTCACGCCTTGGCTTGTGACCATCTGCGGATTGGAGCCGAGCGCGCCCATCGCAAGTCCGAAATCCGTGTGGTAAAAAAGATTGAGGCAAACGCAAATCACGAGCACCGCCAAAATCAAAAAAAGCAGGATGGCGGCATCGGGAGAAAAATTGAATGCGCGGCTTTTTACGAATTGAGTTATGTTTGAAAAAATCGTCGGGATTTTCAAAAAAGAAACGTTCGAATGATTGGACATAATCCGCAAGTTCACGGAATAAAGCATCGTCATCACAAGGATTCCCGCAAGCAAATCAGGCACACGCAATTTCGTGTAGACGAGCGTTGTCACAAGCCCCGCAGCGATGCCCGAAAAAAGCGCGATGACCAACGCAATGCCGGGCGCGATTCCGTGAGTGAGGCAAGCGGCAAGAACGCAGCCGCCAAGCGGGAAAGAGCCGTCCACGGTCATGTCGCAGAAATTCAGCACTCGGTACGTCATAAAAACGCCGAGCACCATAATTCCGTAAATCAGACCTTCGATGAAAATTCCGTAGAACATTTTACTTTTTTATCAATTTTCCGTTTTCGAAAATCTCGCTTGCCATATCCAAATATTTTGGCGGGAATGTTATTCCGCAATTTTTTGCGGCATCCAAATCCAAAAGCAAATCGCTGTCACTCGGTTCGGTCATAAAGCGCACCGGCAAAGATTCAGGCGAAGCGCCGTTCAAAATCTGCACCACCATTTCGCCCGTGGCACGCCCCGCCTTGTAATAGTTGAAGCCGCTCGCCATAAGACAGCCGCCCGCTTCCGCGCCAGTAACATCGGCAGAAAAAATCGGCTTTTTTGCATCGCCAAAAACCTGCACCAAAGACGCGAGCGCGCTGAAAACAGTGTTGTCCGTGGTGAGGTAGATTCCGTCCACGCGGTCCACGATTGCCTGCGCCGCGGCCTTCACTTCCGAAGAATTCGTAATCGACTGCGAAACCACTTGGATTCCGTTTTCCGCGCACGCCTTTTTCACTTCCTCAAAACTGCCGGCAGAGTTCGCTTCGTTCGAGGTATAAATATACCCAAGCGTTTTTATGCCCGCGACTTCCTTGAAAATGGCGATGTGCTGATCGGTCGGAATCGCATCGCTCATTCCGGTAACATTGCCTTCGCCGTGCGCCACCGTGGAAACCAAGCCCGCGCCCACAGGGTCATTCACAGTGCCGAAAACCACGGGAATGTCCTTGATTGTATTCGCAAGCGCAATCGCAACCGGAGTGGCAATTCCCACCGCGACATCAACCCGCTCATCGCGATACTTGTTTGCGATTTGTGCGGCAGTGTTCACATCTCCATTCGCATTCTGCAAATCGAATTTCGCGTCAAAGCCGCTTTCGTTCACCACATCGATTACGCCCTGTTCCACCGCATCAAGCGCGACGTGCTGCACGATTTTCGCAATGCCGATTCGCACAGACTTCGAGCCAGAAGAATTCGCGTTCGCAGATTTTTTCGCGCAAGACGAAACCACAAATAAAAAACTCGCCGCCAAAGAAAGCGCGAACAAAGACAGAATTTTTTTCATAAACCACTCCTGTAAACGATTGCCCGCATTTTCAAAATAGCGAATTTGCAAAGCAAACTTTCACAATTATATTACTATAAAGAGAAACAATCGTCAAGCGTCTATATCTGGGGGAAGTCTCCCCCTACGTCCGCACTTCGTTGCGTCCTACCCCCTCTACGGGGGCTAGCCCCCGTAACGCCCCGCATCGATTCAATTTCAATTTCTTGAAAAATGCGAAAAAAAATACTATAATCGTTTTTATATATGGAAGAAACGGAGCATCGACTTTCGCGCACGCAAATCATCCTCGGAAAAGAAGGCATCGCTCGCCTTGCAAAATCCCGCGTGGCGATTTTCGGGCTTGGCGGCGTGGGCGGCTATGTTTTGGAAGCGTTGGCGAGAAGCGGCATCGGCAATTTTGATTTGATTGACAGCGACAAATTTTGTATTTCGAATTTCAATCGCCAAATTCTCGCCACCTCGCAAACGCTCGGGGAATTCAAGGCGGACGCGGCTCGCGAGCGCGTGCTTTCGATAAATCCCTGCGCCAACGTGAACGCGCACAAAGTTTTTTTTCTTCCCGAAAATTCAAGCCAATTCGATTTTAAAAATTACGATTATGTCGTTGACGCAGTTGACACGGTTTCGGCAAAAATCCAAATCATCATGCAGGCGCAAGCGGCAGGAACAAAAGTGATTTCGAGCATGGGAACTGGCAACAAAATCGACCCCTCCCTTTTGAAAATCAGCGACATCTACAAAACGAGCGTCTGCCCCCTCGCGCGAGTGATGCGGCATGAATTGAAAAAGCGCGGCGTAAAAAATTTGAAAGTCGTCTATTCAACGGAAACTCCGCTCGCGCACATCGAGCCTGCCCACGACGAAGACGGCCGCCCGCTCGTAGCATCCACGGCGTTCGTTCCAAGCGTGGCGGGGTTGCTCATTGCAAGCGAAATCGTCCGCGACTTGCTCAAAAAAACTTAGGAAGCGTCGCGCGAAATTTCGAAGGCGTTGTTCCAACAATGCGACGAAAAGCCTGCGTCCAATAACTCTGATTCGGAAATCCCAAAGTCAGCGCGATTTCGCAAAGCGGACGCTCCGTATACGACAGCATATTTTTCGAAGCCTCGATTTTCTGCTGCAAGATGTATTCCTGAATTTTAAAACCTGTCTCCTTGCGAAAAAGCCGCGAAATGTATGACGTGCTCAAACCAGAAATTTTTGCAAGCTCAGTCACGCGAATTTTTCTATGCAAATTTTCGTAGATGAAATTCAGACAAGCCGAAACATATTTTGAGCAAGGTATTTTTTTGGAAACCAATTTCATTTGCGCCGCATATTCCAAACACATTTTTTTGTGAAGCATAGAAATTCCTTCCACATTGGAAATCGTGTCGGCACGCGAAATATACATATCGCTTATCGTGTACGCCTGAGAATATTCCATCCCGCCTTCAATGCAGTGCCGCGCCACCATCGCCGCAGTTATCACAAAATGATATTTCATATTTCGCACAGGATTTTTTGAAAGTGCGCCCAAACCAGTTTTTTTGAAAAGCGGCTCTTCGCACAATTTTTTCACGCGCCTCACATTGCCCGATTTTATCGCCGAATAAAATTCAAATTCCGGAACAAAAGGCGCGCGCAGAAAAATATTTTCCCTGTTCAAAAATTCCTTGTAAAAAAGGTTTTTGCTTCTTTTCATGCTGAAATTATAGCATAAAATGAACATTTAAAGCAAAAAAAAGATATATTTGCATGAAATTCGATGTAAAAATTTGAATTACGATTGCTTTGGCATTCAATTTTTTTCCAGGAAATGAAAATGAATTTTGAAAAACGCATCGCGCCCGCGGCATTTTTAGTCTGCGCATTTTGCGCAAATCCCTTCGCACAAAATCAAACGCTTTCCTACGAAGGCTATTCGTTAAAATGGCAGGAAGAATTTGAAGGTGCTGAACTCAATCGCAATGACTGGAATGTTGAATTGCACGAGCGCGGCTGGGTCAACAACGAAATGCAACAATATGTGGACAGCGCGGAAAACATTCAAGTAAAGGACGGAAAACTTTTGCTGCGTCCTATTACAAAAAACGCCAAAAAAAATTTGTACACATCCGGCCGCATCAACACGAAGGGCAAGCACGATTTTAAATACGGCATATTTGAATGCCGCGCGAAGTTCCCAAAAGGGAAAGGATTTTTGCCAGCGTTTTGGATGATGCCCACCGAAGAAAGCCTTTACGGGCAATGGCCGTCATGCGGCGAAATCGACATAGCCGAAGTTTTGGGACACGACACGGGCACAGTTTTCGGAACGATTCATTACGGCACGCCCCACTGTGAAAGTCAAGGTAAATCTACTTTTAGCAAAGATGCCTTTTCCGATGATTTTCATAATTTTGCCTGTGAATGGGTGCCAGGAAGAATTTCTTGGTATGTGGACGGAAAGTTGTTTCACACCGAAAATGATTGGTTCACAAAAAACGGCGGCAAGAATGCGCACCCCTACCCCGCGCCATTCAATCAGTCGTTTTACATCATACTGAATCTCGCGGTGGGCGGAAACTGGCCGGGCAACCCCGAAAAGAAGGCCGCATACATCGACGAGGCGGCATTTGAAATCGACTATGTTCGCGTCTACCAAAAGGCTTCCTACGATGAAAATGTTTCAAAGCCGCAGAAGTAAATGAATTTGCAAGAGGCGCATTCAAGCAAAGAACGCCGCGAGTTTTTACGGTGTTTTGGAACGAAGAGAACGAGGGCGCAAGTTTTGCAAGGAAAATCGCACTTTTTTCTATTTATTTTATCGATGAAGCAAATGCGAGGATTGAGGTACTGTTAAAATCAGCCGCTCAAATAAACAACTGGTTTTAAACATTTAATCTTTTTCTTCACAGGACGCGCAACTGCCGCCACTGCAAAATGGGCATCCGGCGTTTCCGGATTTTTTCGCGTTTCGCCTTTTTTTTATCGCGACAAAAATTACGAATGCCGCATACGCTATGATTAAAGCCCCGAAAATAATATTCACAAGCATAATTCCTCCTCAATCAAAGTAACGCATCTTTCCGCAAACTCACACTGTGGCCTTACTTTTCATCGCGTCTTCTTTCGCATAGGGATTCGGACGTAAAAGCATCACAAGTACGAACGCAAGCAAAGCGAACGCAATCGCAGTTGCCGCACCGAAACTTCCGCCACAGAAAAATGTTCCAACCTGATACACAATCATCGTCATAATGTATGCGAACACATTCTGAAAAACAATCGCGAACCAAAACCACTTCCTGTCTTTGAGTTCATTCGCCATTGTTGCGATTGCGGCAAGGCAAGGAGAATCGAGCAAGTTGAACATCAAGAACGCGAAGGCAGCCAAGGCAGTCGGAAACCATTCGGCAATCGCGCCGCTCACCACTTCCTCATCCTCGCTTTCGTCTTCGTCCACTCCAGCCAAAACTCCCATCGTGGAAACGATTGCCTCTTTCGCGCTGAAGCCCGAAATCACAGCCGCGGCCGCCTGCCAGTTGTTGCGGGTTTCTCCTTCGTAAGAATAAGTTCCAAATCCAAGCGGACGGAATGCATAACTCAAGCCGCCGCCGATGTAGCTCAGAATCGATTCGTCCGCATCGACAAGACCAAAACCGCCCGCGCTCGCTTCCTGAATCAAAGCGCCGTCATCCGCATATTCCGCTTCTTTGGGCGAAGCGATTCCGTAATTTGAAAGAAACCAAATCACAAGGCACGCGATGAACAGAACCGTTCCGGCCTTTACCACAAAGCCTTTTACCCGCTCCCAAGTGTGAAGCAAGACCGTCTTCATTTGCGGAATGTGATACTGCGGAAGTTCCATCACAAATGGAGCGGCAGGTCCGTGAAACGCCTTCGTTTTTTTGAGCATAATCGAAGCGAGCAAAACCGAAGCGATTCCGACAACATACATAAGCGGCCCGATGAACGCGGCGCGCGCAGGCTCTCCAAAAGCCACGCTTCCAATCACAATGGACATCAGCGCGATTACAGGAAGTTTCGCGCCGCAAGGAATCCATGTCGTCGTCATAATCGTCATGCGCCTGTCATTTTCGTTTTCGATTGTGCGGCTCGACATGATTCCAGGAACTCCGCATCCCGAAGAAATCAAAAGCGGAATGAATGATTTTCCGCTCAAACCGAATTTCCGAAAAAGCCTGTCCATGACGAACGCGATGCGAACCATGTAGCCCACGTCTTCCAAAATCGAAAGCAGGAAAAACAAAATCGCCATCTGCGGAACAAACCCCAGCACAGCGCCCACTCCGCCGACAATTCCGTTCACCACGCAATCGACAAGAACTTCGCTCGCGCCCGCATTCGACATATTTTTTTCCAGCCAACTTTGTATGCCGCCGACAAAACTGTCGTTCGCCCAATCGCTTGCCATCGTGCCGACAGTGGCAACCGCGACATAATACACAAACCACATCACAAACAAAAAAATCGGTATTCCCAAAATTCGGTTCGTAACAATGCGGTCGATTTTGTCGGAGGCGGTCATCTTCGACTTGCTTTTCACAAGCACGCCGTCAAGGATTTTCGTGATGTATTCGTAGCGTTCGTTCGTGATTATCGATTCGATGTCGTCGTCCTTGGACTGTTCCAATTTTTGCGAAATCGATTCCGCCCTGGCAAGCGAAGACGAATCCATTTCAAGCCGCTCAATCAAATTCGAATCGCGCTCCAAAAGTTTTATCGCGCTCCATCTTTTCAAATGCGCGGGAACTGTATCCGGTAAAAGCGCGGCCGCTTCGGAAATCGCCTTTTCAACTTCGGAAGAAAAACAAGGGATGGCTTCTTGCGATTTTTTTTTGCTCGCCTCAAGCGCGGCTTCCAAAACCTCTTTTGTGCCTTTGTTGCGAAGTGCGACTGTTTTTACGACCTTGCATCCGAGCCGTTCGGAAAGCCGCGCCACATCGATTTTGTCGCCAGCCTTTTCCATCGCGTCCACCATATTCAGCGCGAGCACGACAGGCTTCCCCAATTCCAAAATCTGAGTCGTCAAATAAAGATTGCGTTCGATGTTCGTCGCGTCAACAATGTTGATTACCGCGCAAGGCTCTTCGCTCGCCAAATAGTCGCGCGAAACGATTTCTTCGTTCGTGTAGGGAGAAAGCGAATATATGCCCGGCAAATCCGTAACAAGCACGTTTTCCGCGCCGCGCACCTTGCCTTCTTTTTTTTCCACAGTAACGCCCGGCCAGTTCCCGACATATTGAGCCGACCCCGTGAGCGCGTTGAACATCGTGGTCTTTCCGCAATTCGGATTTCCTGCCAAAGCCAATTTTATTTCCATAAAAATCTCCTATAATTTCACAATTTTCCTGTTTTTTTTGAAGCCCCTTACGGTAGCGAAACGGTGCAGAGGCTAGTTTTGCTTGCAGAACTAGATAGCAAGGCTTCCTTGCGACCTAGCACCAGCGAAAATTCGCACGCCTGTTTCACCAGCATCCTCACGCTTCAATTTCTATGCATTCGGCATCGTCTTTGCGGACACTCAATTCATATCCCCGAATCGTCACTTCTATCGGGTCTCCAAGCGGCGCGACTTTCCTCACAAAAATCTCGCAACCCTTCGTAAAGCCCATGTCCATCAGCCTGCGTTTCAGCGCGCCCTCGCCATTCAATTTTTTTACAATAACCGCAGAACCCACATTCGCGTCACGCAACGTACCCATACTCACTCCTCGCAAAATAATAAGTTTTGTATAACTAAAGTTTGCATAGGCAAACTCAAACAGCAAAAAAAATTCATCGAAACGGATTCCGCAACGCAGCGAAATTCCGCCAGACGAAAACTAGCACACAAAAATTTTTCCTGCCATGGCACGATCCAAAGCAATCCGCGCGCCCTTCACTTTCACAATCAGGCCGGTGGCGATTTTTTGCACCACGGAAACCGGCGCGCCAGCAGTAAAGCCGATTTCAGCAAGCCTCTGTTTGACGGCGGCATTTCCTCCGACGGAAGCAACGCGCACTTCATCTCCCGCAGACGCAAACAAAAGTGGCATAACGCTCTCCTTAAATAACTTCGCGTTAGCGGTCGTACATGGATGTACGAAATCGCAGTTTTGAACGCGAAGCGGGCGAAACTGCAAGTGAAAAAAATACAGGGATGTATTTTTTTCACAACTCCTTAAATAACTCCGCGACGCGAACAAGCCCTCCCCTCACGCGCCCTTGCCGAGTCTGGAATTATCATAACACATTCAGAATTATTTGTCAACAATTTTTGTTGCTTTTGGCTAACTTTTTTTTCTGAATCAAACCATCGCGTTAGCGTATAAGCGTTACACGCTTTGCGTGTTGGATGCGCGGAATCGCAGATTTTCCGCCCTTACAAACGGCTCTTCGATTCCGCGCTCCGTGATGGCTTTGTATTTTTCTGGATGCCGATACGCGTTTCCCATAACGTCGGTCGCACGATATTCGCGGAGCATACGCATATCGATTTTTCCCACATAAACGCCTTCTTCGCCCGGCGCTTCCAACACGCACATATCCCTTGCGCCCGCCTCATCTCGAATCCATGCAACCCCGTCAAAAACGCTGGAACACCCGTTGCAATCCGGATGCCCCGCAGGATAATTGCAAGTGGCAACGGCAATCATATTTTCGTAAGCGCGAGTGCGGAGTGCGGAAAGCCTGTTTATTTCCATTGGACAAGCGTTCGGAGCAAGCACAACTTCCGCGCCTTTAAGCATAAGGATTCGCGCGCTTTCCGGAAACTCGCGGTCAAAACAAATCATACAACCGATTTTGACATTTCCAATTCCAGTTTCAATATCCGCGACAAAAAAATCTTCGCCAGATGAAAGCCGCGCTTCATCGCTAAAATCGCAAGTATGAACTTTGGAATACTTCAACGCCAATTTTCCGTGGCAATCAAAAAGCACAATCGTGTTCTTGGGCAGCGGCTCGTGTTTTTCGAGAAACGTAATTCCAATCGCCATTTCAAGTTCCTGCGCAAGTTTTTGGAATTCGCACACAAAAGCGCCGTTCTCCGCGAGAGCCAATTTTTTCAGTTCGTCAATATTTTCGGGAATGTGATAACCGCTACTCCACATTTCAGGAAAAAGCGCGATGTCCGCGCCAAGTTTTTTTGCATGAACGCAGGCAGCGATTCCTTTGTCAAGATTTCCTTGCAGCGAATTTGTGGGCAGCAACTGCAACAACGCGACATTCAAGATTTTGTCATTCATATTTAAATTTGTCCGGGATGTTGGAGGGGGCGCATTTTTAAGCAAAGCAAAGCCTTGCTTAACGAGTTTTCGCTTGCTCGCAAGGCTCGCATTTTAGTTCGCACGCTCTCTAAAAACGCGAAAACTCGCGCCCTCATTGGTTTCGCTACCGCACGGGGGTTCAGAAAAAAAACTATTCCTGCGCGATTTGGTCGTCGTAGAATTTGGAATAATCTTTGCGCTTTTCTTTTGTGAATGCAATCGCAGTACGCGGATGCTGATTCAACAAGCCCGTAACAAGGTACGGCACGTCGTAACCCCAAACTATGCCTTCTTTTTTCAAGTCGGCAATTCGAGTTTCCACGAATTTGAGGACAGGATAAATATCGTATTTTGGGTTTTTCAAAAACGCCAAGAGGTTTTCGATGAAGCAGTTTCCCGCGCCGCGCCCCATTCCGCTGTAAGTGGCGTCAAGCCAATCCACGCCGTCGCCCACGGCTTCGATTGTGTTCGCGAAAGCCAACTGCTGATTGTTGTGCGCGTGGATTCCCAGAGACTTTCCGTACTTGTCGGCGAATTCTTTGTACATCGCCGCGATTCGTTGCATTTGCTCCGGATAAATCGAACCGTAACTGTCTACAATGTAAATGCAATCCACCGAAGAATTTCCGAGCATATCGAGCGCGGCCCGTATGTCCCCCTCCTGCGCCGTGGAAATCGCCATGATGTTGCAAGTAACCTCATAGCCTTTCGCCTTTGCGTCTTCGATGATTTCGAGCGCGCCGGGAATCTGATGGGCATAGCAAGCCACGCGAATCAAATCGAGCGGGCTGTTCGAACGGTCGCGGATGTCGTTCTTGAAATCGCACCTGCCGACATCAGCCATCGCAGCGAGTTTTATTTTCTTTTCGGAATTGTCGCCAAGCACTTTGAAAATGTCGTCGTCATCGCAGAATTTCCATTTTCCGAATTTCGACTCGTCAAAAAGTTGTTTGCTTGCCTTGTAGCCAACTTCCATATAATCCACGCCGGCGGCTATGTTCGTCTGATAAACTTCTCTCACAAAATCATCGCTGAATTTAAAATCGTTCACAAGACCGCCGTCGCGAAGCGTGGCATCCACCACACGAATCGATTCACGAAATCCCAACAATGCAGAAACTTCTTTCATATTTTCCTCTTAATTCATAGGTAATTTTGCTCGTTGATTCTATCACAATCAAAAAAAAAAGTCTAGGCATCCTAAGCGGAAACTCGTGCACAGATTGCCGTTTCTCACTTTGCCGCAAAACGCGCTTTTGGAGCGAAAAACGCGCCCGCCGAATTTCGCCGCATTTTGACTCGCGTATTGCACTTGCCCATAAAATTCAATATAATTGCTCGCCAAGTTGTGCGCAGAATTCTGAGCCGATGCCTGCGTCAAAATGTGTGAACCTGCCACAGCGAAAGGTCTTACCATGGCAGGTTTCGATGAGTATCCTATGCACTTTATCTACGTTTACTTTTTTTGGACGCAGAAATTTCTTCCGATGTCATTTCTCTTATCAAATAACAATCAAAGTCGCGATAAATCAAATATTTCTGATTTGTAATTTTCTCTAGGACTTTCAAAAACGCATCACTACTTATTTCAAATGTTCTTTCAGCTTCATCTTTCAAATTAAATCGGTCATAATCCCTATCATAAGAACTATCTAGTTTAATTAAAGTAAACCTGTCATCAAGAATCATTGTCTCGGTGTGTGCGGAAATTTTTTCAAAATAAGACTTTACGAGGGGAATTTCTACATCTTCGGAATATGCCTCTGCAAAACGGCTTGCCTTCAAATCTTCCGTTTTATTCCAACAGTAAATCATTGCCTTGCTCATGTCCAGCTGAATTTCGGAAAGATTTTTTACAAAAGAACGCGCCTCTTCATCTCCAGCAGTTCGTTTTGTCCAACCATCATCGTCCCTATTATATTTTCCATACTTCAAATAAACAGCCACAGGATTTATAAAAGCCTTGCCGTTGTCTATCAAGTCCATTATGTCTGGAATAATGCCATCAAAACTTATTTCTCCCTCGTAATAATCATTAGTATACCGTAGCCTATGCAAAAGCCAACGTTTTCCCTTTACAAGTTCCTTGCCATTTTCATCCACAATGTTGAATTCGTAGTCATATAAACTTCTGTCCGTTTCATTCGGCATTTCATAAGGAGCATTTCTACCAACAATAGGGGAATCGAAAAAAGCAAATGCGTTAAAATATCTGGTTATACCTCCAATTTTAACGCCAAAGAGTTTTACCCCGGCGACATCATAGACCTCATTTTTGGCGGAATTTACTGAATAATATGGCCAATAGCGCGGCAAATCTTTCCAGTCCGATTTATAGGCAGCCTCATAACCGACTTCGATCACTCCAATTGTGTTTTTGTATCTGTCAGAAACCTCCCGACCAAATTGTCCTTTCGTTTTATAAGTCGCCGTCTTTGTCTCATAATTCAAATCACCTCGCTCAAGTTTTCCAAGATGGACTTCATACTTGCATATTGAGCTACCCAGTTTTTCCGCGTCAATCAAAAGGTTTTTCCACTCGTCGTGTATCGTAAAGGAATTGAAACTTCCAAGCCCCCGGATTTCCGCTCTTTATTGCACTAGAAAGAGCCTCATAGCCATTCAGTGCATCGGTTTTTAACGATGGCTCGTCCGCACAACCAATAGCATCGTAATACGAATCCAGCGCGAACGCCCATTGTTTCTTTTTCTCATACTCTTTCGCTTTCGCAAGATGTTTTGAATACTCTGCGCTTTGAGCAAAAGCGAACACCGCAAAACAAAGAGACGCAAGTGTAATACCTACAATCTTTTTCATACAAATCTCCTAAAGTATTTATTCGTTGCTGATAAAATCTTCAAACTCTGACGCGATATCCTTGACGATGAGACTGAGCAGTTCGGCAGCGATGATACCGTTTTTTTCCTCATTGTCCTCTTTACCCCGCCAAAGGAGTTCCGCTCCGTTTTTATTTGCGAAATTCTCAATTCCGTTTGTGGTTTCTCCTCTTGTCCGTGTTGCCGTCACCAAGATGTCATACCCATGCTTTTTGGCGAAACTGATGCTCTCTTGAGTTGCCTCACCATAGTCGCCTGCGGTACAAACCACGACTTTCTTTCCAAAGAATTCAAAACTAGCCTGAAAATCATCATCGCTAATTCGAATTTTTTCATCCAAAACCGCGACGGCTTCAAGCAAGTCAATCAGTTTGTTGAGCGTCGTGGTCTTTCCTTTGTTGGCACTTGCATAAAGCGCGACAATCTTTTTCATCTGCATTTTCCTCCTGCATAAAATTGCTCTCAAGTTCATTACAACATTGCCATCGTACAGTAGACAAATTTTTCGCAAAACGAAAAAAAAACGGCAAAATTGTATTTTATATTGAAAAAGTTGATTAAACTGTATTAATCACAACTCTAGTACAATTTAACCGAATTGTCAAGTCAAAAAGTCGGTTATTTTGTCTTTATGAACAAATATGCATCTGACTTTGTGGAAAATTTAATTTTCTACCGCACAAAAAAGAATATGTCGCAGTTGGAGCTTTCGGGAATCTGTGAGTGCGCGAAAAGCACGATAAGCGGCATAGAATCGCGAAAAAACTATCCATCATTCGAACTGATTCTGAAAATCGCCTATGCCTTGGAAATCACGCCTGCGGATTTATTCCTGCGGAACGCTTCACACTCGGTCTTTGCGACGAGGAAGGTCATACAAGACGAATTCATGCCGTATGTGAGCAAGTTTTTTGAGGAGCATTTTTAGGGAAATCGGATTGCTTAAAACGAATACCTCATCTCCATGCAAATATGCTTTTAACTAGTAGCCACTATACAATTTTGCCAAAATGTGATAAAATTTATTTGGAGGCACGCTATGCTCACAGACAAAATGACCACCGAAATCTCCACCTTGCTTTTACGAGAGGGTTGCACCGAGTGCTACCTTTTTGGCTCGCATGTTACTGGCAATGCGGACGAATTTTCGGACATTGACATTGGCGTGACGGGACTTCCCTCGCGGCGATTTTTTGCCGTCCACTCGCTCCTTGAAGATGCCACAAAACATAATGTTGATTTGGTTGACTTTGACGAAAAGCCTAAATTTTTTGCCTTGCTACGAGATTTGGGGGAACTAAGGAAAATTGGATAAAGCGGCAGAGGCGAAAATCCGCTACGAAATCTCGCAGATTGATGAGCTTGTGGAAAAGTCTCTGCCACTTGTTTCCTTATGCAGAATAAAAGAGCCTGATTTCATTGAACTTACAGCGGCGGGCGGCATACTTCATTCTTTCTACAATGGACTGGAGAATATTTTTGTCCTGTTCGGGAAAGCTTTGGACTTTAACTTCAAGGATTCCCCACAGTGGCACAGAAATCTCATCGACTTTATTTTCGCGCGGTTTGACTTTCTGCCCTCTGGCCTGCGCCAACCTCTTGCTGAATACATGGGTTTCCGACACTTCTTCCGCCATTCATACGGCTACACAACAAAGTGGGAAAAATGCGCGCACCTGTTTTTGGGGATGCCAGACTTTTGGCAAACAATAAGACAGGAAATCTCAAGAATGTGCGCTATGTGAGAACTATGGAAAGTTGCCCTGCAATTTTTATTTTCCTGCCCCTGTCATTACAAGCCTTTTGCGTTAGGGATTGGAGCGCCTACGCAGCAGTTCTGTAGCGAGCAAAGCGAGCGGAAGAATAGAGCGAAAGCGTAAGCAATGCGAGTTTTTCTTCGCAAAACTCGGTAGCAACTTGTTCACGGAAAGCCCGACCGCCAAAGGCGGAAACGCCCGAAATGAATTTCTCTCCTTGTATGCGAAAAACGCGCCCGCCGAATTTCGCCGCATTTTGAATCGCGTATTGCACTTGCCCATAAAATTCAATATAATTGTTCGCAAGTTTTCATCGGGAGTTTTTATGAAAAAAATCTTCGGCGCGATTTTATTTTTGTCGTCCGCCATTTTTATCGCGTGCATGTCGAGCACGTCGTCGGGACTTGTGGGCGCGGACAGAAACCAGCTTTTTCTTTACAGCGAAGCGCAGATGAACCAAAGCGCGGCAACGCAATATTCGCAAGTAATCGCGGAAGCAAAGGCCGCAAAAAAATTGAACACGGACCCAGCCACTTACAATCGCGTCCAAAAAATCGCCGCAAATTTGATTGCCAAAACAAGCACATTCAGAAACGACGCGCCCGACTGGGATTGGGAAGTGAATGTCATCGCTGATTCCACGATAAACGCTTGGTGTATGCCGGGCGGAAAAATCGTCGTCTACACCGGCATCATCAATTCTCTTAAACTGACGGACGGCGAACTTGCCGCAGTGATGGGGCACGAAATCTCGCACGCGCTCAAAGAGCACAGCCGCGAACAAGCCAGCAGAGCGACACTCACCCAACTTGGAATCGCGGCGATTTCTTCCATAGCGAACTTGGGCGATTTGGGAACGATGGCACTCGCGCTCGGCGCACAATACGGGATAACGCTTCCTTTCAGCCGCGACAACGAAACCGAAGCCGACAACATGGGAACGGAACTCATGGCGCGCGCGGGCTACGACCCGAACGAAGCCGTGAGCATTTGGAAAAAAATGAATTCGCTCACGACATCATCCACGCCGGAATTTATGAGCACGCATCCTTCGAATTCTTCGCGTATTTCCAACTTGCAAAAAATTGCCGAAAAAGTTTGGCCGCTATACGAAGAAGCAAAATAGCGTGCCTGCTTGAAATTCGATTATTATCATTGATACTATGCGATTTTCGATTCGCCGCAAAATCGCAGTTTCAGTGCTTTCAGAAATCGAAAAAGCGAAGGCATTGATTTTTTTTGGACAAAATAAAAATGCGTGATAATCCACAAGTGAAAAAAAAATATTACAAGAGCCTTGAAATCATAAGAATCTTTTCTTGCTTTGCCGTACTGCTCTACCACCTCGACATTCTCAAAGGCGGCTATTTGGCAGTGTGCTCTTTTTTCACGCTGAGCGGATATTTGTCCTGCATAACGAATTTCAACAAAAAAAAGTTTTCGTTTTTGAATTATTACAAAAATCGATTTATAAAAATTTACATTCCAATCGTCATCACGATTTTCACCACGATTTTCGCGACATCATTTTTGAAGGGAATCAAAATAATAAATCTGCGCGAAGAGGTCGTTTCGATTCTTTTGGGCTACAACAATTTCTGGCAATTGCACGCGAACTTGGATTATTTTTCCGCGCACATACGCTCGCCGTTCACGCATTTTTGGTATATGTCGATTCTGCTTCAATTCGAACTGATTTTTCCGCTGATTCTCATCGGCTTAAAAAAAATCGCCGCGCGAACGAACGAAGACATTCCAATCATAGCGACGATTGCGGTGGGCACGGTGAGCGCGTTTTTTTTCTATATTTTATGTTTCACTTCAAATGTGATGAGCGCGTATTACAACACATTCTCGCACGCATTCTCATGGCTGTTCGGAATCGCGCTGGGGTTCAGCCATTGCTGCGACAAAAATTTGATGCCGATAAAATTCAACAACCAAAAAGTGTTGCGAATAATTTTTTCGTTCTATCTGATTGTTCTGCTCGGCATCTTCATATTCGTAAGCGGCGAAAGCGAATTGTTCGCCATCGGACTTTTGGTCACAACGATTTTTACCGCAAGCCTCATCGACTACGGCGCGTTAATCAAAAATCCGGAAGGAAAATTTTCAAAGACGCTTGCGGCTCTGAGCTACGAAATCTACTTGACGCAATATCCAATCATATTTGTATGCGAGCACATATCGATATTCGAAAGATTTCATTTACTTAAATTTTTTTCGATTGTCGCGCTCACGATTCTTTTCTCTTTTTTCATTCATTTCGGCTTGAACAAAAACGCATTCAAAAAGGCATTTTCGATTTCCGCAAAGATTTTGCTTTTCGCAATGACGGCGGCTGGCATATACAAATTTTTCACGGCGCAGGATTTTGCGGCACAGATGGACGCGCTTGAAAAGGAAATACAGGAAAACCAAATTCTTTTGGAACAAAAAAAAGCCGAATTTTACGGAAGCGAAAATTCTCAAGGCGCGGAAATCTTGCATGAAAACGGCGCGGGGCTTTTTCCCGAACAGGAATCGCAGGGCGAAGAATTTTTTCAAGACGAAAACCTTGACGCACAAATAACGAATATGCCGATTGCCGCGTTCGGAGATTCTATTATGCTCGGAGCCTCCACCAGCCTTTATGATTTTTTTCCGAACATCTACATTGACGCGAAAGTTTCGCGGGCGGTATGGAGCGTTTTGGAACCGATACAGGATTTGCTTCTCCAAAAAAAATTGGGCGCGCCAGTCGTGATTCATTTGGGCAGCAATGGCGATTCTTCGGAAAAGACAAAAGACACGATTATGGATTTGCTTGAAGGACGCGAAGTTTTTTGGCTTACGGTTACGAACGACAAAATCGTAAAAATGAATTTGCGCCTAAAAGAATACGCGGAAAGATTTCCGAATTTGCACATCATCGACTGGGAAGACTTTTCGAAAAATCACGAAGAGTTTTTCGCGCCCGACGGACTCCATTTGGGAAGAGCCGGGCAGAAGGCTTACGCGAAGTTCATCTTCGATTCGATTCGCGATTTTTATTTTGAAAAAGCCGAGGCGGAAAAACAAAACGCGCTTCTAGAAAAAAAGGCCGAAGAAGAGCGGCTCGCAAAAATCGCAGCGCTTCAATTTGAAATTTTGGATTTCCTTTCGAAGAAAAAAAATCCAAAAAACGAAATCATTTCTCAATTCATCGGCGAAGAGCGTTCGCAGGACTACATCGAATCTCGAATCGCAGAATTGCAAGAAAACGCGCTCATCGCGCAAGACAAAAAAGGCGTTTTCATTCTCACGCAATCGGGAAAATCCGAACTGAAAAAGATGAAGGCGGCTCAGAAATCCAAAAAATAAAATTGAAATGATTTCGATGAATTCGCTTCAAAAATGACGCAGATTCCGCGCGTAAAAAAGTTCCGCCACTTTCAAGCGGTGCGCAATTTTCGCAAAATAAATTTCCCTTGATTTTTCGCCTGCTTTCAAGTAAAATAAAAGAATGGACTTTTTGGAACTTTGCAAAGAACGCTATTCGGTAAGAAAATTTTCCGAACGCGCAGTCGAAGAAGAAAAGCTTGAAAAAATTTTGGAGGCAGGCAGGCTCGCGCCCACAGCCAAGAATTCGCAATCGCAAAGAATTTTTGTTTTGAAAAGCAAGGACGCGCTGCAAAAAATTTACGACGCCACGCCGATGTCCTTCAACGCGCCTTTGGTGCTTGCGGTGTGCTACGAAAAGGCCGCGAGTTACAAGAACACTTCGGAAACGCTTTACATCGATTCCGAAAGCGGCGCGTATGATGGCGGCGAAGTGGACGCTGCCATCGTGACAACTTCGATGATGTTCGAGGCGACGGCTCTTGGTTTGGGAACGCTTTGGGCGCGTGGATTCGATTCTGCAAAAATCATCCAGGCTTTGAATCTTCCCGAAACGCTCCACCTCGTTTGCCTTTTGGACATAGGCTATCCGGCAGAAGATTCAGTTCCGAACGAGCGGCATTTTCAAAGGCTTCCAATCAGCGAAACCGTAAAGGAATTGTGATTCGAGCGAAGCGTTTTATGCGCCGGAGTTTGCTGATTTATTTGAAAAACTTCCGCGCATATTTTTACAGGAGAAGTATATGAAAAGAAATTCACTTTGCGTGACTGTTGGAACATTGACATTCGCCTTGTTTTTTTTGCTTGGCTCGTGCGGAGAAAAACGAAAGATTCTTAACGACGGAAAAACTCCGGTAGAACGCTACGGCGCGTTGCATTCGCAGGGAACTTCGGTTTGCGATGAAAGCGGAAAGCCCATCCAACTTTGCGGAATGAGTTCGCACGGATTGCACTGGTATGGAAAGTACGCCAATTACGATGTAATGAAGTGGCTTCGCGATGACTGGAATTGCGATTTGTGGCGAAGCGCGATGTACATCGGTGGCGGCGGCTACGCGCAGAATCCTGCCCTTGCGAACAAGATGATTGAATCGATTGACGCTGCCATCGAACTTGGAATGTACATCCTCGTGGATTGGCACGTTTTGCCAGAACGCGATCCGCTTTTGTACGCGGACAAGGCGGCAGAATTTTTCGAGCGAATCGCCTCCACCTATGCGGATTGCCCAAACATCATTTACGAAATTTGCAACGAGCCGAACGGCGATGACGTCACTTGGGAAGGCAACATCAAACCCTATGCCGAACGCATAATTCCGATTATCAGAAAATATTGCGACAACATCATCGTCGTGGGAACGCCGTTTTGGAGCGGCGATTTGACCGACGCAATGAAAAGTCCGCTTGAAGGAAAGAACATAATGTACACGATGCATTTTTATGCGGGAAGCCATGGAAAAGAGCGGCGCGACCATATCGCAGGCGCGATAAAATCAGGGCTTCCGGTTTTCATCACGGAATGGGGCACGACAAAAGACAGCGGTGACGGCGGCGTTTTTGAAAAGGAAACGCTCGAATGGATTCGCTTTATGGAAAAAAATAAAATTTGCTGGGCAAACTGGTCCGTGAACAACAAGGGCGAAGATTCAGGCGTCTTGAAATTCAACAAGGACAATTCCGCGAAAGGCGGATGGAAGGAAAGCGACTTGCAGCCTTCTGGAATCCTTGTGCGCCAGATTTTGCGCGGCGAAAAATAGGATTGCATTTTCGTGAAAATCGGTTGCGAGTTTTGCGAAGAGTTATTTCCTTGCGGCGTTTGTAAAAGATGAACACAAGTTGGCTTGACGATTGCATAATGTATCAATTCTATCCTCTTGGCTTGTGCGGCGCGCCACATGAAAATTCTTGGGACTGGTCGAACACTTGGAATGCCGCCACAAGACCGATTCGAAGAATCGACAGGGTTTTGCATTGGATTGCGCAACTGAAAAAACTGAATGTGAACGCAGTCTATTTTTCTCCGGTCTTGCAAAGCGACACTCATGGATACAACACGCGCGATTTCTACACGCTGGACAGCCGGCTCGGGAGCAACGAAGATTTTGCGGCGGTGTGCAACACCCTCCACGAAAACGGAATCCGGATTTTGTTCGACTCGCTTTTCAATCATGTCGGGCGGGGATTTTGGGCGTTCCGCGATATCCGCAACAATATGCAAAAATCCCGCCACATCGATTGGTTTGCGGAAATCGATTTTTCGCGCAACACTCCTTGCAGCGACGGATTCTATTATAAAAGTTACGAAGACAACTGGGATTTTCCCGTGCTCAATCTTGATAACGAAGAAGTAATCCAACATATTTTCGGCGCGATCAGAAAATGGGTGGATATGTTCGCGATTGACGGACTGCGAGTTGGGATTGCCGACTTGACGAACCAAAATTTTTTGCAAAGGCTCCGCGAATTTTCTTCGAACATGAGCGCGGGTTTGGGCGGAAGCCTTGCGATTTTGGGAGAAGCCTACGATTCGGATTCTTGCAAAGAAATCGTCAGTGAAAAAAAGGCGCACGCTTCCACAAATTCGGAATTGCATTCCGCAATCGTGAACAGCATCAATACGAAAAATTTTTTCCAACTCGATTTCACTTTGCGCAGACAGTTCGGAACGGACGGAATCTACAGCCACACTACTCTGATGAATTTTTTGGACAACCACGACATCACGCGCATTGTCCAACTCCTCCATGACAAAGACACTCTTCATATTGCATGGGGACTGCTTTTTGCCTGCCCCGGGATTCCATTGATTTATTATGGAAGCGAATGGGGGGTGCACGGCTCGAATGACATGAACACGCATTGGGGATTGCGGCCAAGTTTTGAAAAGCCTGTTTGGAACGAACTTACGGATTTCATTCAAAAGATCAGCCTTGTGCGAAAAAAATCTCCCGCGCTGCGTTACGGCAATTTTAAAACCGTCTTTCTTACAAAAAGCCAATGCATTTTTTCGCGCGAGTCTTGTGGCCAGACAATTTTCATCGCGATGAATGTGAGCGGAGAAGGCTACCTCGCAGAGCCAAAAGAAGGCAGCGGCTATGCCGCGTTCGAAGGACTTCGCGGAACTTTCGCCGAGTTGATTTCGGAAGAAAAATTCAATTTCAATGGAAGCGTTTTCCTTCCGCCAAAATCCATTCAATATCTAGAATGTTTAAACTATGCGACATGATATTGTCGCATAGTTTAACTGCGAGTTTTTTTGCTTCGCAAAAAACTCGGGCATCTATTGCTCGCTCACGCGAGCGAATTTTGACTTTTCCAAAACTGAAGTTTTGAAAAAGTCAAAATTATAAGGACTTTTAAATTTGTCGCTAAAATAGGCGCGACAAATTTAATTTCGAGTTTTTTGCTTCGCAAAAAACTCTGGCATATATTGCTCGCTCACGCGAACGAATTTTAACTTTTGTAAAACTGAAGTTTTTCAAAAGTTAAAATTATAAGGAATGTTTAACCTTTGCGGCATAGTATTGTCGCAAACTTTAACTGCGAGTTTTTTTTTACAGGTGAAGAAAATTGAAGAACTTTGGGAATCTGCTTGACTATCTAGCGTGGCGCGGCGACCTCACTTTTGCACAAAGCGATTTTTGCGAAGTGGACGCGCTCATTTTGTGCCAACTTTCTTATTTGAATTTCAGCGGAATCGTTTCGAAGAATTTCGACAAAAGCGAGCGAATCACTTTGGGCGCACTTTGGGAAAAATTTTCTGTCGCACCTGATTTCAAAGAACGCTGTGATTTGGGCGTTCTGATTTCCGAACTCACCGTGCAACTTTTGGAAATGTGCGCAAAGAGCGCGCGCTTTAAGAATGTGGAAGCCGCCGCATTCATCAATAAAATCGATTTGCAAAGCGAAGAGCAATTCTGCGCGATGACTTTTTTCAAAAACGCTTCAAACAAAAATCCATTCGTGGCGTTTCGCGGCACCGACGACACAATCGTGGGCTGGAAAGAAGATTTCAACTTGGCTTCAAAAATTGTTCCCGCGCAACTCGACGCGCTCGAATATCTTTCGTCCGTGGCAAAAAACACATCCGCAAAAATTTTCGTCGGCGGGCATTCAAAAGGCGGAAACCTTGCAATTTATTCAGCGGCGTTCTGCAAGCCAAGATTCAAAAGGCGAATCGAGCGCGTCTATAATTTCGATGGCCCGGGATTTTCAGAAAGCGTCATCCAATCAAAAGAAATGATTTCGCTTGTTTCCGCGCTCTCTTCGTTCTATCCGAAATTTTCGATTGTCGGGCGGCTCTTCCATCATTCGGGCGAATATCAGGTTGTGGAAAGCGAAGCGTTCGGCATAATGCAGCACGAGCCATTTTCGTGGCACATCATGCAAGGCAAATTCGAGACGCTCGAAAATTTTGACAAGGCGAGCGAGATTTTTTACAAGACTTTCAATGAGTGGGTGGAAAAACTTTCCAAAGAACAGCGCGAACTTTTTGTGGAAACCTTGTTCGGAACGATTTCCGCTTCTGGCGCGCGGACGAACAGCGAACTCGAAAAAAACTGGTTTAAAAACACGATGTCGATTTTAAATGCGATGAGAAAAATCGACAAAAGCACGCGCGACGAAGTTTCAAAACTTTTGAAATATTTATTCGACATCGCCGCGCACAATCTGATGCAATAGCAATCACCCTCACGAGCAAAGCATTTTTTTGGGGCTTCTCTCTCCGCACGAATCAACAGCAAATTCTTGCGTTGCTGTAAAACCGCGTTTTAGGCAGTGAACAAAATCGGAATTTCCTTCGCCGACTAAAACAAAGAAGCCTTTTCCGTCTGCGCTACTTTCGCTGCGTATTCGTTCGCCTTGGAAACCGCGTCATAAAGGCTTGCGCCTTTTTTGATTTGCGCGATGCACACTCCCAAATGCGCGTCGCCGCATCCGATTGTGGAAACGACATTCGCCGACACGCCCGCAACTTTTTTTCCGGTATTTTCGCCGCGTTCAAAAATATACGCGCCTTCTTTTCCGAGCGTCAAAATCAAATCGTTCTCGCAAATGCGGCCCAAATGCGCGGCGGCTTCTTCATAAGAATTTTTCCCGCTCAAATCCAACGCCTCCTGTTTGTTCAGATGCAAAATCGGTTTTAGCGCGAGAATTTTTTCCACCAATTTTTTTTCGATGAATTTTATTCGCGAAGTGGGATCGAAAAATATTTTGAGTTCGCGTCCCGCCTTTTGCGCCTCGGATTTTACACGCGCGATAAAATCGACTTCTTTTTCGGCGTTCGCCTCTTCCATTTCCAAACCGCAAAAATAAATTGAATCAACTTCGCGGAAATCTATTTTCGAAAAAAATTTTTCATCAAAAATATATTCGGCTTTGTGCGAGCATAAAAATGCGTGCTCTTTTTTTTCGTTGATGAGGCAAATGCAAACTCCGTTTTCCTGACTTTCGATTTCTGCGAAAACCGGAATCGCATTTTTTGCCAATTCGTTCTTTATGAATTCCGCATACACGCCTTTTTCGCCGATTGGCGAGCACAAGATGAATTCGCTTCCCTGGCTTTGCAAAGCGCGCGCCACATTGAACGCAGTTCCGCCCACCGACATTTTGTCATCGTGAAAATTTATATCTTCGTCCGTATCAGGAAATTTTTTGACATGAATAATCATATCAACGCAAGTCGCGCCAATCACCAAAGTTTTTGCCATGATGTCATTTTAGAATTTTTTGAAAAAAAAATAAAGACAAAAATGAAATTTCTTGGTATAATTAAAATATGAACGATTCCACAATTATGAACAGTTCTCCGGTAGGACAGCACATTCAAGCGTTTTCGAATGCTGGCGCAGTTTCCTACCTGATGTTCAACAAGCAGAAAATCCAGCTTGTAGCGAAAATTACGATTGGCCGCGATCCCGACAACAGCGTCGTGATTGACAACAAACTCGCAAGCCGCCGTCACGCGCTCATTCAAAAAATCAAAGAAGATTATTTTTTGAAAGACGAGAATTCCACGAACGGAACTTTTTTGAACGACAAAAAAATTCCCGCAGGAAAATATGTAAAACTTTCGCGCGGCGACAAAATCACAATCGGCACGGCAAACTTGGTTTTTGGCTGATAGTTTTCGAAAAGCATTTTGGATTCCACGCAAGAATTTTTAGAAAAAATCCACTCATACTCTTTGCACGAAAAACTCCCTTCGGCGCAGAAAATTTCATCGTTAGCCAAAAACGCCGTTTCGATTTTGCGTTCTGAAAATGTTTCCTATCGCCCCGCGGTCACTTTGCAAGACGAAAAAATCCCGGGCGGACTTTTGGATTTTCGCGGAAAAAAGAAAATCCCATGCATCGTAGTTCCCGACATTCACGCGCGCGCGGATTTCATATTCAATATTTTAAATTTCATTTTGCCACAAAAAAAATCGGGATTGGAAAATGACATTCGCATCGCGGACGCGCTGGACAAAAACGAAGTCCGTGTCGTGCTCGTGGGCGACTTGCTTCATTCCGAATCGCCACACTACGAACGCTGGCTTTTGGCTTACGATGAATTTTTACTCGGCAATTTTGATGGCAAGGCGATGAAGGGCGAAATGCGCGAAGGGCTTTCGGCACAAATGGCAGTGATGGAATGCAAATGCCGCTGGCCGGAAAATTTTCATTGCCTAAAAGGAAATCACGAAAACATCAAAAATGAAAATGGCGGCGGAAATTTTTCATTCAGGAAATTCGCGCAAGAAGGCGAAATGACGATGCGCTTCATTCAAACTTATTACGGCGACGAAGTGCTGGACATAATTTATGATTTTGAAAAATCATTGCCGCTCGCTTTTTGCACCGAAAATCTTTTCGTTTCCCATGCCGAGCCGCTCGAACATTTGGGAGAAGAAGCCGTGATAAACGCGCCGATTTTCGATGAAGCGATTTTGGCTCTGACTTGGACCGCGAACGACGAGGCGGCTTCCGGCAGCGTGAAAAAAATGCTGAAAGAATTTTGCAAGCCGAACGACAAGAGCATCCATCCAATTTACATCGGCGGGCATCGTCCCATAAAAGGCAAATTCAATTTGCGGCAAAACGGACTTTATGTGCAACTTCACAATCCGCTCGAACAGAATGTGGCGATTGTTCGCGCCGACAAAACGTTCGACTGCGAAACACAAATCGTATCCGTAAAATAAGGGAGGTATTACAATGGCAGAGATTCCTCAGACAATTGGCAAGTACAAAATCCAAGAGCAAATCGCGCAAGGCGGAATGGGCGCAATCTATAAGTCCGTGCATCCCGAATTGAAGCGCGCGATTATCATAAAAAAAATGACAATGAGAGGAAACGCGCTTGCCCGCGAGCAATTTTTGAAAGAAGCGCAAATTCTCCTTGACATGCAAAGTCCGTACATTGTGCACTTGTTCGACTATTTTTCCGAAGGCGGCTACCGCTACATCGTGGAAGAATTCGTAGAAGGTCTTGCCCTCGACAAACTGATAAAAAAGCAAACCTCGCTTTCTCCGCAAGTGGCGATGTTGATTTTGCAGGATGCTTGCTTTGGACTGCGTTTTGCGCACAACAAAAAAATCGTGCACCGCGACATCAAGCCCGGAAACATCCTCATTTCCAAGCGAGGCGAAATCAAGATTACGGATTTTGGAATTGCGAGCGACAGCGACACCGACGAAAAAGAAAAGGGCGTGATGCTTGGAACTCCCAGTTATATGCCGCCCGAACAATTCAAAAACACAAGCGCGGTTGACAAACGCGCCGACATATACGCGCTCGGCGTGATGCTTTATGAAATGCTTACCGGCACGAAGCCCTACACCGCGAACACGCCCGATGAAATGTACGAAAAGGCGAAGAAGGGAAAATACATTTCACCCCGAAAAATCAACAAGGACATTCCGCGCGAAATCGAACGCCTCATCAAAAAGATGATGAAGCCAAAGGCGAGCCGCCGTTTCAACAGCGTAGAGCCAATAATCCGCATCGTAAAAAAATACCTCAAAAATTACGACACGCACGCCATTCGTGTGGAAGTGGCAAAAATGATAATTTCCACAAAGCCGCTCAAAGACGCGCAATTCAAAAAACGCCGCGACATCTGGAAAACGATTTTTGTCGCGTTGGTGGGAGCAGGCGTTTTGTATTCGCTGGGCCACTATCTTTGGAACGCGGGCCACATCCACAGGACGATATTGCGCAATTGGTATACGCCGGTTTCGATTTCAATGAAACTTCCTCAAAGCACGGCACCCGCAAGCGACATACAGGCACGCGCGATTTTTTTTACAAACGGAAACAAGATTGACCAAGTGGAAAATTCCGAACGGCTTTTTGAAGAAGGCACGATTGCAAAAAATGGAGTTTCTTCCGAGCGGCTCGGCCTAAATGAACGCAGCTACAAGATTAAGCCGGTTTTTTTGAAGCCCGGAATGTATCGCGCAAAAGTCGTAGTCGGCTCTTATGTGTGGTGGGAAAATTTCGAAGTTACGCACAATGAAAAAATCCTAGACATAAATCTGCACGCAAACGAAAGTCGCCCCATCACTATTTCGATGACGGCGTTCGACGGCAAAACTGGAGCGAACCTCACAGGCAAAGTCAATTTCACGGTTTTGTACGGCGGCAGTTGGGTTCCGCTAAACAAAGTGCCTCGCGAAAAATTCAACTCGGCGGCAGTGTGGAAATTCAAAGCCAGCCTCAAAGGATACGAAGACGAAATTTATTCGCTTTTGATTGATTGGTATCAAGACACAGTTTCAATTCGCGCGGAATTGTTTCCATTGGAAAAATAATTCAGAACATTTAAAGTTGCCACAGAAATGTTGTGGCAACTTTAACTTCGAGAATTTCGCTTTG
>JAFLSR010000015.1 GCA_022510845.1 Treponema sp.
GCCGGACAAACCGATCCGATGTCTTGACGCAGGATGTAGGTGCGTCTGAATAACGGCGGACGCGCCTACGGCAACCGCCCGCCTAAACGCGGAAAGGACTTTCCGTTATGAAAACAAAAACAGAGGAGGCCTGCGCTTTTTTTGGCGCGCGGGTCTCCTTTTTTTGTCCATGCTGAAAAACGACCCCACTCGAAGCGCGCGGCAGTTTACGAAAATCTATCGAATAAACACGGCGAATCTATTCGATAGATGCAGTGAATCTATCGAATAGATGAGGTGCATCTATTCGATAAATGGGGCGCGTTTATCGAATAGATTGGGGAAATCTATCAAGTAGATTTGGCGCGGGCGTAAATCTAGATGAAGAATGGAAACCCTATGCTCTTGAAACCACTTTTCAAAAAATACCAAAACAAAGAAAACAAATTTTCGTGCATTAGTTTTCTCCGCAAATGTTGCATGGCAAAATTGAAAATGCCATACCATCAAAACGGCGGATGTGGTTCTTGCTCTGCGAGGAAGTTCTTGTCAAACACTTTACTCATCAGTTTCTTCAATATCCTCTGTATCTGAAACTGTATCATTCTTAGATTTCTCAATTATTTTTTTTAATGCAATTATATGCCTATCGGAAAAGAGTATTTCTTCTTCCTTATCAAGATTGACTTTAAAGCGTTTTATTGAATTTTGGCTACGTCGTATTCTGTCATACAAATCCTTTTTTTTATCTTCGTCAGGCTGATAATAGACTTTCATTTTTGCAGAACATACTGGACATAACGCAATATAGTTCCATAACACTTCTTTCTGTATTAACTTCTTATGAAACAACTGCACCACTTCAAAATAATCTCCATTGTTCTTGTCCTTAAAGGGCATACGATTCTTGCATATTTGACAATGAAGCACGTTGTCTCCGTCAATGCAATTACTTCGTAAAAAACGTTCGGCTAATTTTTTTTGACCATTATTTATACGTATACTTCTATAACGTTTCTCAAAGGTAATATCACTGGCAGAATTGAAGTTATCACTCGTTTTGTCCTTTATGCGTTCCTTGTCAATTACATCACTTAAAAAGAAGCCGTCCTCGATTCTTGATTCCAAATCTTCTTTTAAAGCCTGCATATAATCTTCAAGATATGCTGCTGAGACACCTTTGAGTTTCAACTCTCTGATAATGTCAACAAAGCCTATATCCAAACCGATTGATTCCAGAATCTCATTCTCTTTCTGTTGCTGTTCACTTTGCTGTCGTTCTTTTTTACCAAAATTGATGGCATGAAACCAGTCTTTTATGTTCGGGTTTTCGATTTGTTTTTTATACTTATGAGGAATCCGCGACAAAAACGCATCTTCTGGTTTTTCAAAATATTGCCTTCCATCGGAAACTTGCAGAACCCACGCATTATTGCATAAATCTACTACAATATGAGAAGGATAATGCTTTGCTTGATATTTTTGCGCGGAGCTATATGTGCATATTCTCCACTTTTGGAGCGCATTCTGCAAAAATGACAGAATCATTTCAAAGGCTTCTTCATTCTGTGGACTCCTCAAAAAGTTGTCTAGATATAGTATCTCATAATCTTCATCTGTTTTAATAGCATTCCCACCATAGACTTTTTCAGAATTTGCTCGTATTTGACACCAAAAAGGATTGTATTTACAAGACATTTCCCAAACAGGTAAAGAAGTATTTATGCCCAATTCTTTAAGAAAATCCAAAAAATCTGAAAGCTCCTTGTCGCTTTTAAAAAGTTTTTTATAATCTGGATCTAACTTATGGATAAAACATTTTTCAGTTCTTGAGTTGTGATAATCGTAATAAATTGAAAGGTTTTTTACATCGCCGCCGAATTCTTCCGGCAAATAAAACCACTCGGGATCGCCCCAAACACCTTCATCAGAACAAAGAATCTTATACTCTTTTACGACATCGACGATAGTATTGTCTTTCTGATATATTTTATAAAAATCAACTATATCATTCAAAGACTTGTCCTGCTTCTGTTCAAATTCCTTGCAGAGAGCTTGAACCATATCTGTTGTTTTGTATTCTTCAATTTCCAGCTCTTCTCTAAAAAAATAATTCAAATCAGTTTTGGTCTGTTTGCTGTTCAGGACTTTGGAATTGACGAAATGAATACTTTGAGATGTAACGCCCAAAATAGAACCTGATAAATAACAATCCTTAAACGCATAGAGTTTCTTGTCATTGCAGTAGCACAAACGCAGGGCAGATATTGAATCCAGTGACAAATCATCAAGAATTCGCCACCAGGATGAAGTCATCAATGTATACAGTCTTACGAACCACGAGACATCTCGGGTCTCAAACAAGCCAATTATGTTTGAATAAGTCTCTTGGGATTTTCCTTTTATCGCAATCAGTTGGCTCAAAAAATCTGCAATTCTATATTCTTTGATTTGCAATGAGATAAGAAAATTGTAATCCCTCTTGTTTTGCATCGGATTCTTGACCCAATATAACGTTTGAGCCGAATCATATAGCATTGAAAGATCTTTATCGCTTAAAAGTTGCTGGATATTATGAAAACCAATGAACTTGTTCTTTCCGTCTTGATAACTTCCATCCGTCATCAGCACATACGGATTGTTCAAAAAGAAATCAATGATTTTATCTCTTATGACTTCGAATTGGCCTAGATTATTATCATCTTCCATATTTGGAAGGGATCTATACAAGTCTAAATCTACCAGTCCATCAGATTTCAGTTCTTTCATTGATTCGCAAATCAACGAGCCGATTTCTTTGATGACAGAACTGTTTGCCTCGTCTTCCCGCAATTTCTCTCTATCGACAGTGAGCGCGAATGGTGCGTGTATATGAAAGCAAAACCTTTTCTGCTCTGATTTACAGGGGAAATATGTGAATATTCTGCCACAGGGAGCATCATTCATGAGTATTGGCTTTATCTTCCATCTTTTATCCCATTTCGTACATTCCATTTTGAAAGCAACGGCTACTGTTATTTCTTTTTCTTTGCCATCTTCATCTGTAATCTTTATCGATTTAAAAAATCTTTTATAAAAAAGCTGCTCTCTTTCAATCATAACTACATTACCATGGAAGCATCCTTTCTTAACTTTTCTAAGAATTCGACATACATTATTTGGACAATCATCTTCCTTGCAAGAATCTATGCGTTTTAGAATTATCGTTTCAGTGCCTATTGTACAATTGATTTCCGCTATATTCCGCAAGAACAATAAGACTTCGGCTTCCAAATCATGTAAAGAAGAATTTATTTCATCATAACACTTCTGCTTGTCCCGTGTTCCATTGAATGGAAGAATTATCACGGTCTTTTCTTTGTCAGCATTTATGAGCGCGGGAATGACTTTGGGAACAAACAAATCATCGATTTTAAAATGATGCTCGCCAGAATGAATTTCCGGAGATGCCGTGTACTCAAAAACAGATTTAAATCCGATTCCAAATTTTCCAATTGAGTTACCATTATCTTCTTTTGTGCTGTCACCTATGCTGGTAATAGAATCTATATCATTAATATCAAATTGTCGTGTACCATTGTGCTCAAAAATAAGTTTGTCACTTTCAAGTTTGAAGTTTACAGAAGTGGCGAAAACATCTTCCGCATTTTGCAAAAGTTCAAAAACAAAATGGCCTGAAGAAGTGTATAGTTTTGTCAGGGTATTTTTTATTCCCTCAAACATATTCTGTTCTTTGGTCTCATTAACCCAAGAACGTCTTTTTTGCTCCAATTCTTCTATGGTTTTAAATTTTGATTCCCTTTTTGCCATTTTACTGATTCTCCAATTGTATAATTCCATATATTAGAGTTTTAAAATGAATGTCAACAGTATTCATTTTTTCTTCAAGCTCTTTTACTTTTCGGTTATAGTTATCAATGCAATGCTCTAATTGACTTCTTTTCATCAGTTTTATTTTATCATCAGTTGTTTCAGAAAGAGTCGCCTCAACAGAGAGTTTTTCAGCCCTGAAACTGGTCTCCAAACTACGTTTCTTGAAATTGATAATCTTGCGAGTCTTTTCTATGAAATTTTCTTTCTCTGATTCCCACTTTTTTTGATGTATTGTATTCAACTTTTCCCATGAATCCCTTGCAGGATTAAGAGTGGAAGACAGATTTGTAGCCAGTGGCAATTGGTTTTCTATGATCCTTTCCAGTTCACGAGAATCCGCAACAACCACAATTTTTGTGTCTGTTGAAATGCCGGAGTATTTCCATTGATATACCATAAAATAATGCTCGGAATTATCTGCGACAAAAGAATCCGTTCCCGATTTGTCTGGCTTGATAAAAATATAGCGCGGTCTGGATATATCGATTATTTGCGCGGCCTGCCTTACCAAAGGATGCTGAACGTTTATCAACGTGCATTTTTCATTGCTGGAGTTTTCGTTAGAATTAAAGGAAATTGTTAAATATTGGTCGCCTTTTTTGAGCCATCGATTCCAATCCAAGTTTGCACCTGTGTTTTTGACACCTAATTTCTTATAATCAGATAATAAGATTTCTTTTAATTCTTTTGAGATTCGCAGATGATGTAAAGTTTTGTCTGTATTAATTTCAAATTGATTTAATCCGATATACTCTAAATAGTATTTTACTAATAACTCAAGTTCTTTTGGAGAAGACCAGATGTTTGTGGCATCTTCAATATCTTCCTCCAAATCTTTTCCATTTATTTTTATTCCAAGCAAATTATACTGTTCATTTTCCAGTCTTTCATTTTCCTGGATTAAACGAATTTTATTGTCTGCGAGCTGCTGAAGTTTTAATTCCTGTTCTGATTTTGTCAGTTCAAAAGAATTGGTAATGTGCTCTATTTCTTCTGTAATTTCCCCAAGAATCCCCTCACAGTCTCCTATTGAATTTTCAAAGACACCGATTCGCATCAAACAGCGGTCAAAGACAATCTGGTCTATAGTTCCTTCTGTAATCATATTCACAATGACAACGGCTTCGCTTTTCTGGCCATTACGGTCAATACGACCTATGCGCTGTTCAACTTTCATAGGATTCCAAGGCAAATCATAGTTGACCATATAATCGCAGAACTGATAGTCCAAGCCTTCACAACCGACTTCCGAAAAAAGCATAACGTCCAATGCGTTCTCATCGGCTTTGTCAAGGACAAATCTTTTTCTTAAGGCACGGCGCTCATCATCCGGAACATCACCGTGTATGACAGCGACACGGTAGTTCTCTTTTTCAAGTTTTTTAAGCAAATAGGACAATGTATGCCTGAATGTACTGAAAATAATTATCTTATTTTTTTCCATTTTTTGTTTTTCTTTTATAGTGTCCAAAAGGCTTTCGAACTTCGGGTCTTTATCCGTAAGTTTTTCGGCTTCCTGTTTTAATGAGATGAAATTGTCTTTTACTTTATCTATGACTTCTTTTAATATCTCCCCATCTGCCTCACAGTACGCTTCCAAGATTGCGGATATATTTCTGCTCATTATTTGGTCAAGAAGCGGAATCATTCCGAAAATACAGCTTGAACATTGCCTCTCAAGCATATTCATCATAAATGCAACATTTGGACCATGCAAAAGATGCATGACTTCTTTTTCTGTTTCTAATAAGTGGGTATAGAAAGTGTATTGCTGTTCAGTAAATTCACAGCGAACAGTCTGAGGCTTGCGCAAAGTAAAATTGCCGATGTCTCTGCGGCGGGTTCTGTTGATTATAGTACTGAATGTATTTAATTGTTCTATTTCGGTGATTAACCGAACTCGATTTTCTTCTGATAATTTAGGATTCAATAGTTTTTGTTTTAATTCTTCAAATTCAGGATTGTTATGGAAAGCACTTGTTCCCCATTGTGTGTTTTCTGCCTCTTCAAGCAGCGATGCCGCTTCCCTTTGCCAATTATCTTTTTTACCTCTTATTACGGATGCTGCCTTATTTATATACTGATTTGGTTCAAGCATCTTATTAAAAGACGGTCTGTCAATAATCAAATCAGGTCTCAATGAATTGAGTAAAACAAACAAATCATCGTTGCCCAGTTCAAGCGGAGTTGCGGTCAGAAAAACCGCCGCATCCGCGTTTTGGACAAAATAATTGACAACCTTATTTCTGCTTGTCGCCGGATTTTTTATATGATGTGCCTCATCAACAATGACTAAATCAAAATGCGGAGGAGGGTCTAAAGACAGCAAGCCTTTATGTTTTGTATTCGTTCCTTTCTTAATGCCAGTCAAAAGTTCGTCATCAAAAAGCGAATAGGGAATGATGCACCTCTTAAAACGCGACGGCCAATCGCCGTTCATGTCAGTGTCTTCAATACAGAAACGCAGGTCATTGCCATTTAAGGGCATGAACTCTTCATCAAAGCGTTTTAATTCCTCCTCCCATTTCCGTTCAGAAATCAATGGCTTCGGACAGATAATAGCAACAGATTCAACGTCTTTCCTTGCTTCCAATTCCTTTAGTATAAGCTCAGCCTCAATCGTCTTTCCTACACCTACACTGTCTGCAATCAATATTCTTGGCTCATCGGATTTTATGAACTTAAGAACCGGGCGATACTGATATGGAATATATGAGATTTTCCCAGAATTAAGAGAAAAAAGAGATGAGCGATTAGGCTCTCGGATTTCTGTTGCCGCCATATATGTATGACAGTCCGTGTAATCCGAAAACTCTATAATCGACCTCGCCTCGTCAGACACATCAAGAAGTTGCGATGGATAAAAAGTTTTGACTTCCCCATCAATAAAGACTGAATAAATACCGTCATCGGAAATCGCTGTGATAGCGCCTTTCCTTGAAGAATCTGATTTTAAGCAAATCACTTGTCCGACTTTAAAATTATACATTTTGTTATTATAGCACGAATTTTTAAATTTACAATATTTCTAATTTCCCCAATTTCTATTGACAAAATTTCCAAAAAATGCTATCGTAAATCCACTGTGGCAAAGGCGCTGCGGACAAAGGTTTTGGGAATTCCGTTTTCAGAATTTTTGTCCGTTGTGCCTTTTTTTGTTTAAAGTCGAATCAAGTTCGCGCTTGCGTTCGGACTTGCGATTATATGTGCGCGGCTGGAACAATTTGCTTGTCGCCAGATTCTTCAAACTGAGTTTGAGTCCTAGGAGAAGATGATGAACGGAAATTCTAAAACTTTGTACGAGCCTTCGTTTGAGCATGATTCGTGCGGAATCGGAGCGGTGGCGAATATCGACGGGCACGCCTCGCACGCGATTGTGGACGACGCCCTTTCCATTGTCGAAAAACTTGAGCATCGCGCCGGAAAAGACGCGCAGGGAAAGACGGGCGATGGCGTTGGAATCCTCGTGCAAATCAGCCATGAATTTTTCAAGAAGGCGGCGGACGAAATCGGGATAAAACTTGCGGGCGAGCGCGACTACGGAATCGGAATGTTTTTCTTTCCCCAAGACAAATTGATGCAGTCGCAGGCAAAGAAAATGTTCGAGTATCTCTGCGAAAAAGAGGGAATGAAATTTTTGGCATGGCGCGAAGTTCCGATAAACGCCGATGTGCTTGGAGAACGCGCGCGCGAATGTATGCCGAGCATTTTCCAATGCTTCATCCAACGCCCTTCCGATGTGGAAAAAGGCTTGGACTTTGATCGCAAGCTTTACATCCTGCGCCGCCAATTCGAACAGACAAAATTCGAAACTTATGTGGCAAGCCTTTCGAGCCGCACGATTGTTTACAAAGGAATGTTTTTGGTAAAGCAGCTCCGGACATTCTACCGCGACCTCCAGTCGCCCGATTTTTCTTCCGCGCTTGCAATCGTCCATTCGCGTTTTTCCACGAACACCACTCCAAGTTGGCGGCGCGCGCATCCCAACAGGTTCATCGCGCACAATGGCGAAATCAATACGATTCGCGGCAACGTGGACAGAATGCTCACTCGCGAAGAAACTTTGTCCTCAAAAAATTTGAGCGAAGAGGAAATGCGAAAGATTCTTCCTGCCGTTGACGCAAGCGGTTCGGACTCCGCGATGCTCGACAACACATTGGAATTTTTGACGATGAACGGAATGCCGCTTCCGCTCGCCGTGATGATTTGCATTCCCGAGCCTTGGAAAAACGACAAGGCGATGTATGCCGAAAAGCGCGATTTCTATCATTATTGGGCGACGATGATGGAGCCGTGGGACGGACCTGCCGCGATTCTTTTTTCCGATGGCGACATCCTCGGCGCGACGCTCGACCGCAATGGGCTGCGCCCAAGCCGCTACTATGTCACAAAAGACGGCAGGCTGATTCTTGCAAGCGAAGTGGGCGTTTTGGAAATCGATGAAAAGAACATCGTGAAAAAGTCGCGGCTCGAACCCGGAAAAATTCTTTTGGTTGACACGGTTCAGAAAAAAATCATCAGCGACGAAGAAATCAAAAAAGAATATGCGGGCAATCATCCTTACGGCGAATGGCTCAGCCAAAATCTCGTGCACTTGCACGACATCAAAATCCCCAACAAAAAAATTCCTGTCTACACGCAGGAAGAGCGCGACAGAATGTACCGCGCGTTCGGCTGGAATTACGAAGATGTGAACGAAATGATTTTGCCGATGGCGAAAAACGGAAGCGAGCCAATCGCCGCGATGGGCGTGGACACCCCCCTCGCCGTGATGAGCGAAAAGCACCCCCCGCTTTTTTCTTATTTCAAGCAGCTCTTCGCGCAAGTCACGAATCCTCCGATTGATTCGCTTCGGGAAAAAATCGTCACTGACACTACGGTTTATTGCGGAAGCGACGGAAATATGCTCGAAGCGCAAGGCAAGAATTGCGGCGTGCTCGAAATCAACAATCCGATTTTGACCGGCGTTGACATGATAAAAATCAAGGCGTTGAACACGGAACGCCTCAAAGCCGCCACGGTTTCGCTTTTGTATTACAAGAACACTTCGCTCAAGGACGCGCTTGACGAACTTTTCGTTTCGATTGAGCGCGGCTACAGGAACGGCGCGAACATCATCATCCTTTCGGATCGAGGCGTGGACGAAAACCATGTCGCAATTCCTTCTCTTCTCGCAGTGAGCGCGGTGGAACAATATTTGATTCGCACGAAAAAGCGCACGGCGGTTTCGATAATTTTGGAAAGCGCGGAAGTGCGGAATGTCCATCAGGCTGCGATGATTTTGGGCTACGGCGCGCGCGCCGTCAATCCTTATTTGGCGCACGAATGCATCGCCGAGTTGATTGACCAAAAACTTTTGGACAAAGATTACCACACCGCAATCGATGACTACAACAACGCGCTTTTGAACGGCATCGTAAAAATTGCGGCAAAGATGGGAATCAGCGCGGTGCAGTCTTACCAGTCGGCGCAGATTTTCGAAGCCGTGGGCATTTCAAAAGAAGTAATCGACATTTATTTTACGAACACGGTGAGCCGCGTCGGAGGAATCACGCTCAAAGAAATCGAAGAGGACGTGAACTTCCATCACAACAAGGCGTTCGATCCGCTCGGGCTTTCCGTCAATTCGCATCTCGACAGCGTGGGCGTGCACAAGATGCGGCGCGGCCCGACTTGCGAAGACCATCTGTATTCGCCGGAAACGATTGTCGCCTTGCAGGAAGCCACGCGCAATGGCGATTACGAAAGGTTCAAAGAATACACGAGTCTCGTGGATTCCACGGAGCATCCGCACACGCTCCGCGCGATGCTTGAATTCGATTTCCCCAGCGATGGCGGAATTCCGATTGAAGAAGTCGAGAGTGCGAGCGAAATCGTAAAGCGTTTCAAAACAGGCGCGATGAGTTACGGTTCGATTTCCGAAGAGGCGCACAAATGCATGGCGGAAGCGATGAACAATTTGGGCGGAAAAAGCAATTCGGGCGAGGGCGGCGAAAAGGTCGAACGACTTGGCTCGAAATTCAATTCGGCTATAAAGCAAGTGGCTTCGGGACGATTCGGCGTTACGGAAGAATATTTGCTTTCCGCAAAAGAAATCCAAATCAAAATGGCGCAGGGCGCGAAGCCCGGCGAAGGCGGCCACCTCCCGGGAAAAAAAGTCTATCCGTGGATTGCGCACACTCGCTACGCCACGCCGGGAGTTTCCCTGATTTCGCCGCCGCCCCATCACGACATTTATTCTATCGAAGATTTGGCAGAATTGATTTACGATTTGAAGAACGCAAACCGCGCCGCGCGGATTTCCGTAAAACTCGTTAGCGAAGCGGGAGTGGGCACGATTGCGGCTGGAGTCGCAAAGGCGGGCGCGCAAGTGATTTTGATTTCGGGGCACGATGGCGGAACAGGAGCCGCTCCAATCAGTTCGATTCACAATGCGGGCTTGCCTTGGGAATTGGGCTTGGCGGAAACTCATCAGACGCTCATTCAAAACGGCTTGCGTTCGCGCGTCGTAATCGAAACCGACGGAAAACTTATGAGCGGGCGCGATGTCGCAATCGCCGCGTTGCTTGGCGCGGAGGAATTCGGATTTGCCACCGCTCCGCTTGTTTCGATGGGATGCATGATGATGCGCGTCTGCAACTTGGACACCTGCCCGTTCGGAGTGGCAACCCAAAACGAAGCGTTGCGAAAAAAATTCAAGGGCAAGGCAGAATACGTCGAAAACTTCATGCTCTTCATTGCGCAGGAATTGCGCGAAATCATGGCGCGGCTCGGCGTGCGCAGCGTTGAAGAAATGTGCGGACGTTCCGACTTGCTCAAGATAAAAGAAAAACTCCCTGCAAGCCGCGCTGGTGTTTTGGACATGAGCAGAATCCTTTCGCGCGAAAATTCTGCCGAACAAAGCGAAATACATTTCAATCCGCAGGATGTTTTCGATTTCAAATTGAATTCAACATTGGACGAAAAAATCCTCTTGCCCGAATTCGAAAAGTTGCTGAAAAAGAATGACGTTCGCGAAACGAAGCGCGGCAAAAATTCCGCGGAATCGAACAAAGAATTTTTCGAAAAGAAATTGGAAGTCACTTCGTCGCCGATAAAAATCCAAAGCACGGACAGGACGTTCGGCACGATTTTGGGAAGCGAAATCCAAAGGCAGTTCGGCGGCGCGATTTGCGAAAGCGCGTTCACCCTGAACGTGAAGGGAGGGGCAGGCCAGTCATTCGGCGCGTTCATTCCGAAAGGCCTCGCGCTGAATTTGGAAGGCGATGCCAACGACTATTTGGGCAAAGGTTTGAGCGGCGGAAAAATCGTAGTGCGCACGCCGCAGGATGCCGAATACAAGTCGGACGAAAACATCATCATCGGGAATGTCGCGCTTTTCGGTGCGACAGGCGGCCAAGCCTTCATCAACGGCAAGGCGGGCGAAAGGTTCTGCGTGCGCAACAGCGGAGCAACCGCCGTGGTTGAAGGATGCGGCGACCACGCCCTCGAATATATGACAGGCGGCACAGTCGTGATTTTGGGAGAAACCGGCAAAAACGTCGCGGCGGGAATGTCGGGCGGCATCGCGTACATTTTGGACGAAAAGCATGAACTCTATAAAAAGTTGAACGGCCAACTCGTCCTGATGGAAGAAATCTCCGATGAGCACGACGAATCGAATTTGCGCGAGTTGATTCATCGCCACGCAGAAGAAACCGGCTCGCAGGTTGCGAAAAACATTCTTGAAAATTGGAAGGAATTCGTTCCGCGCTTCAAGAAAATAATCCCGAACGACTACAAAAAAATGCTCGCTGAAATCAGCAAGGCGGAAGAGCGCGGCTTGAACCACGCGGACGCGGAATTGGAGGCGTTCAAAAAAATCACCGCATAAATTCGAAGACGCGGAAACTGTCGCAATGAAATGTTTTTTCAAAAACTTTTCATCGCGACAGCGGTTTTGTTTGAGCCAAAATGCTTCGCAAAACTCGCGCAGGCCTATGGTCAGCGCAAGGGATGCGGAGGGCGCGCAGCGGTTGCCGCAAGGCAACGGAGCCGCTGGACGGCGAACCCCGGAGCAAGCCCGGTTTCGTTCGCTTGAGCAACTTGTTGCGAAGAGCGAGCGAAATGCTCCATGATTATAATTAGAAAAATCCTTTATTAAATTTTAATTCCGCACCCGCACTCGCACATCTTCTCATATTCAATTGAATACAATTTAATTTTATGCAATTTTTTCCAAAAAATATATTGATTTAAAAGCGAAATGAGGTTATACTTTAAGTAAGGGGAATCAGCGCGTTCCCGAAGTTTTTGATGCGCAGGTTGTTCGCAACCTAAAATATAATGGAGGTTTTTATGGCTCTAAGGGAAGAGTGGGCTGGTTTTAAGGCCGGCCGCCTTTGGCAGGACGAAATCAATGTCCGTGAATTTATTCAATTAAACTATACGCCCTACGATGGTGACTCGGCGTTTTTGGCGGGTCCTACCGGAGCGACGCAGAAATTGTTCGACGAACTGCAAAAACTGCAAAAGGCCGAGCATAACAAAGTTGTGGAAGTTACCGAAACCAAAAAGAACAAGAAGACCGGCGAAGTTACCACGGTTACGGTAAAGCGTTCGGGCGTTTTGGATTTGGACACGGATGTAGTTACAGGCCTCACTTCGCATCCTGCGGGTTATATTTGTCCCGAAGGCAAGGATTTGGAAAAAGTTGTCGGACTTCAGACGGACAAGCCTTTGAAGCGCGCCTTCATGCCTTACGGCGGAATCAAGATGGCTGAACAGTCTTGCGCGATGTATGGCTACAAGCCAAGCGAAGAACTGCACAAGATTTTCACCGAATATCACAAAACTCACAATGACGCGGTTTTCGATGTCTACACTCCCGAAATCCGCAAGGCGCGCAGTGCGCACATCCTCACCGGTTTGCCGGACACCTACGGACGCGGACGAATCGTCGGCGACTATCGCCGTGTCGCGCTTTATGGCATTGATTTCATCATGGAAGCGAAGCAAAAGGATTTGGCGAACTGCGGAAACGGCACGATGTCGGAAGAAATCATTCGCCAGCGCGAAGAAATCGCCGAGCAAATCAAAGCGCTCAAAGGAATCAAGGCGATGGCGGCGATTTACGGCTACGACATTTCAAAGCCTGCCCGCAACGCGCGCGAGGCTTTCCAGTGGCTCTACTTCGGCTATTTGGCGGCAATCAAAACTCAGAATGGCGCGGCGATGTCAGTCGGACGCATTTCAACCTTCCTCGACATCTACATCGAACGCGACATCAAAAACGGCACTTTGACCGAAGAAGAGGCGCAGGAACTTGTTGATCACATCGTAATGAAATTCCGCATGGTTCGTTTCGCGCGAATCGAATCTTACAACCAGCTTTTCTCTGGCGACCCGATTTGGGCTACGCTCGAAGTGGCAGGACTCGGAGTGGATGGACGCAGTTTGGTTACCAAAAACGACTTCCGCTTTTTGCACACGCTTGAAAACATGGGACCAAGCCCCGAGCCGAACATCACGGTCTGCTATTCAAAACGCTTGCCCGAAAATTTCCGCCGATACGCGGCGAAAATTTCCATCGATACTTCTTCGATTCAGTATGAGAACGACGATGTGATGCGGCCGATTTGGGGCGACGACTATTCAATCTGCTGCTGCGTTTCCGCCACGGAAACTGGAAAAGAGATGCAGTTCTTCGGAGCGCGCGCGAATTTGGCGAAGGCGCTTTTGTACGCCATCAACGGCGGAAAGGACGAAGGCGCGGGACTTACGCCCTATGCGCAGGTTGGACCCGAGATTGCGCCGATTACTTCGGAATATCTCGACTATGACGAAGTGATGAAAAAATACGACATCATGCTTGAATGGCTTGCGGGGCTTTATGTCAACTGCCTCAACGCGATTCATTATATGCACGACAAGTATTACTACGAGGCGGCGGAAATGGCTCTCATCGATACGGATGTTCGCCGCTCGTTCGCGACGGGAATTGCGGGATTCAGCCATGTCGTGGATTCGCTTTCCGCAATCAAATATGCGAAAGTCAAAGTCATTCGCGACGAGCAGGGGCTTGCAAGCGATTTCGAAATCCAGGGCGATTTCCCGCGCTACGGCCAGGACGACGACCGCGCGGACGAAATTGCAAAATGGCTTTTGAAGGATTTCATGGCGAAAATCAAAAAGCATCCGACATACCGCAACGCCGAGCATTCAACTTCGATTCTTACGATTACATCGAACGTTGTGTACGGAAAAGCCACTGGCGCTCTCCCGGACGGACGCAAGGCTCACGAGCCGTTCAGCCCGGGCGCGAATCCTTCTTACGGCGCGGAAACCAAGGGTCTCGTAAAGTCGCTCAACTCTGTTGCAAAAGTGCCTTACGAATACGCGCTTGACGGAATTTCGAACACGCAGACAATCAACCCGAGCGCGCTTGGACACGACGAAAACGAGCGTGTTTCAAACCTCGTAAGCGTGATGGACGGCTACTTCGAAAAAGGCGCGCATCACCTCAACGTGAACGTCTTTGGAGTGGAAAAACTCAAGGATTGCCAGGCGCATCCCGAAAAGCCCGAGTACGCGAACTTCACCGTGCGCGTTTCAGGCTATGCCGTGCGCTTCATCAACCTTACAAAGGAACAGCAGGACGACGTAATCGCGCGCACCTGCCACGCTTCTCTGTAGGATTGCTAAAAATGCGCCGTTGCAAGAAACTTCGGTTTCCGAAAACGGCGCATTTGCCCGCGAAGCGAGAAACGCGCAGTGAATAGGCGAGTTTTAGTAGAAAACTCGAAATAAAAAACGGCAACGTTATTTCCGTTGCCGTTTTTTATTATTTATTTAAAATTATTTTACTTTTGAATACAAATCCGCCATTTCGCCACGCCAAGAAATCGAAGCGTTCTTGTCTTCCCATTCGATGATTTTTTCGATTTTGAAGCTCTTGGCGTCGTGCGCGTTTGCATAACTTATGACGGCGAATCGGCCTTGGCCAATGTACGCCAGTTGCTGCCCTGCGCGCGGATTTTCCGAAGCGCGAAGTTTTTCCAGAACGCAGTCAAAATGCATGGGAAGCCCTGAGGATTTGTCGGCGATGGCTTCCGAAATGTCTGAAATGGATTTGCCGCAAGCGGGGCAAATGTTTTCGCGCGCTTTGAATTCGCGGATTGCGCTTTCATTTTTGGCAATTTCTTCTGCGTTAAAAAAACGCCGTGTTTCGCCGCGCTGGCGGTTTTCGCCCCAGTTTTTCCCGCGCGACCTGTGCCGTCTTTCGCTTCTTCCCATAAATCTCATCCAAAGAAATCAACAAACCCCGACGCACAGCGTTGGCGCATGTTGACCTAATAAGGTGTTGCAGTCGGATTTTATGTCTTTGTTACGACGCGAAGCGTCGAGGCATGAAACCCTGCATGAATCAGTATTCTTCTGAATTTAACTGCAATTCTTCGGAATTGTCAATAAGATTTTTGCTCAAAATGTAGGCGATTCGGTTGATTGCGTTGTCAAGATAATTTACGTCGTGAATTTTCGTGCGCAACTCCAAAAGGCGTGGGGAAATATTTTGTGTTTCTTGGTCGTAATTTTTCTGAATGTCGAATTCTAAAAAAGTGCCCATTTCTAATTTTCCGAAAATGCGTTTTCAATAAGATAAACCGGCGCAATGCCCGGCATATCCACCACAACCGCATCAAAACGCACGATGTTGTTATTATATTTTCGATGATTTTTCAAAAAACATTTAGCACTTTCTATGATTCTTCGGCGTTTTCTAAAATCCAATTCGTGCGCGAGCGTTTCAAAATCGCCGCCGGGAAGGGTTTTCACTTCCGCAAAAACGAGGATTTCGCCTTTTTGCGCGATTATATCGATTTCGCCGTGCTTGCATCGGAAATTTCTCGCCACGATTTCAAAGCCGCTTTCGCAATAAAATTGCGCAGCCCTTTCTTCGCCCGCATCTCCGATGATTTTCGTGCCACGCAATTTCGCTTTTTTCTAAAATTCCACGGTGCATACGATGGGCAAATGGTCGGAGTAGCCGCTCAATGAATAGATTTGGAAAGATTTTGGCCGTCCGTCATCGTAAGCCCACGCGCCGGAAGTTTGTGGCGAAAATTCTTTGAGCGCGATTTGCCCGCAAGTAAAAAAATGGTCGATTCGTTCCCATTCATCGCGGAAAAAATAACTGCCTTCTTCGCCCGAAAAATCAAGCCACGGAGAATAGACAAGAATTTTTTCTTGGGAATCGAATCTCGCAAATTCGATGTTCGGCGCATTGGAAAAATCGCGGCGTTTTTCCGAACCGCGCTTTTCCAAAACAATGCTTTCGCCCGCGCTGGCATCAGAAAAATCGAATTCGCTTATGTCTTGGTTGAAGTCGCCTGCGCATATTATCGCGGGCAATGGAGATTGGCTTTGCGCCTCGGAAATTTTTTGCGCCAAAAGTGCTTCTTGCCATCTCCGCCAAATTTTCGATTCTTCTTCTCCGCCCGATTTTGATTTCCAATGATTTACGAAAATTTTTAGCACACGCGATTTTTTTTCGTCGCGCAGTTTTTTTGTGGCGAACAAATCAACTTCTATAAGCGGGCGCATCGAAGGCGCGCGCGAGTTTTCCACGCGGACATCAAGGGAATGGATTTTCAAATCACAAAGTTCGTAGCGAGAAATCACGGCGCAGCCAATCGCAGAATTTTTCTTTTTTGAAAAGCAGCCGTAGCGATAGACTTTTTTTGGATTCCAGCTTTCGCCCGCAAGCGCGTTTGAAATATCGTGCAAAATTCCTTCGTTTTCGATTTCCTCAAGAATCACGACATCGCCATCGAGAAATTTGATTGTGTCGCAAAGTTTTTTCAGTCGCCCTTTGTATGCCGCCTCGTCCCATTTTTTCGATTTTTGGAAATTGGAATATTCGATGCCGTCATTGTTCGCGTCAAAAAAAGTCTGCGCGTTCCAATTGACGATTTTCAAAGAAGCGCGTTCTTCGTTTTTTAGAATCGAGCAGCCGCCAAGCAACATCGCAAGGCACGATGCGACGAGCAATGTTCGACTTGCGAATGTAAAATTTTTGTTTTGCATTTTTCACCTCGCTATTAAGGTATGTTTTTTTGGCAGATTTTCAAGGCAAAAAAATCTTTCAAAGTCAAAAATTTTTTGCACTTGCAAAAAGACGAATTTTTTTTTACAATTATTTTATGAAAGAATTGGAATTGAAATACGGATGCAACCCGAACCAAAAGCCTGCGCGGGTTTTTGTTGAAAATGGAGAACTGCCGATTACCGTCTTGAACGGTCGCCCTGGCTACATCAATTTGCTTGACGCGCTCAATGGCTGGCAGCTTGTAAAAGAATTGAAGGAAGCCACCGGCCTTCCTGCGGCTACGAGTTTCAAGCACGTTTCTCCTGCGGGCGCGGCGGTGGGAATCCCGCTTTCAGAAACTTTGAAAAAAATCTATTTTACTGGCGATGTCGAACTTACGCCGCTTGCTTGTGCCTATGCTCGCGCGCGTGGCGCGGACAGGATGTCGAGTTTCGGAGACTTCATCGCGCTTTCGGATTCGTGCGACAAAGCCACCGCCCTTTTAATTGCGAAGGAAGTTTCGGACGGAATAATCGCGCCTTCTTATGATGCGGACGCGCTTGAAATTCTTCGTGCCAAAAAAAAGGGCGCGTATTGCATAATTCAAATCGATGAAAATTTCGTTCCGCCGGAATTGGAGCGCAAGCAAGTTTTCGGAATAACGTTCGAACAGGGACATAATTTTTTGAAAATCGATTCATCCTGCCTCGAAAATGTTGTGACTAAAAACAAGAATTTTTCCGAAGAAGAAAAACGCAATTTGGTGATTTCGCTCATCGTCCTCAAATACACGCAGTCGAACAGCGTCTGCTATGTCAAAGACGGGCAAGCCATCGGAATAGGCGCGGGTCAGCAAAGCCGAGTTCACTGCACGCGGCTTGCGGGCGACAAAGCCGACAAGTGGTGGCTCAGGCAGTGCCCGAAAGTTTTGGATTTGAAATTCATCGAAGGAATCAAACGCGCCGACCGCGACAATGCGATTGATGTTTACACGAGCGCGGAATTCGACGACGTTCTTGCCGAAGGAAAGTGGCAGAAAATTTTCGCCGAAAAGCCGAGCGTGTTTACGGAAACCGAAAAGCGCGAATGGATTTCGAAAAATCGCGATGTTGCCGTGGGAAGCGACGCATTTTTTCCGTTCGGCGACAATGTTGAACGCGCGGCAAAATCCGGCGCAAGCGTAATCGCGCAGCCGGGCGGCTCAATCCGTGACGACGCGGTGATTCAAGCCTGCGACGAGCACGGCATTGCGATGGCGTTCACGGGAATCCGGCTTTTTCACCATTGAAAACGGCGCAAGAAATTTGCGCAAAAAAAATGCGAGTTTTTTGCAAGAAAAAGCAAAAAACTCGCATGGCTTGCGGCGCGATTTGCCGCTGAATAATCCGAAAACTATTCCTTGTTTTTTTCGGATTCGTTTTTGTTGAGGATTCCGTTTAGGAAATTCGTGGCTTTTGTAGTGCCGCTCTGAATTTTTTCTGCGGCTTCTTCTTTTACCGCTCCGGCTTTTTCTTTGGCGGCGTTTTCCAGTTCCTCCGCCTTCGCGCTGACCTTGCCTGAGATTTCTTCGGTTTTTGAGCCAATCGCTTGGTCGATTTTTTCTCGCGCAAGATTTTCCAATTCTTTTGCCTTCGTGCTTGCTTCGGTTTTTGCGGAATCTATTTTTTCGCTTGCGGAGGTTTTCGCAGAATCCAACGCTTCGCTTGCTTTTTCTTTTACCTCTTCTGCTTTTGTTGAAACATTTGATGTTTTTGAATGCGCGACAAGTTTTGAATGTGCGCTGTCATAACGGCTAGTCAAACGCCAGTCCGAAAACCGCTGCAAAAGCGAAAGCGTAACCGTCGCGCGTTCCGCGTCAATCGTTGCCTTTGTTGATTCATAAAGTGCGATGTTTGAAATGTCTTTGTTTTTTGCGTCCGCTTCGATGCTGTTCACAAGTTGCTCTAAATGCGAAAGATAATTTTCTGCGGCAGTGTCGGCAAAGGCGAGGCTGCCTACCGCGAAAATCGCAAGGAAAATCAAGAAAAATTTTTTCATAAAAAACTCCTATGGGCGGCAAAAGTCTTTGACCGCAAGTTTTGCGACAGTGACTTGCGCTTCTTTCAAAATGGTTTTATGCGTTCGCCAAGTTGAAGATTCGCCATCGAAAAATATTGGTTTTGTCGCGCTAAAGTGTTTTTCATTATAGCAATTCTTTTCAAGTTGTTCAAGCGAAATTCGCGCTGCAAATCATTTGACTTCGTTGTGCAGGCATTGATTGCAGCCCACAATCATAACGTGCTTTTTCCCTTGCGTCCTGTTGAAAAGCCGCGAAACCAAATAGCCGTCTTGAGGAACGGTTTTCGCGCACACAGGACAAATCCGTTTTACCCCCGCCTTGCAAACCGGAAAGCAATTCGGGCATCCGCTCACCGTGCATCGCTGGTCTGGGACATTCATTGGACGGTAAACTTTGCTTATTATGTTTTGCCCTTTTAGAAGGGGGAGGCCGCAAAGCGGGCAGTTTACAAGCGTGGGGCGCGATGGCTCTTTTTCCGCAGTTTTTTTTGACTTTCGCTTGAAAAAGGCGAAATACGAAAGCGCGAAAATTATGAGCAGAATCGCGGCAAACAAAAAGACAATTTCCATAAAAACATTGTAACTCCAAAACGCGATTTTTTCCAGTGAATGTTGAAGTTTGATGCGGGGATTTGTTTTGAATTTCGATTCGATGGAAATTTGCCGCGCTTTTTTTGCGGAGAATTCAACTATTGAAAAAAAAAACTTTTTGTTTTACAATAATAAAATGCAAAAAATCATCGTTATTGGTTCAGGCGGACGGGAGCACGCAATCGCATGGCGGCTTGCTCAAAGTGATTTGGTGGAAGAAGTTTTGTGCGTGCCAGGAAACGGCGGCACTCGCAACGAAAAAAAATGTCGGAATGTTCCGCTTCCCGAATCTGGCTCGGACTCGTATATTGAAATCGCAAAAAAAGAAGGCTGCTCGCTTGCCGTGATAGGCCCGGAAGACCCGCTTGCCGAAGGTTTGGCGGATGAATTTTGGGCGGCAGGAATTCCGTGTGTCGGCGCGAAAAAGGCCGCCGCGCAACTTGAAGCCAGCAAGGATTTTGCGAAAGCCTTTATGAAAAAATATCGTGTTGCAAGCGCGGCAAGCGAAACATTTTGCGAGCAGGCGGCGGCGGAAGAATACATCAAAAATCATGGCGCGCCAATCGTAATCAAAGCCGACGGGCTTGCGGCAGGAAAGGGCGTTGTGGTGTCAAAGACTCTCGAAGAGGCTCTTGCGGCAGTGGACGACATTATGAATTCAGGGCGAGTTGGTAACGCTGGAAAAAAAATCGTCGTAGAAGATTATCTTTCCGGAATCGAAATGTCGGTTTTGGCGGCGGTGAGCGTCGATGAAAATTCAATCAAAAGGGGCGCGGCTACGATAGTTCCTTTTTTGTCAGCACGCGACCACAAGCGTTTGAACGATGGAGCGCGAGGACCGAACACGGGCGGCATGGGCGCAGTGTGTCCTCTTTCCGATGTGACGCCTGAAATTATGAGGCAGTTCGAAGAAAACATTTTGCGCCCCACATTGGAAGGCTTGATTGCGGAAAAATTCGACTACCGCGGATTCATTTTCTTTGGCGTGATGATAACGCAGGATGGCCCAAAACTTTTGGAATACAATGTCCGCCTTGGCGACCCCGAAACTCAGGCCGTGCTTCCGCTCATGGACTTTGACTTTGCGAAAATGTGCCAAGCGATTGCGGACGGGAATCTTGGCGAATTCAAACTGAACTGGAAAAACGAATTCGCGGTTGCGCCTGTAGTGGTTTCCGGCGGCTATCCAGGCTCATACAAAAAAGGCGTTCCGATTTCCATCGACAAAGAAATCTTGCAGAAAAACGGCGCGAAAATTTTCGTGGCTGGTGCAGTTGAAACGGATTCGTCCGAAGAAAAAATGGCGACAAGCGGCGGGCGCGTTCTCGCTGTTTGCACGACGGCGGCAACATTTGACGAAGCATGGAAAAAATCCTACGCGGCGTTGGAAGCGGTGAAGTTTGAAGGAATGTTTTTCCGGAAAGACATCGGGCTGCCGGGAGCGGCCGTTTCGGAATGAGATTTTGCGTGCAGGCCGTTGGCTTGCTATAAATTCATACATTTTTTTTAGTTGCCTGCTTGTGCAGGCGCGGGGTTCGTATTTATGGCAGAAATCAAAATTGATACGGCGCGTGGAATGGAATTTTCCATGGACGACAAGGAAATGTATCAGGATATGGTGAATATGTTCGTCGAACAAAAAGCCGACAACGTTTCCGCGATTACTGGATTTTTTGAAAAGCATGATTGGGAAAACTACAAAATCCGCGTGCACGGGCTCAAATCAAACGCGCGTATGGTGGGGGCGATGCAACTTGGCGACCTCGCAGAAAAATGCGAGCACGCCGCCCGGCAAGGCGACACGGCGTTCGTCCAAGCGAACACAAGCGAACTTTTCGCGCTTTACGAGCAGACAATTGAGGCATTGCAAAAAATCGATTTTGCGGCATTGTAATTTTCTTCAAAAATTCGCGCGTGCAAAATCATCGTTGAAAAGCGCGCGAGTTTTTGCAAGCGTTTGTTCGCCGCGGTTTAGCCTAGTAAAGGATTTTTCCCAAGTCAACTTTTATAAAGCCCGCGCGTCCAGTTTTGAAAAATTCGCTTTCTTCCCATGCGGCAAAAAATTGCGTCCCCGAAATTCCAAAATCTGAATAAACATATCCTTCCGGAAGTTTTGGCAAGCGCAACGCGATTGGTTTTCCGCCGTTCAGAATTTTCCGACCGTAAAGCGCGCCGTTCAAAAACATCGTGCCGTCTTCAAAAAGCGCGGCTATCCATGTGTCGCTGATTTGCACTGTGGCTTTCCGCATTGCGCCGCTTGAAACCCTGCCGTGCAGATATTCGCGCGGGGTGGGGCCGGAAGCGATTTTGCATTCGGCGTAAAAATTGAAATCGTCCGGAAGATTTTCCAACAATTCTTTGACTCGCTCTGGCGCGTAGGAAAATCTGTGCGGACGACGCTGCGCGCGAAATTCATCTTCATCGGATTCTTCAATCAAAAGAAAATTCTTTTCGGGCGAAATCGAAATCAGCGTGGTTTCGGGGCGGAATTTCAAATACTCGAATTTGGTTTCGTTTTCGTCGCTGGACTTTGTTGAGCAAAACCATTGCGTGCCGTTCCAACAAAAATCGTTCACCTGAGTTTTTTCGTCGAGCGCGAGATTTTCATAAGTCAGAATCGGAAAGAACACGCCCGAATCCTGTGCGAGTTGCACCAAAAAAGGGCGGAACATTTCGTGCGCTGAAATCTTTTCATTGAAAAAAGAATTCTTGTAAACCGAAATCACGGGAACGCCGTTCATAAAAACAATCTTTTCGGCGGAGCGGTTTGCAAAAATTGAATCGTCTTTGAAAATTTTATTCTCTTCTGCTCCAAATGCAATCACGCCAAGGCGATTGACAAGCGCGAAAATTTTCGGCGCGGATTTCGCATCCAAATCAAGCGGAGAATTTTCCGCCGCCTGCGCCATGTAAGAAATTCTCAACGCTTCTGTCCATGGCTTTTTTATGACGGGGGGTGCCTTTTGCGGACGCTCGATTCTTTCAAAGCCGTCGCGCGTGATGCTGAACCATTCAAAAACCGAATTGCTTTTTTCCAAAAACACAACTTCATCGGATGCGGGAGAAATTTGTTCCGGCGCGTTTTTTTGATTGCATGAAATCAAAAAAAATGCCGCGCAAAAAAATATCGGAAAAAAGCATTTTGTTTTTTGAAAAAAAATCATCACTATATTTTACACCTTTGAATGAATTCTTGCAATCGCCGAAGCGAAAAAATTAGCGACAACTGAAAAATGTTGAATTGCGGCAAAACGCAAAGCGGCGCGGTACTTTAACAAAATACGAAAATTTGCTAGAATGATTCTATGTCGGGAAAATCTGGACAGGTTGAAAACCGCGCGATTCGTGAAATTTTGTCGCATTACAAAAAAGAGAATTTTTTCATAAACAAGGCGAACGACGAAGTGGAACTTGACGTGGCTTTGATTGAAAGCCTGATTGAAAAATTCTTTCGGATTGTTTTTCCCGGATTTTTTCACGAGCGCGATTTCAAGGCAAGCGATATGGAAATTTATATTTCGGTTTTGTGTCGCGAAGTGATGCTGATTTTGGACAGACAGATTTTTTTGGCGTTGAAAAAGTTCCATGAAAATTCTTCGGCGCACGATGCAAAGAATTTTGATGAAGGTGAGTTGCAGGAAAAAGCGCGAAAAATCACGCAGGAATTTTTTGAAAAGATTCCGCGCGTCCGGGAATTTTTGGAAACGGACTTGCAGGCGGCTTTTGAAGGAGACCCTGCCGCGTTCGACAAAACCGAAATCATTTTGTCGTATCCCGGGTTTTATGCCATCACGGTGAATCGCCTCGCGCACGAGATTTTCGCTTTGGGCGTTCCTCTCATTCCGCGCATTTTGACTGAGTTCGCGCACAGCCGCACGGGAATCGACATCCATCCAGGCGCGACAATCGGAAAATATTTTTTCATTGACCACGGAACTGGAATCGTCATCGGCGAAACTACAGTAATCGGCGAGCGTGTCAAAATCTATCAAGGCGTAACTTTGGGCGCGCTGAGCACGAACGGCGGCCAAAGTTTAAAGGGCGTAAAGCGGCATCCCACGATTGAAGACAACGTAACGATTTATTCGGGCGCGTCAATTTTGGGCGGCGACACAGTGATTGGGGAGGGGTGCGTAATTGGCGGGAATACCTTCATCACGAAATCTGTCGCGCCAGGCACTACGGTGACTATAAAATAAAAACGCTTTGTCTGAAAACGCTGTTTCGCGGCGAAGCGAAAACTCGCGTTGCCGACTTTAATTGTTTGTATATTTTTTGAAAATTCGTTATATTTAAATTTATGAATGAACGACTTTGGAACATTCTGACTGATTCGTTTTTTAAGATTCTGATTCCTGGAATAAAAATCACGATTCCGCTTACAATTGTTTCGTTCTCGCTTTCGCTGATAATCGGAATTTTCGTCGCGCTGATTCAGTTTGCCAATGTGCGGGTTTTTAAAACGATTTCGCGGTTTTACATTTGGGTCACTCGCGGCACGCCGATTTTGGTGCAACTCTATGTCGTGTTCTACGGACTGCCGAATCTCGGAATTATGATTGACCCGATTCCCGCGGCGATTTTCGTCTTTGCGTTCAATGAGGGCGCGTACTCCGCCGAAACTATGCGGGCCGCGTTTGAAAGCGTCAGCCCCGGGCAAATCGAAGCGGGCTATTGCGTCGGGATGAGTTATCCTCAGATAATATGGCACATCGTTTTGCCGCAGGCGTTCCGCACTGCGTTCCCCCCGCTTTCCAATTCGCTGATTGCGATGGTAAAAGAAACTTCGCTTGCCGCGAACATCACCGTGGCAGAAATGTTCATGGCAACGCAGAGAATTGTCGCTCGCACTTACGAGCCGCTCGCGCTTTACATCGAAGTCGCCCTGATTTATCTTGTGTTCTGCACGGTGCTCACTCGTCTTCAGCATTTTGGCGAAAAAAAACTTAGTATCACTGTGGCAAAAACAAAGTGAGGAAATGGATTCTTTCTGATAAACATTTTCGATAAAATTTTCAAATAAATTTGACATTTGGAAAAAAACTGTATTAAAATATTTATGTCTGCTAACGCGGTGTTTTTATTAGGAGTATGAAAAAGTACATCCGTGTACTTTTTCATCTTGCAGATTTCCGCGTTGCGGCAAATCTGCGATTCCGTGCATCCATGCACGTCCGCTAACGCGGTGTTTTTATTGGGAGGAAATATGAAAAAAATATCTTTGATTTTTTTTGTCTTGATTTTTGTAGCGACGCTCTTCTCTTGCTCGAAGCCGAAAACTCCTGCCGACATTGCGCGAAAGGCAAAAGTCAATTTTGGCTATGCCGTGAAAATCGGTGATGTGCTTGGTGAAAACGGCGACTTCACTGCGGAAACTTTTAGCGCGCTCGTTACGGAAAATATGTTTAAATGGTCGGAAATTCATCCCACAAAAAAATTGTGGAATTTCAACGATATGAACATGGTTCTCGATTTGGCTGAAAAAAATAAAATGCGCGTTCGCGGTCACACATTCATTTGGCATCAGGGCAATCCGAATTATTTGACTTCGGAAAAAGACCCCGAAGTTCTGCGCGCGCTTTTGGAAGAGCAAATCACCACTTTGATGACGCAATACAAAGGCAGAATTTACGAATACGATGTGGCGAACGAAATTTTTGAAGAAGATGGTTCGTTCCGAAAAACTTTTTGGTACGACACATTTAGCGAAGAAATTTACGAATATGCGTTCACGCTTGCGCGAAAAATCGATCCTAAAGCGCGCCTGATTTTGAACGACTACAACAATGAAAACGCCGGATATGCCAAGTCGGATGCGCAATACGAATTTATAAAAGGCCTCGTCGAAAAAGGCGTTCCGATTGACGGAATTGGCTGCCAATTGCATTTGGCAGAAGACGGCTATTTTGACAAAGAAAAAATTCGCGCGAACATCAGGCGTTATGCTGAATTGGGGCTAAAAGTTTCGTTCACCGAAGTTGACATTCGCGTGCCGCTTCCGCCTACAGAAGAAAGTCTCGCGCATCAAGAACAAATGTTCCTCGATTTGATGGATTTGGTTTTGACCGAGCCGAATGTGGACACCTATATTTTTTGGGGCTATACCGACAGGAATTCTTGGGTGAATTCTTTTTTCCCGGGCTATGGAAGACCCCTTCCTTTCGACCGCGACAGAAATCCCAAACCCGTATTCACGAAAATGGTCGAAATGATGGAAAACAAAGAATGATTTGTGCGGAGGCTTCATACGCCAACGCCCTGCGTTGAAATTTAAAAACTAAAATCGACAACTAAAAATTATAAGCAATGTTTAAAATTGCCACAGAAATAGTGTGGCAACTTTAACTTCGAGTTTTTGTGGTTTTTGGTAGCGTAGCGAACAAAAATGTGAGCAGTGCGAGCAAACAAAAAACTCGGTAAGCAAGGCTTTGCCTTGCGACAAAAACTCGTTTATTGAACTGCCCGCGACGCAACGAGTTGCTCAACGCGGGCGAATTAAGCATCCTCGAAAATTGAGATTTTCTTCGGTGCTTAATTTTAATGACATCACTGTGGCAAAAACAAAGTGAGGAAATGAAAATGTCGGATTTTGTTTTTCAGGCGCGAGGCGTAAAAAAATCTTTCGGCTCAAATTTGATTTTGAACGGAATCGATTTGCAGGTGAAGCGCGGAGACGTTGTGGCAATCATCGGACCGAGCGGCGGCGGAAAGACGACTCTTTTGCGCTGCCTGAATTTTTTGGAAAAGGCTGACGAAGGAATCTTGAATTTCGATGGAATGGAATTGAAGATGAATTCGGCGAACAAAAAAAGCATAAGGCGTTTTCGCCAAAAAACAGGATTCGTTTTTCAGAACTACAATTTGTTCCAAAACAAAAACGCGCTCGAAAACATCACGCTCGCTTTGACCGTCGCGCGAAAAATGAAAAAAGACGACGCATCCGAAATAGGAAAAAAACTTTTGGCGCGCGTGGGGCTTTCCGAAAAAATCGAAAACTATCCGCACGAACTTTCGGGCGGCCAACAGCAAAGGCTTGCGATTGCGCGCGCGCTTGCCTGCAATCCCGAAATCATTTTCTTTGACGAGCCTACGAGCGCGCTCGATCCCGAACTCACGGGCGAAGTGCTCGAAGTGATGCGCTCGCTTGCCGAAGAAGGAATGACAATGATTGTTGTTACGCATGAGATGATTTTCGCGAAAAACATTTCCACGCAAACCGTTTTCATCGAAGACGGACAAATAGTGGAAAGCGGCGCGACAAAAGAATTTTTTTCATCGCCACAGAAGCCGCGCACAAAAGAATTTTTGAATTCGATTTTAAATCGATAGACTTTTATTTAAAAAAAATGTAAGATAAAATTGTGTGAATGCGTTTCGCAAAAATGCGCACGTTGGATTTTGCCTTGAAAATTTCGCGCCTCAATTTGAACTCGCATATATTTTGTGTGCAACGCAACTATTTAAGGAGAATATGATGAAAAAGAATTTCTTGAATTTGATTTTTGTCGCAGGACTTTTTTCTGTTGCGGCTTTGCTTTGTTCTTGCCAAAAAAAATCTTCGCTTGATTTGCTCGAACAAATCAAGCAGCGCGGAGAAATCACGGTCGCGATGGAAGGCGTTTGGGCACCGTGGACTTATCACGATGAGAGCGATGAACTTGTCGGGTTCGATGTGGAAGTTGCCAAAGCAATCGCGCAAAAACTCGGAGTCCGCGCGAAATTCGCGGAAGTTGAATGGGACGGAATTTTCGCGGGAATGGATTCAAAGCGTTACGACATCGCGCTGAACGGCGTGGAAATCACTCCAGAGCGCGAACAAAAATATGACTTTTCCATTCCCTATGGATACATTCGCACCGCGCTCGTTGTGCGAAGCGACAATTCGGATATAAAGACTTTCAAAGATTTGAATGGAAAAGTTTCCACGAATTCGCTCGGCAGCACCTACGCGGATTTGGCAGAAAGTTTCGGCGCGAACGTCATCACAATCGACACGCTCGAAGAAACGATTCAACTTGTGGAGCACGGACGCGCAGATGCCACGCTCAATGCCGAAGTGAGTTTTATGGACTACTTCAAAGAGCATCCCAAAGCGAATGTGAAAATCGTCGCGCTCACAGAAGAAGCATCGCAAGTAGCGATTCCAGTTCGAAAAGGAAAGGAAACGGAAACACTCAAAGCCGCGATAAACAAAGCGATTGAAGAACTTCGCGCAGAAGGTACGCTTTCGGCGATTTCGCAAAAGTATTTCGGAAAAGATATTTCTGAATAATCGAAATTTCCTACAAGTTTGAATTGAGTTTGCAAAATAAAAAGAGTTGCAGGAATCTTGCAACTCTTTTTTGCTTTGTTTCTTTGCAGAACCCGCGCTGCTTTTCGCTCACGCAGGCTTTTCCTGCGAAAAATCGCGCGTGATGTTTTTGAGCCATTTTCCGCTTTTGTAGTGCGCCACTGGGACTGCCATTTTGAGCCACTCGTCGATGTAGAGGACAAAGTAGACCGCGATGGGCGGCAACTTCAATACGAACGCCGCAACCAATCCTGCCGGAATCGAAATTGCCCACATCATTATCGTGTCCAAGATGAATCCGAATTTCGCGTCGCCGCCCGCGCGGAAAATCCCCGCAATCAAGACAGTGTTTATCGAAGCGCCCAGCACCGAAAGGCAATTTATGTACAAAAGCGGCGTGAGCATTTCGCGGGCGGCGGGCCTCAAATCTGCCATCCTGAAAAGAAGCGGGCGGCAAATCGCCAAAATCACGGCGCCTGCAAGCCCCGAAAGAATCGTGATTCGCACAAGGCGCGACGCGTTCCGTTTGGCCACATCGTATTCCGCAGCCCCTATTTCTTTTCCAATCAAAATCGCGCCGCCGTAAGCCATTCCAAAGCACGCGATTGTTGCCAAATTGCGAAGCGCGTTCACGATGGAATTCGCCGCCACCAAGTCCGCGCTCAAGTGTCCCATAATCACGGCGTAAGTCGCCCAACCCGCGCCCCAAACAGTTTCGTTTCCGATGGCTGGAAGCGAATATTTGATGAAGTCCTTGAATAGGATTTTGTTTTTTCTGAAAAGGCATGCCATGTTGAAGCGGGGCGTTTTTATGTGCGCGGCGGCGATGACGCAAAGCACCACTTCGATAATGCGCGCGATTGTCGTTGCCAAAGCCACTCCGCGAATGCCGAGTTTGGGCGCGCCGAAAAGTCCGAAGATGAAGACCGCGTTCCCAAAAATGTTCAGCAAAAGCGCGGTGGTCGTAATCACGGTTACGGTTTTCACGCGCTCGATGCTTTTCAGCGTGGCTTGATAAATCGAAGAGACGGAAAGGCACAGGTGCGAGATTGCCACGATGCGCAAATATTTCGCGCCCTCCAAAATCAGTTCCGAATCGTTCGTGAAAATCCGCATCAAAAATTCGGGAGCGAATCCCGAAAGGAGCGCGAAAATCATTCCCACCGCGGCGGAAAGTTTCGCGCCGATTCCGAAAATCGTTTCGATGGAATGCGTGTCGCTTTTTCCCCAATATTGCGCGGCGAGCATTATCACGCCCGAAGAAAGCCCCGTATAAAAAAGAAAAGAAACGAATTGAATGTAGTTTGCAAGCGACGCCGCCGCGATTGCCGTCTGCCCCACGAATCCGAGCATAACCACATCGGCCGCGCTCACTGCGGCGATGAGCAGGTTCTGCACCATTATCGGCGTTACGATTCCGAAAAGCGTCTTGTGGAATTTCTTGCGCTCAAGCGTGAGCGCATCATTTGAAATCGGAGTTGCGTCCATAAATGGCGATGTTAGTTGAATGCAGACAAAAAGTCAAGAGTATGGAAAAATGCAGTCATTTTATTTTGGGGAAGCCCTTTGCGGATTTTTGTCTCCGCGAGTTTTGGCGCATTCTTCGAAAACGCGAAAATATTTGCGGTAACCATTGCGAAACAACGTTTTATATAATGAAAAAACTTGAAACTTTTGCGCAAAGTTGCTAGAATGTTCAGCATGGAAAAAACTATTGACGAAGATACTCTCGAAAAACTTTTGTATCTTTCGCGGCTTTCTCCGGAAAGCATGGATTTGCCCACTTTGAAAAAGCATCTCGACGAAATCGTATCGTATTTTGAGATTCTTTCAAAGTTCGATGACAGCGAAAACCCCTACGATGCATATCCTTCCACGCAAAGCGAAAAACTTCGCGCCGATGAAATCGTGGCAGGCCTCGAAATCCCCGACGTGAAGAAAGTTTCACCGAATTTTATGGACGGTTACTTCCAAGTACCGAAAGTGTTGGGTGAAGGGGCGTGACAAAAAATCGTAGGTTTTTTTTCATTTGAGAGTTATATTATATAGTTAATATAGTTGAAAACACGCGCTGAAATGGCGCGCGCATTTTCAACACGAGTTTTACTTTGTAAAGCTCGCTTATTTACTGTCCGCGCCGCAACAAAAGTTGCTTGCGCAGACGAATCAAACGTCCTCGGAAACTGAAGTTTCCTGCGGCGCTTGATTTTATGGTTAATATTCGGGAAAAATGATATGAACATAGTCGAAGCGATTTTGAAATTGAAGTCGGGTGAAATCACGAGCGAATCACTCGTAAAAAAATCAATCGAGACTTTCGAGGCGGACAAGAACTCCGCGCTTCCTCTGAACGCGTTTTTGGAAATGTACGACGACGCGGTTTCGCTTGCGCAGGCGGCGGATGCCGAAATCGACGCGGCACGCAAAGAAGGCTCTTTGGATGCGCTTTTCCAAAAGAAGCCGCTTTTGGGGCTGCCGTTCGCCAACAAGGACAACATTTCCGTCCGCGGAAAATCCCTCACTTGCGCTTCGAAAATCCTCGAAGGCTATGTCGCGCCTTACGATGCCACGGTGATTTCGCGGCTCAAGGCGGCGGGCGCGATTCCGCTCGGACGCTGCAACCAGGACGAATTTGCGATGGGAAGTTCCACCGAATATTCGATTTACGGCCCTACGCGAAACCCGATAAACCGCGAATACGTTTCGGGCGGCTCTTCGGGCGGAAGCACGGCTGCCGTGGCTGCGAATCAGGCGATTTTTGCCCTGGGCACGGAAACAGGCGGCTCTGTTCGCTTGCCCGCGAGTTATTGCGGAGTTTATGGTCTCAAACCCACTTACGGCGTTTTGAGCAGGTGGGGCGTGGTGGCATACGGCTCTTCGCTTGACCAGGTGGGAATCATCGCGCACACGCCGCAGGACATCGCCGCGGTTTTGGCTGCCGCATCGGGCGCGGATTTCTACGACGACACTAGCGCGGCTCTTCCCGAATCGGACTCTCTTTTGGAACTGCGTCCGCTTTCGGAGCAGGAATTCTCGCAAATGAAAATCGCCATTCCAAGACAGTTTTTGGAAAACAAGGGGCTTTCCCCCGATGTGGGCGCGGTGTTCGAAAAAACTCGGAAATGGTTCGAACAGAAGGGAGCGAAAATCGAAGTGGTGGATATGCCAATCTTGGATGCGGCAATCGCTTCGTATTATGTGATTGCTTTGAGCGAGGCGGCTTCGAATTTGAGCCGATTCGACGGCATCCGCTACGGAAGCCGCGTGGACAACGGCAAGGGCTACGATGAGCTTTACGTGGAAACGCGCTCGGCTGGATTCGGCCCTGAAGTGAAGCGGAGAATCATCGTGGGAAACTATGTCCTCTCCGAACAGTTTTCGGGCGACACTTACAAAAAGGGAATGACGGTGCGCGCTCGAATTCAGCGCGAAATGTCCGACCTTTTCAAAAACTATGATTTGGTTCTATGCCCAACGTGTCCCACCCCCGCGTTCAAACTGGGGCAGAAAGTGGACAATCCGCTTGAAATGTATTTGAGCGACCTTTTCACCACGTTCGTGAATCTCGCGCGAATCCCGAGCCTTTCCGTTCCGGCGGGCGCATCGGCGGAAGGAATGCCAGTAGGAATCCAGTTCGTGGGCGCGATGTTCGACGAAGTGAAAATCCTCCGCGCGGCGCAGGCTTGGGAAGCCGAGCACCAAGGCTGCGGAACGCCTGTGGGCGATTGAGCGGAAGTGGGGCAAGCACGGCTCTTTCCCCGAAATCACAGTGTCCGAAGAATGAAAACAGACTGTTTTAACGCTTCGGACAGGCTGTTTTAACGGTTAAATAAGCGTGTTTTAAGAGTTAAAACAGCCTTATTTAACCGTTAGAATAGGCTATTTTAACTCTTCGGATAGACTGTTTTAACAGTTAAATAAGCGTGTTTTAATCGTTAAAACAGTCTTATTTAACTGTTAGAATACGCTATTTCAACTCTTCGGACACACTGTTTCAGTTTTTGCCAAAATATGCGTTAAATATTGTTAAAAATGTTTTAATTCAGCGTCGAAAATGGAACACTGGATTAAATTTCGAATTTTCCTGCTTCGCGGAAAAATCGCCGCACGGTCATTTCGGCAGGCTCAATGACCGTGCGATAGAACCAATGACTGTGTGGCAGGCTCAATGACCGCAAAGACAATGCCGTTTTCGGTGGTTAAAGCACCGAAAATGCCTGCCTCCGCCCGACTGCAATATTGAGCGCGGCGCGTTGTCCAAACACGGCTTTTTCCCTGCCGCCATTTTTTTCCCAAAAATGCTTGACAGAAACCCAAAATTTGTCTAAAATATAGAAATCATTGTGGCGAAAAATCGATTTTTCGTTTGCAAACTTTTTGACGTTCTTTTATACAGGGGGGGGGTAATATGAGAGGGGTTTCCTTGAGTTTTTTTAAACCGTCTGTATTCGTAAAAGCATTTCTCGTTTCCTGCGTGGTCTTTTCGTCTGCGTTTTTCAGTTCGTGCAAGGATTTAACTAGTTTTGACCCAAATGTGGATGGCGGAAGGGCAGTCACAGGCCAGGCGGCTTTTTCCGCGCCAACCAATGTAAGGGCCACTAACGGCTATAAGCGAAAAATTTCGCTTGAATGGTTTCCTGTTTCGGGTGCTAGTTATTATGAGATTTGGTGCGCCACGAGTTCTACTGCCGAATTTGTCCAGGTCGGCACGGCACAAACAACCGCGTTTGATGAAGTTGTGAGCGCGGGAAGAACTTTGTATTACAAGGTTCGCGCTGTAAAATACAATGGCACTGTTTCCGCGTTTTCCGCAACCGCGAGGGGCACTTCGCTTGCGCAGCCGGTCATCAGCGGCGGCGAGGTGAATGAATTTGATGCGACCATCTCTTGGTTTATGGAAAACGCCCGCGGAATGGATGGCAGCGACAATTACGAAAGCGATTTGGTCTTTGAAGTGTTTTGCCAGCCAAAAACCGGTGGTGGCGAAATCAAATCCGTTACATTGCGAGCCTCTGGTGAAGAATTGCGCTCGGGCTATAAACACAAATTTACCAATTTGGCGGCTAGTACGGAATATCAATTTTGGGTAGCCGCTTATATCACTAAAGACAGTAGTGCCACGGAGCAAAGTCCTGTAGTTGATAGAAACACACTCACTTCATATATGCCTGTTGCGCCTGTGTTCCATGCTTCGCAAGGAGAGTCCTCGAAAGGCGTATGGATTTACATCACGCTTCCGGAAATGGTGAAGGTGAATACCGAAACTAAAGAGAATCAGACTGAAAAACAAGACGTGGATTATCCGCTTTGCTTCAAGATTACTCGCAAAGTCGCAAACGGAGATTACAAACCTGAGATTACCTTGTATTACAACGGAGAAACCACGCCTCCTAGCCTCGATTATTATACGAATCCAAACACGAGCTACACGCCTGGCAAAGTAATCAAATGGTTTGATGATGGGGCGAACAGCCTGGGTAGCATGAGCGGAGGAACAGAATATACATATAGAATTCGTTCGGCCGCGGACATCACTTACAGTAAGGTTGTGTGTCCCGAAGACAAGCAGTATACGAGCGAATCCTCTACAGATACTGATAAGGCAACTACAGCCGAAGGCTGGAAGAGCAAGCATCCGGAATTTAAATATGGAAGCGATTTGAAAAGGAGTCTTTCGAAAGACGGAGAAAAAGTCGTTGTCGTTTCCGCATCGTTTGAGTTGAGTGCCAGTTGGGATGATTTGGGCACTGCGGAAAGGTACAAATTCGCTATCAAGCAGAGCCGCAAGCCTTGGACTGAAAGCGAGAGTCCTACAGATAGTTGGCTTGAAAGCGGCAGAACTGGAGAGAACGAAAAATGTTTCTTTGACAGCCTTAAAGCCTTCACTCCCTATACAGTTAAATTCGGCAATGGAAAAGATGCCTTGAGCGATGGCGAGACCGGCATATATACCTACACGCTTTATATCGTCACGAAGGACGCGACTATCAATGATGTCGTGGACGGCGTAGTGAGGGATGCCGACAACGAAGAATGCAAGGTTCTGGACAGCGTAAGCGCAATAGGCGAAATGCTTGTAATGAACAGAGCGGACATGCCGGAAGCGGATTTGGAATTGCAGGATGGCTACCAAGACCATGTTGACCTTAAGATTGTTTCTAGCATCAAAAAAGGCTTCAGGTATGATGTTGTAAGGACAGAGGTAAAAGACGGAGTGCTTGACCCCACGACCGAAAAAACAATTACTTTGATAGAAGCGGACAAATACGCAGAAGATCCGCCCGAAACTGAGACTTTTGAGTATCCCGATAAAACTGTGGATGGCAACTGCACTTATTACTATTTCCTCAAAGTCATAGATGAAGAAAGCGGCGCGTATTCCGCATCGAGCAACTTGAAGGCCGAAGTCTTGGGCACACCGAAAGTTTCGTTCGATACGAGCAGGCTCGCCTATGATTCCGTTACGATTTTGTTCGAAAGCGTGACGGCGGCAGAAAGGTACACCGTTACACTCGGCGAGAAAGATAAATTTGGCGGTGGAGAACAATTTAAAATTACGAAAGACGGCAAGGGCTGGACATCCGATTCTGTTTCGGCTTCCGGCGCGAAGGTTAATGTTGCGTATGAAGCGCCCGAATTCAAAATTACGATAGAAAAGCCTTATGGCTATGACAATGCGACTCTTGCTGGAAGCACTGCGAATGTGGTGGTAACGGCGCACAGCAAAGTGGACAGTGTTTCGAGCGATCTCGAGCCGGTGAACGTTTTGGGTCCCGCGGACTTGGATGTAACGGTGAATTCCGCCGATGAAGCCAAGGCGGATTCCGTTCGGGTTTCTTGGAATGAGGTGCAAGGCGCGAGTGGCTATCTTGTAAAACGCCTCATGTACAGCGAATACGACGCAAGTGGCGTGGTGAAAGCCGAAAGCGCGGTGGAAGATACGGACGTAGTATATTATGTGGGCGCTTCGGACGAAAAAGTTCTTTTGGCAGATACTGGAGAGCCAGTGGGCGGTGCCAGTGTTAAATTAGCTGGAAACCGCTTTACGCTTACCGATACGGAAATACCTGTAACCGCCACAAGGGACGATGGAGAACTTTTGGTGTATCAGGAAGCGCAAGCCAAAATCTCATGGGGCATGCCTTTCCGCTATGTGGTTCTGCCTGTGCTGGATAAGGGCGACTTTAAGTTTAAGACACGGTCTCTCGCGCTTGAGACAGGCGGCAAGGTTATGTACAAGAGACTTGAGGATACCGAACCCGCACCCACTGCCACATTGGGCTATGGCTTGGAATTGCAAGCGGAAAAATCGAAAAATACCACGACCCAAAAACTTACATGGAAAAAGCCTTATTATGCCGCTATCGGCACGGGCTTGTTTTCGAAAGTTTACAAAAGGAAATCTAATAGGGAAAATACAGACAGCAACAGTTTTAGCGGTGGTACTTTAACGGATGCAAACGCCACGACATTCGAATATAAACCTGAAGACGACGAGCGGTACAGTGCGTATGAATACATTGTAAAATACAATTGCTTTGAAGAACGGCTTACATTGCCCGATTCGCTTGAAGAGGAACTCAAGAAGAAAAAGGACAGCGAAAGCACTGGCGAGCAGGCGAACAAGGGCTATTTGTTCACCATTAGAAGCGACAACCTCAGACAGAGTGGGCTTGCGGCGAAGCAGGGCGGCAGCAACACTTATGCCGAAACCGTAACATGGTCGAACAACATAGGAAGCCTTTGGGGCAGTTCAAATGAGCGTGCGCTCGGTCCTACGGGTGTGCGGCTGTACATCCGCAACAACAATCTTGATACGACATGGCATAAGGCGGTGGACATTGCCAGTTTGGATTATTCGGGTACGATTACGCCCAATTCCGAAGAAGATATCGCTGCCGCAAGAAACGGCAACAGCATAAGCGTGTATCCGGCGAGCGTTGCGGGTGGGACAGGCACTACGAGCGGTGCGCTCAAAGTTCTGCGCGACTACAAGCACTACTATGCCATCGCCCTTACTCGCGGCAATGTGGAAGTGCGGTATACGCCCGGATTTGACGACTTTACAAGTGATGATGATAATAAGAAGGTCGCAGTCGCGTACAGACAGATAACGATAGATGAATTTACAAAAGCGGCAATAATTGGCATGAGTACAGGAATATATAACGAAAGAGGAACGAAAGGTTGTAACTCCAATGGAAACGGAATTGATGGGCTGAAATCTACTAGTAGTTATAATGCGAGAACAGATTATAAATTAACATTTGTTTATACTAATTATGTTGCAACACATACTACAAAATCTGGAAACACAGCTTATGCCGTAATTGTGAATGGAACTTTAAAAGCGCGTGGTGGTTTGGCAGGAGCTTATCAAAACCAATATTTTTCAGAGAGTAATATGAATATAACATATCAGGGCAATGTTGGAACTATGTATTTTAATGGAACAGATGATTTTTGGACTTGGAACAAAGGTACTTATCCTGTAAATAGGACTAAAGGCACTATTAATGTAACGTATGGCGGTAAATCAAAAACATATGATATGTCAAAAGCAAGCGAAAATGGATGGACACTCCCATTTGCGGTTGAGGGTGGCTATCTCAATGACTCCGCCGAATGGCAATAAGCGGCGCAGGAGAATGTTTGCGGGGGTGGTTTAAGGGCGGTGAATGGCGACAATAATCAGCGATGACGGAAAGTTCGAGTGGGATTCCGAAAAGGATGAGGCGAACTTCAAGAAGCACGGAATACGTTTTGCCGAAATCCTTGAAGTGTTTGATGATCCGTATTTTCTTGTGCGTTATGATGCCGCGCATTCGTTGCAAGAGGACAGGTATACTGGGATTGGTTGTATAAGGGGCGTTCTTGTGATAGTCACGACTTTTACTGAACGTGAAAGGACGCGGATTGTTTCTGCTCGTCGCGCGGACAAAGGCGACAAGGAGATGTATGATGAAAGCATCAGAAAGATTAACGCCTGAGCGCATTGCCGAGATTATGGCGTTCCCGATAACCTATGACGAAGACAGTCCGAAGCTCACGAAAGAGCAACTTGCAGAATTTCGCCCGGCGCATCCGGAGAATTTTGTGAAAGGGAAGCAACCGGAAATTGCGGTGAATGCCGAATGGCAATAAGCGGCGCAGGAAAATGTTTGCGGGGGGTTGGTTTTAAGGGCGGTCATTTATACACGTTCGCTTGCGCGACCTGTTCAATGACCGTGTAGAAAGCGGTTGGTGAGCCTGCCGAACCAACTGCAATGGTAGTCGGCGGCATAAAAAGGAGGCGGAAGATGAATGCGCTTGCACAAAAAACAGCTGAATATTATGCGCAGTTGTTGGCTCCGCTCGGAAACGATGTGAAGCTCAGCATTATAAACAGCCTTTCGGCTTCGTTGTTGAAAAATGAAACAGAACGTCCGAAGCGTCCATTTCGTTCATTCGGTATGGCAAAAGGTGAACTATGCTATCCCGACGACATCGACTTTTGCAACGATGAAATTGCCGAAATGTTCGGGGTGAATGCATGAATTTGCTGCTTGACACGCATATCGCTCTTTGGTATCTGAACGGAGACGCAAAACTTTCCGAGAAGGCAATGTCATACATTGACGACGGAGGAAATGATGTTTATTTCAGTGTTGCCTCATTGTGGGAAATTGAAATAAAGCATATCATTCACCCAGACAAAATGGTGATTTCTTGCGACGATGTGCTTGAACGGTGCAAAAAGGCATATTTTACCTTGCTTCCTTTGCATCCCGACCATATAAAGTTGCTTTCCACATTAAGGAGGGAAGCGGATGCGCAGCATCACAATGACCCGTTTGACAGAATTTTAATCTGTCAGGCAAAAGCCGAGGATATGCGTTTTCTTACGCATGATTCTTTGCTTGGAGATTACAATGAACCTTGCGTGATTTTGGTTTGATGAAACGTCGCGGAGGACAGGATATGAAAGCGGCAAAAGACAAAAAGGATGAAGGACGATATTGCACGGTGGAAGAATCCTTGATACAATCTTTCAAGGAAATGAAACTTATGCGGGCAGGACTTATGCCGCAGAAGCCGTGGAGTTGATTGCGAAATATTGCTTGTAGGCGGCGATTTGCTTATTTTGTAATTGTTGGAATTTTAAAATATGTTTGAAATGTGTTTGAAAAGAAAATTGAATTCCTCGCTTGGGCTGGTCTTGGCGTTGTTCTGCCTGTGCGCCGTTTCTTGCGCGAATATTTTCCAAGACAAGGTGGCAATGTCGCGCAGTGGCTCTTCCACGAACCTAGGAAACCTTTTTGTGGGCGGGGCGGAAGTGGGCAAATTGGGCACTCCTTTGGAAATCAATGTGAGCGTTTATGAATTCAAAGACAAGATTCGCATTTCATGGTCGCCAGTGCAGAACGCCGAATATTATGTTTTGGAACGCGCAGTTGTTAAGGAAAAGACGAATGGCGAGTGGAAAAGACCCGATGAATCGGACTACGAACCTTTGGAGCACACGGGGTATTGGTACAGCACTTCCTATACGGACATAATTATAACTGACGACAAAGACAATGAGTTGAACTGCGACAACGAGAACTATGGCTACGCATTCTTTTATCGTGTGATAGCAGGGAATTCTCGTTTGGGCTATGATGAAGGTGAACCTGTGTATTCTTCGGCTGGAATGCTTTTGCTGCCGCCTTCCGGAACAAAGGCTTCTGCGGGCGACTACCAAGAATACATAGAAGTTAAATGGAACAAAAGTTCAGGCGCTTCTCGCTATGAAATCTATCGGAGCGAACGCGAGGATGGTTCTAATTCCACGAGAGTGGGTATGGTCACTGCAAGTGAAACTGTGTATAATGATTATAATGCCGCTTCATACAGTGGGCAGGATTTTTTCTATACTGTTCGTTCTGTAGGTTTCAATGGAGAAGTCAGCGTTTCAAGTCCCGTGGGCTTGGGCTACACGTCGGTTCCGGGTGCGCCGAAGGTTGTAGATGTTGTGGAAGTGGTAAAAGGAGAGGGGCACGGCGACAAGGCAAAAACCATCAAGATTAGATGGGAGGCTGTTGCCGATGCCAATATTTACACGGTCTATCGTACCAGTTCCAAGAATTCCAGTATGAAAACTATGACCAAAGTGACTTCTGGTTCTCTCGAATATCTCGACTCGAATAGTTTGGAAGAAGATGTCTACTACTATTATTATGTCCAGCCTTCCAAGGAAGAGACAACCGAAGATGGGGGAACAGCCATTTTGAAAGGTCCTATGTCCAAAACGGGACCTGACGATACGAAGCCTGTTGAAGGATTTATTTTGAGTAAGCCTTCTGTCGTGGAAGTGACGAAAAAGCGCGGCAACCAATCCGAGAACGAAATATACTTCGCTCCTGTAATTGGCGACGAGAATTTCCCGAACAAGCCTGCGAAAACTTCTTATTCCAACAAGTATACTTATGTTGTGTATGGAGATGGTTTCATTGGTGGCTCTTTCACCGAAGTTGCGGGGTCTTTTCCTTCTCCTAATTTTGATAGTACTAAAGGAAAATATCACATGGCTGTTAAGGCTTTCGATTACTACAAAGTCCAAGTTGAATACAATGGTGAAAAAAGCGCGATGACCGATGTGTTCGCGCCCGCGCCTTATGAAGCCACAGAGGTTTATGTTACTTGTGCGGAGCGTGTGGAAGATATTGGACTATATAATGCCGACGGTGCTGGCAAAGAGTCTGGCGCGAATGCAAACGGTGTGCACAAGGTGAAAATCACTTGGAAAACTCCCGATGAAGGTGCGTATGCTTATGATATATATCGCAGTGAAAAAGAAACAAGCGGTTTTAGGAAAATTACCGAGAATCCGATTTTAGATGACGGCAAGGAAACGCATTCATATTTGGACAAAAACGAATCCGCGAAAGTGGGACAGATTTATTATTACAAGGTGCTTTCTTTGAATTCGTTGAAACAGGGCGCGAATTATTCTGTAATCTACACTCCTACGCTTCAAGGCGGCGTAATAAAAACATTTGATATAAATATTGACGGCAAGAACACTCGCTGCGGACGCGGCTGGGGCTGGGGCGCGCTTTCGGCATGGCAGTATATCCACGAGATGTGCAAGACGGTTGACCGCTCTCATGCAAAGTCAAAGAAGTTGACCACATCGAGCCTCACGGGTAAGATAGGTACTGAAATTATCAACGGTGATGTTAATGGCTATTTGGACTACAATGCCAAAATGGACGGAATTGGCGGTCGCGCCATTCTGCTGTACAAGGACTATGTCGATTATTATATTGGCGGCGACAAGAATTTGGGCTATTACTTTATGCTCAATGGCAACACAAACTCTTCGGCGAACGCCAGCCAAAACGGCACGATGGACGGAATTGTAACGTGTAATGGAATGTATCAAGGAAGAGTGGACTATGGCAAAATAGAAGTAAAAGGTGGAGATTCTGGCGGTGGATATTACATATTGACTCGTACCGGCATCGATGAAAGTGCGAAAAATGTTAGCTATATGGCAGGAAAGAAATAATGAAAAGAAAAGTTTCAAAAATGGTTTTTAGGATGCTTTTTTCTCTTTGCGCGATTTTCATGGCGTGCGTGCTTTCTTCGTGTGCTCCGTCTTCGCCGCTTTTTGGCACTTGGAGCGACAATCTTGGAAACAAAATTACTTTTGCAGATGACAATACTTATACAGCGACTATTGCCATTGCTCAAGTTTTTGGCGACAACAGAGAATACTTGTATCCTATGACGGAGATGTACAGCGGAACTTTTTCCGTGGCGGAAAATGCGCTTTCGCTCTCCACGGATTACGGAACTTTTGTAACTGAATGGGACATCCGCGGTTCGATTTTGTATTTGGATTGGACATTGCCAGTTGAATACGGCACTGAGATTAGAAATTTGCAACTTTATCATAATTAAGGCGGCGGACGCGAGGAATTTTATGAAAAGATTGCTTTTGTTTGCTACACTTTTTTCTCTTTTTGTGGGCGCGTTTGCAAAGACTGCCAAGAAAACCAAAGACGCGGACGCATTTGGCATTGTGAATAATGGCGGTGTCGCTTGGGCAAGTGTCACGCGAATTCAAAAGCAGTCCAATGTGAGCAACTTTGTTTGGAACGACAAGATGGCGGGGCTTTATTACGAATGCCAGTCGTACAATTTGAAGAATTTCAGCGAATGGCTTCAACTCAACTTTATGGGGCGCATGGCATTCTACTATCCGTACCGATTTTATTTCCGAGATGTTCGCCAATTCCCTGCGCAGATGCTTGTGATGTCGATGGATTTCTTTACCGCGCCTTGCATTACGTTCAGCATAAAAGATTATGTGCGCCTTAATTTGGAGCCGGGGCTTCATTTGAAATATCAGAAAAGCGATAAGTTTAAGTATTGGAATTTGGGGCCTGGCGTGAAATTGGACGTGGAACTTCCGCTCAGCCCGCGATGGACTATCCTGCTTGGAGGAATGTTCAGTTGGGACAACGGCAATCTCGGTTCAAACAGGAACATCCGCAATTTTGACTATGTTTGGGAGTATCAGTGCCAGTTTGGAGTGCGCTACAGCAAGCATCACAAGAACAAAAAAAGTTATCTCAAAGGCTTCAAAAAGTATATGGAAGAGCAGGCGGAACTTACGAGCGAATGGGTTGAGCAGATTCGTGGGCAGAAGTCGGACGAAGATGAAGAAAGCGCGGAAATGTGAGCCGCGCGAAAATGCCGCAAAAGCCCGCGATTGTGCGGGCTTTTTATTTTGCGAGGTATTCGCGAATCGTGTCTATGAGCAAGACCGGATTTATTGGCTTGGAAAGGTGCGTGTTCATTCCCGCGTCCACGCACTTTTGAATGTCTTCCATGAAGGCGTTTGCGGTGAGCGCGATAATCGGAATGCTCTTCGCGTCTTCGCGTTCTAGCGCGCGGATTTTTGTCGCCGATTCGATTCCGCCCATCACTGGCATCATCACATCCATCAAAATCAAGTCGAATGCGTTCGGCTCGCTTTGCGAGAATGTGTCCAGCGCGATTTGGCCGTCGCCCGCGATGGTGACCACCATTCCGTTTTTTTGCAGGATGCGCCGCGAGATTTCCTGATTGAGCGGATTGTCTTCCACAAGCAGGATTTTTTTGCCGTCGAGTTCAATTTTTTGTTCCGATTTGGATTTTTCGTCGGATTTTTCGGGCGCGGAATCATCGAGTTCTTCTAGGAATTCCATCGCGAGCGTGATTTTGAAAGTAGTGCCTTTGCCGGGCGCGGAATCGCATTCGATTGTGCCGTCCATCAACTTTACGAGGTTGTGCACGATGGAAAGTCCAAGCCCAGTTCCGACTTTGTTCACGGAATTCACATCCTGCGTAAAGGAGTCGAACATGACGAGTTGGAATTCTTTGGACATTCCGCTGCCGTTGTCTCTCACGATGATTTCCACGTTGAGCGTTTTTTCCGTGCGGTCGAGGATTTTCATAAGAAGTTCCACGCGGCCTTCGCTCGGCGTGAATTTGCTCGCGTTGGAAAGCAGGTTCATGATGATTTGCTGCAAATGCAGGCGGTCGATGTTCACGAAAAAATTCTTGTAGTCGTGCGGATTTACATTGCAATAGAAATTTATGTTCTTCGCTTCGAACATCGGCACTGCCATCGTCGTGATGGCTTCCACAATTTCGCCGACGCTCTGGCGGCTTTTGTGGATTTCCATTTTGCCGCTTTCGATTTTCGCCATGTCGAGGATGTCGTTCAAAAGTCCAAGCATATATTTTGACGAGGATTTTATTTTTCGGATGTCTTCGCGCAATGCCTGCGGCTTGTCGATTTCGTCTTCGACCAGTTCCGCCATTCCGATGATGCCGTTCATCGGCGTGCGCAAATCGTGGCTCATCCGCGAAAGGAAGTCGCTTTTGGATGCGTTCGCCTTCTTTGCCTGCTCGATTGCGTTTGAAAGCTTTTCGTTCTGCAATTTTTCAAAAAGCGTGATGTCCGTGATGTCGCGGCAGATGAACAAGATTATGCTTTGCGTGTTGTTCAGGTAATATGCGCGGATTTGTTTGATTGCCACGCGCAGGTTGTCGGAAACGATTTCGAAGGTGCAGTTCACGGCGAATTGGTCTCGGAGTTTTAGCAGGAGGTTTTTCAACTTGAAGAATTCTTCTGTCGAGTTCCTGTCTTTGGGAGAAATCACGTCGTTCACGATTTCTTGGACGAGCGTGTCGTAGCTCATTTCTTCGTCTTTGGTTGAAATCCAGTCCACGTTGTTCGCCTTGTGAATCAGATGGCATTTCGCGCTGGAAAGGTCCAGCCACAAGATGTATTCGACTTCTTCGTCCAAGACGGAATCTTTGGAAATGGACATGATTTTTTGTTCGGTGATGTCGCGCAGATAGAGGTTGGCTTCGACGCAAGTGGTGTAGGGGTTGAGGGAGATTTCCGTGTGCAGCAAATACCATCGAATCGTTCCGTTGGCGAACGGGTAGCAAAAATCCCATTCGCGCGAGCGCGTGCCGTTCATAAACGAAGTGAGCAGTACTTTCCGATTGAGCACTTCCGGCAGCGCGGGGTTTTGTCCGTTGTTTGTCGTGATTCTCGTGAAAAGTTGCAGTTCGCTGTCCGCCGTACTGTCCTTTACCGCCAATTTCATTTCGGGAATGTTTATCATTCGTTCCATTATGATGTTGTTGGTGAGATTCAGCCGGGTGTATGCGGGATAGGCTTTGTTCACGAACGCGCGGTACGACATTTCGCCTTCGTATTTTTCTTCTGCCAATTTTTGGTTTGTGATGTCAATCGCGGTGGCGATGGCGCGGATGGACTTGCCTTTGCGCTGATTCAAATTTTTGTAGACGATGTGTTTCCAGACGGTGTTCATAAGGTGTGTGTGCGCGTCTTCTTGCTGCAAAGGCAAATCGATGGAAACGGTGTCCTTGCCGCTTTTTATGTCGGAAATCATTTTGTTGTAATGGCTGATGTATTCCAAAGGAATCATGCCTTGGTCAATCCAGCCTTCGATGATGTTTTCGGACGGAATGGATTTTTCTTCTGTTTCGCTGTCTTCCCTGAAATATTTGATTGTGTCGTTTTTGTCGGGATCCAAATCGCATTCCCAAAGAAGCGCGTCGCCCTGGCTTAGAACCATGTTCAATTTTACGCGCTCTTCGTTCAGGAATGTCTTCTGCAAATTGATTTTTCTTCTTGCAAAGATTATCACTATGATTATTGCCGCGAGCAAAATCAGGCTGAGCGGAAAGAACAGCGACAAAAGAATTTGGCTTGTGCTTTTGGTCTGATTGTTGTTGATGAAAATCGTCTTTGAATTTAGAAGGTTGGGTTTGATTTTGAATTCTCGCATTTGCTCAAAATCAAAAAAATAATTCGCCTGTGCTTGTATTTGGTCCGCGCTTACCGTGTGTTGAATCGGATTTTCAAAAAACGCTCCAAGCGCGCGCGCGACGGAATTTCCCAATTCTTCGGTGGAAATGAAGTATCCGCCCAAAACGCCTTCGCCCAGTCCGATGTCGTGGCAAACGAAAATTGGATTTTCGGTGTTGCCCAAAATCGTGTCGAGAATGCGCCCCGAATCCAGGGCATTTTCGTTCAAGTCTTTTGGCGATGGCAAAAAAATTATCGGGTTTCTTCCAAGTTGCAAAACATATTCTTCGATTTGCATTTGGCTCATTTTTGAGACGTTCTTGAATTCCGAATCGATTCTGTATTTGTCTGATTGCGCTTCGCAAAGTTCGATTTGCTCGTCGGAACTGCCGATGAAGACGATTTTTTTCCTGTCGGGAAAAAGCGTCATCGCGAGTTTGATGTTTTCTTCAAGGAATATTTCATCTTTGATGATTTTTGTGTTCGGGATTTTTTCGGCATTGTCCAAGAAATTTTGGTCGTCCGTGCCGATGCAGACGAGCGGAATCTTTCCCAAAAAATCGGTTAGGTTTTTCTGCGAGAATTCCAAAGCCGAATTGCCGTCCAAAACCACCGCATCGAATTCAGAAATGTCCAAGAATTCAAAAGCATGTTCGTTTTGCCCGTCATGGAATCTTGAATTGTGCAAGTTGTAGTCCAGCGACTGGTAATACAGATTGAAATTGTTCGGCAGCGCGTTTGAAATCGTGTAGAACTGGGAGTTCGCGATGCGCGAATTGCTTGTGGAAAAATACAGGATGTTCTTTTTGTCCGACTGAGTTGCCTGCGGAAATGCTATTGCAAAAAGAGAAATAAAGATAAAGAAGAATTTTTTGACGCACATTTTTGAATAATATTATAGCACGAAACTCACAATAATGCAATTTTATTTTTTGCGCTTGGAAGTTGTTTGCATTTTATTTTTTTAGTATTCGAATTCGGGTTTGGAAAAAAATTCCATCTGCTCGCCTGTGGCTGGATGCGCGAAGTTCAAGTACGATGCGTGCAGCAGAAGCCTGCCGCCTTGCACTTCCGTGCCGTAAAGATTGTCGCCAACTATCGGCGCGTTTAGTCCAAGCGGGCTTGCGGCGGCAAAGCGCAATTGGTGCGTGCGCCCGGTGAGTGGTTCAAAGCACACCGTGGTAACGGCGCGTCCGTTCGAGCCGTGTGCGCCGCGCATATTCCAAATGCGCTCGCGTTTCCACAAAGTGACGGCGAGTTTTCCATATATTTCGTCTTGAATTTGATGCGGACGGTTTTCAATGTCTACGCGGTGGCGGATTTCCAACCGTCCGTTTTTTGTGGCGCGTGTAATTCCGAGCGTTTCGTTTTGCGGGATGCCGTCCAAAACGGCGATGTAGTTTTTTCGGACTTTGCCGAGCGCGAATTGCTCCGAAAGATTTTTGTGGCTTTGTGAATCGAACGCCAAAACCATAAGTCCGCTCGTGTCCATGTCGAGGCGGTGCACGGAAGGCTGCGCGAGTGTCTTTGGAAAAAGTTGCTGCATTCGGCGCACAACGCAATCTTGTTTTTCTGCGCCCCTCCCCGGAACGGAAAGCAAGCCGCTCGGCTTTTCTACTACCAAGATATTTTCGTCGCGGTAAATTATTTTTAGTCCCAAAATCGCAGGCAAAATTATTCCGCATTTTTCATCGCACGGATTTTCAAATTGCGCCTCGCAATTTTTTTGCGTGTCGTCTCCGTTCCAAAAAAATTCTTCAAGGCTTATCGGAGTCAATTTTTTTTCGAAAGCATAACTCAACAATTTGGGGGCGCAACAATCGCCCGTGCCGGTCGGAATAAAAAAACTTTGCTTTTCATCGCGTTCCGCTTTTTCGCGCGTCTTGTTCGTTTCCGAATTTTCAGATTGCCTAAAACTTGCGTACATTTTTTCTTTTACGATGTCGCTGAAATTTCTTGCAATTCCGTCGGCACAAAAAAAATTATAAAGCGCGTAAATGCGACGCAAGGTTTCGTTGCAAAGTTTTATTCGCGTTTTTTTTCGCGCGGATTTTTGTTCGAAAGTTTCGCCTTCCGGTGCGACGGAAAGTTCGTGGATTTTTTTGTCGTTGATGGAAATTGCCGCGTTGTATTTTTCTTCGTCAAAAAGCGGCGGAACAAAGCCCGCGACATTCCATTTGCCTGCAAGCGCGCCGGAAAAAGCGCGAAGAACTATTTGCGTGCCTTTTTCGTCAAGGCAGACAAGCGCGCCGAACATTCCTTTGAAACGGTAGAATTCCTGATTGCCGCAAAGCGATTTTTTTTGCTCAAGTTCGCGTAGCATTTCAAGACAGATTTTTCGCGCGGCAGATTTTTCGAACGGCGGGAACACGGCTTTTATTTTGCCTTGACATTCATCGCGCGTTGGATGACTTTGCCTTTTTCGTCAGCCACAAAAACAATCGGCTTTTTGCGCGTGAAAAATCCATTTTCCACCACGCCTGGAATCGCGTTGATTTTCTTTTCCATCGCGGCTGGGTTCACGCCTTTTTTCCAAAGCACGTCGAGCAATTGGTTTCCGTTGTCGGTGATGACAGGCCCTGCCTTTTTGATTCCTTGGCGCAATGTGCATTCGCCTCCGAGTTTTGCGATTGCGTTTGTGACTGGCACTCGCGCTTCTTCAATGATTTCCACGGGGAGGGGGAATTTCGTTCCGAGCGTTTTTACGACTTTCGATGAGTCCGCAATCACGACAAAAATCTTGGAATTGTACGCGACGATTTTTTCGCGGAGCAATGCCGCGCCCCCTCCTTTGATGACGCTGCCATCGGGGGCGATTTCGTCTGCGCCATCGATTGCCAAATCGAGCCTTCCGCCAATCGCGCGGTCATTCATCGAATAAACCGGAATGCCCAAGTCGGCGCAGAGATTCGCCGTTTGGAAACTCGTCACCACGGCGCGGATGTTTTTCAGACTGCCGCATTCGATTTGCTCTGCAAGCCTGCGCACGGCAGGCATCGCGGTAGAGCCTGTGCCAAGCCCGATTTTCATTCCGCTGAAAATTTTTTTCTGTTCGATGAGCAAGTCAATCGCAGTCCGCGCAACCAGTTCCTTTTGTTCCTGCTGACTAAGCATAGTCAACTCCTGTAAATATCTTGAATTGCTCGTATGCCTGATACTTTAGCATTTCGCTTCCATTGCAAACTCTGCACCCCGCCATCATCGCGCGTTGCATAACCGGCGTGACTTCGGGCGTGTAAACGATGTCAAACAGAATTTCTTTTCCGCTGAATTTGTAGAAATAAATCGGGTCGTTTTGAAGATTGCTCATTTCCGTGGCATTCATTCCCACCGAAGTTGTTTGGATTATCAAGTCGGAATATTTTTTCAGTTTGTCTAGCGAATCCGCGGTGAGCGATGCCGATTCAAAGCCAAAAAGGTCAGCCACTTGTTCGGCGCGGTAATGAGTGCGGTTGAAGACGCACGCCTTGCCTCCCAAAATTTTTACGGCACAGGCGATTGCGCGGGATGCCCCTCCCGCCCCGATAATCGCGACCTTTTTACGGCGCAAATTTTTAAGCCCGGTAAATTCCAAAAGCGCCTTCGCGAATCCGGAAAAGTCGGTGTTGTAGCCGCACCATTCTCTGTTTTTCAAAAGAATCGTATTGCACGCGCCGATTTTCTTGACGTGCTCGTCCACTTCAAACAAATCGCTTATGACGGTTTCTTTGTGCGGCACGGTTATGGAAAGTCCGCGCATTCCGATTTCGTTCGCAAATTTGATTGTCTGATGGATGTCGGCAGATGGGAGGGGGATGTAGACCGCGTTCATCGAATGCACCTTGTAGCCCGCGTTGTGCAATTTCGGGCTGTCGGTTTTTTCAAGCGGCCATCCTGTCACGCCGAAAATATCCGTGCGCTCGTTCAGTTTCCTGAAATTGTAAACATGGTCAAGCGTGAGCGGGTCGATGTGTCCGATGTTTTTGAGCGAATTCTTTCCTTCCGCCGCGGAAGTGTAGGTGAGGAACGAGTGCGTCTTGTGCGCGAGAATTCTTGAAACAATTCCCATTGAACCCATCGCGCACAAAATATGGTCGTAGTCCGAAAAGTTGCGCGTTTCGTAAAAAAGATTTCTCACGTCGTCAAGGCTCTTTGGCATAAATGCGATTTTCGGAATTTCGTAGCCAGTGCGTCGCATTTCGTTGCAGCGTTTTATGAAGCCGCTCACAGGCTCTTTCATATTGTGGTAACTTCGAATGATTCTCGTTCCGAACGCCATCGCCGCGTCTTCCAAATTCGAAACGAAAAAATCGTTTTCAAAATCAACATATTGAAAATTGTTTTCTCTGTTCTGGTCATCTGCAAACGCCATCGCGTGCGCGAAAAGTATCGCCCGCGAACTTTCGCCCGCTCGGTATGCTCCGCCATCGCTCAAACGGCGAATCGTCAGAATGCATGGAAGTTTCGCGAGCCTCGGAAATTTTCTGATGTGAAGCGATTCGTCTTCGTCAAGATAATCCGCGCGCAATTCCGCGATGTCGATGTAATTGCGATAGCGTTCCACTAGCGCGAGATTCTTTTCTATTGTGCTCTCCGTGAGCGTAAGACAAACTTTTGGGGTCTGCATTATTGAACCGTATAACGCTCCTTCGTTTGATTGAGCACGTTGAGCGTCAGGACCGTTCCATGCGGCACAGAATACGGAAGCGAGATGTTTCCGCCGATGTGGTTGAACGAAGCGATTGTGAATGGCGAGCCTTCTGGCGGATAAGCGTCAATCTTTACAGGAACTGCGATGGGGTAGTGCGAGATGTCCGATGAAAAAATTCCGTAGCTGACATTCGAAAAATTGTTCGTGCTCATTCCCGCAACTTCGGCTTCATTGCGCCCGCGCGTATTTTCTACAATCGTGTCGCCCGAAAAAACTGCGCCAGCCGCAGGCAATGCAATTTCCAGCGTAATCTGTGAAAATTCCGCGACACTGCTTTCCGCCGCAAGCGATTGGCTCACGACAGTTCCGGCGGTTTCGCCAGCGTTCGCAATGTGACCATGAAAATCAAAAAGCAAATTCACTTTGCCCATTTCTTCCAAAATCTGCGAAATGGTGCTGCCCAAAAAATTCGGAATTCTTACAAGCGATTCAGACGCGCCCTTTGAAACTACGAAATGCAATTCCACACCTTGCGTTATCGGCGTGCCTTCCGCCGGCTCTTGCTCCAAAATCGTTCCGATGGGAGAAGAGTCCAGTTTGAAAACTGGCTCCGCGATGGTGATGGGAGGTGCATCAACTCCGCCGTAAAGCATATCCAATTTTGTTTTTACAGTGTCGATATTCGTTCCGACATAATTTCCCAAATGGTCAATCACGACGCCCCGGCTGACGACGAGCGTAACCCTGCGACCTGCCTTTACGATGCTTCCCGCGCTCGGCGATTGAGAAAGCACCTGTCCCGCTTCGCCCGGCAAATCACTGTAGCGCAGTTGGAGTTTCGGATACAGTTCCTTTCCCTGCATTTCCAAAAGCGCGCGCGTGAGACTTTTTCCAGTGACATTCGGAACTAAAACCTGCTCCTCGCCCTTGTTGGCAAAAAAGAAAACGGCAAGCGCGGAAAGCCCCATCAATATGAAAGTTGCAAGCGTGTACAAGACGAATGCCCGGATGTTCTTTTGCAACTCGCCTTGAATTTCATTTTTCGTCATAAGATTCCTCTCTAAAAAATCGACACCGCAGGAAACTTCAGTTTCCGATGATGGCACTTTGTCCACGTTAAGAACTTGTCGCGATGCGGCAAAGCCAACCAATCGAACTTTGTCCGCGATGTTTTACCTTGCGCCGCAACAAGTTGCTAACGAGTTTTGCAAAACGAAAACCCTCGATTGAAAACTCAAAGTTAAAATCAGCCGCGCAAGTTTTTAACTCGCCAACAAGCACAAAGTTTGTGCGGACGATTTTAAATATCGTAAACATTCTACCAAAATTCACAGCGAATATCAATATTTTTCTGACAAAAAATATGCAGGAGAATGGCATTTTCCAAAAGCGTGGAAGTAGGGGAGTAAGCAGGCAATTCAAAGCCGCGTCAGCGGTGCGAAACCCTGCGTAAAAAAAATACTCCCTCCCATAGCCCGCACCCATCTCAGTCGGTAAATCATTAGAAAATCGCTATGTTTAAATTCTGCACAAAATGTCTAAATTTTGTCATCAGGTAAAACCGCCTACTCGCGCAAAATCCGCCTCGACTTACCCCTCATCGCAAGGAAAATGCTGCACATTTTCCTTGCTTCCAAGTTTCATTTCGCGAGGCTCGCATTTTTATTCGCTTGCGCGAATAAAAAACACAAAAATTCGCG